>SUZH01000002.1 GCA_015060045.1 Rikenellaceae bacterium | reverse complement strand
CTGGTTACTTCGATGGCAACGAGAAGTCAAAACGTGTGCAAGAAAAATGCGGTTTTAAGTATATGTTCACGAAATGCAACGTGTCATCACAATTGGTTGGTGAGTTGCGGACGGAACACATTACTTGTCTAACAAAGATGGAATGGTTAACAAGTAAGTAAATTCGAATTTAACTAACGTATTCAAAAATAAGATTAATATATCACAGGTGTACAACAAATTCATGGTAATTTCCACATGATTTCCAAAGCATCCAGTATTCAGTTGTTTTTTTAACTTACTGTAGTTCAGTGCATTAGTGCAAAATCAGGAAAAAATCTGTAAAATTCCAAATTCATCGAGTGGTTTACCAGCCAATCAGTTAGGGATTTTTAGTGTACACCATGAGTATATTAACTAAAAAAATACTATCTTTGTCGTCGAAATGTTCGGGGTGTAGCGCAGTCCGGTTAGCGTATCTGCTTTGGGAGCAGAGGGTCGCTGGTTCGAATCCAGTCTCCCCGACAAAGAATGACAGAGCCACTACATTGTAGTGGCTTTGTTGTTTTATAGGGCTGGCGCAAACTTGGTTGCTAACAGCAATCTATAAAACAATAAAGAACTGCCGAAGGCTGCTTTGGCATTCTTTGTAATCTTGCAAAAGGGCTACCTGGAAAGGCGTCACGAAGCGTAGCGGAGTAGCCAATCCAGTCTCCCCGACAATAAAGAAACGAGCCGCAGAAAACCTGCGGCTCGTTTCTTTTCTAATGCTTAATTTTCTACCTCCTCGAAAATCTGCTGCCAGGCGCCATTGGTCGGCGGGCAATAGACCGCGAAGCCGAGCTTATGGGCCGTGTCGGCATTGCGGCTACCGTCATCGATAAAGAGCGTCTCTTGGGGGTTTATGCCCGAAAGGGCGATCATCTTTTCGAAAATCGCAGGCGAGGGCTTCAGGATCTTGAGTTGGTACGACAGGAAGATGTCGTCGAAGTAGCTATCCAACTCGCGCCCCGTGGCTTCGCGTACACGATCGCGTACAATCTCGATGGCCACGGGATTGGTATTCGAGAGGACGTAGGTCTTGAAACCTTGCGCACGCAGGCGCTCGATCGTGGCCATCTTTGAACTATCCACCCGCGCAAGGAACTCGCGGTAGACCCACTCGATCTCGGCGTTGGTCACCTCGGGGCGGTTGTCGATCCGACGCATCTCATCACACGCCTCCTCCCATCCGATGTGGCCGCTCTCCATCCGTTCGTTTACTTCGGCAGGGTAGCAGGGATCCATCAGAGCAGCCATCTTGGGCATGCCGATTTCGCGGAAAGCCTCCATGACGCGCTCCACCTCGAGGTCGCAAATGACACCTCCGAGGTCGAAGACTACATTTTTTATCGCTTTGAGCATCTGGTTTTTACTTTTGAAATTGCATCGTATAGCGGCGAATCGGGCGGATGATCCACATCGGAAGCGCCACCAAAAGGGGAATCCACAGCCTGTTCCACCAATCGGGCACGGAGCATCGTGTGCCGCGCCAAAGGGCTTTTAAGCCACGCTTGGCACAGCGATCGGCCGTGATTAGGCCGCCAATCCGTACGCCCAACTTTTGGAGCTTGGGCGTGAGTCCGTAGAGGTCGGTCGCCACGCCTGCCGGGCAGATGGCCGTGACGGTCACGCCCTGCTCCTGAACCTCCTTCGAGAAGGCGACCGAGAAGGCCTTGAGGTAGGCTTTCGAGGCGCTGTAAATGGCCAGCCCCGGGTAGGGCATCCAGAGCGAGTAGGAACTCATGTTGAGGATATGCCCCTTTACGCCACGCTCAATCATGCGTTGGGCATAACGGCGGCAGAGTTTCGTCGCGGTCATGTCGTGCAAGAGGAGCATGCGCTCGATCTTCTCCTCGTCAGTTTTCAGTACATCGCAGAAGGAGAAGATACCGGCGTTGTTAATCACCAGGTCGATCTCGATACCGGCTGCACCAACCGCCTCGTAGAGCTCCTCGGCGGCCTCTATGCGCGCCAAATCCATCGTGAGGGGGCGGAATTGTTGCTGCTTCACGAGGGGCTGTAACTCCCCGATAACGCCCTTTAACGGTTCTTCGCGGTTACCCACCAGGACAAGGTTGTAACCCATCGCGGCCAGGCGCAGGGCGTAGCAGCGACCGATGCCCGATCCGGCACCCGTCACCAAGGCCCATGTGTGGGCAGGCTCTATCTTCGGACGACTCATTACTTGATCTTCTTAAGTTCGCGCCACAGGCGGTCGGGGATCGGCTCCTGGCAGTTGTGGCAACATTGCATATCGCGCGAATACATGCGGGCAATGCAGTAGTCGCGGTGGTCGCAACCCGAACGGGTCGAAAGGTCGCCTTCCTTCATCTTATTGACAAACGCGGGGTCGTTGATCAGGGCGCGTGCCATCTGTACCAGCTCGAAGCCCTCGCCCAACACCCGCTCAATGCCCTCGCGCGAAACGAGTCCACCCACATAGATCAGCGGCAACTTCAGCGCCTCGCGGAACTTTTTGGCATTTTCGAGGAAGAAGCACTCCTCGAAGTCGTACTGCTTGATCATCCACTGACCGAAGAGCGAGACAACAATCTTCTGCAGCCACTCGTTCCAGCCCATGTAGTAGCCCATCGTCTTGGTAGGGATGCGACCGCGCATCACGGCCATCGGGGCGCGCGATACGAAGCCCGACGAGAGGACAATACCATGTACACCCAAGCGCTCGATCTCCTTCGCAATCTCGATGCTTTCGGGTACCTCGATGCCCCCCTTGAAGCCATCCTCCATGTTGTGCTTGACGACGACGGCCATCTTCAGCTTCGTGGCCTCCTCCAAAACCTCCGTCAGGCACTCCTGCATAAAGCGCATGCGGTTCGTGAGCGAGCCACCGTACGCGTCGCGACGCCGATTGGTCCAGGGCGAGAGGAACTGTGAGATGAGGTAGCCGTGGCCGGCATGTACTTCGACCGAATCGAAGCCCGCCTCGTGAGCCAGCTTGACGGCACGACCGAAGTCCTTGGCCGTCTCTGCAATCTCGGCATGGGACATGCGGCGGTGGAAGGTGGGGGAGTAGAGGTTAAAGCCATTCGAGGCCGATACGGGGAATGAACCTGCGGTGGACCAGTGGGTCATGTTGCCGCAATGGCCGATCTGGATGCCTGCAGCGGCACCCTCCTGATGAATGGCGTCTGTGATATCCTTCAGTGCAGGGATAATCTCTTCGCGCAGCCACAACTGCGAATTGAACGACACGCCGCTGCGGTTGATCGAGGCGTAGGCCAGCGTGGTCATGCCGATGCCGCCACGGGCGACGCTGACGTGGTAATCCTTGAGTTTTTGGGTCGGGCCGAAATCCTTACCCATCGACTCGAAGGCTGCCGAACGAATCGTGCGGTTGCGGAGCGTGAGCGGGCCCAACTGAAAGGGGGTGAATAGTTTGGAATCCATAGCGTTGGATTAGTAGATAAACGGAATGATGCGCTTGCGCTTTAAGCGCGTAAACTCCTCGCCAAACTCCTGCTCGTAGCGCTTGCGGAGCGAGGCGGCACGGGGTGCTAAGTTGGCAAAGGTCCAAAGGACAAAGACCGCACCTGCCCACGATGAGGAGGCGATGGCAAAGCCCGTCCACTCGACCAATTCGCCAAAGTAGTTGGCCGAGGTTACGTAGCGGAACATGCCGCCATAGGGGATGTAGTGGCGCGTGTCGCCCTCCTTGCGGAGCGAGCGGATGATGTGGTCGGCCTGGAGGTTGATTCCCATGCCCGTAAAGAAGATGGCTACGCCGATCCAAAACATGGGCCGTGTGAACCAATCGGCATAGAATCCTTCGGGGGCGAGGTAGAAGATCCAGCCACCCTGCATCAGGGCGTTGAGCGTGTTGAAGACGATACCCATTGCGACAATGCCCAGCGGCATCTTCGAGTTACCACGCAGGCGCATCGGGAAGATGAACGAGCGGTGGAAATAGTGCGCCTGGAACAGCAGGAAAAGCACCAGCGGAGCCGCCTCGAAACGGCGATCCGACAAGGCCCACAGCACGGCCATGGCTACAAAGACGGGGCTCTCCATCAAGATCCAGCCCGCTTTGTTCGAAATAGGACGGCCGAAACGGGGGTCGAAAAGGTAGCCGTAGCCTGCCTCGACGAAGTGCAGCGCCACGAATACAAAAACCGCCACGACGGCCATGATTATAAGAAAAGTGTAGTAAGTCTCCAACATAGCGACAAAGGTAGCAAAATAAAGGGAAAAGAGCAAGGCACTCTGCCTTGCTCTTTGGTTAGAAAAGTGTGAAAAGTGTTCTATCGGGCCTCCTCTTTCAGGGCGAGATAGAATTTGGCGTAGGCTGTCTGGTAGTAGGGGATGATCCACAACCAGGCGATGTAGCAGGTGAAGACGCCGAGAATCATCCAGCCGATCATGCCGAGATACATCTTGAAGAGCTGCCAGCGGTGGCCTTGCATCATCGCCATACTCTTTTCGATCGCCTCATTGCAACCCAATTCGGGTTCATCGGCAATGATGAAGGGGGTCATGGCGTACTCGATGCTCTTAATGATGCCGGGCACAATCAGGAGCAGTGTCCAAAGCAGCGTGTAGATCTGCATCAGCAGGAGCGTTCCCATTGCGCTGCGGTGATAGCGGCGCGTGAAACCTCCAAAGAGAGGCTTCAGTTCGGGACCGTTACCCGTGCGTGCAAGCTTGAGCCACACCATGGCAAAGCCCACCTGCAAGGGGTAGCCGATGACGATGGCTGTCAAGATCGTGAGCAGCGAGAAGATCACCTCGTCGTTGAGGTTGAATACCGAAAAGGCACCTGTCAGCAGCATGAGTAAGCCGAAAATCAGTGTGATGACCACACCGGCCAGCCACTTGCCGCGTAGGATTTCGCGGGCCTCTTGGCGGATTTGTACGTTGTGTTTCATGGTAGAAAAGTGTTTAAGGGTTAATTGTAGTAAGAGCTATGGGGCCTATAAGGCGTCCCAATTTTTAATTCTTAATTTTTAATTCCTCAAGCAACCGCTGCATACCCACCGTGGCCTTCTCTTTGATGTGGTGGAGCGGGTTGCGGATCATGCGCGTATCGGGCGTGCCCGGGTCGATGACATAGATCGGCACCTCGGGTCGTGCATAGCGCACCAGCATAGCGGCAGGGTAGACGGCAAGCGACGTGCCCACAACGACCATGATGTCGGCCGTGGCGGCAATCTCGCAGGCGCGGTCGAACATCGGCACTGACTCGCCAAAGAAGACGATGTGAGGGCGAAGCAACGCCCCATCGGGACCGCGATCCTCCAGTCCCTGCTCCGTACCTTCCAGCGCGACAATGAGGTCGGGGTTGCGCATCGAGCGGAGCTTTCCAAGTTCGCCGTGCAGGTGGGTGATGCGGCTCGAGCCGGCTCGTTCGTGCAGGTCATCCACATTCTGCGTCACCACCTCGACATCAAACCACTGCTCCAATTCGGCCACGGCACGATGGGCGGCATTAGGCTCGCACTTCGCCAACTCGCGGCGGCGCATGTTGTAGAACTCTACAACCAACGCACGATTTCTGGCCAACGCCTCGGGCGTGCAGACATCCTCGATGCGGTACTCGGCCCAAAGGCCGTCGGCATCACGGAAGGTCTTCAGACCACTCTCGGCCGAGATGCCTGCTCCGGTAAAGACAACGATCTTTTTCATAGCGTATTGAGTTTTTCGAGTCGTTTCTGTCGCTCATAGCGTCGCCACAGTTGCTCCTTCTCCTCCTCGATCTCGCGCTTGATCAGCTTATAGCGCCAAGCGGCAAAGCCCAGGAGGGCGAGCATCAAAAGGCTCAACACGGCGAAGATACCGACAAAGAGTTCGATGCGTGCGCCCGACTCCTTGTCCATCCACATCGCGAAGGGGAAGAAGGCGAAAATCAAGGCACCACACCCCGAAATGAGCATCACTTCACGCCACTTGCGACGAGGCGCACGGCCCTTAAGGCGCAGATACTCCATGGTCACAAACACAAAGGGCAACAGGGCGGCCACTACCTCGGTAGCACGACCGGAATCGACAAAAGCGCCCAATAGAATCAGTACCAGGCTGAACACGACGGCGATCATCTTGCCCAGCTTGCGCTTGGGATTCTCCCGATCGAGCCGCTTGCCGATCTTTTGCGTCAGGCGGTTTACGCGCGTGCCTTTGATATTAAACAAGTTGATTCTCATAGTAATTCGAGTTTTTTACGGCGTTGCTCACGGCGGCGGATACGCTCCACCTCCTCTTCGGTTTCGCTCTTTACGCGACGATACATCACGCGACCCACGACATAGAGTACCGCAAAGAGCACCGCGCCGCCCCACATCAGGTAGTAGAAGTCTGCCTTATCGGGGTTCCACCCGTTGAAGAGCATCACCACGAAGGGGATAATAAGCATCGCAAAAGCTGCAGCGGCAGCCTTCGAGCGTACGTTGCGCCAACGGGTCAAGGGTGCCTTCTGTCGCCAGGTGAAGAACGACACGATGAAGAAGGCTGCAATGGCCGTCCAGCTGATCACGCCGTGCCAGATGCTCGGCTCCTCCACCTTGATGGGCAGGATGATGAGCGCGATAATTACGGCAGCCACCACCTGGCGGGCGATATTGAGCTTCTTGTTGCGCTTCTCCATGCGCTCCATCCGCTCCACGATGCGGTTTGTCTCGCGTATTTTATCAAGATTGGGTATCCGTGCCATCGCTCTGCTTCTTTTTCGTTTTCTTGACGCGCCCGCTACGACGCAGTGCCTCGGCGATGATCCACTGGAGCTGGCCGTTGACGGATCTAAATTCGTCCTCGGCCCAGCGCTCCAGCTCGTTCATCGTGGCTGCATCGATGCGCAACACGAAACTTTTTTGTGCCTCCTTTGCCATAAGGTATTGGGGGTCAAATGTTTTTTTAGTGGTGCAGCGTACCTGCGTTAACGACCGGCGTAGCAGCCTCATCGGCACACAGCACAACCAACAGATTCGATACCATAGCGGCCTTGCGCTCCTCGTCGAGTTCGACGATCTCCTCCTCCGAGAGCTTCTTCAGGGCCATATCGACCATCGAAACGGCTCCCTCGACGATCTTCTCGCGGGCTGCGATGATGGCGTCGGCCTGCTGACGGCGCAGCATCACGGCTGCAATCTCGGGAGCGTAGGCCAGGTAGTTGATGCGGGCCTCCATGACCTCGATACCGGCCATTGCCAGGCGCTCGTTGAGCGTGCACTCCAGCTGATCGTTGATCGCCTCGCTGTTCGAGCGTAGCGTCAGCTCCTCGCCCTTCGAATCATTGTTGTCGTAGGCGTAGCAACCGGCCACCTGACGCAGCGCAGCATCCGACTGCACCGATACGAAGTTCTCGAGGATGTTCATGCGCTTCGAAGCCGATACGGGCGTGCCGTCTGCCGTGGCAGCATCAATCTCGAAGACCGCCTTGTAGATGTCGGCCTGCTTGATGCGCCATACCAGCACCAGACCGATCATAATCGGGTTACCCGTCTTGTCGTTCACCTTGATCGGATCGACGTTGAGGTTGCGGGCACGCATCGAGATCTGCTTGGCCGAGAGGAAGGGATTAACCCACCAATAGCCCGTCTCGTAGAAAGTACCGCGATACTCGCCGAAGAAGAGCATCACACGCGCCTGGTTCGGCTCGAGCAGCATGTAACCGCCGAAGCAGATCAGCGCGACAATCGTCAGGAAGATACCTGCGCCGAGGAATGCACCGCCGAAAGGCTCACCTGCATCGAGGCGCGTACCGCCCTCGACAATCAGATAGATCGAGCCGGCTAAAGCGACAAAATTGAGCAACAGCGCTACAATACCGTTGCATTTCCAACCCTTGTACTCGTAATTCTTGTTCTCCATAGTTGTAAGTGTAAAAGTGAAGTTTTAATTTGATATTATTTTGATATCACAAAGATAGTGCGTAAAAATCCAAATTTCCAAATTTTTTGACCATTTTTTTGAAAAAAATATTTCGATGGCTGCCCGGGGACGCTTGGCACGGTTTCTGCCGTAGAGTGAGCAGTTATTCTTAAACCTATATATTATTATGATGACTAAGCACGACAATCTGACGACTGACATTTACGCCTCGGAGACGATGCGCCACGCTGCACCTGTGGAGAAGATCCCCGAAAAGGGTACGACGCCCCAAATCGCCTACCGCATGGTGAAGGACGAGACCTACGCGCAGACGCGCCCGGAGTTGAATCTGGCTACGTTTGTGACGACCTACATGGACGAGGAGGCGACGCAGCTGATGAACGAGGCGATCTCGATCAACTACATCGACGAAACAGAGTATCCTCGCGTGGCGGTGATGTGTGGTCGTTGTATCAACATTCTGGCCGATCTGTGGAATACGCCCGAGAAGAATACCTGGAAGACGGGTGCGCTCGGTATCGGTTCGTCGGAGGCCTGCATGTTGGGCGGTGTGGCAGCGTGGTTGCGCTGGCGCGAACGCCGTAAGCAGGCGGGTAAACCCTGCGATAAGCCCAACCTGGTGATGAGCTCGGCCTATCAGGTGGTGTGGGAGAAGTTCTGCCAGCTGTGGCAGATCGAGCTGCGTACCGTGCCCCTCACGGAGGAGTGTCGCACGTTGGACCCCGAGGCAGCGGTGAAACTTTGCGATGAGAATACGATTTGCGTCGTGCCGATCTGCGGTGTGACGTGGACGGGGCTGAATGACGATGTCGAGGCGCTCGATAAGGCCCTCACGAAGTACCACAAGGAGAGCGGCAACGATATTCCGATCCATGTCGATGCCGCATCGGGTGGCTTTATCCTGCCGTTTATCGATCCGCACAAAAAGTGGGATTTCCGCCTCGATCGTGTGCTGTCGATCTCGACCTCGGGTCATAAATACGGCTTGGTCTATCCGGGTCTGGGTTGGGTGATCTGGAAGGATAAGCAGTACCTGCCGAAGGAGATGTCCTTCTCGGTGAACTACCTCGGTGCCGAGGTGACGCAGGTGGGGTTGAACTTCTCGCGTCCTGCAGCACAGGTGCTGGGTCAGTACTATAACTTTATCCGCTACGGGCGCGAGGGCTACAAAGCGGTACAGGAGGCCTCGATGGAGGTGGCGCGTTATTGCCACACCGAGATCGGGAAGATGAAGTGCTTCGCCAACTACTCCGACAAGGTTGAGAATCCGCTCTTCATCTGGAAGATGTGTTCGACCTACGAAAAGACGGCCAAGTGGACGCTCTACGACCTGCAGGACAAACTCAAGCAGAGCGGTTGGATGGTGCCTGCCTACTCGATGCCGGCCAATATTGAGCAGACGGTGGTGATGCGCGTGGTGGTGCGACAAGGATTTTCGCGCGACATGGCCGATCAACTCTTGACCGATATCCGCAATGCGGTGGCCGAGTTCGAGCAGTTGAAGTATCCGACCACATCGCGCCTCAAACTCGAAAAGCAGGAGCATCAGTGCGGTAAGGTCTTTACCCATTAAAAACGAAAGCGGGTTGCCTTTGGTGGGCAGCCCGCTTTGCTGTTTTTTGCATCGTTCGGCAATCATTAGCGCTTGAAGTATTTGTCAAGCAGCTCATGTGCCGCCGTGAACGACGAGGTCTTCTCCTCCAAAACGCGCTGCTCCATCTCCTCGATCAGCGGCTCGATCTCGGGGTTGTGGAAGAAGGAGGCTTTGAGCGCCTCGTTGATCGTCTCGTACATCCAATACTTGTTCTGTCGGTTGCGGTTGTGGCGGAAGTAACCGTTGGCCTGGATGTGGTCGATGTACTCCTCTACGCCCTTCCAGACCTCTTCCAGTCCCGTGCCGGCTACCGATGAGCAGCAATAGACCTCGGGGCGATGGCCCGATTCGGGGGTGGGGAAGAGGCGCAGTGCACCCTGGTATTGGACGCGGGCCAACTCCGCTTTGTGGATATTCTCCCCGTCGGCCTTCGTGATGACCATCATGTCGGCCATCTCCATGATGCCGCGCTTGATGCCTTGCAGGTCGTCACCGGCACCCGAGATCTGCAACATGAGGAACATATCGACCATCGAGTGTACGGCCGTCTCGGATTGACCGACTCCCACCGTCTCGATGAAGATCACGTCGTAGCCTGCCGCCTCACACAATACGATCGTCTCACGTGTCTTGCGTGCCACACCGCCGAGCGAACCGGCCGAGGGCGAGGGGCGCACGAAGATGTCGGGGTTGGTTGTGATGGTCGTCATGCGGGTCTTGTCGCCCAGAATCGAGCCACCGGAACGCTCCGACGAGGGGTCGATGGCCAGCACGGCCAATTTGTGTCTTAGGCGCGTTACCATGTTGCCCACGGCCTCGATCCAGGTCGATTTACCGGCACCCGGTACACCCGTGATGCCGATGCGGATCGACTTGCCGGCATAGGGGAGGCATCGCTCGATGATCTCCTGCGCCTGGGCGTAGTGGGTCGGGTTGGAGCTTTCGATGAGCGTGATGGCCTGCGAAAGGATGGTGATGTTGCCCTCCAGGATGCCTGCTACATACTCGTCGGTTGTGAGCTGACGCTTCTTGCGACGTTTCAGGTAGGGGTTGACAACGGGTTGATCCTCGACCCCTTCGGTGACCTGCAGCGCAGAGTCGTGGTGATGGTCGAGGTATTCGTGTTCGAAATGGTTGATCTTGGTAAATGACATAGGTTTGTCGTATTTGTTGCGAAGGTACAAAATAAATCCCAATTTGGCCGCACGAAGGACGATTTTTTGCGCTTTGTGCCATTCCGTGTCGATGCGGGTGCGGTTTCTTGCTCCACGCGGGTGGGCTTGATGAAAAAATGTTTATAATTTTTGGCCGTACGGGGCGTTGTAGTTGCTTATTTGCGAAAAAAATATTACTTTTGCAGGCAACAAAAAATCCCGTTCATTATGTCTTTTATCGATGAAAGAGTACAGCCCGAGGGTTTGACCTTCGACGATGTGCTGTTGGTTCCCGCCTATTCCGAAGTGTTGCCGCGAGAGGTTGTTATGCAAACCCGTTTCTCGCGAAATATTCGCCTGAACATTCCCATCGTCTCGGCGGCGATGGATACCGTCACGGAGGCTCCCATGGCAATTGCCTTGGCACGTGAGGGTGGTATCGGAGTGATTC
The DNA here is from genome assembly GCA_015060045.1 of Rikenellaceae bacterium. GTDB lineage: Bacteria > Bacteroidota > Bacteroidia > Bacteroidales > Rikenellaceae > Alistipes. Next base: position 261,731 of record SUZH01000002.1, on the reverse strand, counting down.
ACAAAAATATGTCGATTGCCGAGCAGGCTGCCCAGGTGCGTCGCGTAAAGCGTGCCGAGAATGGTATGATCTACGATCCGGTGACGATCTCGAAGTCGGAGACCGTAGGTGATGCCTTGAACCTGATGGCCGAGAACAAGATCGGCGGTATCCCCGTAGTAGACGAGGCGAAGAAGCTGATCGGTATCGTGACGAACCGCGACCTGCGCTTCCAGCGCGATATGACGCGCCTGATCGGTGACGTGATGACGCCGCGCGAGCAGCTCGTAACGACCCACTCGACCGATCTGGAGACGGCCAAGGATATGTTGCTCGGCTCGAAGATCGAGAAGCTGCCCGTCGTAGATGACGAGGATCGTCTGGTAGGTCTGATTACCTATAAAGATATTACGAAGATTCAGGACCATCCCAATGCCTGCAAGGACGACAAGGGTCGTCTGCGTGTGGCTGCCGGTGTCGGTATTACGGACGATGCCATAATCCGTGTACGTGCGCTGGTTGCCGAGGGTGTGGATGCTGTGGTGCTCGACTCGGCACACGGCCATTCGGCCAACATCGCCAAGAAATTGCGCGAGATCAAGGCCGAGTTCCCGACGTTGGATGTGGTGGCCGGTAACATCGCAACGGCCGAGGCTGCCCGCTTCCTCATCGATGCAGGTGCCGACGGTATCAAGGTGGGTATCGGTCCCGGTTCGATCTGTACGACGCGTATCATTGCCGGTGTGGGTGTTCCCCAGCTGTCGGCCATCTACGCTGCTGCCAGCGAGGCGAAGAAGAACGATGTTCCCGTGATTGCCGACGGTGGTCTGCGTTACTCGGGCGACATTGTGAAGGCCCTGGCTGCCGGTGGTGACTCGGTGATGGTAGGCTCGATGTTCGCCGGTACGGAGGAGGCTCCGGGTGAGACGATCATCTTCAACGGTCGTAAGTTTAAGTCGTATCGCGGCATGGGTTCGATCGATGCCATGAAGGCCGGTTCGGCCGATCGCTACTTCCAGAAGGGTTGCGAGGGTAATATCAACAAGCTCGTTCCCGAGGGTATCGTAGCACGTGTGCCGTACAAAGGCATGTTGAGCGAGACGGTTTACCAGTTGATCGGCGGTCTGCGCTCGGGTATGGGTTACTGCGGTGCGAAAGATATCCCGACCCTGCAGAAGGCGAAGTTCATCCGCATCACGGCGTCGGGTATGCAGGAGAGCCACCCGCACGATGTGGCCATCACGCGTGAGGCTCCGAACTACTCCAGCGAGCGATAAACCAACTTGTCAGACAAGATGAATAAGACTTCAGCCCACACGACGATGCTTTGAAATAGCGTTGCAATGTGGGCTGATGCTTTAAGGTTAATGAGTTTAACAAACAATAAATAACTTTACCGCTATGAAACAAGATATGATTGTGATTCTGGATTTGGGCAGCCACGAAAATACGGTGCTGGCCCGAGCTATCCGTGCTTTGGGTGTGTATAGTGAGATCTATCCGCACGACATTACGGCCGAGGAGCTGAAGGCGCTGCCCGGTGTGAAGGGTGTGATTCTGAATGGTGGCCCGATGAATGTGGTGGACGGCGTGGAGATCGACGTCCTGCCCGAGATCTACGAGGCCGGTTTCCCGGTGATCGCCATGGGCCACGACAAGGCACTGTGCGAGGTGAAGATGCCGCAGCTGGGTAACGATATGGAGGCGGCCAAGGAGGCTGTTAAGTCGTTCGTGTTTGATGTTTGCAAGGCCGAGACGAACTGGAACATGAAGAACTTCATCGACGACCAGGTGGAGCTCGTTCGTCGTCAGGTGGGCGATAAGAAGGTGCTGCTGGCCCTCTCGGGCGGTGTCGATTCGTCGGTGCTGGCGGCTCTGCTCCTGAAGGCCATTGGCGACAAGCTCGTCTGCGTACACGTAAACCACGGTCTGATGCGCAAGGGCGAGTCGGAGGATGTGGTTGAGGTATTCCGCAACCAGCTCAACGCCAACCTCGTCTATGTCGATGCGACGGAGCGCTTCCTCACGAAGCTCGAGGGTGTGGAGGATCCCGAGCAGAAGCGCAAGATCATCGGTGGCGAGTTTATCCGCGTCTTTGAGGAGGAGGCCCGCAAGCTGGACGGTATCGACTTCCTGGGTCAGGGTACGATCTATCCCGACATCGTGGAGAGCGGTACGAAGACGGCCAAGATGGTTAAGTCGCACCACAACGTGGGCGGTCTGCCGGAGGATCTGCAGTTTGCCCTCGTGGAGCCGCTGCGTCAGCTCTTCAAGGATGAGGTGCGTGCCTGCGGTGTAGAGCTGGGTCTGCCGTACGATATGGTTTATCGTCAGCCCTTCCCGGGTCCGGGTCTGGGTGTGCGCTGCCTGGGTGCCATCACGCGTGATCGTCTGGAGGCGCTGCGTGAGGCGGATGCCATCCTGCGCGAGGAGTTCAAGCTGGCCGGTCTGGATAAGAAGGTTTGGCAGTACTTTACGGTGATTCCCGACTTTAAGTCGGTGGGTGTGCGCAACAATGCCCGCTCGTACGATTGGCCGGTGATCCTGCGTGCCGTGAATACGGTGGATGCCATGACCGCTTCGATCGAGGAGCTCGAGTGGCCCGTGCTGCACAAGATCACGAACCGTATCCTGAAGGAGGTTCCCAACGTGAACCGTGTATGCTACGACCTCTCGCCGAAGCCGAGTGCTACGATCGAGTGGGAGTAGGGTGGAAATTTAGAATTTAGAATTAAAAATTAAGAATAATTCAAAATTCTACATGTAATATGAAGGGTCGTAGCTTGGCTGCGACCCTTTTTTTGTGCCTCGAAGTTTGAAAGTTCGATGAAAATAGTTATATTTGTTCTATTATCGCGAACTATAGACTTAATAAAACAGATACGGTATGAAATTCAACGAAATCGGCAAGACGGGCATGGTGGTATCTGCCCTCAGTTTTGGTGCTTCGTCGCTCGGCAGCGTCTTCCGCTCGACGCGCGAAGAGGAGGCCTTAGAGGCGGTTTATACGGCCATTGAGGGCGGTATGAACTTTATCGATGTCTCGCCCTACTATGGCCACTACAAGGCTGAAACGGTGCTTGGTAAGGCGCTTCGCAACGTGCCGCGCGAGAAGTACTACCTCTCGACCAAGGTGGGTCGCTACGGCAAGGATGGCGTGAACACGTGGGACTACTCGGCCAAGCGTGCCCAGGAGAGTGTCTATGAGAGCATGGAGCGCCTGGGTATCGACCACATCGACCTGATCAATGTACACGATGTGGAGTTTGCCGATTTGAATCAGGTGGTGAACGAGACCCTGCCGGCACTCGTGGAGCTGCGCGAGCAGGGCATCGTGAGCCATGTCGGCATCACGGACCTGCAGTTGGAGAATATCAAGTGGGTCATCGAGCATGTCCCCGCAGGTACGGTGGAGAGCGTACTGAACTTCTGCCACTACTGCCTGTGTGATGACAAGATGGTCGATTTCCTGGACTTCTTCGAGGCGAACAACGTGGGTGTGATCAGCGCATCGCCTCTGTCGATGGGTCTGCTGTCGGAGCGTGGTGTGCCCGATTGGCATCCCGCACCGAAACCCCTGGTGGAGGTGTGCAAGAAGGCGGCCGAGCACTGCAAGGCGAAGGGCTATCCGATCGAGAAGCTCGCCATGCAGTATGCCCTGTCGAACGACCGCATTGCAACGACCCTCTTCTCGTCGGCCAATCCGGCCAATGTGAAGAAGAATTTGGCCTTCATCGAGGAGCCGATCGATTGGGATCTGGTGCGCGAGGTGCAGGAGATCATCGGCGATCAGAAGCGCGTGAGCTGGGCTAACTCGTAACCCGACAGATGGAGATGGATTACAAGATTATCGACGCCCACGCCCATCTGTGGCTGAAGCAGGATGCCGTCTGGAACGGTAAGCGCATTCAGACGCTCGAGAATGGTCGTTCGCACTTCCTCGGCGAGGAGGTGCAGATGGTGCCCCCGTTTATGATCGACGGCAGGAACACGGCCGAGGTTTTCCTCTCGAACATGAACTATGCACAGGTCTCGGCGGCTGTCATCACGCAGGAGTATATCGATGGCCACCAGAACGATTACCTGGAGGAGGTGCAAACGAAATACCCCGACCGCTTCTTCTGCTGCGGCATGTGCGAGTACTTCGACGAGGATGTCGTGGGGCAGGCCAAAAAGCTCAAGGAGCGCGGTTTTAAGGCGATTAAGATCCCCGGAAACCGCCTCAAGACCGATGCCGTGGTGGTGGAGTTGCAGGATAAGAAGATGGCCGATCTCTTCGCCTGGATGGAGAAGGAGGGGATGATCCTCTCGATCGACCTGGATGACGACAGCCGCCAAATTGCCCAGCTGGATGAGATACTGCAGCAGCACCCCGACCTTAAGACGGCCATTGGCCACTTCGGTATGGCGACCTTCCCGACCTTTATGGAGCAGGTGCGCCTGGCGCATCATCGGAACGTGATGATCGAGTCGGGTGGCATCACCTGGCTCTACAACGCGGAGTTTTACCCCTTCCACGGGGCGATCAAGGCGATTCGTCAGGCTGCCGAGGAGGTGGGCATGGAGAAGCTGATGTGGGGCTCGGACTATCCGCGTACGATCACGGCCATCACCTACCGCATGTCGTATGACTTTGTGCAGAAATCGAAGGAGCTTACCGACGAGGAGAAGGCGATGTTCCTGGGAGGAAATGCGGAGAAGTTCTACGGATTCAAGGAGCTGGTCGAGTTGCCCTATATCAAAAATATGTCAGAATAAAAGCACCTTTTGAGGTTTTGTGAAACGAAAACAGTTAATAGATATCCAATGAAAGCAGTACAGATTGTCGCACCCCTGGAGATGCAGGTGGTCGAGATGGAGCAGCCGCAGCCCAAGGCGGGCGAGGTGCTCGTGAAGATGTGTTATGTGGGCTATTGCGGCTCGGATTTGAACACCTACCTGGGTCGTAACCCGATGGTGAAGTTGCCCGTCATTCCCGGTCATGAGATCGGTGGCGAGGTGGCTGCCGTGGGCGAGGGTGTGCCTGTCACGGTGAAGGTGGGGCAGACCGTGACGATCAACCCCTACACGGCTTGCGGTACGTGTGCTTCGTGCCTCGCAGGTCGCGTGAATGCCTGCCAATTCAACGAGACGCTGGGTGTGCAGCGCAATGGTGCCATGTCGGACTACATCGTGGTGCCCTGGCAGAAGGTGATTCCGGCCGAGGGCGTATCGACGCGCGATGCGGCGCTGATTGAGCCGATGAGTGTCGGTTTCCACGCCGTGGATCGTGCCCAGGTGACCGATCTCGATACGGTGATGGTGATCGGTTGCGGTATGATCGGTGTGGGTGCTATCGTGCGTGCTGCCTTGCGCGGTGCGACGGTGATTGCGGCCGATATCGACGACGAGAAGCTGGCTTTGGCCAAGCAGCTCGGTGCCAAGTACACGGTCAATACGATGAGCGAAAATGTGCATGAGAAGCTCCAGGCGCTGACTTCAGGTCACGGGCCGAACGTGGTGGTGGAGGCCGTCGGTTCGCCCATTACCTACGTCATGGCGGTCGATGAGGTGGCCTTTGCGGGTCGTGTAGTCTGCATCGGTTATGCCAAGAGCAATGTGGAGTTCCAGACGAAGTTGTTCGTGCAGAAGGAGCTCGATATCCGCGGTTCGCGCAACGCGATGCCCTCGGATTTCCGTGCCGTGATTCGCTTCATGGACGAGCATCCCGACTTCCCGAAGGATCAGTTGATCTCGGCGGTGGCTACGCCCGAAACGGCGCACGAGGTGATGAAGACCTGGGCCGAAGCACCGGGTAAGGTGTTCCGTATCCTGGTCAAGTTCGAGTAAAGGCAAACTCGCCTAAAAGCATCGTGCTTTACAATCCATACAAAGAAAAGGCTGTCCTTTCGGGCAGCCTTTCTTGTTGGGGTAGACGTCCTGTTAATAGATGGCTTGTTTGCCTGTGCCATGACAATTGAAACAACGACCCGAACCATTGCAGGAGGGGCAGGTGTCGTTCTCACCCGAATAGGGGTTGAATTTGTATCCCTTGCCATTACAACTGCTGCAGCCTCCGCCACCACCGCAGTATTTACAACGCTCATCCCTATGGCTCGAGCCTTCGTGGTTGTGCTGATGACTGCTGCCCGAATAGCCACTGTTGTAGCCACCATTGTGCATTGTGCTCATGGCATTGAGGCGTTGTAGTGCCTGCTGATACTCATCGTACTTTGCTTTGGTGGTGAATTGTTTGTACTCGGTGTAGTTGCCACTCCCGCGTACATAGTTGACTTGGCTCCAATCTTTGAAAATGACAATGGCGTGTCCATATATATTATCTCTCCACGCCAAGGTGTTGAATTGTCCATAGACGGGTTGATAGTTGCCCTCACGGAAAAGAATACGGTCGGGGGCCTCATCCACATAGCGGTAGAGGAAGGATGAGCTGCCCAGGTTGCAACGGATCATCTTCTCGCCATCAGCGTAATAACAATAGAGCGAGAGGATGCCGCCTCGGCCATCTGCATTCGTTACGTAGATGGTCTGCTGATTGGGAAACGATCCTGCAGCAGGGGCTAAATGGGCGTTGTTGTTGGCGGGTTGTTTGACCTGGAAGGCTGCATATTCCGTATTACCGTACTGCTTACCTTGTTTGTCAAAGATGAAAACATGACAATAATAGGTCTTGCTGTAATCTTTAATATGCACATCTTCGTAGGCGACGAAAAACCAAAAGTCGCTCCATACGCTACTCTCGTACGGAGGAGTGAAATCGGCCCAAATGGCTACGGTGCCGCTTGTTGTGCACCAACGTCCGTCGGTATCTTTAACGCCGACCCCTTTCGGCTCGTCAAAATAGGCAATGGCACTCATAGGTACATCCTTTAACCCGTCCGTTTGCATGAAAAAGTGAATTTTCATGCCCAACTTTGAGTTGAGGGTAACATCCTTTTCCAACCAAATCTTATTGACCGTCACCGATTGGGCAAAGGCGATGCCTGCAGAGGTGAGGAGCAGGGTGAGTGAAAGTAAAAATCGTTTCATAGTTTCGTAGGAAAAAATAGGAGCAGCCGACAAACGGCCTTGCCGCACTGCTCCTTGTGCGTTTTTGTTTAATTGAAGAAGATGTAGAGGCCGATCATCACCAGAATCAGGGCGATCCAGAGGCCGGCAACTAACGCACCTGTCTTTTGGCGTTCCACCTTGTCGAAGAGCTCCGTGCCCTCCTCCATGGGCGACTTATCGAACTGCGAAATAAGCATCATGGCTACGACCAGCACCACCCAGAGGTAGAACGAAAGCATCATGAAGTGGGGCTTGGCGAGCCCCTCGGGCCATGCCCAGAGGTAGATCACACCCGTACCGATGCTGAGGAGCGTACCGAGCGTCAAGGCGAAGTTGGCGGCACGTTTCGTGGTGCGCTTCCAGAAGACTCCCAGCACAAAGACGGCAGCCATCGGCGGAGCGATGAAGCTCAGCACCGACTGGAAGACGTTGAAGAGGTTCAATCCCTTGATCGAGTCGATGGCGACGCAGATAATGACCGAGAGGATAGCACCCACGACCGTCACGATGTGTCCCATGCGGATAATCTCCCGGGTCGAGGCCTTGGGGTTGAACTTCTTGACGTAGATATCCATCGTAAAGACGGTGCTCAGGGCGTTGAGTGCCGAGCCGATCGTGCTCACGAGGGCGGCGGTCAAAACGGCCAATACGAGACCCACCATGCCCACGGGGAAGAGGTTCTTGACCATCGTCATATAGGCCTCATCGGGGTTTGCCAAGGTGGGGTAGAGGGCGAAGCAGATGATACCCGGCAGGATGTAGAGGGGCACATCGAGGATCTTCAGCCAACCCGTGAAGTTCGTGCCGAGCTGACCTTCGCGCAGGTTCTTGGCGGCCAGAACGGGCTGCACCATCGACTGGTCGGTGCACCAGAACCAGATACCCGAAATGGGGTAGCCCAGCACAATCGGCAACCAGGGGAAATCGACGTCCGAGTTGGGGCGGAACAACACCCAATAGTCGGCCGGCGTGCGGGCCACAAGCTCGTCGATGCCTCCCAATTTGTAGAGTCCGGCCACGACGATCGTACCCGACACGAAGATCAGGAGCAGCATCTGATAGACATTCGTGTAGGCTACCGCCTTCAGACCACCGAGCATCGTGAAGAAGGCCGAGATGGCCAGCAGAATCAGGGCCGACTGCCACATCGGGATATCGAAGACCTGACGAATCAGCACGCCACCGGCGAAGAGCGTCAGGGCCAACCACGAGATCAGGATCGTGATCATCGTGTACCAAGCCAGGATGTTGCGGGTCGATTGACCGAAGCGCTTACCCATGAACTCGGGGAGGGTCGAGACCTTCGAGCCGAGGTAGCGGGGCGCAAAGACGAAGGCCAACATGCAGATAAAGATGAAGGCGTACCAGGCGAAGTTACCCGATACGATACCGGTCGTGAAACCGGCCGATGCCGAGGCGATGAGCATCGAGGGGCCGACGTTGGTGCCCCACATCGAGAAGCCGATGTGGTACCAGCGCAGCGAGTTCTCGGCCAGGAAGAGCGAGCTGCCCTTCTTGCGTCGGGTGCTGGCCCAGACACCGATGGCAAGCAGGATGACGAAGTAGCCGATCAGGATACCCCAGTCAAGCCCTTGCAGGTAAGAAGCATTAATCATAGGTTATAGGTTATAGGTTTTAGATGGTTTGGTTCGGTTAGCGGTAGCGATCGACAATCTTCAGTGCCTCGTCAATCTCGCGTTCGTTCTTGAAGTCCATCGAGAGCAACATGCCTTCGGCACCCACGTTGTCCAAGAGGGGCTCCAACTCGTCGAGCGTCACCCAGTTGGCCTCTACGGATTTGCCACCCGCCTTGATGCGGCGGTAGAGGTCGTACCACTTCTTATCACCGCCCTGCGGCTCACCCACACCGGGGGTCCATTGGATGGCGTTCAGCTCCTCGATCTCCAAGAGGGCGTCGAGGTGGCGGATAGCGCCCACACCGTCGAGGTGGTAGAGCGTGTAGTCCAATTTTTGGCACTGCTCGCGGATGAAGGGCTGCACGAAGCGGCGGTAGTCCTCCTCCGAGATCATGATCGAGATGTCGCTTTGGAGCTTGCTCACACGACCCGGGCCCCAAATCGAGAAGTAGCAGAAGGCCATGCCGTCCTCCTCGCGGATGATGTCGTAGAGCTCGTCATAGACCTTGAAGTAGATCTCATTGACCTGCTTGAGCTGGTGCTCCAGGAGGTCGGGGTCGATCATCGTGTCGAGCAGCACGTTGTCCGTGCCACGAATCGCAGCCAGCACATCGAGGCCCTCCATCAGGTCGGGCATGCCGACATAGTAGTTGCCTTGTGCCAACTTCTTCGAGGCGGTCAATAACTCTTTGTGGAGCTTCCAGGCGGGGTTTTCGGGATCGAAAACGATATCCTGACCCACCGTATCGGCGGGGTGAATCCAGATCGTGTCGGGGCCACCCTCCAGCTTACCGCCCAAGATGGCGGCCAGCGAGCCGGGGCCTAACTGGGTGTTGGCGACGGGGATGATGTCGGCCTTGAGCGACGAGTGAGCCACGTAGTGGTGGAGCTCCTCGGCACGCCATGCGGGGTCGAACCAGCGTTGGTTCATATCCTTCGGAGCGGCAGGTGCGGCCACCTCGGCATGGGGGGTAACCCCCTCCTGTAGGTGCTCCCACATCGTGAGTACACAACCCTTATGCTGCCACCAGGCGAGGTAGTTCTGCTTCGATTGCTCCCAATTTTTCTTCCAAGTATTCATCGTAGTGTTAGAATTTCAGTCCGTTAAATGTTGCGTCAATGACGAGTTTTTCGGCCTTCGAGAGGTCCATCTGGTCGGTGTGCTGGGGATCGAGATCGGGGTAGAGGCTGATCTCGGCACCCTCCTTGACGTAGAGCGGCATGCGCTCTAAGGGGCACTCCACACCCTTGAGCCAACGGCCACCCTCGAAGCGTTCGCCTGTGAAGAAATCGACCCATCGGCCCTCGGGCAGATAGACATCGCGCTTATCCTCGCTGTTCATCACGGGGGCAACCAAGAACTCCGAGCCGAAGTAGTACTCGTCGTCGATGTGCCATGCCTGGCGGTCGTCGGGGTGGTGCATCAAGAGGGCACGCACCATCGGGTAGCCCGTCTCGGTCGAGCGGCGAGCCTCCTCCACGATGTAGGGCAGCAGGCGGTAGCGCAGCTTCCACCAACGCTTCACGAGCGGAGCGATCGTGGGGTAGTGCCACGGCTCACGCTTGAACGAACCGTGGTAGCGCATGTGTGAGGTGAAGACACCAAACTGCGTCCAGCGCATATAGACCTTCTCGTCGAGGGGCGAGTTCATGAAGTTGGGCAGCGAGTGGAAGCCCGGCACATCGTGGCTCCAGAAGCCGAAGCCCGAAAGACCGAAGTGCAGACCACCCTTCACCGAACCGGCCATGCCGTCCCAGGTCGAGGCGGAGTCACCGCCCCAATGCAGCGGGTAGCGTTGACAGCCTGCCCAGGCCGAGCGGGCCCAGACGATGCCGTCGCCCGTCACCTCCTTCGTGATCTCGTAGGCGGCCTTTTGGTAGAGGAGGGCGTAGAGGTTGTTCAGCTCCTCGGGGCTCATGGCGTAGTAGTCGGCATCCATGTGGATGTTCTCGCCAAAGTCGGTCTTGATGCAGACCACACCCATATCCAATAGCTCCTTCAGGAGGCCCTTGTACCAGGCCGTGGCAGCAGGGTAGGTGAAGTCGATCGTGCCGGCATAATCGAGGGTCGAGAAGTTCGAGCCCTCGGCACGCTCCTGCTCCTTCGTCAGGGGTGCAATGTAGCGCTTCTCCTTCGCCTCCGTAATCTGCTCGGCACCCTCGGCTACGTAGGGCAGCTGCCAGAGCGAGACGCGGTAGCCATCCTCCTTCAATCCCTTGAGGAAGCCCACGGGGTCGGGGAAACGCTCGGGGTTGAACTTCCACTCGCAGAGCCAATCGGTGCGGAACCAACCCGTGTCGAGGTGGATCACATCGCAGGGGTACTTCTCACGGCGCAGGCGGTCGCAGATCTCCTGCACCTCGTCGGCTGAGAAGTAGGTCATGCGGCTCATCCAGATGCCGAAGCTCCAGAGCGGGGGCATCGACGGGAAGCCCGTCAGCGTGCGGTAGTTGTAGAGGATGCGCTCGGGCGACGAGCCACCGATGAGGTAGGCATCCACCTCCGGAGCCTCATTGAGGAACTGCACCGAGCGGGTCGAGTGGTCGGCTAACGAGAGCTTGCAGTAGCGGCTCGTGTGGTAGAAGACGCCATAGAGACGGCTCGAGAGGTAGAAGGGGATATTCTTGTAGGCACGGCGGTTGTTCACGCCCTGACCATCCTGGTTCTTGAGGTAGAAGGTGTGGCCCGAGAGGTCCATCTTCGTGAAGCGCTCACCCGTACCGGCAAAGCACTCGTCGTGCTTACACTCGAACGAGAGGGTGGCGCGATCCACCTTGCCCTCCGTCTCGCAGTAGGCCAGCGGCAGGGCATCGTAGCGCGGGGGCGAGAAGTGGTCGTAGGCCGAGAGGCGCACGGGCTTCTCGCGGTGGCCGTCGGGGTAGATCGTCAGGTCGATCGTCGGCTGCGGGGCGGGTTGCAGGTCGCTCCAGAAGTCGATCACGGCCTCCTTCAGGTTCAGCTCGCCGCGGAGCTTTCCGTTCGCGTCGTGGAACTGCCATACATCCTCCGCGAAGGTGGCCGTAAGGGGCAGCTTTTTGACCGAGGGGGCATACGCAAGCATCTCGCTCTTCTCCGTAGGCTGCTCGCCACGGGTCGAGAGGAAGAGGCGCACGATCTCATCGCCATAGGCGCGCAGGATGAGCGTGTGGCTGATCGGCTCACACTGCGTGTCGGCTGCCATGTCGGCCGCCTTGAGCTGCTTTTGGAAGGGTACCGTAATATGAATGTCGCCCTCGACGGACTCGACCGAGGTGGGTTTGTAGGCTTTCCAAAGGGCCTCGTCACGCTGTAGGTCGGTGTCGAAGTCCAGGAAATCAAAAAGGTGGTAATTGGTCTGTTTCACAGTTATTTGGGTTTAGTTGTTTGCTTTTCGTTATCAGTATGTTACATCGGGCAGCTCCAACACCTTACGATTCATCTGCGGCGAGTTCTCGCCCTCGAAACGGATCTTCGGGCCGGGGTTGTTGAAGCCGAACGAATCCTTCACCTCGCACCAGTTGTCGCGGATCGTGTAGCCGTCCGTCGCCGCATCGAGGTAGATGCAGAAGGCGCGGTGGTTCGTGGCGTAGGGCGCTTCGGTGGGGGCGTAGAGGATGTTATTTTCGATGAGCGAATGGGGCTGATTCGAGAGGGTGTAGATGCCTCCCGTGTCGTAGAGCTGACGGGCATAGTTGCGCACCGTGTTTTGGATGATGCGGTTGTTTTTCATCCCCGTCTTGTGTTTCGTCCAGCCCCAGCCCACGGCAATGGCCGAGTAATTGACCCCATCGACCAAGTTGCGCGTGATTGTTACATCGTGCACATAGCCGCAGCCGATGCCGACGGCGCCCCAATCCTCGCGCGTACAGTTCGTGATGCGGTTATCGGCGAGCGTGAGGTAGGAGCAGAAACCCTCCTCCGAGCCGATCCGGTTGTAGGGGATATGGACCTCGGTGGGGCCTTCGCCAAACGAGCCTGCGAGGAGTGCCGTGCCGCCGATGTTGCGGAAGGTGCAGGCGGTGACGGTGGCGTGGTGAACATTCGCAGCCAAATCCAGGCCCGTCGAGCCGAGGGCGACAAACGAGCAGCCGTCGAAGGTGATGTGGCGGGCATGGGTGACCGAAACGGCCGCCTCGGGACGGAGGAGCCAGGCCTGATTTTCGAGGTTTTCGTCCCACGCAAAGCCGGGCTTGTCGTGGAGCTTGTAGCCGTCGATGAAGGGGAAACCGCCCTGCAGGGTCACATGCCCCGCCTCCGAGGGGCGATTCCAGGCCGTATCGGCAAAGGTAAGGCCGCGGAAGGTGATGTACTCCACCGCCCTTTTCGGTGCGCCCTCGATCGTCATGAGGCGCTCCAGGTGGGGGATATAGACCGTCGTTTTGTTCGGGTCAATGGCAGGCTCTTTGGCGTAGAGGTAGATCTTACCCGTAGCCCCCTCCTGCCACCACTCGTAGTTCTCGTTGAGCAGCTCGCGCGCGTTCATCAGCATAAAGGAGGAGTTGCCCCGCTCCTCGCCCATGACGGGCTGCGGCCAGGGGTGCTCAAACTCGAGGTAACTTTCGGGTTCGAGGAACGACAGAATGGCCTTGTCCCCCTCGTAGCGCATCTCCTTGACGCGCAGGATGGCCGTGGCCCAACGTTGGTGAACCATCATCTCTAACCCTTCGACGCGCTCTAACCCCTCGATCGTGGGCTTGGGGATGGTGATGGTGCGGTTTTGCGGATCGAAAGCGATCATGCGCTGCATCTTCCCCTCGCCAAATTGGTTGGCACGGAAGAGCTTGCCGCCAAAGCCCCAGAGCTGGCGCGTGAGGATCGGACGACCGTGCTGTTTCGGGGCATCGGTCACCCAGCAGTTGCCCTCCTTCGTCCAATTTTTCAGGGGCGTGCTGCCGACGATAAAGACCTTGCCTTCAGCACCCTCGTCGGTCGTGAGGATGGTGGGCGAAAGCTTCGTGCCGCTATCCTCGGGGCGGAGGTAGAGGGCGCGATCGAGCGTGTAGCGACCCGCCGCGAAGCGAATCTCGATGCCGCCTGCGGTGCGTGGATCGGCCGTGCGACGCCACTCGCGTGCCAGCTTCAGCGCGGCATGGGGCGTGCGCAAAGGGTCGGTTTTTGTGCCTGCAGCACGGTCATCGCCCGTGGGCGAAACATGGATCGTACCCGCCATCAAGAGGGTCGGCACACAAAGGCCGGCAAGGAGCATCAGGAGTCGTTTCATAGGGAAGTGTTTGATCAATCAAACAAAGATACGAAAATGAATTGAGAATTCTTAATTTTTAATTTTTAATTCTTATTTTTTCTTTTTATATTTGTATGATTAAACCGCGAACAACAACAATAAACCAATACAACTATGAACGAAATCCTCGAAAAACTCTTCACCTGCATCGAATTTGGTAAGATCAACACCGCCTCGCCCTATCCGCCGCAGATGCGCGGTCAGGAGGGTGCCATGGAGCTCACGAAGCAGGCACTCGATGCCGGCATCGCCCCCTCGAAGATTATGGATGAGGCGTTGATCCCCGCCATGACGCGCGTGGGTCAGAAGTTTACCGAAGGTCAGGTATTCGTGCCGCAGATGTTGCTCTCGGCCAAGGCGATGAATGCCGCCCTGACGCATATCAAGCCCTTCTTCCAGTCGGGTGAGGTGCAGCGCAAGGGTACCTTTATCATCGGTACGGTCTTTGGTGACCTGCACGACATCGGCAAGAACCTCGTCTGCATGATGGTCGAGGGTGCCGGTTGGGAGGTGGTGGACCTTGGCGTCGATGCTTCGGCCGAGAAGTTCCTCGCAGCCCTCGAAGAGCACCCGGGTGCCCACGTCGGTCTGTCGGCCCTCTTGACCACGACGATGACCAACATGAAGACCATCATCGACAAGGTGCACGAGACGCACCCCGAGGTGAAGTTTATCGTGGGCGGTGCTCCCGTGTCGGCCGAGTTTGCCAAGGAGATCGGTGCTGACGGTTACGCCGCCGATCCGCAGGACGACATCAAGATTCTGGAGAGCTTCCTCAGTGCCTAACGGCTTAAATTTCAGCAAACCATGAAAAAGTGGATCGATGCGCTCATGACGAGCGAAAAACGCGTTGCCGTGCCGATCATGACCCACCCGGGCATCGAGTACATCGGACGCACGGTGCGCGAGGCGGTGACTGACGGCGAGGTGCATGCTGCCGCCATTGAGGCGCTGGCCAAGCGCTATCCTTCGGCCGCTTCGACGGTCATCATGGACCTCACGGTCGAGGCCGAGGCCTTTGGTGCCAAGATTCTGATTCCCGAGGAGGAGATCCCGACGGTGACCGAACGCCTGGTGTCGGATGCCGCTTCGGTCGAGGCGCTGCAGGTGCCCACGCTCGAGGCGGGTCGTGTACCCGAGTACCTGAAGGCCAACCGCTTGGCCGTGGAGAAGATTACCGATCGTCCCGTCCTGGCGGGTTGCATCGGCCCCTTCTCGTTGGCCGGTCGCCTGTATGACATGAGCGAAATCATGGTGGCCATCTACATCGAGCCGGATGTGATCATGGCCCTCTTGGATAAGTGTACGGCCTTTCTGATCGACTACTGCAAGGCGCTGAAAGCGACGGGTGTTGCGGGTGTCGTGATGGCCGAGCCGGCTGCGGGTCTCTTGTCGGACGAGGACCACATGGTCTATGCCACGCCCTACGTGAAGCAGATCGTGGATGCCGTCCAGGACGATGATTTTACGGTCATCCTGCACAACTGTGGCAACATGGGTCAGTGCACCCACGCCATGGTCGAGTGCGGTGCGCGTGCGCTCCACTTCGGCAACCTGGTCGATATTCCGCAGGCCCTCCAGGAGGTGCCCGAGGAGATGCTCGTGATGGGCAACCTCGACCCCGTGAATGTGATCCAGCAGGCTACGCCCGAGGCGGTGGAGACTGCGACGACCGACCTTTTAGAGAAGACCGCCGGAGCGAAGAACTTCGTCATCTCGACGGGTTGCGACCTGCCGCCTGCTGTGCCCGAGGCCAACATCGAGGCCTTCTTTGCGGCTGTGGATAAGTACAATGCACGATAGGGTGGAACGCACATTCCATACCTACCGTTTTCCCTACGGCGAGGTCTTGCCCTCGCTCGATGAGCTTGCTCGGTATCTTCACATGGAGGAGGATGCCGAGCATCCTGCTTATCACTATATGAAAGAGCGCCTTGCGGAGCTTACATCAAGTGATTTGGAGACAGTGGGAGGCTACGCGGTCGGCACGATCGAGGGGCTCGATCTGCAGGGCGGAACGCTTTCCGTGGAGGGTACGACTTTCGCGGTCGGAGCGCAGGTTTGCGGCTACCTGAAGGAGGCCACCGAGGCGGCACTTTTCCTCTGCACGGCAGGGCCTCTCTTCTCGGACGAGGCGCACGCGCTGAATGCCCGGGGGGAGTTCCTCGAGGCCTACATCATCGATGCCATCGGCTCGCTCACGGTGGAGCGTGCGATGGATAAAATCCATAAGGCGCTGGAGGTGGAGCAGGCTGCGCGCGGGATGAAAATCACGAATCGCTATAGCCCGGGCTACTGCAATTGGCCGCTTAAGGATCAGCGTCCGTTGTTCGGCTTCGTGGGCGAGAACCCCACGGGCATCGCCCTGAGCGAATCGTGCCTCATGCACCCGATCAAATCCGTGAGTGGCGTGATCGGCATCGGCGCAAAAGCCCGCCGCCGTGCCTACGGCTGCGTCATCTGCCAAAACAAAACCTGCATCTACCGCAAGATTGTGCAACGAGAGACGAAGGAGTAGAAATGGAAGGGTTCGCTGCTGCGGCCCTTTTTTTTGCTGGAGGAAGAGGGTAGAAGAAACGAAATTGGCCTCGCTAAAGCGAGCCCTTTCTCTGCGCTCCCGCGGGGTCCGCAATGCAAGCCCCTCCTTATCAAAGGAGGGGTTGGGGTGGATTGTCTATGTCCTTCTCCGCAAAAGGGTTTGCTTTTGCAAGGATGCCCTTAATCGAAGGGTGGAGAGGACGAAATTGGCCTCGCTAAAGCGAGCCCTTTCTCTTTCCTGCCGGAGGCATCCTTGCAAAAAGCCAAACGAACGATAATTTGCACGGCTCCCATAGGAGCCCTTTTTTGTTTTAGAGCGTTGCCTATGCAAGCATGGCACGCCCTAAAAACAAAAAAAGCTTCTGCTGATGCAGAAGCTGTGCAAATCGTTCGTTTGCCCTTTTGCGGAGAGGACGAGATTCGAACTCGTGGTACCCTAATCAGGTACGTCGGTTTAGCAAACCGGTGGTTTCAGCCACTCACCCACCTCTCCGTTTTCCCGTTTTCGGTCGTTTTGTTCCGAAAGGGTGTGCAAATATAGGGCGAAAAATGGAATTAACAAAATTTCGCGCCAAAAAATTCATTTTGCCCTGCTTCGGCATAGTCTGCATGGTGGCATCTGCGCTCGGCTTACTAGCAAAGTTCAACTTATAACTTTCAACTTTTAACTTTCAACTTTCAACTTTCAACTTTTTTTTCTATCTTTGTCTTGATTATACCTAAACCTACTATGAAGATAAAACTCTTTTCGCGCGCGCTTGCGTGTGTAGGCGCCCTTGTGTGCACGCTCGGCGTGGCCGAGGCGCAGACCTTGACCGACCGCCTGGCGGCCTCCGAAACCCCCTTTACGATGCCCTTTGCGGAGGTCGTTGCCGAGGTGGAGGCGATCTTCGACGTGAAGATCGATTGCCGTAATTTCGACCCCAAGAGCCTGACGCTCGACTATGCCGCCTCGCGTATCCGTCCCTATTCGCTCGATGAGACCCTGCACAACATCCTCCTGCCCCTCGACCTGAAGTGGGAGCAGCGTGGCCGCACGGTGCGTGTGCAGCCCTACGAGTACCACCGTCGCGTCCCTGCCGATGGCGAGAAACTCCTTGCCTGGCTCTCGGCCAAGTACCAGAACCGTGAGGAGTGGGAGCAGCGTAAGGAGGAGGTGAAAAAGGATGCCCTGCGCATTCTCAACCTCGACCCCTTTGTGCGCGGTCTGAAGGCTAATCCCGCGATCCGCATCGGTCAAATCGTGAAGCACGACGGCTATACGACGCAGAACTTTGCCCTCGAGACCCTCCCCGGTCTCTATGCCTGTGGTACGATCTACGCCCCCACGGCCAAGCTCAAGGGGAAGGCCAAGCGCCCCCTGATCATCTCGCCTGCAGGCCACTGGCCCGAGGCGCGCTACCGTGCCGACCAGCAGTACCGCATGGCCACCTTTGCCCGCATGGGCGCTGTGGCGGTCGATGTCGATATCGTCGCCTGGGGTGAGTCGGAGCATCAGCTCGGCATTGCGGCCCACCAAGCCCCCTACGCCATGCAGGTACAGGTGCTCTGGTCGAAGGTGGTGACCGACTGGATTTTGGCCACGCGCAAGGATGTGGATGTAAACCGCATGGCCGCTACGGGCGGTTCGGGCGGCGGTACGCATACGCTGATGATCGCCCTGGTGGATGGCCGTTTCTCGGTCTTGGCACCCGTGGTGCACCTCGTGTCGCACTTCGACGGCGGTTGCCCCTGCGAGAGTGGTCGCCCCGTGGCTTTGGCCGCAGGTGGCTCGGCGATGCCCGAGTTGTTGGCTGCCGTCATGGCCCCGAAGCCCGTCTTGACCGTCTCCGATGGTGGCGACTGGACCCACACCTATCCCACGCTTGAGCAGCCCTACCTGCACCGCATTTGGGGCTTCTACAACGCCCAGCACAACCTCCGCAATGCCCACTTCGCGGACGAGAAACACGACTACGGCCCGAATAAGCGCATGGCTGTCTATCGCTTCTTTGCCGATGAGCTGGGGATGGACCTTTCGCAGGTCGATGAGACGAAGGTGACCCTCCAACCCAACGAGGCCCTGCAGAGCTTCCGTGGCGAGCTCCCCGAGGGGGCAATTCGCTCGGCCGCTGAACTGGAAAATCTAATTAAAACCCTTAAATAACATGAAAAAAATCGTTTTGATGGGCGCATTGGCTGCGATGCTTTGCGCCTGCACCCAGACCGAGGAGCGCACCTACCGCGTGTCGGTCGAGAACCCGCGTAAGGATTGCCCCGTGGTGATCAGCGAAGTGCCCGCCTGGGCGCAGTCGGTGGTCGTGACGGCCGATGGCGAGGAGATCCCCTCGCAGCTCGACAAGTGCCTCGCGGAGGCCGCCTTTGTAGCCGACGTGGAGGGCTCGAAGGAGTTTACCGTCACCTTCTCGGAGAACCCCGCAACGAAGGAGTATGCCCCCCGCACCAACGCCCAGATGTGGTGGAAGACGGGTGACGAAGCAAACCCCTATGAGGAGAAGGATACCCTCTTCTCGTTCAAGGATGACATGTACCGCAAGCTGCACCACCACGGCCCCGCCATCGAGTCGGAGTGGGGTGCCTACCGCGTCTATTTCGACAAGAAGCAGACGATCGACACCTACGGCAAGAAGAAGCCCCAGCTCGAGTTGCGCCAATCGATGTGGTACTCGACGCCCGAGCAGCTGGCCGAGGGCTTTGGCCACGACAACCTGCGTGTCTTTGGCTCGATCGGTGTCGGCGTGCTGAAGGGCTGGGACGACGAGCAGAAGCAGATGATCCACATCACCGACTTCAAGCGTCGTGAGGCCCGCGTATTGGCGAAGGGTCCCGTGCGTGCCATCATGGAGATGGAGGTCGAGGGTTGGAACTACTGTGGTAAGGAACTTAACATGACCTCGCGCTACACGATCTATGCCGGCCATAGTGACGTGGTGGTGGAGAACTTCATCGAGGGCGACTATGAGGGGCTGAAGTTCGTGACGGGTGTGATGAAGATGCTCGACACGAAGTCGATCAAGGAGGAGCGTGCCGTGGCACAGATCGGCTGCGACCACCCCGAGAACGACTACGAGAAGTGGCCCAAGGAGACCGTGGCCCTGGCCGTAGCCCTGCCCGAGGAGGTGGAGATTCTCTCGGCCGAGGATGATCAGCTGAGCTACCTCTACCAGCTCACGCCCAATGCCGAGGGTGAGATTGCGTACCACTTCGACATGAATTGGCGCAAGAGCTCGTGGCTCGATTCACTCACGGATGAGGAGCTGCTGACCGACGTGCTGCAGAAGGCCAAAAAAGCTGCCGAGCCGATCAAGGTAGAGCGCGTAAAATAACGTAAACAACAGATAATCAAATAAATAACAAAAAACCAACAACCATGAACGTAAAGCAAACTTTGTTGATTCTGGCGGCTGCCGCGATGTCGGCCTGCTGCTGTGGCGAGGCTGACAAGACGGCCGACGTCTATGCCAACCTCCCGTTCGAGATGCCCCGCGTGGAGCGTCCCGTGATTCCTGCCCGTGAGGCTTCGATCGTCGATTTCGGTGCCGTGGGTGATGGCTTGACCCTCAATACGGAGGCCATCCAGGCTACGATCGACAACCTGGCCGAGCAGGGTGGTGGTAAGGTGAACGTGCCCGACGGTATCTGGTTCACCGGCCCGATCGTCCTGAAGGACAACATCGAGCTCCACCTCTCGAACCACGCCATGATTCTCTTCAGCCCCGACCAGTCGCTCTATCCCCTGACGGAGATCATCTTCGAGGGTCTGAACACGTGGCGCATGCAGTCGCCCATCTCGGCCCGTGGCGTGAAGAACGTGGCCATCACGGGTGGTGGTGTGATCGACGGTAACGGTGACGCTTGGCGTATGGTCAAGCAGAGCAAGGTGACCGAGTCGGCCTGGAAGAAGCTCGTAGCCAGCGGCGGTATCGTCGATGGTACGAATTGGTTCCCCACCGAGAGCTACTACCGCGGTCAGAAGGGTGCTACGGACCAGAACGTGAACGAGAACATGAAGACGAAGGAGGACTTTGAGCCGATCCGCGACTTCCTGCGTCCGGTGATGGTTGCCATCCACAACTGCGACAACGTGCTGCTCGAGGGCGTGACGTTCCAGAACTCGCCCTGCTGGACGGTACATCCGGCCATCTGCACCGACCTGACGATTGACGGTGTGACGGTTCGTTGCCCGGCCTATGCCCAGAATGGCGACGGCCTGGATATCGAGTCGTGCAAGAATGTGCTGGTGATCAACTCGTCGATCGACGCCGGTGACGATGCCATCTGCATCAAGAGCGGTAAGAACGAGGATGGCCGCAAGCGCGGTATCCCCTGCGAGAATGTGATCGTACAGAACTGTATCGTATTCCACGGCCACGGTGGTTTCGTCGTTGGTAGCGAGATGTCGGGCGGCGTGAAGAATGTCTGCGTGCGTGACCTGACCTTCTCGGGTACGGATGTAGGTCTGCGCTTCAAGTCGACGCGTGGTCGCGGTGGTGTGGTGGAGAATATCTTCATCGAGAACATCACGATGAACAACATCCTGACGGACGGTCTTTTGTTCGACCTCTTCTACGGTGGCAAGTCGGCTTCGGAGGCCCTGGCCGATGGTGACGAGGGTGAGGCTTCGGATATGCCCTTCAAGCCCGTGGACGAGACGACGCCCGCCTTCCGCAACATCTCGATCAAGGATGTACGCTGCAGCGGTGCTCGCCGTGCGATGCTCTTCAATGGTCTGCCCGAGATGAACGTGGAGAACGTGAAGGTGGAGAATGCCTGGTTCTACACGACGACGGGTGCCCAGATCAACGAGTCGACCAACGTGAGCCTGAAGAACGTGACCGTTGTGCCGAAGCAGGGTCCCGCCCTGGCGATCAACAACGCCAAGCAGGTGGTAACCGAGCAGTTCATCTGCCCCGAGGGTATGGAGACGGCCCTGATCGTAACGGGTAGCCGCAACGAGCATATCCAGATCGGTTCGGCCCAGATTTCGGCCGAGAATGCCCAGCTCTCGCCCAAGTCGGAGGGTAAGGTAGCCATCAACTAAACGGAAACAAAAACCTTAAAACTTCACAGCAATGAAACGATTGCTCTATTTCCTCGCAGCAGCCTGCCTTTGGACGGGTTGCTCGGAGGGTTACGATGATTCGGCCATCAAGGACGACATCAACGACCTGAAAGATAAAGTGACCTCGCTCGAGCAGCAGATCGCCTCGCTCAAGCAGGAGGCCCAGAAGATCAACAGCGACATTGCCGCCATGCAGTCCATTGCCAACGGCGTTGCCATCACGAAGGTGACGGAGCATGCCGATGGTGGTTATACGGTAACCTTCTCGAACGGCAAGAGCTACACGATTGCCAACGGCCAGAAGGGTGATCAGGGTCCCCAGGGCCCGCAGGGTCCTGAGGGTCCCGCTTCGACCCCGATGATGCGCATCGACGCCGAGGGTTATTGGCAGGTAAGCTACGACGGTGGCACGACGTGGGAGTATCCCAACGGCGAAAAGGTTTCGGCCTTGGGCCAAACGGGCGAGACGGGTGACCAGGGTGCACAAGGTGCCCAGGGCTATACCCCGATGCTGAGCGTGGACGCCGATGGCTACTGGACGGTGAGCTACGATGGCGGTAAGAGCTACGAGCGCCTGAAGGATGCAGCCGGTAACGACGTGAAGGCGGTAGTTGCCGAGGGTGCAGGGAACGTGAGCTACAAGTCGGTCTTTGAGTCGGTAAGCTACTCGGCCGAGAACTCGACCCTGCAGGTGGTGCTGGCCGGTACGACCGAGGTGCTGGAGATTCCCGTGGGTGGTGCCGCTTTGGCCCAGCTCTACGCCGGTGAGAACCCCGTGGAGGGTGTGCAGAGCTTTGCTGCAGGCGAGACGAAGAGCTACACGGTAAAGGCTCCCACGGCCGATCTGGTCAAGGTGATCGGTACGCCCGATGGCTGGAAGGCCGTGCTGAAGGAGATGACCCTCGAGGTGACCGCTCCCGCTGCCGAGGCAGCTACGCGCGCTACGGCCGATTCGGCTACGGATCTGTCGCTGCTGGTGGTGATGAAGAACGGCCTGGCTACGGTGCTCCGCATGCAGGTTACGGTGGATGGCACGACGCCCGATCCCGATCCGACGCCCGACCCGACTCCTGATCCGACGCCCGATCCAAACCCCGGTACGGGTGAGTCGAAGAGCTACTCGCTGATTGCCGCCGAGGCGATCGAGGGTGGCCTGGGTCTGCCCGGTGGTACGTCGGCTGTAGTCGATATGGGCGACACCTTCTCGACCTGGACCTGGAATTCGGTAGGTTTCGAGTCGCGTTGTTCCTTGACCACGACGGGTCAGGCCGATGGTACGAAGGTCCCCGTATTCTACTTCTACAAGACCTCGAAGGTGGCTGCCGGTACGCTGATTCGCAATACGACTCCGCTGGGCGAGATTCAGAAGATTACCGTTACACTGGTTGATAATGGTGCCAAGAAGGGTAACCTCTTCTCGATGATTGAGACCGTGAACGGTACGACGCAGACGGTGCTTTCGTCGAATGATAACGAGTCGTCGTGCGAGCACGTTTACACCTTCACGGCAGGCAACGACGGTAAGTTTGTCTTCTCGAATCCTTCGGATCAGGATTGCAAGGTGCTTTCGTTCGTGATCGAGTATAAGCAGTAACCCCGTAGGCTGTAAGCTATGAAACGCATATTGTTTTATATCATGCTCGCCGTGGGGACGTTGTCGGTCGCTTGTTCGGATGACTACGACGACTCGGCCCTCAAGAGCGATGTAGCGGATCTGGCGAACCGCATCGCAGCCATGGAGCAGGCGCTGCAGGGGATCAATAACGACCTGCAGAGTTACGCCTCGCTCGTGGGCTCGCTGCAGGGCGCACGCTACATTGTCTCGGTTGCAGAGCAGCAAGGTGTGGTGACCGTCACCTACAACGACGGCTCGACCTATACGCTCACTTCGGGCACGAAGGGCGAGACGGGTGATACAGGTGAAGTGGGTCCCGAGGGCGACCACGGCAAGATCGTGATGCCGCTCTTGAAGATCGACCCGACGGACGGTTATTGGTATCTTTCTTATGACGGCGGCAAGACGTGGAGTCTGCTGCTCGATACGGATGGCAACCCGGTTCAGGGCCTTGGCGACAAGGGCGAGACGGGTGAGGAAGGTGTCGCAGGTGCGATGGGCGCAGCCCCGACGCTGGGTGTCGATGCAATGGGTTTCTGGACCATCGACCTCGGTGACGGCAAGGGTCCGCAGCGCATGTTGGAAGCCAATGGCGACCCGATTGTGGCCGATCCCGAGAAGCTTCCGACGAGCTACTTTGAGTCGGCCCAGCTGAGTGAGGATGGTGCGACGCTTCTGGTTGTGCTGGTGACGGGTGAGGAGCTCTCGATTCCGGTTGCAGGAGCGATTACCTTTGTCCTGACGGCTCAGGCCGAGGAGAACTTCGCGGCAGGCGAGACACGCACCTTTGCGCTCAAGCAGCAGGGTGTACAGGAGATTGCCATCGAGCGTCCCGAGGGTTGGCGTGTGCAGGTGAAGGAGGAGTCGGTCGTAGTGACCGCTCCGGCCTATACCTCCGAGGGCGAGATTACGCTCTATGCCTCGACCCAGTCGGCGCTGCTCAAATTGGCTACGATGGGTGTAAAGTGTCAGATTATGTCCGTGAAACTTCCCGCCTCGGAGCAGGACGGCGTTGTTCGTGCCTTCCCGGGTGCCGAGGGTGGCGGTATGTACACCACGGGTGGTCGTGGTGGCCGTGTGATCCACGTGACGAACCTCAATGACTCGGGTGCCGGCTCGCTGCGCGATGCCATCGGCCAGTCGGGTCCGCGTGTGATTGTCTTTGACGTAGCGGGTACGATCGAGCTGAAATCGGACCTCAGGATCACGAAGGGTGATGTGACCATCGCAGGTCAAACTGCTCCGGGTGACGGTGTCTGCCTGCGCTATCGCTCGCTGGTGGTGGATGCCGACAACGTGATTATCCGCTTCCTGCGTTCGCGTCCGGGTGTGACGGGTACGAACAGCGATGACGACGGCCTGGATGCCATGTGGGGTCGTTACCACAAGAATATCATCATCGACCACTGCTCCATGTCGTGGTCGACGGATGAGTGTTCGTCGTTCTACACGAACCGCAACTTCACGATGCAGTGGTGTCTGCTGGCCGAGTCGTTGCACAATGCCGGCCACACGAAGGGTTCGCACGGCTATGGTGGTATCTGGGGTGGTGCTTCCGCTTCGTTCCACCACAACCTCTTGGCGAACCACGACTCGCGTAACCCGCGTTTCGATTCGCCCAACACCTATGCCCCGAACAACACCGACCACGATATCAACCTTTCGGAGCGTGCCATCGACTTCCGCAACAACGTGGTCTACAACTTCTGCTCGTTTGCCGCCTATGGTGGTGAGGGTTGTCGTCTGAACTTCGTGGGCAACTACTACAAGTGGGGCCCGGGTTCGATTAACGGCAAGGGTACGAGCTACAAGGATGGCTCGCCGGCGGAGAATGGCGGCAAGCGTCGCAGCTACTTCTACCAGGTGGATGGTACCTATACGACGGGTGGCAAGACCTACGATGAGGGTGCAGCCCACATCTACCACGCCAACAACTCGAACCACTTCGATACGTCGATCGATCCGTCGAGTCAGGTGGGTGCCAACCTCACGGCCAACAACAAGCAGGGCTTCCCGACCAACGGAAATAGCCTGAGTGCGAAGAGCCCCGAGGTGACCTGGCTGGAGAAGCCGCTCTCGATCCTTTATCAGGGTAAGGCTTGTGCCGTGACCAGCCATTCGGCTACGGATGCCTTCCATGCGGTGCTCAACTACGCCGGTGCTTCGCTGCGCCGTGATGCCGTGGATGAGCGCAACGCTACGCATACGCGTGCGGGTACCTATTATAAGGATGGCTCGATGGGTAGCAAGAACGGTATCATCGACCTGCCGGACGACGTGGGCGGTTATCCCGTACTCGCCGCTACCGACGAGGAGGTGAAGCGCGCTACGGCTGATGCCGATAAAGACAACATTCCCGACTACTACGAGACGAAGCTGGGCCTGAATCCTGCCAAGGATGATGCTACGCTTAAGACGCTCGATCCGCAGGGCCTGTACACGAACTTCGAGATCTATCTGCACTACCTCGTGCAGGATATCGTGCAGTCGCAGACCCAGGGAGGAAACTACACTAAATTGGAGTAAAAGATGATGAAAAAACTGTTTTTAGCGCTGGCGCTCTTTTGCTTTGCCTTTGCCGAGGCCGAAGAGCAGCGTCCGACGCATGTCTATTTGATTGGCGACTCGACCTGCGCCAACAAAAACCTCGAGAAGCAGAACCCCGAACGTGGTTGGGGACAGTTGTTCCGCGCCTTCTTCGACGAGGGTGTCGTGGTCGAAAATCATGCACTGAACGGTCGCTCGACCAAGTCGTTCCGCGAGGAGGGTCGCTGGGAGCCGATCTACAGCCAGATGCAAGAGGGCGACTACGTCTTTATCCAGTTTGGCCATAACGACGAGAAGGTGGATCGCCCGAAGGTGGGCTCCGTGCCCGAGGTCTTTGCCGAGAACCTGCGCCGCTATGTCCGCGAGACGCGCGAGAAGGGTGGTATTCCGGTTCTTCTGACCCCGATTGCCCGTCGCCACTTCACCGAGGAGGGTCAGCTGAAAAAGACCCACGGTGAGTATCCCGACCGCGTACGCCAGGTGGCCGAGGAGATGGGTGTCGTGCTGCTCGATATGGAGCCGCTGACCGAGGCCTGGCTCAAGGAGCTGGGTGATGAGCCTTCGCGCCCCTATTTTATGTGGGTCAAGAAGGGTACTTCGCCCCTCTATCCCGATGGTCGTGAGGATAATACGCACCTCAATGTCGAGGGTGCCCACATCATTTCGCGCATGGTGGCCAAGGAGGTGGAGCAGCATCTGCCCGAACTGGCCAAGCACTTCGAGATTGCCGATGTGGTGGTTGCGCAGGATGGTACGGGTGACTTCTTCACGCTGAAGGAGGCCGTGGACGTGATTCCCGACTACAACAACGGTACGTTCAAGATCCGCCTTTCGGAGGGCGTTTACCGCGAGAAGATTTCGATTCCCTGGACCAAGCGCAACGTGCTGCTCTACGGTGCAGGCAAGGCCGTCGTTTCGTGGGACGACTATGCCAACCGCAAGAACATCAAGGGTCAGAATATGGGTACTTCGGGCTCGGCTACGATCTACTTCGGTGCCGATAACTGGACGGTGGACAACATTACGTTTGAGAACACGGCAGGCCGCGTAGGCCAGGCCGTAGCAGTGCAGACGCTGGGTAATAACCTCCGCTTCCGTAATTGCCGCTTCCTGGGCAATCAGGATACGCTCTATACGCGCGGTACGGGCAACTCGAACGAGAAGATCGGTGGCGAGCGTTGGAACTACTTCGACAACTGCTACATCGAGGGTACGACCGACTTTATCTTTGGTGCTGCGGCTGCCATCTTCCGCAACTGCGAGATCCGTTCGCTGTCGGATTCCTACGTGACGGCCGCTTCGACCGTCGAGGAGCAGGAGGTCGGCTACATCTTCTTCAACTGCCGTCTGACGGCTGCCGAGGGGGTTACGAAGTGCTACTTAGGTCGTCCGTGGCGTCCCTATGCCAAGACGATCTTCATCAACTGCGAGCTGGGTGAGCACATCACCGCCGAGGGTTGGCAGGCTTGGTCGAACAAGGATAATCCCTCGACCACCTACTATGCCGAGTATGGCTCGAAGGGTAAGGGTGCCGTGAAGAAGGGCCGCATCGAGTGGTCGCACCAGCTGACCAAGAAGGAGGCCCAGGCACTCATCGAGAAGTATATGAAGTAACCTTGCAAAACCTTGAAAATGATGAAAAAACTGTTATTTGCCGCCATGTCGGTTGTGCTGCTGTCGACGGCCTGCACCGAGCAAAAGCATCCGCTCATCGATGGCGATAAGCCGCTGGCTGTCTGGATGGCCGAGAGCGAGATGACGCGCTTCCCTTCGCCCGCGCAGATCGACTTTATCCCCGTGGGGCAGATCAAGTGGAACTACACGACGGGCCTTGAGCTGCTGGCCATGATGGAGGCTGCCAAGGAGTACAATCGTCCCGATTTCGTGGCCTATGCCGAGCGCTACTACGACTCGATCGTGCAGCCCGATGGTTCGGTCATCAGCTATGCACGCGAAAAGTACAACATCGACCACGTTTGTCCCGCTCGCCCGCTCTTCGAGCTGTATGAGCGTACGGGTGAGACGCGCTATAAGCAGGTGATCGATACCGTTTTCCTGCAGTTGCAGCACCATCCCCGCATTGCGGCCGGTGGCTTCTGGCATAAGAAACGCTACCCGCAGCAGATGTGGCTCGACGGTATCTACATGGGTCAGCCCTTCTATGCCGAGTATGTGATGCGCGAGGTGATGCCTGTCGATGCCGAGGCAGGTAAGCGCTATGTGGAGGATATTGTCAATCAGTTTATCTGCGCTGCACGCGGCACCTATGTACCCGAGACGGGGCTCTTCTGCCACGCTTTTGATGATGTACGTGCGCAGTTCTGGTGCGACAAGGAGACGGGACGTTCGCCCCACACCTGGAATCGTGCCCTCGGCTGGTATACGATGGCTATTGTAGAGACGCTGCAATACCTCGGCGTGAACGAGCAGACGCAGCCGATGATCGAGATCCTGACCCACATCGCCGACACGCTTCCGCGCTATGCGCATCCCGAGAGCGGTATGTGGTATCAGGTGGTAGAGTTCCCCGGCCGCGAAGGCAATTACGAGGAGTCCACCGGTTCGATCATGTATATCTACTCGATGCTCAAGGCCGTTCGTTTGGGTTATCTGCCCGAGTCGTACCGCGAAGCGTGGATGGAACGCTATCGTCAGTTTGTCGATCGCTTCCTCAAGGTCGAGGAGGACGGTACGATCTCGATCACCTCGTGCTGTGCCGTAGCCGGTCTGGATACCGAGGGTACGCGCCGCGACGGAACGTACGAGTACTACCTTTCGGAGCCGGTGCGCGACAACGATCCCAAGGCAACGGGTCCCTTCATCTGGGCCGCCATGGAGTACGATCGCGCCAGATAGCAATTAAGAACCGACGCTGCGAGTGAGTGCAGAGACTGCTTGCAGACTATGCCGAACCGCGAGGAGGAAAAGCCTGCGCAGCAGGGTTAATTAAGAATTAGAGATTCAAAATTTAGGATTGAAAGTTGGAGGGCAACCTCCAACTTTTTTGTTGCAACATGCGTATTATTCATTTTTAATCGCTAATTTTGCAAACTATGATCGATCGGACAACCGTTGATAGAATTTATGCCGCAGCCAATATCGTCGAGATCATTGGCGAGTACGTGACGCTCAAACGCAAGGGCGTCAACTACATGGCGTGTTGCCCGTTCCACAACGAGAAGACCCCCTCGTTTGTCGTTTCCCCCTCGAAGGGCCTCTATAAATGCTTCGGATGCGGTAAGGGTGGCAATGCCGTGACGTTCCTCATGGAGCACGAAAGCATCTCCTATCCCGAGGCGCTGAAGATGGTGGCCAAGCGCTACAACATCCCCGTCGAGGAGCGTGAGGAGACCGAGGAGGATATCCGCCGCAACAACGACCGTGAGAGTATGTTTGCCGTCAATAGTTGGGCGGCCGACTACTTCATGAACTACCTCCACAACGAGACGGAGGGTCGTTCGGTCGGCTTGAGCTATTTCCGCCAGCAACGTCAACTCACCGATGCCACGATCCGAAAATTCGGTCTGGGCTTCTGCCCCTCGTATGGCGATCGCATGACGCGCGATGCGCTTGAGGCGGGCTACAAGGAGGAGTTCCTGAAGATGACGGGTCTGACGAAGGCCCGCGAGAGCGACGGTCACCTCTACGATCCATTCCGCGATCGTGTGATCTTCCCCGTGCACAACATTTCGGGCCGCGTGGTGGCCTTTGGAGCCCGTACGCTGCGTTCGGACAAGAAGGTGGCCAAATACCTCAATTCACCCGAGAGTGAGATCTACAGCAAGCGCAACGAGATCTACGGCCTCTACTTCGCCAAGCGTGCCATCCAACAGCAGGATTGCGCCATCATGGTGGAGGGCTACCTCGATGTGATTTCGATGCACCAGGTGGGTATCGAGCATGTGGTGGCCTCGTCCGGTACGTCGCTCACGCAGCAGCAGATTCGCCTTCTGTCGCGCTTCTCGCGCAACATGACCGTCATCTACGACTCCGATCCGGCCGGTATCAAGGCTTCGTTGCGTGGTATCGACCTCATCCTGCAGGAGGGTCTGAACGTGCGCGTTGTGCTCCTGCCCGAGGGGGAGGATCCCGATAGCTTTGCCCGCAGCCACACGGCTGACGAGGTGCGCCAATACATCGCCGACCACGAGCAGGACTTCCTGAATTTCAAGGCACGACTCTTGCTCGATGAGACGAAGGGCGATCCGGCACGTAAGGCGATGGTGATCAGCGATATGGTGCAGTCGATTGCCCAGATTCCCGACTCGATCCAGCGTGCCGTCTACATCAAGGAGTGTGCCCGTACGACCGATACCCCCGAGCAGGTGCTCATTGCCGAGGTGGCCCGCAAACGCCTCTCGACATCGGGTGATCGCGAGGCTGATGAATTCTTGCGCCGTCAAACCCAGCAGGTGATGAGCGAGCAACGCGATGATGAGCAGACCCCCGTCATCAATACGAAGATCGAGGCGGGTAGCAGTTTCGAGACGTTGGAGCGCGATTTGATCCGCTTCCTGTTGCTGCATGGTCACCAGTCTTTCGAGGTGAAGGAGGGGCAGCACATGGTCGATTGCAACGTGGCGGAGTTTATCTTTGGCGAGCTGGATTGTGATCAGCTGAAGATGGAGAATCCCCACTACCAGTCGCTGCTGGATTGCTATCGCGAGGCTTGGAAGGAGCGTGGAGTAGGCGTAGCCGTGCCCGAAGATATCTTCGTGAAGTACGACAACCCGCTGGTGAGTCAGCTGGCCATCGAGCTGCTGATGACCGATAAGAACTACGTGGTGAGCAACCTCTGGCGCCAGAAGGATGTACACATCGAGAGTGACGAGGAGTTGCTTTCGGCCGGTGTACCGAAGACCTTGACGATCTACAAGTCGAAGGTGATCGAGCGCATGATCCGCCAGCAGCAGGAGCGTTTGTCGGATGAATCGTTGAGCGAGGCAGAGCATGACGAAGCCCTGCGTCAGATTGCGCACCTGAATAACGTGAAGATGAGGCTGGCCAACAAGATTCAGCGCCTGATCCTCTAACGTGGGAACACCCGACCATTGCAGTCGAGTGTTCCGAAGATGGGCATCGGTGGCGAGGTCGTATCACTACGCCTCCGTGTGCAAACAGAAAATAAACAGAAAGATGTGTAAAACATTCAAAAGATAAAAGAATTAGTTACCTTAATCCGATACCCATCTCTGCCACCGAAAAGTGCAATAAATATGCCGTTTTGAACGATGAGTGAACAGAAAAAGAGTAAGATCAATATAAAGAACAAGCGTGCCACCTTCGATTACGAAATCCTCGAAGAGTGGATTGCCGGTGTTGTGTTGGTAGGCACGGAGATCAAGTCGATCCGCGAGGGCAAGGCCTCGATGGTCGATTCCTACTGCTATTTCGACCGCGGTGAGCTGTGGATTCGTGGCGTCAATATCGCCGAGTATGCCTGGGGTACGTGCAACAACCACACCCCGCGACGGGATCGCAAACTGCTCCTTACGGGGCGCGAACTGCAGAAATTGGAGCGTGCTTCGCAGGATAAGGGCCTGACGATCGTGGGGCTGCGCCTGTTCCTCAATGAGCGCGGTTTGGCCAAGATCGTCATCGGTTTGGCACGTGGTCGCAAGGCCTACGACAAGCGCGAGTACCTCAAGGAGAATGACGCAAAGCGCGAGATGGATAAAGCAATGAAAAATTTTAGACGATAGACTATGGCACTGATACTCTGCATTGAAACCGGAACGGATATCTGCTCGGTAGGTATTGCTCGCGATGGCGAGTTGATCTCGTTGCGCGAGAGCGACGAGGGGCGTGATCATGCCCGTCAGGTGGGCGTCTTTGTCGATGAACTCCTCGAGGAGATGGGCTTGCAGCCCGACGAGTTGGATGCTGTAGCCGTGGGTAAAGGTCCCGGTTCCTATACGGGTCTCCGCATCGGCGTTTCGTTTGCCAAGGGATTGTGCTACGGCATCGGGAAACCGTTGCTGGCCATCGGCTCGCTGGATGCCTTGACGGAGGTGGCTCGCGAGGATTATGAGGCGGGAATTTTGGATGTCGACGGCTGGGAGGATGCCGTGCTTTGTCCGATGGTTGATGCCCGTCGTATGGAGGTCTATACGCAGCGTTTCGATAGCTGCGGTAAGGCGTTGAGTGACGTGACGGCCGAGATCATTACGGCCGAGAGTTTTGCCGCCGAGCGTGTCTCGGAGCATCCGTTTGTGATCTTTGGCAATGGCGCGAAGAAGTGCGAGGAGGTCTTGAGCGGTGCTATCTGGGTGCCGGTAGCTCCGTCGGCACGTGGCCTTGCGCGTCTGGCCGAGGAGGCTTTCGAGGCGGGAAAATTTGAGGATATTGCCTACTTCGAGCCCTTCTACCTGAAGGATTTTGTGGTGACCACCTCGAAGAAAAAACTCTTCTAATCGATCGATGAAGATGCGTAGCGTCGGGTATATGTTGGTGTTGGTTGCACTCCTTTTTGTGGGGTGTTGCAATGCCGATAAGGGGCAGGAAAAGGCGATCGCAAAGGCGGTTGAGACGCTCATGGATCGCTATCCTGAGGCCACCCTGCAGGATGTGTATAAGAGTTGTTTTCAGGACCATTTCGGCGTGGCGCATCTCTTGGCCGATCGGGAACGCGTGAAGGGTTATATCGCCTACGAACTCGCTTCGGCCGATTCACTTTGCGGTGCCTACTACGAGCCCTGCGGTTGGCGTGGTAACTTTGTGCGTGTCAATCTTCTGGCCGTGCGTGACGGATATATTAGCGCAGACGAACTGACGGACGCCTTTATGGCAAGCGCAGCCTATTCAAAAAACGAGGTGACCGAGGCGTGGCTTACGGAGTGGAACACCATCCTGCAAATCATTAAAAAGCGTGGCTTCGATACGAAGATGGCCGATTTCGCTGCCGACTCACTCCGGCTTGCTAAACTGCTGGGCGAGGGGAAATATGTGATGCACCACAGCGAGGCATTTGGCCGTGCCTACCATCCGCACTACCGCATCATCCACCGCTCGCTCTTCGAGGAGCAGATTCTGCCACGACTGAAATAAAGAGGAAAGAGGAAAAAACAAGGGAGATGACCGAAGTCATCTCCCTTGCTTGTTATAAAATCGGAATTCTAATCTAAATGCTATATTTTGAATTAACCCTGCTTCGCAGGCTTTTCCTCCTCGCGGTTCGGCATAGTCTGCAAGCAGTCTCTGCACTCACTCGCAGCGTCGGTTCTTAATTCTCCTTCACTTCGCCCTTGACGAACTCGTAGACAGCCTTCAGCGAGCCATCCTCGTTCCAGTGGGTAGCAGGACCCTCGGCTACATAACCGATGAACTTGCGATCCAGGTCGCGGGGCGTCGGTTCGATGTTCCAATGCGACTCTACGCGCTTCTGACCGTTGGGGTAGTACTGCGTCCATACGCCGCGCATCGTCTCCAGGTTGCGCTCCCAGCGCCAACGGAGTGTGCCGTCGGGGTTGTAGAAGAGCTCCTCGCCCGTCTTGCGGCCGTGCTCATAGCTGACCTGATGTTGCAGTGTGCCGTCGGCGTAGTAGTCCTTCGTCGTGCCGTGCAGCAGGTAGCGACCGTTGGGGTAGGTCATTGCCTCCCACTCGGCCTTGATGGCACCATTCGGGTACTTCTCCGAGTAGGCTTTCTGTTCGCCACCCTCCTTCGAGATCGTCACTTCGCCCTCGTCGGACCAGATCCACGCCTCGTTCAGCTCATAGTGCAGGGCGGGGTAGTTGGCCGAGGTCAGGATATGAATCAGCCCATTCGGTGCCTGGCGTACGGTCGAATAACCGAGCGAGGGGTGTGCCGTGCGGCGGTTGTGGGGGAGTGCCACGGGCAGCGATTTGATGCGCCACGTCTGGCCGTTGTCCTTCGAGATGGCGATCACGCACTTATCCTCGTTCTTCCAACCCTCGGGGGCGGGAATATCCTTTTTGAGCATGTAGGAGTCGGTGATGTAGACCAGGTTGCCCGACTGCAGGCGGATGATCGAGGGACGCTGCGCACTACCCAGCGGCGGGAAGGGCGAAGGGGTTGCCTCCTCCCACGTTGCACCCCAGTCGCGCGAGATGTTCTGCGGTGTCCAACCCTCCAGCGAGGCATTCTTGCCACCGATCGAGAGGAGCGTACCCTGGTCGTCGAGCGGAATGATCGTTGAGTGGCGACCCAGCGTGCGACCACCCATATCCTCCCACGTTACACCCTCGTCCCGGCTGCGCCAGAGGAAACTGTTGCTGTCGTCGGCATCCATAGCCATGTAGATGTTGCCGGCCGGATCGCGGAAGGCGCTGTTGATCGGTTGTGCGGTGAAATCGGTGGCTACGGTGTCGAGTTGGGGAACCGAGTAGGTCCAGGTAGCACCGTTATCCTCCGACGTGGCGATGCGGAAGGGAATGTAGTTCGACATGTAGCGACCGCCACCGAAGAACCAGATCTTGCCGTTGTCGTTCCACAGGAGGCCCGACTGGTCGTTGCCGAGCTTTGTGTCGAAGAAGAGTTCGGGCATATCCCACTCTTCGGCGCCAAAGCGCAGGCGAGCCTGTACGAAAGTGGCCATCGTGTCGCTCTCGCTGCGACCGCGCGGCGAGCTGAAGTAGATAGCCAGGGCATCGCCGTTGGGCATCACCTCAAAGCCCGGTGAGTGGCAGTGGTGGAATACGCCGTAATCCAGACCCGCCATCTCACCCTGCTCGGTCGGGGTGTAGGAGGCGGGAATCGGGAGCGTGAAGCGCACCGTGAAGAAGGGCTCGTCGGCTACAGGCCCTTGCTTCGCCTCGTCGGTCGATTGTCTTACGGCCGACTGCGTGAAGGGCACCGTTTCGCGCTCCTTGAGCACATAGTGAATGACATTGGCCGAATCGCCCAGGGCAGCCATCTCCTTGCCGGCCTTGAATTGCGAAGCCACGACGTAGAGCGTATCCTGATCCAGGTGCGCCCACGCCTTTTTCTGCTGCGTGGAGCATGCGCCAAGCAATGCCACCACGGCCGCTACAAGTAGTAGAGTTCGTTTCATCATCTTGTGAGTTTTAAGGTGTTAGTAATTGAAATTATGAAACAAAAAGCGGGTGTGCCGACCTGTTTAGTGTCCGCTCACCCGCTGTTGTCGGAATCCTCGTCGGATTACTTGATCGTCACCTGCAGCGGGCTCTCGATCATGGCTACCTGCTCCTTGA
This sequence comes from Rikenellaceae bacterium, assembly GCA_015060045.1. Lineage (GTDB taxonomy): Bacteria > Bacteroidota > Bacteroidia > Bacteroidales > Rikenellaceae > Alistipes. The sequence continues at coordinate 226,911 of SUZH01000002.1, read as the reverse complement.
TCGTCTCAACCCACTCCTGCATGTTCTCCACGCCACCCTGGCTCCAGCCCGAGGCGCTGTAGTAGGTCATCTTCTCACCCGACTTCACGGCCTTCACGGCAAGCGTGTGGCCCAAGAGGTCGGCGTTAAGCTCGGCACCCGGCAGTACGATGGCCTGATAGATTTCGCCATCCACTTCGGGCTGCTTCGAGTCCGAAACAGCCTCTACCATGGCGATCCAACCCTCGCCCTGCTCCGTGCCCTTTACATCGTGGCGTACGAAACCGGCTGCGATGGGCAGCTCCTCGAACTCACCCTCGTAGATGTTCTCCATGCGGTTGAAGCGCTGGTTGGCGTCCAACGTAATGGTCTTTACGAGCGAAACGGGCGTACCGTTCACGTCCCAAGCTACGTAGTTGAGCTCTACGCTCGTACGGATCGGACCGTTGTCGAGCCTCTTGTAGGTGGCGTAGTTGTGCTCCATGGGCCAGAACTTACCATCGACCATCGGCACCGAAGCACCGCCGCCGAGCGTACGACCAACCTTGTAGCAATCCATGCCGTCACCGTAGTTGTGGTGGTAGTCACCCTTGGCATACCACTCGTCGATGACGAGCTTCTCGGTGCACTTCACCCATACGTCGATACCCGGCGTGATGAGCTTCTCGGGCGAGGTCTCCAGCGCGGGGCCATAGAGGCGGTAAGCGCACAGGTTGTTCTCCCAGGCGTAGTCGTCGTAACGCTCCGGAACCTGACGGCCAAAGGCCTGCTGCTCATACTCCGAGCGAACACCCGGCTCGATGGTGAAGAGAGCCGTCTCGCCACCCTCGACCGAAGCCTGGAAAATCAGTGCCTTCGGCTCCTCGGTGCCGCGATAGATCACCTGCGACGGGATCTCCTCGCCAGCGGCATCCTTCACAACTACGTTCTCGGCCGTGAGTTCCGTCTGCAGCGTAGAGAGCTTCTTCCAGCACAACTCGATCGTCTCGGCGTTGCGGGCTACGTCGGTCGTATTGGCAACCTCGATCTCGACGCCCGTGTTGGTTTGGCAGCTTGCCAAGGCGGCAGCGGCCAGCATAAAGAATAGTTTTTTCATGGTTAGTTTTTTGAAAAATAAGTCTCTTGAGGGCAAATTTACGATTTAATTTGCAGAATATGGCATAAACGACAAAAATATCGCGCGAATTTAGCTACTAAATTGGTTGTAAATTTGGGAAAGTTGTATTATCTTTACATGCTGGAATGTGTATATAACCAAACAAAACCATAATCTATTATGAAACAGTTTAACGACGACAATTTCCTGTTGCAGACGCCGGCAGCCGAGCGTCTCTATCATGAGCACGCGGCCAAGATGCCGATTATCGACTACCACTGCCACCTGATTCCCGAGTATGTGGCTTCGAACCACAAGTTCGACAACCTGTCGAAGATTTGGTTGGAGGGTGACCACTACAAGTGGCGCGCCATGCGTACCAACGGTGTGGACGAGCGCTATTGCACGGGTAAGGATACGACCGACTGGGAGAAGTTCGAGAAGTGGGCCGAGACAGTTCCCTATACGATGCGCAACCCGCTTTACCACTGGACGCACCTCGAGCTGAAGACCGCTTTCGGCGTGGAGAAGCTCCTCAACCCCTCGACCGCTCGTGAGATCTATGACGTCTGCACCGAGAAGCTGCAGCAGCCCGAGTTCTACGCTCGTGGTCTGATGGAGCACTACAACGTGGAGACGGTCTGCACGACCGACGATCCGATCGACTCGCTGGAGCACCACCTCAAGGTGGCCGCCGACGGCTTCAAGGTGAAGATGCTGCCCACGTGGCGTCCCGACAAGGCGATGGCCGTAGAGGTTCCCGCCAACTTCAAGGCTTACATCGACAAGCTGGCTGAGGTTTCGGGTGTCGAGATTAAGAAGTTCCAGGATGTGATCGAGGCCCTGCGCGTACGTCACAAGTTCTTCGAGGAGGTAGGTTGCCGCTTGTCGGATCACGGTATCGAGGAGTTCTATGCCGAGGATTACACGCAGTCGGAGATCGACGCCATCTTCCTCAAGGTTTACGGTGGCCAGCCGCTTACGCAGGAGGAGATCCTGAAGTACAAGACCGCGATGATGGTCGAGTTCGCCATCATGGACTGGGAGACGGGTTGGACGCAGCAGTTCCACTACGGTGCTATCCGCGACAACAACGGCCGCATGTTCCGTCAGCTGGGTCCCGATACGGGCTTTGACTCGATTGGTGACTTCACGGTAGCGAAGAAGATGTCGAAGTTCTTCAATATGCTCGACGAGCAGGACAAGCTCACGAAGACCATTATCTACAACCTCAACCCCCGCGACAACGAGCTCGTGGCTACGATGCTGGGTAACTTCCAGGATGGCCGTTACGGTGCCGGTAAGATCCAGTTCGGTTCGGGCTGGTGGTTCCTCGATCAGAAGGACGGTATGGAGAAGCAGATGAACGCCCTCTCGACGCTGGGTCTGCTGAGCCGCTTCGTCGGTATGCTGACCGATTCGCGCTCGTTCCTCTCGTACCCGCGCCACGAGTACTTCCGTCGTACGCTCTGCAACCTGCTGGGTAACGATATCGAGCAGGGCCTGCTGCCCGCTTCGGAGATCGACTTCATCGGTAAGGAGATCGTCGAGGGTGTTTGCTATCGCAACGCAAAGAATTATTTCAAATTTTAATAACTTCAAACTTTCTTAAAAGATGAAAATCGTAACTTTAGGTGAGATCATGCTCCGTCTTTCGACGCCGGGCAACACGCGCTTCGTTCAGTCGGATTCGTTCGACGTAGTTTATGGCGGTGGTGAGGCTAACGTAGCAGTGAGCTGCGCTAACTACGGCCACGAGGCCTACTTTGTAACCAAGCTGCCGAAGCACGAGATCGGCCAGTCGGCTGTCAATGCGCTGCGCAAGTATGGTGTTAAGACCGACTTCATCGCCCGTGGTGGTGATCGCGTAGGTATCTATTTCCTCGAGACGGGTGCTTCGATGCGTCCCTCGAAGGTGATCTACGACCGTGCTCACTCGTCGATTGCCGAGGCTGATACGACCGACTTCGATTTCGATGCTATCATGGAGGGTGCCGACTGGTTCCACTGGTCGGGTATCACGCCCGCTATCTCGGACAAGGCTGCCGAGCTGACGAAGCTCGCTTGCGAGGCTGCCAAGCGTCACGGTGTGACGGTTTCGGTTGACCTGAACTTCCGCAAGAAGCTCTGGACGAAGGAGAAGGCTCAGTCGATCATGCGCCCGCTGATGCAGTATGTTGATGTCTGCATCGGTAACGAGGAGGACGCCGAGCTCTGCCTCGGTTTCAAGCCCGATGCTGACGTAGAGGGTGGTGAGACCAACGCCGAGGGCTACAAGGGCATCTTTACGCAGATGGCCAAGGAGTTCGACTTCAAGTATGTGATCTCGACCCTGCGTGAGTCGTTCTCGGCTACGCACAACGGTTGGAAGGCCATGATCTACAACGGCGAGGAGTTCTACGAGTCGAAGCGTTACGACATCAACCCGATCATCGACCGCGTAGGTGGTGGTGACTCGTTCTCGGGTGGTATTATCCACGGTCTGCTGACGAAACCCAACCAGGGTGAGGCGCTCGAGTTTGCTGTTGCTGCTTCGGCTCTGAAGCACACGATCAACGGCGACTTCAACCTCGTATCGGTTGAGGAGGTAGAGTCGTTGGCTGGTGGTAATGCAAACGGCCGCGTACAGCGCTAAAAAGTTTTCCGTGAAGACGGGCACCTTTTGACCTTTGCTTGCGAGTTGCGAATGGGCAGTACGCCAAGTACAGCCCATCCGCACGCACGGCACAAAAATCAAAATCTGCCGCGCCTTGACGAAAAACAGGTCATACCTATTTATATCTACATTCTAAATTCTGAATTTGTAACAATGGCAAAGTTCGATAAGATCGCCGTGATGAAGAAGATCGGCGAGACGGGTATGGTGCCCGTATTCTATCACAAAGACGTAGAGGTTGCCAAGCAGGTCGTTAAGGCTTGCTACGAGGGTGGTGTACGCGCTTTCGAGTTCACAAACCGTGGCGATTTCGCTCACGAGATTTTCGGCGAGCTGGTAAAGTGGGCTGCTGTTGAGTGCCCCGAGCTGGCGCTGGGTATCGGTTCGATCGTAGACGCTCCGACGGCTGCGCTCTACATTCAGCTGGGTGCCAACTTCATCGTGGGTCCGCTCTTCAACCCCGACATTGCACCTGTCTGCAACCGTCGTTCGATTCCCTACTGCCCGGGTTGCGGTACGGTTTCGGAGATCGGTAAGGCTCAGGAGCTGGGTTGCGACCTGACGAAGCTCTTCCCGGGTGATGTCTATGGCCCGAACATGGTGAAGGGTCTGATGGCTCCCTGCCCCTGGTCGAAGATCATGGTAACGGGTGGTGTTTCGCCCGATCGTGAGAACCTCACGTCGTGGTTCAAGGCCGGTGTTTACTGCGTGGGTATGGGCTCGAAGCTCTTCCCGTCGGATAAGGTGAAGGCTCAGGATTGGGCTTACGTGACCAATAAGTGCCGTGAGTGCCTCGACATCATTGCCGAGATTCGTGGTTAAGCAATATCTAATCTAAAAAACAATAACTAATGACACAAAACAAATCTCAAATGACGAACTGGCGCTGGTGGATGTGCTTGTTGCTGTTCGTTGCGACGACGGTAAACTACATGGACCGTCAGGTATTGTCGCTGACCTACAAGGACTTCATCGCTCCCGAGTTCCATTGGACGGATGCTGACTACGGTACGATTACGGCATTCTTCTCGCTCTTCTATGCCATCGCTTGCCTCTTCGCAGGTAAGTTCGTGGACTGGATGGGTACGAAGAAGGGTTACCAGTGGGCTATCTTCGTATGGTCGCTGGGTGCCTGCTTGCACGCCGGTTGCGGCTGGGCTACGATGAACATCGAGGGCCTGGAGTCGATCGAGGCAATGAAGATGGTTGAAACGGGCTCTGCTGCCGCGTTGGCTATCGCCTCTGTGAGTGTATGGTTGTTCCTTGCCTGCCGTGGTATCTTGGCGTTGGGTGAGGCCGGTAACTTCCCCGCTGCCATCAAGGTAACGGCCGAGTACTTCCCCAAGAAGGACCGTGCTTTCGCTACGTCGCTCTTCAACGCAGGCGCTTCGGTAGGTGCTCTGGTTGCTCCGCTGACGATTCCTATCCTTGCCCAGAAGTGGGGTTGGGAGATGGCCTTCATCATCATCGGTGCCCTCGGCTTCCTCTGGATGTTCTTCTGGCACACGATGTACGAGAAGCCGGAGAAGTCGTCACACGTGAATGCTGCCGAGTTGGAGTATATCCAGCAGGATAACGCTGCCGAGGCTGAGGCGAAGGCCGCTGCTGCTGCCGCTGCCGCTGACGAGCCTTCGATCCCGATGCTCAAGTGCCTGACCTACCGTCAGACCTGGTCGTTCATCCTGGGTAAGATCTTCACCGACGGTGTTTGGTGGTTCTACCTGTTCTGGGCTCCGGCTTACTTCTCGGATATGGGTTACGGTATGGATACGACGATGGGTAAGCTGCTCGTATTCGTGCTCTACCTGATCGTGACGATCCTCTCGATCTTCGGTGGTTGGCTGCCCAAGTTCTTCGTAGAGAAGAAGGGTATGGAGCCGTACGCTGGTCGTATGCGCGCCATGTTGATCTTCACGGCCTTCCCGCTCTTCGCCCTCTTCGCACAGCCGCTGCAGGAGTACTCGATCTGGTATCCCGCTATCATCATCGGTCTGGCAGGTGCAGGCCACCAGGCTTGGTCGGCTAACCTCTTCTCGACCGTAGGTGATATGTTCCCCAAGTCGACGATTGCTACGATCACGGGTATCGGTGCTATGGCCGGTGGTCTGGGTTCGTTCGCCATCAACAAGTGCTCGGGTCTGCTCTTTACCTACGCTGAGCAGCAGGGTGCCGCCTTCACGTTCCTCGGTTATGAGGGCAAGCCGGCCGGTTACTTCATCGTATTCTGCTTCTGCGCCGTGGCTTACATCATCGCTTGGTCGATCATGAAGACGTTGGTTCCGAAGTACAAGCCTATCGTTGTGAAGTAATTCTTGAGTTGAAAAAGTATAATAATCTCATACGAAAATGATTAAGAAACTGAATAAGACGACGGTCGAGAAGGTCGAGCGTCCCGTAAAGATCCTCCAGTTTGGTGAGGGTAACTTCCTGCGTGCATTCGTAGATTGGCAGATCGACATCGCCAACGAGAAGGGTGTCATGAATTCGGGTGTGGCTATCTGCCAGCCGATCATTGATCCCGAGAAGAAGGTGCTGAAGATGGTTGAGATGCTCAACGAGCAGGACAACATGTACCACGTATACCTCGAGGGTATCGAGAACAAGCAGCCCAAGAAGGATGTACGTCTCGTAAAGAGCGTGATGGACTCGTTCAACCCCTATGAGGAGTATGCCAAGTACGAGCAGTATTTCCTCTCGCCCGATTTGAAGATCACGATCTCGAACACGACCGAGGCCGGTATCCGCTACGAGGAGGGTGACGACCTGACGGCTTGCCCGCCGAAGTCGTATCCCGCCAAGATGACGGCACTGCTTTACAAGCGTTTCAAGCACTTCAACGGCGATCCCGAGAAGGGTCTGGTGATCATCTGCTGCGAGCTGATCGAGAACAACGGTTCGACGCTGCACGAGTATGTGATCAAGCACGCCCAGTACCACAAGCTGGGTCAGGACTTCATCGACTGGGTAGAGGCTAACTGCCACTTCTGCGACACGCTCGTTGACCGCATCGTTCCGGGCTTCCCGCGCGACACGATCAAGGAGATCCAGGAGGAGGTTGGTTTCGAGGATAACCTCGTTGTAAAGGCCGAGCTCTACCACCTGTGGGCTATCGGTGGTCCGGGTTACAAGAAGGTAATGGAGGAGCTGCCGCTCGATAAGGCAGGTCTGCACGTGATCTTCATGCCCTCGATCAAGCAGTTCCGCGACAAGAAGGTGCGCATCCTGAATGGTTCGCACACCGGTATGGTAACGATGGCACTGCTGATGGGTTGCGAGACGGTGATGGACGCTTTCAATACGCCCGACATCGAGAAGTTCGTAAACGACATGGTTGCCGAGGAGGTTATCCCGATGATCGAGGAGGATCAGGAGGAGCTGAAGGCCTTCGCATCGAGCATCCTGGAGCGCTTCTACAACCCCTACATCAAGCACATGCTGAAGTCGATCTCGCTCAACTCGCTTTCGAAGTGGGAGGCTCGCAACTATCCTACGGTGAAGGACAACTGGTTCAAGGCCGGTAAGGTTGCTGAGCACGAGTGCATGACCTTCGCAGCCCTGATGGCTTACTACAGCCCGAAGAGCGGTTTCGAGCCCGATGATACGGCCGAGTTCGTGGCTTACATCCGCAACAACTGGAATTCGGAGGATCTCGAGGGTACGGTAGCGAAGATCGTGAAGGAGAGCGGTATCTTCACCGTTGACTTCTCGGAGGTTCCGGGCTTCATCCCCGCCGTAGCGAAGTACCTCAAGGATATTGAGGAGCTGGGTATGGCTGCTGCCCTGAAGAAGTTCCTGGCTTAAATTTGCCTAAATGGGCGATTTTGGCGTTATGCTTGTGCCCGAAATCCTCACATACGTCGAGTATGCTGCGGTTTCGGTCACGGCGCAAGCCTAAAAATCCCCTCATTTATCCAAATTTAGTGTTCTAACATGTTTAATCGAGGGGCGAGTGCCACGCAAGCGCACATCGCCCCTCTTTTGCTAAACCCCGAAAACATAAACTTTTGAGATGAAAAGATTTCTGAAAATCAATGCCGTGGATAACGTGGCCGTAGCCATTGCCGACGATCTGAAGGCGGGTGAAGTGGTTGAGATCGACGGTCGAAAGATTACGCTCAAGGAGGATATTGCCCGTGGTCACAAGTTTGCCATCCAGGCCATTGCCGAGGGTGAGAATGTCATCAAATATGGTTATCCGATCGGCCATGCAACGGCCGCTGTCGAGGTGGGTGGTTGGATCCACTCGCACAACCTGAAGACCAACCTGCACGACAACCTGGAGTACACCTATGATCACAAGAGCTACGAGATCAACTACCCGAAGCGTGACGATCTGAAGGTGATGGGTTACCTGAGAAAGAACAACACGATGGGTATCCGCAACGAGCTGTGGATCGTTCCGTCGGTGGGTTGCGTGAATGGTCAGGCACAGGCTATTGCCGAGCGCGTGAAGAAGGAGTGCGACTGCTCGCACCTGGACGATGTACGTGTTTACACCCACAACTACGGCTGTTCGCAGCTTGGTGAGGATCACTCGAATACGCAGCATGCCCTGGCAGCCCTCGTAAAGCACCCCAACGCAGGTGCCGTGCTGGTGCTGGGTCTGGGTTGCGAGAACAACCAGATCGCCTCGTTCAAGGAGGTGATCGGCGAGTGGGACGAGGAGCGCGTGAAGTTCCTCATCGCCCAGGAGGTCGAGGATGAGATCGAGACCGGTTTCCAGATCTGCAAGGAGCTGGTTGAGAAGACGCGCGAGGATAAGCGCGAGCCCCTGCCGCTGAGCTACCTGCGTGTAGGTCTGAAGTGCGGTGGCTCGGACGGTTTCTCGGGTATCACGGCCAACCCGCTGGTAGGTCTCTTCTCGGATTGGTTGATCGCTCAGGGTGGTACGACGATCCTGACGGAGGTTCCCGAGATGTTCGGTGCCGAGACGATCCTGATGGACCGCGCCATTAATAAAGAGGTATTCGAGAATACGGTTTGCCTGATCAACGACTTCAAGGGATACTTCCGCAAGTACGATCAGCCGATCTATGAGAACCCCTCGCCGGGTAACAAGAAGGGTGGTATCACGACCCTGGAGGAGAAGTCGCTCGGTTGCGTGCAGAAGGGTGGTGCTCAGCAGGTGGTGGATGTATTGTCCTACTGCCAGCCCATCACGAAGACGGGTCTGAACCTGTTGCAGGCTCCGGGTAACGACCTCGTGGCTGCCTCGTCGTTGGCGCTGTCGGGTTGCCAGATCGTCCTCTTTACGACCGGTCGCGGTACGCCGTTTGGTGCTTTCGTGCCGACGATGAAGATCTCGACCAATACGCAGCTCTCCAAGTTCAAGGCCAATTGGATCGACTTTAATGCCGGTACGATGGTTGAGGATGAGGAGCCGCAGGTAGTCCTGGAGCGTCTCGTGGAGAAGATCATCGCAACGGTGAATGGCGAGCCGCTGAAGCACGAGAAGACGGGCTTCAAGGAGATCGCTATCTTCAAGACGGGCGTAACGCTCTAACCCACTTAAAGCTACGAAACCTATGAAACGACTTTTAACGTTTGTTGCGTCGATCGCACTCTTGGCTTCGTGCTGCTGTGGCGAGAAGGCACCCAAGACCGAGTATGTAGTCGATTGCAACGGCAAGGGTGACTACACCTCGTTGCAGGCATGTCTGGATGCTCTTCCGTCGAAGTCGCCCGTATGGCGTACGATCACCATCAAAGAGGGTGAATATCGCGAGAAGATCACGATTGATGTCTATAAGGACAAGCTGACGATCGTGGGCGAGGGCGATGTGAAGATCGTCTGGGACGACCACTCGGGTAAGGTAGTCGATGGTTACAAGATGACCACCTACGACTGCTGGACCATGTCGGTACAGGCCGATGAGGTGCATCTGCAGAACCTGACGATCGAAAACTCGGCCGGCCGTGTAGGTCAGGGCGTAGCGCTCGAGACGCGCGGTGACCGCATCATCATCGAGAACTGCCGCTTGCTGGGTAACCAGGATACCTTCTTCACGAAGGACTACGTGGCTCGCATCTATGTCAAGAACAGCTACATCGAGGGTACGACCGACTTTATTTTCGGTGCCTCGACGACGGTCTTTGACAACTGCGAGATCCACTGCAAGCAGAACAGCTACATCACGGCTGCCTCGACGGCCGAGCGTACGATCTATGGCTACATCTTCCGCAACTGCCGCATCACGTGTGGTGAGGAGGTGACGGCAATGTACCTGGGTCGTCCTTGGAAGTCGACCGGTCGCACGGTGTGGATTGAGTGCTACATGCCCGAACAGATTCGTCCCGAGGGTTGGCACAACTGGGGCGCGAAGGACCGCGAGGAGCGTTCGTTCTACGCCGAGTATAAGTGCTACGGCCCGGGCGCCGATCGCTCGAAGCGTGTGAAGTGGTCGCATGAGCTGACCGACGAACAGGTAGCCAACGAGTATACGCTGGAGAAGATCTTCGCCCTGAAGGTCGGCTCGGAGCAGTATCGCTGGCCCTGGGATGGTACGTTTAACAAAGAAAACCCCGCTGAATAATGAAAAAACTGATTTTAGCCTGCCTTGCGCTGGTTGCTGTTTCGCTCAGCTCGGCGCAGACGGTATGGACGCCCGATCTGGGCAACGGCAAGTACAAGAATCCCGTACTTTATGCCGACTACTCGGATCCCGATGTGATTCGCGTAGGGGATGACTATTGGATGACGGCTTCGTCGTTCAACTGCGTGCCGGGTCTGCCGATCCTGCATTCGACCGATCTGGTGAACTGGGAGATCGTAAATTACGTTTTCCTCAACCAGCCCCCTTACGATTGGTTCGATAAGCCGCGTCACGGTGACGGTGTGTGGGCTCCCTGCATCCGTTTCCACGATGGTTGGTTCTACATCTATTGGGGTGATCCCGATCGCGGTATCATGATGTCGAAGACGCAGGATCCGCGTGGTGAGTGGACGACGCCCCACCTGGTGAAGGCTGCCAAGGGTATTATCGATACCTCGCCGCTGTGGGATGAGGATGGCAAGGCCTACCTCGTGCACGGTTGGGCAGGTTCGCGTGCCGGTTTCAAGAGCATCTTGTCGGTAAGCGAGATGACCCCCGATGGCATGAGCCTCATCGGTCAAGATGTGATGATCTTCGATGGTCATGGTGAGCATCCCACGATCGAGGGCCCGAAGTTCTACAAGCGTGACGGTTGGTACTACGTCTTTGCCCCCGCAGGTGGCGTGAAGACGGGCTGGCAGGTGGTGCTGCGCTCGCGTTCGCCCTGGGGCCCCTACGAGATTAAGACCGTCCTGGAGGAGGGTTCGACGGGTATCCCGGGACCGCACCAAGGCGGTTGGGTCGAGGATGTGGCCGGCGACTGCTGGTTCCTGCACTTTGTCGATATGTATGCCTATGGCCGCGTTTGCCACCTCCAGCCGATGGCTTGGACCGAGGATGGTTGGTGCACGATGGGTGTAGACTACGATGGCAACGGCGTGGGTGAGCCGGTGAAGGAGTACAAGAAGCCCGCCTCGAACGTGAAGTCGGCGATCAAGACCCCGGCCGACAGCGACGAGTTCTCGGAGCGCACACTCGGCCTGCAGTGGCAGTGGCATGCTAATCCGCAGCTGCATTGGCTCTTCACGAACCCCACGACGGGTATGATCCGCCTCTATTGCCGTGCACACAATGGCGAGTGGCGCAACCTTTCGGACAATGGCAACCTGCTGATGCAGAAGGTCAATGCGCCGGATTATGTGGCTACGACGAAGGTGAACTTCACGCCCAAGTATGAGGGCGACCGTGCCGGTATGATCATGATGGGTCACGACTACGCTACGATCGGTCTGAAGCTCAAGGATGGCAAGATCATCGTGGAGCAGAACGTGTGCAAGGAGGCGATGCGCCAGGGTACGCCCGAGACGGTGGTTGCTACGGCAGCCTATAGCTCGGATATGGAGCCCGTGGATGTCTACTTCCGTTGCAAGATTCGCCAGGTGTGGAACAAGGGCGAGCAGCCCCGTCTCTTCTGCCGTTTCTCGTATAGCAAGGATGGTAAGAAGTTCCAGGAGCTGGGCGAGGAGTTTGAGGCCCAGGCCGGCCACTGGATCGGTGCCAAGATCGGCTACTTTGTTGATGCCGAGATCCACAAGAACGATGGCGGTTGGATGGATGTCGATTGGTTCCGCGTGACCAAGAAGTAAATCGTAAAAAGCATGTATGAAAAAGGCCTTCCGTTATTGGGAGGCCTTTTCGTATAAGGTGTTGAGTCGATTTGTCATCAAGTACTGACACGCTCCGCGCAGGAGCATGTAGAGCGTAAAGGCAGCCCAAAGGGCGTTGTTCCCGATGACGGGATAGAGCCCGAAAAAGAGGGCGAAAAAGGCGGCCGAGGCGACAAACATCGCATTACGCATCACGCGACTTTCGGTGGCTCCAATCATGATGCCATCCAGCGCAAAGGGTACGGCACAGAAGAAGGGAATGAGAATAATCCACGCGATGTAGCGTCCTGCCTCGTTGATGATTTCCGAGGCGTTGCTCGTTCCCTCCTCGACAAAGAGCCCCAAGAGATCGCGCCAACCAAACAGATAGCCCACCACAAACAGGAGGGCGATGATCGAACTCCATAGGAGGCTGCGGTTGATGCAGAGGCGCAGGTGTTTCGGATCGCGAGCCCCGATGAAACGACCCGTGAGGGCTTCGGCGGCGTAGGCAAAACCATCCGCCATGTACGAGAAGAGCGTAAAGAGCTGAATGAGCAGCGTATTGACGGCCAACAGCACGGGATCCCCCATGCGGGCCGATGCGCCCGTGAAGAAGGTGTAGACCGCTACGTTGCACAGCGTGCGCAGCATGATGTCTCGGTTGATGCGGAAAAACTCCTTGAGCGGTTCGATCGAGAGTACCTCGCGCCAGCGGATATTCGTCAGGTAGGGACGGTAGAAGATCAGCAGCAAAAGGAGCGAGAGTCCCACGCCCGTATATTGTGCCAAGACCGAGGCGTAGGCGATGCCGACAATGCCCAAATCGAGGCCAAAAGCAAAGGCAAAACTGCAGCCGATGTGGATCAGGTTGACCAGGATGGCTGTGAACATCGGAATCACGGCATTCTGCATTCCCGTAAACCAGCCGTTAAAACCAAAGAGTAGGATGCCGGCCGGCACAGCCCAGATGCGGGCATAGAAGTATTCGCGGGTCATCTCGTCGCCATTCATCACGCGGATGGCCAACTCGCCGAGCGGAACCTGGAGAATGACGAGCAGCATACCCAACGCCGCAGCAACCACCAATGCGCGTGCCAGCATGTTGCCGCACTCCTTGCGATCCTCGGCACCATAGGCCTGGGCCGTCAGACCACTTGTGCCCATGCGGACAAACGAGCAATTCCAATAGATGAAGTTGAAGATCGACGTACCGATGGCCAGCGCACCGATCGTAGCTGCCGTATCGGCACCCCAATGGCCCGCAATGGCCGTCGAAGCAATACCCATCATCGGCACGGTAATGTTCGAGATGATGTTGGGTATGGCCAAACGTAATATTTCGCGGTTGATTTTGATGTTCATCGTGGTCGTTATCTTCATTTCGGTCGTAAAGGTACGAAGTTTTTGTTTTATTTGCCAAAAAGCAATCTGTTGCGTGTGGAAAATCGAAAACTTTGCTGTACCTTTGCCGCTCGATTGACCTATATAAAAGAAAGATGGAAAAGAAATTTAACGACTCAAGCTCGGCCTTGTCGCGTTTCGCGCGTGACAAGCGTGTGCGCACCGTGACGGCCGCCACCGAGCGCGTAGAGCGTCGTCCGCGCACGGAGAAGGCGCAGGACGGATACCGTCGCGATGAGAAGGCGGCTCGCCCCGCCAAGCGTGCCTCGTACAACCCGCATTTCTCGGAGGATAACCGCCCGCTGTTTGAGCAGAAGGAGGAGCGCCGAAACTCGAAGTTCTCGGCTGCCGGCCGTGGCCGCACCAACAATGGCGAGCGTCGCACGTTCGGCGAGAAGAAGCAGGGCACGGAGAAGCCCTTTGAGAAGAAGTTCGACAAGAAATTCTCGGACAAGAAGGCCTTTGGCGACAAGAAGCGTTCGTTCAAGCGCGATGATGAGCGTCCGCGTAACTACCCGAAGTTCAACCCTGAGCGTCAGACGGGCGATATTCGTCTGAACCGCTTCCTGGCTCAGTCGGGCATCTGCTCGCGCCGCGAGGCCGACGATTTCATCACGGCCGGTCTGGTGTCGGTCAATGGTGTGATCGTGACGGAGCTGGGTACGAAGGTGAAGCCGACGGATGAGGTGAAGTTCAACGACGAGCGCATCCAGGGTGAGAAGAAGGTTTACCTAGTGCTCAACAAGCCGAAGGGCTACGTGACCTCGCTCGATGATCCCCACGCCGAGAAGGTGGTGATGGATCTGGTGAAGAACGCCTGCATGGAGCGCATCTATCCCGTAGGTCGTCTGGATAAGAATTCGTTGGGCCTCTTGCTCTTCACGAACGATGGCGATCTGACGAAGACCCTGACGCACCCCTCGTATCGCAAGAAGAAGATCTACCAGGTTTCGCTCGATAAACCCCTCACGCGTGCCGATATGGACCGCCTGGCCGAGGGTATCACGTTGGAGGATGGTGAGATCTTTGCCGATGAGATCTCCTACCTGAAGGATAATAAGCAGGAGGTGGGCATCGAGATTCACTCGGGCCGCAACCGCATCGTGCGTCGTATGTTCGAGTTCCTGGGCTATACGGTGACGAAGCTCGATCGTGTCTACTATGCCGGTCTGACGAAGAAGAACCTCAAGCGTGGCGCATGGCGTTTCCTCACGAAGGAGGAGGTGCAGCGCCTCAAGGCGGGACTTTACGAGTAGTCGTTCCAAGCACTTGTCAAACTTACGTTCCGTACGTTTGAGTTGATAAACAAAAAGGGCTGTCCGAAATGGACAGCCCTTTTTGTTGTTGATAGGGTAGATGCTTACTCGGCCTTCTGAGCCTCGGGGCGCATCATGACCTTGATCTGGTTCTTATTCTCCAGGATCATCTTGGCAAAGGCTTGGATGTCGGCGTTGGTCGTCGATTTGATCGTAGCCTCCTGCTCGGCGAGGTTGTCCATGCCGCTGGTCCACTTTGCGGTGATATAGCTCATCCAGCTCTGGTTCTGCTCCAGGCTCGAGGTCCACCCCTTGAGGAGGTACTCGCGGGTCTTCTCCACATCCTCCGTCTTCGGACCGTTGGCAGCGATCTCCTCAATCTCCTTGATGATGATCTCGCACAGCTCGTCGGCCATTGCATCGTTCGTGTCGAACTGGATGTTCATCTCGTAGGTGGGCGTGGGGATATACGAGAGCGAACCCCAAACCTGTACGCCATACGTGCCACCCTTCTCCTCGCGGATCGATTCCAGGTAGCGGGCGTTGAGGGCCTGCGTCAGATAGACCATATTCAGACGGTTCTGCATCGTGTAGGCCACGTCACCCGAGAAGATGTAGCGTACCGAAACCTTCGGCTGCTGCATCGCGGTACGGAAGGTCTCATCCACCATGCCGCTCACATAGTCGGCGTTGTCATCCACGAAGGTCATCGGCTTCTTCGAGACGGGCAGCGAACCGAGGTACTTCTCCACGAGCGGCTTCAGCACCTCGAGATCCACATTACCCACGAAGTAGTAGGTGAAACTGTTGCCATCGGGGAAGAGCTTGCTGTAGATCGGAGCCAGATCCTCGAACTTGTACTTGGCGATCGTCTCCTTCGAAAGTTCCTGACGGCGCGGGTTGTTGCCATAGGCAATCTCGGTCGTGCGCTTCTGCATCAGGTAGTCGGGGTTGCTCTCCAGGTTCTCCACCTGGGCCTTGACGATGTTCATCACGGTCTGGTAGTCCGTCTCGTTGAAACGGGGCTGCGTGAGGTGCAGGTAAACGAGCTGCAGAAGGGTCTCGATATCCTTCGGCGAGGTCGAACCCGAGATACCGCTGATGTATGCCGAGGTATTGACAGCTACATGGGCCGTGTTGCCCGAGAGCTGCTTCTGCAACTCGATGCGCGAGAACTTACCAACACCCGACATCTGGCAGATGGCCGGCAGCAGCTCTGCGTAGATCGTCTCCTCGTCCGTCAGCACCGAAGCACCGCCCTTGGCCGAGGCAACAAACATCACCTCGTCGGCCTTGAATGTTGTGGGCTTCACTACGACCTTGATGCCGTTCTTGAGCGTCCACTCGGTCGTGCCGTAGGCCTCGTCGATCTTCGTCTTCTTCACGGGCGAACCCTTCAATACGGTACCCTCGGCGATCAGCGGCTCCTTCACGGTATTATCCTCGTAGGGGGCAATCTCGCTCTTCGAAACCTTCTCGCGGATAGCGAGGATATCGGCCTCGGTCGGCACGGCTACACCCTCCTTCTCGGGCGAGTTGATGATGATCACCTGGTTCTTGTCCATGATTACCTGCTGAGCCAGCTGGTTGATCACCTCCACGTTGAGGCTCTTGATGAGCATCGAATCGAGCTGCCACTCCGTCTCGGCATCGGGCATAGCCGCATTCGAGCGGAAGGCCTGCAGGTAGCGATTTACATAGTAGCGGTTCTGCTGGTCGTTGCGGTTCTTGTAACCACGCTCGGCGCTGGCCATCAGGTCGTTCTGGGCGCGCTCGAACTCACCAACCGTGAAACCGTGACGACGGATGCGCTCTACCTCAGTCATGATCGCCTCATAGCCCTTGGCCAGCTCGCCATCCTTCGTGGCTACGGCAGCTACCGTGGCGTTGAGCGTGGGGATGATGCCGATCGTGCTACCCGTCATGATCTGACCACCGAGGAACGGTGCATCGGGCTTCATGGCAATCTCCTGCAGACGGTCGTTGGCCATCGAGGCGAAGTAGTGCTGCATGATGGCAAGCATCTCGGCGTAGATCGTGTTGTTGGCCTCCTTCGGCAGGGCGGGGTACTTCATGAAAATCTGGGCCTGCGAACCGTTCATCTCGGGGTCGGTATAAATCGAGATGATAGGCTCCTCGTTGTCGGGTACGACGATTACCTCCTTCTTGGCAGCATCGGCCGGCGAAGCGGGGATGTCGCTCATGAGTTTGATGAGCTTCTGCTCCACCTCATCGACGTTGATGTCACCCACGATGACCACAGCCTGATACTCGGGACGATACCAAGCAGCGTAGAAATCCTCCAGATCCGAGTACTTAAAGCCCTTCAGACCGTCGAGGTAACCGATCAGGTTGCGCTCGGCATAGCGCGTACCCTGACCCAGCGCCTGGAGCATCTTCATCGTCGAACGCCACTGGGCGTTGTCACGCGTACGAAGCTCCTCCGAGATTACACCGCGCTCCGAGTCGATCTCCTTGGGCTGCAGAGCGATGAAGTGCGACCAGTCGTGCAGAATCAGCATGGCCGAGTCGATCACGCCCTCGCGCTGTACGGGGACATCCGAGATGTTGTAGCAGGTCTCGTCCCACGAGGTGTAGGCGTTCAGGTTGGCACCGAACTTTACGCCGATCGTCTCCAGGTACTCGATCACCTGCTTACCGGGCAGGTTCTTCGTGCCGTTGAAGGCCATGTGCTCCAGGAAGTGGGCCAGACCCTGCTGGTTTACCTCCTCCTGAATGGCACCTACGTGGTGCAGGATGTAGAAGTCGGCCTGGTTCTTCGGCTTCTCGTTGTGGCGGATGTAGTACGTCATGCCGTTCTCCAACGTGCCCTTACGTACGGCTGCATCCTCCGGAATCGGTTGCATGGGGTTGAACCCCTGCGCGGCGGCACTCACCGTAAAGAGTGCGGCTGCGATCCATAAAGTGATTTTTCTCATAACCTATTGTTAAAGTGTAAAAAGTTTATTTATCAAGTTCTTCTTCGGCTCGGTACTCAATGATATCCCCGGGCTGACAATCCAGCTCGCGGCAAATCGCCTCGAGGGTCGAGAAACGAATTGCCTTCGCCTTACCCGTCTTGAGGATCGAGAGGTTGGCGGGCGTGATATTGACACGCTCGGCCAGCGCACCGAGTGAAATCTTGCGCTTGGCCATCATGACGTCGATGTTGATAATTATCGCCATCGCTCACCCCCCCCCTTGTAATATGATAACGTAATGTGTTTCATGATAGTATGTGGAACTTAGATGGTCAGTTTTTGTTCTTCGCCCAGGTCACGCCCAATGGCAGTCAGTTCAGCTGCAAAGAGGATCAAAAGACCCATGATGAGCGTCGAGTAGTTGAATTGGAAAGCGGTGTTTACCGAGTAGGCCGTGTCGGCAACAAGCTCGGCTGCACGATGGTTCATCATCCAATTGCAGAGGCTGTTGCAAAGTTCGGAGAAGATCGTCAGCAGGGCGATTACGCGCAAACGCCATACGTTGCTTTTCGCGAGCGGCATCTCCTCACGGATCGAGTGGCGCACCGAGCGAATGATGAGCCACATGAGGACAATGATTACCAGAAAGGCCAGCGAGGCGGCCACCATCATCCAATAGACCCAAGGCGAACCTCCCACGGCTGCAAAGGCATGCCACCACATCGAGTGCTCGCCTGCAGGCTCCGTGATGCGAAAGGTCATGGTCGAGGGAAAAGCCGTTACCTGACGGATCGAGTCGGTCACTTCGAACATTATGGCATCGGGCTGGTAGAGCGGACAATTAAACAGGAGATAGCTGCTCTGCGGAGTCTCTTGCTGGAGCTGCGCACTCAAATCCTGTCCCATGGAGACTCCGGCCTGCATTCCTTGCTGTAGGCCGGGTGTTACGGTGAATGTAAGCCACACGATCAACACCACAAAGAAGGCAACGTAGATCGCCAGGAGGCGTTTCAGATAGGTAGTTTTGTTTTGCATAGTGTTCGTTTGTTGATGCAAATATAACGAAAAACTCCGAAAAACAAACAAAATTTATTGTTTTTCGATAATATTCATGACCCGATAAGGTGTTTTATACCAAATAATCGGAAATTTTTTCTATCTTTGTTCCCGTAACAAGAAAACGATTATGGCAGATAAAGCATACTTTACCTACAAGGTCGAGCCGCAGAGCCTCGATTTTACCTCGCGCCTGAAATCTCCGGCGCTGATCATGTCGGCACTCAATGCCGCCGGAGCCGATGCCCACAACAAGGGCTTCGACTATGTCGATATGGAGCAGGATGACCATACCTGGGTTTTGAATCGCATGGCGATCGAGGTGGCCTTCCGTCCGAAGCAGTACTCGGATTACGAGATTGAGACCTGGATCAGCGGCTATAACCGCCTGCTTTCGACGCGTAATTTCCGCATCTATGACGAGGAGGGTAAGCAGTTTGCCAAGATGACCTCGCAGTGGGCGATGCTCAATGTTAATACGCGCTCGGCAGTCGATTTGACGCGTACGGCCGATGTACACGATAAATATATGGTACAGGAGGAACCTCCCTGTGCCGCGCCGTGCCGCCTGCGTGGTGTGACGGAGGGCGAGGAGTTCCGCCATACGGTACGCTACAGCGATATCGACTTCAATCGCCACATGAATACGATTCGCTACGTCGAAATGATCTTCGACCACCTCCCCGTGGAGGCCATTGCCGAGGATCGTCCCTTCCGCCTCGATATGCACTTCCTGCACGAGGCCGTGTTGGGCGAGGTGCTGACGATCGCTGTGAAAGAGGAGGAGGGCCGTCTCGTGTTTGAGATTTCGACGGCTGAGAATCCGTGTGTTCGCGCGGCACTCGCCTGGTTGTAGAACATTCGTTGGGACGATAAAAAAAGAGGAATCCCGTTGCGGAATCCTCTTTTTTTCATATCTTTACATTATGAAAATTACCATCCTTGGTCCCGCGCATCCCTATCGTGGCGGTTTGGCGTCGATTATGCAGACCATGGCCCGTGTCTATCAACACCAGGGTCATGAGGTTGATCTATGCACCTTTACCTTGCAATACCCCTCGCTGTTGTTCCCGGGCAAGAGCCAGACGGTCACCACCCCCGCCCCCGAAGATTTGAAGATTCGGCGCGAGGTCTCGACCGTCAATCCCTTGAATTGGTGGCGTGTGGGGCGAATGTTGCGCCGCGAACGCCCCGATTTTATTCTGTTGAAATATTGGACCCCCTTCATGGCCCCCTGCTTTGGTACGATTGCCCGTCTGGCGCGTAAGAATGGTCATACGAAGGTCTTGTGTCAGATTGATAATGTCGAGCCGCACGAACACCACCTGATCGACCGCCCCTGCAACAGCTATTTCCTCGGCTCGGTCGATGGCTTTGTCTATATGTCGGACGAGGTCTACCGTCAACTGAGCGACTATACCGATGCACCTGCCCTCTTTTCACCCCATCCGCGTTTCGAGAACTTTGGTGAGCGAGTTGATCGCACGGAGGCTTGCGGCCGCCTGGAATTGGACTCGAAGGTGCGTTACGCCCTCTTTTTTGGTCTGATTCGTGACTATAAGGGGTTGGATCTGTTGCTTAAGGCGTGGGGCGCGATGAAGCGTGCCGGGAAGACCGCAGGGCGTAAATTGATCGTGGCGGGCGAGTTCTATACTGCCCCCGAACCTTACCGTAAATTGATCGAAGAGGAGGGGATCTCGGACGAGGTGATTCTGCATGATCGCTTTATTCCCGACTCGGTGGTGGGGGATTACTTCTCGGCGGCCGATTTTGTGGTCTTGCCCTATCGCTCAGCCACGCAGAGCGGTGTGACGCAGATTGCTTACCAATTCTCGACTCCGATGATTGTGACCGATGTGGGCGGTTTGAAGGAGATTGTGCCCGATGGCAAGGTGGGCTACCTTTGCCAGCCTACACCGCAGTCGATTGCCGAGAAGATCGAGCAGATCTGGCAGGGCGATAATCTCGATCGTTTTCACCAAAATTGCCTCGTCGAACGTGAACGTTTCTCTTGGGAGGAGATGTGCTCGAAGCTGATGGCGGTGTATGACATGGTAAAGTAGAGTTGAAAGTTGAAAGTTGAGAGTTTTTTTGTCGTGCTGTCAGTCGCTCAACAAAAAAAATATGGGAGATAGTCAAACCGGTGACTATCTCCCTTTTTGTTGAGCTAACTTTCAACTTACTTCTTGATGTTCGGCAATTCCAGGCCTAACCCTTTTCGCTGGTCGATACGCTTGAGAATGACACCCAGTACGAGGGCGGCGATTCCCAGACATGCCAGCATGATAAGCGGAGCCGTGTAGTTGTACTGCGTAGCAGCCATCTCGGGGGACAATGTGCCCGCCTTAACCTGCTCGACGAGCTGGGTGTTGGTGCTATCCAAGATTTTGCCAATCAGCATCGGGAAGAGCCACAAGCCGATGTTCTGAATCCAGAAAATCAGCGCGTAAGCCGATCCGATTACCTTCGAATCCACCAGCTTGGGTACACTCGGCCAAAGCGATGCGGGAACCAATGAGAAGGAGGCTCCAAGCACCAGAATCGTGATGTAGGCTACAATCACACCGCCTACGGCACTACCCTTGAACAGCGGGAGAATGAAGGCGAAAGTGAGGTGACAGGCCACGAGGAGCAGCGAACCGAAAATCAGCATCGTGGCAGCCTTACCCTTGTTATCGACAATTTTACCCAAGATAGGGGTGATGCCTACTGCCAAGAGGGGGAATACCGCGAAGATGGTCTCTGCCGACTGACGCATATAACCCATGTAGCAGTAAACAATGAGGCAAATGATGGATATGGCCAGCATGATCTGTTTGAGCGGCTTCTTCGAGAAGTTGCTGATAAATGCCGTTACGGCAACTACAAGCATGATGATGTATTGTACGATGGTCACCGAGTTGCCGGCCCAGAAGGAGCCTTCAGCCACCTCGGTAAAGGTCAGGTTGCACTGCAACATATTCACGGCATACTTCTGGAAGGGGAAAATGGCCGAGTAGTACAATACGCAAAGGAGGGCTACCAGCCAGAACCCACTGCTCTTGAGAATGGCACCGACATCCGAAATTTTGAAGGGGTCATCCTTTTCCTCCTCCTCGCCGCTTTGTGCATCGAGCTTGCGATCCATGAAGAAGTACACTACGAACATCATGAGGGCAATCATCAGCAGAACCAAACCGAAGGCTACCGAGCGCGAAACATCCACGCTGTCGCCTAACTTGGCAAAGAAGGGCGAGAATATCATGCAGGTAGCCACACCCAAACGGGCCAAGGCCATCTCCGAACCCATGGCTAATGCCATTTCTCGGCCCTTGAACCATTTGACAATACCGCGCGACACAGTGATGCCGGCCATCTCTACACCGCAACCGAAAATCATAAAACCGAGGGCTGCCACCTTGGCCGAGGCCGGCATACCCTCATAGAAAGGCGAGATACCCAGCTCGTCAAAGCCCGGAATGTAGTTCAGATGTGCCGTGAACCACGCCTCCAAATTGCTGCCGATGAATCCTTCCGAAATGGCGTAGTACTTGATAAAAGCGCCCACCAGCATCACGGAACCCGAAAGAATGGCCGTGAAGCGAACACCCATCTTGTCGAGGATGATACCGGCGAAGATAAGGAAGAAAACAAAGACATTGAGAAAGGTTTCAGCACCCTGCATCGTGCCAAATGCCGTCGAATCCCAACCGCGAGTCGATTGCATTAAGTCCTTGATGGGGGAGAGAATGTCCATGAAAATGTAAGAACAGAACATGGCTAGCGACAAGAGTAGCAATGCCGACCAGCGAGCAACGGGTGAGTCGCTGATTTTTCGTTGGATAGTTGTTACCATAGTTTATTGTTTGAATTAGTTTGTTGCTTGTTGTGCATAGCGTTTCAGCACCTCGTAGGCCTCCCGGATGCCCAGCTCGCCCGCCTTTGAGATGTCGAGGCACCCCTTGCGCGTATCCTTCATGAAGATCTGCACGATGCCGCGGTTGTAGTAGGCCTCGGCGAAGTGGGGATTGAGCTCGATGGCCTTCGTGTAATCCTCAAACGCAGCCGGCAGATCACCCGAGAGGGCGCTCAGGTTGGCGCGGTTGTAGTAGGCGTGGGCGAAGTCGGGATAGAGCTTCAACACCTTGTTCAGATCGGCAATCGCCTCGTCGTAGCTGTACGTGCGCTTCGAGTTGTTGTGCAGGCGATTCGCGGGGTCCGAATCGATCGTGATGCGCTGATACGAATTGTCGATCGATGAAATGAAGTCGATCATCTCGGCACGCGTAGTCGAACGGTTCAGGTAGAGGAACGGGTTCGAGGGGTTGAGCTCGATGGCCGAGGTGTAGGTGTTCATCGAGTTGGTGTATTGCTTGATCAGTGCCTGCGAAATGCCGCGCTCGAAGAGGTGAATCCACGAGGGATCCTGCACGTCGATGCGCTGTGTGTACTCCTTGTCGAGCACGACGAGCGAGTCGGCCGGCAGCGACGAGTCGCGCCACGAGAGAGCCAGGTAGCGGTTGTCAATGCGCTTGAAGAAGTCCTCCAGGCGACGCGGGTTGTAGCGCTTCATCTCGACCGTCGAGTCGGGTTGCATGAGCGTAAATTTGAAGAGCGGCAAGAGACGCATCTCCTCGCGGACATTTCCCTGACCCGTGATGCGGCCGAATGTCGATCCAGAGAGTTTGCTGTCGAACGAGAGCAGCTTGTCGAAGTGCTGCGTCGTGTCGGCATAGATCGAGTAGGTGCTGTCGCTGAGGCGTTCGCGGTAGGCGGCAATCTTCTTTTGGGCCGTCTGCTGGTCGCTACGGGCGCCCTTCTGGTCGCGCATCAGGGCGCGCAGACGGCCTCGGTAGATATAAGCGTTGGCAAAGTCGGGGTAGAGCTCAATGGCTGACGTGTAGTCCTCGATCGCCTTTTCGATCTCGCCAAGCTGGGTATGCACGTTTGCACGGTTGTAGTAGACCAGCACGTTGTTGGGCGAGTAGAGAGCCACCTTGTTGTAATCCTCCAACGCACGGTTGTAGTCACCGATGTTGCTACGCAGAATGGCGCGGTTGAAATAGGTGAGTGAGTTGGTCGAGTCGAGCTGAATTACCGTATCGAAGTCGCGTAACGCATCCAGCGGTCGATTCGTATCCGAGTATACCAGTGCGCGGTTGAAGTAGGAGACCAGATAGCTCGAGTCGCACGAAATAGCCATGTTGAAGTCGGCCTCTGCCTCCGAAAAACGACGCTGCTGCATGTAGAGCGCACCACGACGGTTGTAGCCGTTGGGGCTTTCGCGATTGGTGCGAATACCACGGTCGAAATCCTCATAGGCCCGCGTGGTGTCCTTCAGATGCAGGTAGCTCAAACCACGGCAGATAAAGGCATCGGCCACCTTGTTCTCTTGGAGAATGAATTTGTCGAAGTCCGAAATAGCCTCTTCAAATTGCTGGTTCAACAGACGCGTTACGCCACGGCTGTAGTAGGGGCCGGGGAGATCGGGACGCAGATCGATCGCCTCGCGGAAATCTTGAAGTGCATCGTCGTAATTTCCTAATCGTGAGCGTGTAATGGCGCGATAGGTGTAGGCTTGTGTGTAGACGGGATTGAGTCGAATAGCGGTCGTAAAATCGGCCTCGGCACCCAACAGATCGTCGAGATTGTATTTGGCAATACCGCGTAGAAAGTACCCCTCAAAGGCCTTCTCGTCGAAGCGCAAAAGGGTGTTGAGTGTGCGAATGGCCTCCTGATAGTCGTTGTTCATCATGCAACGACGACCCACCCAGAAGAAGTATTCTCGGTTGTACTGCGCCGAGACCTCGGTCGAGAGGACGAGGAGCAGGAGCGCGATGAAGAGTCGTCTGAAAAGTTGCATTTGGAACTAAAACGGGGCTTGGAGTGGTTTTATTATTCGAGCTCGTAGCCGAAGCGGCGCAGCTCGCGGTCGTTGTTGCGCCAATCGTCATTGACCTTGACGTAGAGCTGCAGGAAGACCTTCTTGTCGAGAAAAGCCTCCATATCCTCGCGGGCAGCCTTACCCACCTTCTTCAGTTTCTCGCCCTTGTGGCCGATGATGATGCCCTTTTGCGAGTCACGCGAGACGTAGATCGTAGCCGAGATGCGGTCGATCGTCGGCTCCTCTTTGTAGCTATCGATGGCAATTTCGCACGAGTAGGGGATCTCCTTGTCGTAGAATTTCAGGATCTTCTCGCGGATAATCTCCGAGGCAAAAAAGCGCAGCGTCTTGTCCGTCAGCGTATCCTTCGGGTAGTAGGCAGGACCCTCGGGCAGCAACTCCAGAATCGTTTGGAAGAGCGGTTCGATGTTGAACGACTCCTTGGCCGATACGGGGATGATGCGTGCCTCGGGTAGCTCCGTGTGCCACTTCTCGACCAACGCCTCGAGCGCTTCGGGGTTCGACAAATCGACCTTGTTGACTACGACGATGACGGGAATCGAGGTCTTTTTGAGCTTCGCCAAAATCTCGGCCGCACGATCCGACTCCTCGACCGTATCGGTCACAAAGAGGATTACATCGGCATCGGTCAAGGCACCCGTAACAAACTTCATCATCGACTCCTGCAGCTTGTAGGAGGGCTTCAGGATGCCCGGCGTGTCGGAGTAGACGATCTGGAAATCCTCGCCCGAAACAACGCCCATGATGCGGTGGCGGGTGGTTTGAGCCTTGGAGGTGATGATCGAGAGCTTCTCGCCCACGAGCTGATTCATGAGGGTCGATTTGCCCACGTTGGGATTACCGATGATATTTACAAAGCCTGATTTGTGCATATACCTTTTTATTATTCACGCGCAAAGGTAGGAATTTATCGGAAATTATCCTATTTTTGCACTACCTATTCTATGTATTTCTAATAACTGATAGTGATGAAAAGGCTGATGCTGATGTGGCTTTTGATGCTCTCTGTCTCTTTTGTGGCATGCAGTGAGGGTGGTCCGGAGGAGGAGCCGACACCGAAGCCCGAAATTGACTATACGGAGGATATTACAGCACACATTGATGCGAATTTTGCAAAGGAGCTTCAGCGCCACAAGCTGATTGCTAATGCTTTGCGGATTACTCGTGCCGATGTGCGCAAAATCGAAAAGATTGATTTCGTCTATGGCGATTTGCTGATTACCTACGATCCGATTACATCGTTGCGCGGTATCGAATATTTCGAGTCGTTGAAAAAGTTGCGTTGCGATTGCCACAAACTCACCTCGGTCGATTTAAGCCGTAATCCGTTGCTCGAAGAGGTGTCGTTGGAACAAAATCAACTCAGCTCGGTGCAGTTTGGTGCGAATGACTGCCTGAAGTGGGTCTATCTTACCAATAACAAACTTTCGTCCCTTGATTTTAGTCAGTGTCCGGAGCTCAGGTGGCTCTATTGCGGTCAGAACTCGTCGCTTGGTGCGTTGAATATATCCTCCTGCACGAAGCTCGAGCGCCTGGTCGCTCTACAAGGTAAGTTAAAGAGTTTGTCGGTTGATCATTGTCCCAATCTCGAGTGGTTGCATGTAGGTGTTAACGCTTTGACGAAATTGGATGTAAAGCAGAATCCGAAACTGCAATTGCTTCACTGCGAGGGGAATCCGATCAGCGAAATCGATATGGGTGGAAACGCGGAATTGACCGAGTTCGATTGCTCGAGTTGCCAAATCAAAAAGCTGAATATCAGCAATAATCGAAAATTAAACATCTTCACGCCGCATTGGAATCCGGGCGAGGGTGGTCGATTGGTTGTAGAGGCGTGGTTTGACGATCAGACGAAGCCTGATTTTATCCGTCATTTATCGAGCACATACGAGTATAACGGTCAAACCGTTGTGATTGAGTACCGCAAAGTGGCCGATTGATTGTCGGTTTATAGATAAAAGTGTATCTTTGTGACCGATATTAGCACCACCCAAGGGAGCGAAGCGACCAAGCCCCTGCCTAAGGCGGGGCGGTTTAAGAAACCGCTTTTGCGTTGAGTTTGCAATCAGCAAGAAGTGGGGGTGGGTAAAATCTGCAGACGACGCCAACGGCGGCGAGAACTGCCAGGCCAAGCGTGAACAGATAGAATAAACATAAAACGATTAATAGATGTCAACGATTACGAATCTTGAGCCCAAACTCGTTTGGGAACAGTTTGATGCCATTACGCGCGTACCGCGTCCCTCGAAAAAGGAGGGTAAGATCATCGAATTTTTGGTGAACTTTGCCAAGGAACATGGCATTGAGTATAAGAAAGATGCCATCGGCAATGTGGTGATGCGCAAGCCCGCAACCGAGGGGATGGAGGAGCGCCCCACGATCATCCTGCAGTCGCATATGGATATGGTCTGCGAGAAGAACTCGGACGTGGAGTTTGACTTCGAGCACGATCCCATTCGCACCCGCATCGAAGATGGCTGGGTAAAGGCCGAGGGTACGACCTTAGGTGCCGACTGCGGTATCGGTATGGCTGCCGCGCTGGCTTTGATGTTGGACGAGACGGTGCCTCACGGTCCGCTGGAGGCGCTCTTTACCGTGGATGAGGAGACCGGCTTGACGGGTGCTTTTGAGTTGGGCGAGGGGATGCTGACGGGCAAATACCTTGTGAACCTCGACTCGGAGGATGAGGGCGAGCTCTTCATCGGTTGTGCAGGCGGTATCGACACGATCGCCACGTTCCACGCCAAGATGGAGTCGTCGCCGAAGAACTACGTCTTCTATCGCGTCGATGTATCGGACCTGCTGGGTGGCCACTCGGGCGACGATATCGACAAGGGCCGCGTCAATTCGAATAAGACGCTTGCGCGCCTGATGTGGGAGGGCATGCAGAGCTGCGAGTTGCGCCTGAGCTACTTCTCGGGTGGCAACCTGCGCAACGCCATTCCGCGTGAGGCTTATGCTATTTTCGGCGTGCCGACGAAGTATAAGGCGGAATTTGAGGAGCGCTATCGCCTCTTTGCGGCCGATATGGAGCAGGAGTTCCGCTTCCGCGAGCCGAATTTCAAGATTACGATTAACGAGATGCCCGAGGTGGATCGTGTACTCGACGAGAAGACGCAGCAGTCGCTCATCTATGCCTTGGTGGGTGTGCCTAACGGTGTGATTTCGATGTCGTTTGCCATGCCCGGCCTGGTGGAGACCTCGACGAACCTTGCCTCGGTGAAGTTTGTCGATGACGAGACGATTGTCGTAACTTCGTCGCAGCGTTCGTCGGTCGAGAGCGCCAAGACCTACGTGGCGCAGATGGTCGAGTCGGTCTTCTCGCTGGCGGGTGCCGATGTGGCCCATACGGATGGCTACCCGGGCTGGAATCCCAATCCGCAGTCGCGTTTGCTGGAGATTACGGTAAATGCCTATAAGGATCTCTTTGCTACCGAACCGAAGGTGCGTGCCATCCACGCAGGTCTGGAGTGCGGCCTCTTCCTCGAGAAATATCCCGAGCTGGAGATGGTCTCGTTTGGTCCTACGTTGCGCGGTGTACACTCGCCCGACGAGCGATTGGAGATCGCCACGGTCCCTAAGTTCTGGGATCTGCTGTGCGAGGTGTTGCGCCGTATCTAATCGAAACAAAGCATGAAACGGCTGTTGAGCATCGTGCTGGTGTTGCTGTGTGAAGCGGCAATGGCTCAAATGTTCGACAGCGACTATTACTATCCTTATGCCGAGCCGGAGGAGCGGACCGAAGATCCGCACTCCGACTCGTTGCTTTTTTATCGGGCCATCCGTAGTAGCGATGACCTGTATGGTCGCACGACCGATTACAACCTGCCACGGGTGACGATTCGTCGGCGTGGTGCATCTTACGACGAGGAGCAGGCTGCGTTGTTGGGTGTCAAGTTGCCCTACCGGTTGTTTGCGCCGCTTCGTGCGGTGGGTGGTGTGGAGCGCTATGATGCAGGTATCCGGCCCGGCGTATCGACCCTCGGTGGGGTGGGTGGCGTACGTGAATTTACACTGACCGATGCCCTGCCGCTGGCGCCCTATGAGGCCTCGGTGCGCGTGACCGATCGTAACTACCGTGTGGCAGGACGTGTCCGTATGCATCGGATGTGGCGCGATTGGCAGGTTGGTGCTGTGGTGGATGGCCGTGTGGGGCGCGATGCCCGCATCGAGGGCGTTTTTACCAATCAACTAACCCTCGCGGCTCGAATCTCCCGCACGTGGGCTTCGGGCGTGGAACTGACGCTCTTTGGTGCGCTTCCCGTGGCGATGCGAGGATTGCGCTCGGCTGCTACGGAGGAGGCTTACACGCTGCTGGACGATCCCTTCTACAACCCGTCGTGGGGTTTCCAGGATGGAAAGGTGCGCAATGCCCGCGTGCGACGTGAGGTGATGCCTTTCGGGGTGGCGGGATTGAAAATTCCGCTTGCCGATCATACACAACTGACGCTTTCTGCGGGTGGTGAAATCAGCCTTCGCAAACAGAGTGGGTTAGGGTGGTACAATGCGCGTACCCCGCTTCCCGATAACTATCGCTACATGCCCTCCTATACGGGCGATCGGGCTTCGGAGGAGGCGTGGCGGATGGCTGATCCACGCTATACGCAGGTGCGTTGGGATGAGTTGATTGCGCAGAATCAGCTGGGTGACGGCGAAGCGATCTACGCGCTGGAGGATCGGGTGTCGCGTTCGTTGCACCTGACGGCACAAGCGCTCTTCGAGAGCCGTCTTGGGGAGGTGGAGTTGCGCTATGGCGTGCGAGCTGAAGTGAGGCCGATACGCTATTATAAGCAGATGAACGACCTGCTCGGTGCGGCCTACCTGACCGATATTGATCAATACCTCGTCGATGATGATACCTATGGCAACCGCCTGCAAAACGACATGCGCAATCCGTCGCGAAAGATTCGGGAGGGTGCGATCTTCGGCTATGATTATGCGCTGAAAGAGGCGCAGGCTGTAGGCTTCTTCAGTGCTGCTTGGCAACGGGATCGACTCTATGCACAGTTGGCAGCCGAGGTGGGGATGGCGGCGATGGTGCGTGAGGGCTTTTACGAAAAGGAGCTCTTCGCGGGGAATCGCTCGTTGGGTCATAGCCGTCGGATTACGCTGAAACCCTACCGCATGAAGGCTGTTGCGGGATGGAGCTTTTCGCCGCGTCACTACCTGCAGGGTGTGGTGGCATTGGGTGCCGAACTGCCCGATATTGAGGCGATGTTCGTGCAACCGCAATACAACAACCGCACGATCGATAATCCTTGTTTGCGGCGCTTCGGGGCGGCTGATCTACGCTATCGTCAAACGGGCGAAAAGTGGGATGCGGAGTTCGCGGCCTTTGCCACGCTGACGGTGGACGAGGTGGAGACACGTCGCTATTTCGATGATCTTTCGGGCCTGTATGCCGATCTTTCGGTCACGGGCATCGGTACGCTTGCCTATGGCGTGGAGGGTGCCGTGACGTGGCGGCCGGCCTATCGATGGACGGTGTCGGCAGCAGCCTCGTGGGGAAGCTATCGCTATGTGCGTGATCCGCGCGTGACGGTCTTGGCCGATCGGGATAATGCACCGATCGAGGTGGATGGAGTGAGCCACATGCGCGATTGCCGGGTCGGTGGCGCACCCGAAATGACGGCCATGGTCGCGGTGCGTTACTATGGGCCGCGAGGGTGGGGATTCCGTCTCTCGGCGGGTTATGCGGGTAATCGCTATGTCGATGCAGCTGCCTTGCGCCGTACGGATCGCATTGCTTATCAGTATGGTACAACGCCCGAAGTCTTTGATGCCTTCACCCGCCAAGAACGATTGCCCGATGCTGCAACGCTCGATCTTTCGCTCTTCAAAAGCATCTATTTTGAGCGGTCGTCGTTACTGTTGGCACTCTATCTGAACAACCTCACGGGTCGCGAGCAGATCTCCTACGGTTACGAGTCGTTGCGCTCCCAGCGCTTCGGCACCGATACGGGAGCACTGCGTATGCCGCAGGCGACGCGCTATCTCTACACCCAACCGCGCACGATCAGCCTCAACGTAAGTTGGCGCTTTTAGGAATTCGCGAAAAAATGTATTATCTTTGCCCACTGAAAATTAAGTAGACTATGGCAGGATCGAACTTTGTAGATTACGTGAAGATATTTGCCCGTTCGGGTCATGGTGGTGCCGGTTCGGCCCACTTCCGACGTGAGAAATTTGTTGCCTTTGGCGGTCCCGATGGTGGTGACGGCGGAAAGGGTGGCAGTATCATCTTGCAGGGCGATCGCCAATATTGGACGCTGATTCACCTCAAGTACCAGCGCCACCAATTTGCCGAGGATGGCGAGTGTGGCTCGGGTGCACGTGCTTCGGGCAAGAATGCCAAGGATATCATCATCCCCGTACCCCTCGGCACGGTGGCTAAGCGCTTGGTGGAGAACGAGGAGACAGGCGAGACGGAGCTTGTTCCGGTGGGTGAGGTCACAGAGCATGGCGAGCAGCTGGTGCTCCTGCAGGGTGGCCGTGGTGGTCTGGGTAACTGGCACTTTAAGAGCGCTACGAATCAGACGCCGCGCTATGCCCAGCCCGGTGAGGAGGGTGATGAGGGCGCCTTTATCCTGGAGTTGAAGGTGCTGGCCGATGTTGGTCTGGTGGGTTTCCCCAATGCCGGAAAATCGACCCTGCTGTCGGTGGTGTCGGCCGCCAAGCCCAAGATCGCCAACTACGCCTTTACGACCCTCGAGCCGAACCTCGGCATTGTCGAGGTGCGCGACGGTAAGTCGTTTGTGATGGCCGATATTCCGGGTATCATCGAGGGTGCTCACGAAGGTAAGGGCTTGGGTACCCGCTTTTTACGTCATATTGAGCGTAACTCGGTGCTCCTGTTTATGGTGCCTGCCGATTCGGATAATATCAAGAAAGATTATGAAATCCTGCTCGGTGAGCTGACCCAATACAACCCCGAACTGCTCGATAAACAGCGCCTGCTGGCCGTGACGAAGTGTGACATGCTGGACGAGGAGCTGATCGAGGAGATGAAAGCCGATCTGCCCGAGGGTATTCCTTCGGTCTTTATCTCGTCGGTGGCGGGTCTGAATATCCAGCGTCTGAAAGATATGCTGTGGTCGGCACTGCAGGAGTAACGGTTAGCGAAAATCGACTCCGTAGTTGATTACACGCAGTGTATAACGACCGTTGAAATAGTCGATAATTCCATAAAGGGAGCCTTTGCCTTCAGGCAGAGGCTCTTTTGCATAGTGGCAGGTGCTGATTGCCTCGACGTGGAGCGTGTTGCCAGCCTCGTCTGCGATCGGATGCTCCACTCGGTAGCGGTAGGAGGTGGCTGACGGATCATCACACCACGCCACGCGTGGCGTCAGGAATCGCACGTTATCGATCCGCACGTAGCGATCAATCAACGAAGGCGTGAGCTCGGTGAGCGAGATCGGTGTCGGGCGGGGCATGGAGGTCGATGGCTCGCGTAGATGGAGGTAACGATTCGTCTCCTCGGCCGGAATTCCGATGCGGCCATACGCATCGGCCGTGTAGCCTAACTCGATGTGCCCGCCGTAGTTATACAGAGTCAACCCATTGCAAAAGAGATGGATAATCGTGCCGATCGGATAGTGACGATAGAGTTCGGAGGCCTCTATCGAGAGGGTAATTCCGCCCGATTCATCCTCCAAGACGAGCTGACGATCGTATTCGCCCAGACGGTCATTGGCTGTCACCACACCCCGAATCACCACCGCTTGGCGGATAACGGTTGCAGACTCCCCACCGAGCGATTTGAGGTAGGCGATCGAGTGCGTCTCGAGTACCTCATCCGTGATCGAGGTCGCCTCGTTGCATGCCGTGAAGAGCATGCACACCAGCAGCAGACTATGGTATAAAATCGGTCGCATCGCGTAGTTTGATTAGGTAGCGCCCATCGCCTGTCGGGTCATATTGCAGGATGCCGACAAGTGTACCCATAGTGGTCGGAATCGGCTCGTCGGCAAAGTCGGCGTAAGCACGCACGTAGGTGTAGATCAGGTGGTTGTTTTCGTCTTTGAAACAACGATATCCGCTCCAAATCGCAGGCTCCTCGTCGGGAACGTACTGCACCTTGTCAATGCGGATCAGCCGTCCGCAGTGGATCGGAGTCAGCTCCTCGATGCGGAGCGTTGTCGGCATCAGCTCGGCAATCGGGTCCGCAGAGCGCACGATGTGTTGATCGACTTGGGCCTTTGAGGCGAGGTAGTCGGTGGCATACCAACTTGTCGCGGTCGGCATCAGCCCGATTTGCAGCACACCGAGCCGTTCCCCCACGGCCAGATCGCGCAGACGGATGTAGAGTTTCGTGCCGATGGGGTAGTCATTGTGTAGGGCATCAAGCCCTACCATCACCTCGGCTGCTGCACCCTCCTGCTCGATGGTAAGCGAGCGATAGAAGTTGCCGGCCCGATCCGATGAGGTGACGCGTCCCGCCACCACGATATCGCTTTCGATTCGCGCGGTGCTACCCGTGAAACGGCTCCGCAGTTCGGCCAGCGTGGAGGTCGTGTTGAGCTCCTCACCCAACGCAACATCGGCGGAGAACTCCGGCGAGCATCCCGCGATACAAAGGGCTGCTACACAGAGCAGCAGCCAGTATGATGCCGTTAGGTGCATGGCGTGCTATCGGTTTTGACCATCGGAGTGCTGATTGAGCCTATCGCTATCTAATTCATTTCCTCCGGATTATAGGTCGTAGGGTTCGCTTTTAACGGAAATATCATACAAAGATAAAAAACTTCTCTTTTTTTTGCCTATTTTTGCACCGAAAAAAGAGGAATAGCAGTTATGAAATCACTTTTTATACAAACCGAGCCGACCGAGCCGCTGCTCTTGCCCGATAGCGTGCAGCGACAGAAGTTGGCCGAGGGGATTGAAAAGCTGATGAACCTTGATATGCAGGAGCTGATGTCGAGCCTGGCCGAGCAGGTAATCTGGGTCTTGATAAAGTTGGTCATTGCGCTGGCCTTCTACTTCGTAGGTCGGTGGGTGATCCGTCGCATCTTGCGCCTGCTGGATCATCTGTTTGTGAAGAAATCGGTCGATATTTCGGTGCGCCCCTTCATCCGCAATTCGGCTAATGTGCTGATGATCTTGGTGTTGGTGCTTGTGATTGTGCAGACGTTAGGTGTGAATGTGACGTCGCTCATCGCCATCTTCTCGGCCGCTACGCTGGCAATCGGTATGGCACTGAGTGGTACGGCTCAGAACTTTGCAGGTGGTGTGATGATTCTGGCCGTGAAGCCTTACCGAGTAGGTGACTATATTACGGCACAGGGCCAGTCGGGTACGGTGCAGGAGATCAAGCTCTTCTCGACCGTCATTACGACCGTGGACAATCAGACGATCTACATCCCGAACAACGTCATCGCGACGGGGATCATCGACAACTATTCGACCGCGACGACACGTCGTGCCGAGTGGACGTTGATGCTGACCTACGGTGACGATGTGGAGGCGGCTCGCAAGCTGATTTTGGGTATGCTGACCGAAGAAAAGCGTATCTTGCCCGATCCCGCTCCGGTGGTGTGGATTGCAGCGTTGGAGAACAACGGCGTGCGCCTAACGGTGCGTGCATGGGTGAAAAATGACGATTTGTGGGATGTGTTCTTCGAGTACAATGAGCGCTTCTACAACGAACTGCCGAAGGCCGGCCTGCACTTTGCCCTGCAACAGCATGAAATACTTGTAAAAGAGGATAATAATCTACTTAAAAACGAATAAATTATGGAACTGAAAGAGATTTTGGCCATCTCGGGCCAGCCCGGATTGTTTAAATATGTAGCCCAGTCGCAGCGTGGCGTGATCGTGGAGTCGCTCCTCGACGGTAAGCGCATGAACGCTTCGGCTACGTCGCGTGTGAGCGCCCTGACGGAGATTTCGATGTTCACTGAGGGTGACGATATCGCCCTGGCTGACGTCTTCACGCGCATCTACGAGAAGACTGAGGGCAAGGAGGCTATCAGCCACAAGGCTTCGCCCGCCGAGTTGCAGGCTGCCTTTGCCGAGGTGCTGCCCGAGTACGACCGCGATCGCGTACATGTATCGGACATCAAGAAGTGCTTCGCGTGGTTCAATATCCTGGTAAAGGCCGGCTTCACGAAGTTTGAGTTGCCGACCGAGAACGACGAGGAGTAGTTTCAGATAACGCCTGCCGATGCGGTAAGCGGTCGGGGCGGATAACTTGCAGCGGGTCTGTGTAGCCGAAAAAAGGCGTGCACAGACCCGCTTTGTTTGTGGTACGTTTCTTGCGTGAGGGGTGGGGTAGAACACCTTAAATTCATAGAATCGTGAAAAGAATTTTTACCCCTATGCTGGTTTTGGCCGTCCTGGTGTGGTGCGGTGAAGCCAAGGCGCAACACACCCTCGAAAAGCCCGATTCGGTGCTGCTCTCCGATGCCAAGGAGGGTGACTATGTTGTGCGCCGCTATCGTGTGAATACGGATAAGGAGGCCGATTACGCCATCCATTATCGCATCAGCAGCGCCGTACTCGATCAAAAGATGGGCGACAACCCGACCGCCTTGCAGGAGCTCTCCTCGCTGATGAAGCACTTTGCCGATACGCTCCATCGCGTGGGCAAGATCACCATTACCGGTTACGCTTCGCCCGATGGCCCCAAAAAGTTGAATCAGACGTTGGCCGAGCATCGTGCGCAGGATTTCAAACACTTCGTCGATCAGCAGTATGGCTCGTCGCATCCCTACACCGTGACGCTGGAGTCCGCGATCGCGCCGTGGAGTGCCGTACGTGCGCAGTTGGCTGCCACGTCGATCGCCGGGCGTGACGAGGCGCTGCAGATCCTCGATGGCAACCATACCCCCGCCGAGAAGCAGGCGGCCCTGAAACGTCTGCCCGCCGTGTGGCATTTCCTGACCCATGAGGCGCTGCCTCCGTTGCGCCGTGTCGAGGTCGATATCCTCTACGAACAGGGACAGGTGGTCGAGACGCGTACCTATGTAGCCCCCAAACCTACCCCGAAATCGGCGCCCGAGGCGGTTGTTGCGGTGGTCGAGGAGGTGATCGTCCCCTCCAAGGAGGATCCCTGCTGCGAGGAGCTGTTGCGTTCCGAGACGCTCGGTATTATTGTCGCCATGCCCGGCAGCGAGGTCGATTATTAGCGGTTTTTTAGGAATTGTGTCGGCGAAAGAAAAAATCTTTGGTTTTTAGAAAGAATTTCTTATATTTGCATGATAGAAACACTTAAAAACACAAAAATATCATGGCAAATTTAAGAGTACTCAAGAAGCAGATTGACTACTGCTTGGAGGAGGTCGTTTTCGACTGCGATATGGCTATCTGCTTCCAGCCCTCGAAGGAGGAGGAGATTATGAACCTCATGCAGGAGGCCGTTGAGATGCGCAACGAGTTCTTCAAGAAGGCAATGAACCCCGCCGAGCCGCACAATAAGTCGCTCGTTCGCAAGCACTATGCCGCTCTCCGTCGCGAAATTGGCGAGGGCTTTGGTCAGTTGTTTGAGAAGTTGTCGGCGATCAACGAGGCCAAGTAAGACGAAAGCCTCTCTAAACGGCTCTTTTGTCGTTACACTACAAGGCGAAGATGCTCACATACGCTCAGTATGCTGCGCTCTTCGCCTTTTGTGTGCCTAAAAATAGCTCGTTTATAGCGACTTTCGCGAAAATCACTTCTTGCACACAATAAGCAATTTTCGGTATTACATCAAAGGAGGGTAGTATGCCCTCCTTTTGTGTGCCTAAACACAGCTCGTTTATAGAGACTTTCGTTTCTTACCCGTCGCAAGCCTTGAACTCGCCGCGCGACAAGCAATTTTCGGTATGACAACAAAGGAGGGTAGTGCACCCTCCTTTTTGTGTTGTTGGTTTGCGAGACTCTGATTATACGCGCTCAGCGATAGTCTGCACAAAATAGATTGCACAAGGCCACATCGCAAAGTTTACCGCATAGCCCAAGACAGCCGTAACCGAGAAGGAGAAAATCTCATCCGCAGATTTTGACCAAAACCAACGGGGAGGAATACCATTTCTGTAGGCAAGAATGCCGAAAACAAACCCGACAATGGCCGCTACGCCACTAATCCATAAAATATGGAAATCATCATAGGGGAAGCAGGCACAAAAACCGATTGCCCCCAATGTGTTCACGATTGGAGCCAAAAGGTTAAGGATATAAGAGATAACAATAATCATTGTTGAATAGCGTATTTATTTACATCTTTTGAGTGATTCCTTGGCACTTTCAATTTCGCGCTTCCACTGCTCAATACGGCGGTCGTGAGCTGCAGCGTGGTCAATCTTCGATTTGCGATAGTACGCCTTATTCGATGGGCCCGATGCACTCTTTACCTTGTCGGCATAGTAGGCATTGTCGCGTTTCTTGTCCTCGCGCTCTTTAGCAATTTTGGCACGCAAGTCAATAATCTTCTTCTTGTAATACTCTTTGCTCATGGTTTTTTATGAGGTAATGTTGTGAGATTTTTGCGATATGTAGGGCGGTCAAGCCCCACATACCTAAAAATGGTGTCGGCGATTATTTGCCTGCCCCAACCAAAGTTGCGCCGTTGTCAGCCAACTTCTTGTCCTCCTTGTCAGCGACCTGAACACCGATACCGTACTTCTCGGCAATCTTTTTCTCAAAGTTACCAACGCGGAGGTTGCCACCTACAACGAGTTCACCGCCCGTGTAACCCTCCGCTCGGAGTGCTGCCAATGTCTTCTCGTCATCAGCCGGAGTCTTGCAAGCAACAGTGGTGTAAACACGCAACGATGCACCGAACTCCTTCTTAAAATTAGCCTTCAAGGTCTTAACCTTCATACGGCCATCCAATTTGAACTCTGCCATAATTTTTTTAAGTTTTAATGGTTAATAAAATGTGTTAGATAGATAAAATACAATAGTGGAACGCTACGCCGTCAATCTTTCGATTGTGCCAATCAATAATGTACTCCTTCTCCACCTCGAAATTTGGGTGCGTTTTGGCGCAAGTGCTTTCCGGCTTAGCCCATCGCTTCTGTTTAGGGTGAGCCTTGTCTGCATCCATGTTGAAAAGATAGTTGTTAGATGTCTCCTTACTGCCTTTGGTGTAGAACTCATCGTTGGTGACAAATACCGCCAACCCATTTTTAACGCGCTTGAAGCGTTTTTGTACCAACTCCACACGGCGCACATCTTTCCAAAAATCGTA
Source organism: Rikenellaceae bacterium (assembly GCA_015060045.1). Lineage (GTDB taxonomy): Bacteria > Bacteroidota > Bacteroidia > Bacteroidales > Rikenellaceae > Alistipes. Next base: position 189,312 of record SUZH01000002.1, on the reverse strand, counting down.
CATGCCTAAATCTTGTGCCCCCTGATTCTTCATTACGACAACTTTGTGATGTAGCTGTTCGTCAAAGCGTGCGATTTGTCGCTCCACCTTTTTAGTCTTGTACTTTAGCTCGATAGGACAATATTCGTTGTTCTTTTTTACGACAATATCGAGGCGAAGTTCACTATCCCAAACATAGTTTTCGAGCTCACTTTTTGGAACATAATACTCTACATCTACATCCTCGTAGCGATTATTAGAAGTGCGCAACCAAGTGGCAAGGTGCATCTGAAAGTCGCGCTCATTGAAGAGCAACTCTTCGTTGCTCTCCAAAAAAGCGCAGACATCCTTGCGAACGATATCAACCAGCATGGGCATCGATTAATACTCGCCACGGGCGGCTTGGCCAATGGTAATGCCATTCGGAACGAGCTTGGTGCCGGCGGCATCCTTAATCTGGACGGTTACACCGAAGTTCTGGTCAAATAGCTTCTCGGCATCGCCTACTTTCATGCTTGCCTTGATTTTTAGGCCGTCTGCCTTCGACTTTACATCTTTGGTAGTCTTTTTGTTCAAGGCTGCAAGCGTCAGATCACCATCGGCAATCTGTACGCCCTTGTAGAATACAAGCGAGAGGTTAAACGCATTCTTGAAATCGGCCGAAATGGTCTTCAACTTCTTCTGCGGAGCAACAGTAAATTCCGCATTCTTGAACTTGTCAAGAAAATTATTCAAAAGTCCCATGATAAATTTAGTTTGTGGTTATTGTATTAAATTAGTAATTGTCGATGCGTTTCCCGCCACGAGGTAATGAGCTACGACCATCAGCACACCGCCGATAATCTCCATCACAATGCAGATAATCAGCGCCACCAATTTGGCCTGGTGGTTGTTTTGTCGTTTCAGCAGAAACCAAATAAGGAGCATCAAACTGGTGCAAAAAAGGACAGTACCTACATCGAAAAGCAGCATATGAACAATGTGTTTACGAACTTAAAGTTCAGGTTAATACTTGCTGCGCTTGGGGTATAAAAACAGAAAGCGCAGACTAATTGCTTAATCTCCGCTGATAGGCCCTAGGAAAGCCGTGGTAAGATGATAGCATCAGCCCGCGCAGGACCACATACACAAATAGATATGCAGACGCGCCGTGGCGTTCGTCTTCTCTTACCGTCAATGAATTTCCTAGGTTCATCAGCGAGAAAGACAAACACTCGCGTGTTTATCGTATAATATTCGCAAATATAGTAAAAAAAATCAATACCTGATTCGAATTGTATAAAAAAAAAGGAGGGCGCAAACCCTCCTTTTTCGTTGTCTTATCTTTTGCTCCCTTTAATTGTCCTTGGCTGCCTTTTTCGCCTTTTGCCTTTGGACTCTCTGCCTATTCACAGCACCCATCTCCCGGATGGTGTGCCAAAACGGTGTGGGGCACATGGCCGTGCGTAAGGATTTGAATCGGGCAGTTGTAGTTCTCCAACTGCTCGGCCGTGATGATGTTCGAGTGGTGGCGATGCACATGACGGTTCACGCAGACAATCTCCTTCACAAGGCGCGTGATGGTGCCGACATCGTGCGAAACAACGAGAATCGCCATCCGCTCGTTCAACTCGCGGAGGGTGTGGTAGAGTTCATGCTCGAAGCGGTTATCGACAAAGTTGGTTGGCTCGTCCAAAATGAGCAACTTTGGGTCGGAGATAATGGCGCGACAGAGCAGGGCGCGTTGCATCTGACCGCCCGACACCTCGCCGATGGGACGCTTCGAAAGCTCTTCGATGCCCGTTTTTGCAAGCAACTCGAGTGCCTTTTCGCGGTCGCTCCGTGTGTAACGGTGGCGGAATCCGCGTCGACCCTGCAAGCCCGACAAAACCACCTCCTCGACCGAGATGGGAAAGGCGCGGTCGAACTCCGTAATTTGGGGCATATAGCCAATCAGTCGCTCGCGGCCGTCGAACAATTCGGGCGCGTAGTCGATTTTGCCCGTGTAGGGAACGGCCCCCAGGATGGCCTTCACAAGGGTTGTCTTTCCACCTCCGTTTGGGCCGATGACGCCCAGAAAATCGGTCGAATCAATCGTGAGATTGACCGCGTGCAGGGCCTCGTAGCCCTCGTAGCCGACGCTGACGTCGTGTAGTTCTATGAGCTTCATTTTCGGGTGATTAGCGTGGTGATGTGTTCGATATTCCGGATTACATCTTCTGCCAAAGGGTCGAATTCGATGACCTCGGCCGCCATATCTTCGGCTACGGCCTCGACGCTCGAACGGGGAAATTGGCGTTGCACCAAGACGGTGCGAATCCCCTCCGCGCGCGCTGTACGAATCAGCTCAGCCAACCGCTTGGCCGACGGCTCTTTGCCCTCCTCCTCGATGGCGATTTGGCGCAATCCGTAGTCGCGTGCGTAGTAGGTGAGGGCAGGGTGGTAGATGATGAACTGCTTCACGCCCGATGCCGTGATTTGCGCCTCAATCGCTCGGTCGAGAGCCTCCAGACGCTCCTGCAAACGGTTGAAATTCTGCGCATAACGTACCGAATCGGGATACCGTTCGCGGATGGCGTGGAAGAGATTTTCGCTCATCGTTTTCAGGGCGCGGGGCGAGGTCCAGATGTGGGGGTCGATGCCGTGGGCGTGGTTGTGGCCGTGATGGGCGTGCGAACAGGTGCCTGCAAGCAGCTCGATGCCACGACTCAGGTTGATGATTCGCGCCCCTTCGGGGAGCTTGTGGAGCAGGGTAGTCTCAAAGGTGATCAGCCCCGTAGAGAAGATCCACTGCGCCTCATTCAGGGCGATGTATTGCTTGGGTGTAAGCTCGAAATTCTCGGGCGAAGCCCCCGCCGGTACGAGCACCTCGACCGGAAAATCCTGCTCCGTGATCGCCTCCACGAGTGAACGCAACGGTGCGATCGAAACGTAGATGGTTTGCGATTCCGTTGCTGGCTGGCTTGATGTGCATGCCGCCAACATCAATACGGTTATATATATTAGGTATCGTTTCATGCTGCGAAGATACAAATTTTCCGAGGAAATATGCAGGGGCAGGGAACATCCTCCCAAGATTGCTATATGAATTACCATTTATCCTATTTAACATAATATAAATATTATTTCAATATCTGTGTGGCAGTAATAGGAGAGGTATCCCTGAGGTTCTTTGAGGGTTGATTAGTCTTGATGGCCGGCGAAATTTTCTGAAAAACGTTGATTTTTTAACCCTCCGAGAATCGCGTATTTGAAAACGATCTGATCGGTTGATCGAAATACGCGAAAATTGAGCAAAGAGAAAAATAACATGTCGTGAGCAAAAAATACGCTCGATACAATTTTTCTATCGAGCGTAATTTTTATGCATGCCTTTACTTGTTCGGTGTGAAACTCTCGAAGGTGTGGTCGTCGTAAAAAATTACTACGCGCGCAATTCGGCCGGCGTGAGTTGGAGACACGGAGGCAATCCCGTTTGGATTGACAGCAGCTTTCGGTTCGTCCTTTGAGGTTACATCGAATAACCCGTTCTGTTTTTCGATCGGGTCGATCTGCTTTTCCTGGGTCTTGGCAGGTGTGTTGTTCGTTGCATCGTAGTCGGAACGATACATCGGGCCTTGATCGAGCAGCAACCAATCGGGGTTGATCTTGGGGAATCGACGCAGAATTTTCTGCAGCAGGTCGAATCCCGGTTTGTTGCGACCGGCCAAAATATGAGAGATACCGGCAGGGTTGATGCCAAGCATTTCGGCGAGCTGTCCGGACTTCAAACCCTCGCTTGTCATGAAATCACGCAATTTTTGCTGCATAAGGCTAATTTTTTACAAATATAAAAACTTTTCTTTTGTAAAACAAGAATTTTACACATTTGTAAAATGTTAATCGCTGTCGATAAAGTTTACATCTGTTAAAATGTAAATATGGTAAAATCGCGAGCGGTTGTTGTACCTCGATTTAACTTTATAATGAAATGCGTAACTATCTAATATATAATATGTAGTATAGCGGTTTGTTGGGCTTTTGTGATATTTTGGCAATATTTGACCATGCGCACTCGTATGCGTCTATTTTACTGTAAGTATCTTTTGTAAAACGCTGGTTATTAAGTATTAATATTGCGATATTTAATATTTGAACTCGGATAAAACTGCTCGTTTTGAACGTTTTCCTACCCTGCTGCCAGATTTTCCTTTTGTTTAAATTAACACTTTTGAACAGTCTTTATATTTTACAAATGTATTTACATTTCGCAAATTTACGTTTGTTGCATCTTTACAAATGTAATTACAAATGTAAAATTGATGGAATTTTGATCAATTTTCAGGAATTTTCACCCACTAATAAGCAAAAATTTCGTGGGTGGATGATTGCGATAATATTATGTTAAAAACAAATAGGCCGAGAGGCGATTTTACTCACCTAATCGGCCTAATATCAGCTATTTATAAAGTTGTAAACAGTCCCCTATTTCGTGATTTTTTCCACAATTTCGCGGAACTCATCCGGCGTTAAAACCAGCTTCTCGCGGTGGAAATCTACGTCTTTTTCGCTATTTATGGGGATCAAATGGATGTGCGCATGCGGTACTTCCATGCCCAAAACCACTACGGCTACGCGCTTGCAGTCGATATTTTGCTTGATCTTTGCTGCTACCCCTTTGGCGAAGATCATCATGTCGCCGATTGCCTTGTCGTCGAGGTCGAAGATGTAATCGATCTCCTGTTTCGGGATAACGAGCGTGTGTCCTTTGGTGAGCGGATTGATGTCGAGGAAGGCGTAGAAACGCTCGTCCTCGGCAATCTTATACGAAGGAATCTCCCCTGCTACGATGCGTGAAAAAATGGATGCCATAGTTTTATTTGGTTGAATGTTTGTAATTGTTTGCGGGAGGTCTGTAAACTTCTCTTGAAAGTTTACGAGTTGTTTGAGTTTCATGCTCGATGTTATACCCTTTATTCGTACTCCTGGTATTTTGGCTTTAAGATCTCGCTATATACCACTGCGTGTTCCAGGTCAAAGTCGCTAACGAGCGGATGTGCTCCGTCCTCGCTGGATTTGCTGATCGAGGACTTGGCTTGCGTCTGAATGGGTAGTCTGTTAGCCTTTTTGTAGTTGCTCTGCTGTGTGGCGTGTTTGGGTAGAGTTTGCCTTTTATTGCGAATGATTTGGGCGGTTTTAGAGACCTGTGTGTTCGGAATTGTCTCCAGGCCCTCCAGAGTCTCGAGCGATTGAGCCTCTACAAACTCCTTTTGAGGGGCAGGAATCGATCTGACGGGGCGTACAGGTTGCCCTTCTGCAATGGGACGCATGCGAGGAATCGGCTCTGTGGATGACTCTTCGTCTGCCGTTTCGCTCGTTTCGCTGCGTTTCGCGCGTGCATTCATAATCGAACCGCCGATAGCGATCACAATCCAGATAATCCAGATATAATCCTCCATACTACCCTCTTTGTTTGGTTATATCCTTTATAATGTGCGTTTTATGCTTTCGATGCCCTTGACCTGACGCATCTTGTCCATCACGGCATTGAGGCTCTCGACATCCTTGACGTAGAGGCTGAGGTTGCCCTCGAAAATGCCGGCGTGACTCTTGATGTTGATCTCGCGGATGTTGATGTTAAAGTCGCCACTGATGATACGGGCCAGATCCATCAAGATACCCTTGCGGTCGATACCGCGCAATTCGGCCGTCACGAGGTACGACATCGCCTTTTGGCGCGACCACTGGATCTCCTCCTTGACGATATTTTTGCCGTGCTGGGCAGCCAGACGATTCAGTTCGTTGCACGTAGCCTTGTGTACGACGATCTTGCCTGAAATCGGGTCGTGGTAGCCGACTACCTTGTCACCCGGAATCGGGTGGCAGCATTCTGCGACCTCAAAATGTTGGGATTGAGGCTCTTTATCGATCGATTTTGGCTGCTCTTGCGGTGTCTCCGGAGTGTCGCTGCTCTTCTTTTGAGGAATGAAGAATGTCCAGAATTTAAGCAACTTACGGCCGGAATTCTCTTTCAGGATTTTTTCCAGGTTGTCGAGCGAGACGATGCCGGCGCCGATCTTCGTGTATAGCTCCTCCTTGTTGGTGCTCTCGTAGGCGGGGATGATTTTGCGGAGTACGTGGCCGTTGAGCTGGATATTCAGCTCCTGCATCTTTTGCTCCAACATCTCCATGCCGTGCTCGATGTTGTTTTGTCGCTCGCGTTTGAGGAAGCTCTTGATTGCCTGCTTGGCCTTGCCGGTGGAGACGATGTCCAGCCACTCGGCTTTGGGCTTGGCGTTGTCGGAGGTGATGATCTCGATCTGGTCACCACTCTGAATCTGTGTTGTGATGGGCTTCAACTCATGGTTGATTTTGGCGCCAATGGCACTATTGCCGATCTTTGAGTGGATGTCGTATGCAAAGTCCAATGCGGTTGCTCCAAACGGCATCTGGCGGCTTTCGCCCTTTGGTGTAAATACTACGATCTCAGATGTGTATAAGGATAACTTAAAGTTATCCAGGAAGTCAACAGCGTTCTCCGTAGGGCTATTCAGTGCCGAGCGAATCTGCTTCAGCCACTTGTCAAACTCGTCCACATCGCCCTCGGCCTGCTTGTATTTCCAGTGGGCAGCAAAACCGCGCTCGGCAATATCTTCCATGCGTTGCGTGCGAATCTGTACCTCCACCCATACGCCATCGGGACCCATGACGGTCGAATGTAAAGCCTCGTAGCCATTGGCTTTGGGCATCGAAATCCAGTCGCGCAGGCGGTCGGGTTTTGGGGCGTAGATGTCTGTGATTGTCGAGTAAATTTGCCAGCATTGGGTCTTCTCCGAGGGGAAAGGCAACGCTTTGAACACAATGCGGATAGCAAACAGGTCATACACCTCCTCGAAGGGAATCTGTTTGCGCTGCATCTTGTTCCAGATCGAGTAGACGCTCTTGACGCGCCCCGAAATCTCGTAGTTGAAGTTGTCACGATCGAGAGCGGCCTTGATCGGCGCACAGAATTTGTCGATATACTCTTGACGATTCGCCTCCGTCTCGGCCAATTTCTGCTTAATTTCGGCGTATTGCTGCGGGAAGCGATACTTCATGCAGAGATCTTCCAACTCGGTTTTGATGGCGTAGAGACCCAGGCGGTGCGCCAACGGAGCAAAGAGGTAGATCGTCTCGCCCGTGATCTTGATCTGCTTATTGAGCGGCATGGCGCCCAGCGTACGCATGTTGTGCAGGCGGTCGGCAATCTTGATCAAAATCACGCGGACATCGTCCGATAGGGTTAAAAGTACTTTGCGGAAGTACTCGGCCTGCTCCGAGGTGTCGGCGTTAAATACGCCCGACATCTTCGTCAGACCATCGACCATCGAGGCGATCTTCTGACCGAAGATGCGCTCCATGTCCTCGACCGTGTACTCGGTGTCCTCTACCACGTCGTGGAGTAGCGAGGCTACGACCGATTTGACGCCCAACCCGATCTCATCCACGGCGATTTTAGCCACAGCGATCGGGTGCAACAAATAGGGCTCACCCGAGCGTCTTCTGACACCCGCATGTGCCTCTTTGGCGAGGAAGAAGGCTCGTTTGATGAAGTTCCAATCCTCGTCGTTTTTACAGATCTTCGTGCAGGAATAGAGCAGGTCGTCCCACTTTTCCTTGATCAATAGCTCGTCTTCGGTCGAATAACCCATGTATAACCATTTTACGTCAGCCCTCCCCTTTCGGGTTGAGCTGACGTTGTTTTAACTTCTTGTTTTACAGGCTACTCCTCGGCTGCGGCCTCCGCCTTGCCGCCGCGTTGAGCCTCCTTCTCGGCCTTCATCGCCTCGCGAATCTCGGCCTCGATCTTGTTGCAGAACTCGGTATCCTGCTTCAAAAGCTCCTTCACCGAGTCGCGGCCCTGGCCGATCTTCTTGTCGCCGTACGAGAACCACGAACCGGCCTTCTTGATGACGCCGTAATCCACGCCCAGATCGACAATCTCGCCAATCTTCGAGATGCCTTCGCCGAACATGATGTCGAACTCGGCGCGGCGGAACGGAGGAGCCACCTTGTTCTTCACGATCTTCACGCGCGTACGTGTTCCGAGCTGCTCCTCGCCATCCTTGATGACCGATACGCGGCGAATGTCGATACGTACCGAGGCGTAGAACTTCAGGGCGTTACCGCCGGTCGTTGTCTCGGGGTTGCCATATACGACACCGATTTTGTCGCGCAGCTGGTTGATGAAGATGCAGACTGTTTTGGTCTTCGAGATCGACGAGGTGAGCTTACGCATCGCCTGCGACATTAATCGTGCCTGAAGACCCATCTTCGAATCTCCCATCTCGCCCTCAATCTCGGCCTTCGGCGTCAGTGCGGCCACCGAGTCGATGACGATGATGTCGATGGCACTCGAGCGAATCAGTGAGTCGGCAATCTCGAGGGCCTGCTCGCCGTTGTCGGGCTGCGAAATCAGCAGGTTGTCGACGTCAACGCCCAGATTCTGTGCATAGTAGCTGTCGAAGGCGTGCTCGGCATCGATGAAAGCGGCGATACCGCCGGCCTTCTGAGCCTCGGCGATGGCGTGGATGGCCAGCGTCGTCTTACCCGAGGATTCGGGGCCGAAAATCTCGATGATACGTCCCTTCGGATAGCCACCTACACCGAGTGCCATATCGAGCGTCACGGAGCCGGTCGGAATCACGGGTACGTCATTTACCTCGTTGCTGTTCATGCGCATAATCGAGCCCTTACCGAAGTCCTTCTCGATTTTTGCCATGACTGCGTTCAAGACTTTGAGCTTGTCCGCGTTTACTTGCGTTTTCTCTGCCATGATATATCTTGTTTTATTTTATTCAATACATGTTCCCTACGGGAAAACTTTCCCTCAAAGATAGCAAATCAAATTTTTAATGCCAAATTTTGACTCTTGATTTTTGCCCTTACGCCTACGATTAGTCCCACACGTAGGTCATCTCGACCTGCTCGTTGAACTCCTCGGTCGTCGTGTTGAGTCGACGATGGCACGACGGACAGCGAATCGCAGTCTCGGTTTCGATGTAGCCACCCATGTCGCCACACCCTACGCATTTAGGCAGCATGCCGAAGCCGGCATCGGCCGAGTGGTTGAAACGTGTGCCGCAGTGTTTGCAGCAAATCTGATAAGCAGTTCCCATTTTTGCAAAGTTTTAAGTGGTTTAACCTTTTGTTTACGATGCAAAGGAACGGCAGCTTTGTGTCAATTTGTGACACAGTGATAAAAAATATGATTTTTTGTCGATTTTTTTGCTTACAGGGCGTTTTTTGCCATATATGCCTGGATGTAGGCCTTCAGTTCGGGACCCTCGATAATGCGAATGTCGTCCAAAAGACCCACGACAAAGCGTCCTACGCCTGCCATGCCGGCAACCTCGGTATCGAGTAGCCAGCGCCCGTTGTCTGTAGGCTTTAGGTTGCGCTCGGCGAGCGGATACTCCTCGATGAGGAGGTTGTATGCCAAAAGTCCCATTTCCAGCACGATACGGGTTCGCTCTTCGCCGTGGATGCGGAAGATGTCGATAAAACCTTCGCGGTGGTCGGCCTTGTGTTCCCAGGGTGTTTCGGTCACTTCAACCGAACTGATGCGCGACGATTTGAAGAGTTTGCAGCGCCCATCCTCGGTGTCGTAACACCACACTTGGACGTAATTCGTCGTAAAGGCGAAGGGCTCTACCCTACGGTCGCGGACGGCCGATCCGTGTGCCGATTGGTAACCATGCAGGATTACCTGCCGCTCCTCCTCGATGGCCTCGATCAGGCTGCGGATATTGGGGGCATTCTTGCCACGTACTACGGTGTCGGCCAGCGTCTTGTTGTCGTAGACGGCGTAGAGTTTTTTCTTGAGATTTTGTTTCAGTAGGTTCGTGTCGTCGATCGACTCGATGGCCGATTTGAGGATGACGGCCTCCTCCTCGGTGAAGTGAACCAGCTGCGAGATATCCTTGAAGTGCGGCGAGGCTTTATCCAGCCGGATGCAGTCGCCCGACTTCTTAATCACAAAGCCTGCGTCGCGGAAGGTGTCGATATAGCGGTAGATGGTGCGACGCGACATGTCGAGTCGCTCGGCCAACTGATCGACCGTGTAGGTCGTATTGGCCGTCAGAAGCTTCATCAGGCGAAGCAGGCGTTCGATTTTGGGCTGATCCATAGTACAAATTTAGAATTCAAAATTTAGAATTCAAAATCATGGTTTGAAAAAGCGCCAATAAAAAAGGCGAAGAATCTCTTCGCCTTTATCGTGTTTTTTTGAATTGCTGCAGTCTATTGCGCCAGCACCTTCTTCTCGATCTCCTCGACCGTACGACGGAACTGTTTGTCGGTCTCCAAGAGGTTCGATACGGCCTTGCACGAGTGGAGTACCGTAGCGTGGTTGCGGCCGCCAATCGAAGCACCGATGGTCGTGAGCGGAGCCTTCGTGTGCTGCTTCGACAGGTACATCGCAATCTGGCGAGCCTGGGCGATTTCGCGCGTGCGCTCGGTCGAATTGAAGCGGTCGAAGTCGATCGACAGATGTTCGCAAACCACCTTGATAATGTGGTCGATCGTGATCTCCTTTTGGTAGAGCTTCACGTAGACCTTCAGAATCTCCTTGGCCAGCGACGTGGTGATCTTGCGACCCAGGAACGAGGCGTTGGCGATCAGCGACGAAAGTGCACCTTCGATCTCACGCACGTTGGCCGAGATGTTGTCGGCCAGGTATGCGATCACCTCCTCCGAGATCTGAGCGCCGAGCTTCTCGGCCTTGGCGCGGATGATCTTGATCTTCGTCTCGCGGTCGGGTGTCTGAATTTGTGCCGACAGACCCCACTTGAAGCGCGTGAGCAGTCGCTGCTCGATATCCTTCAACTCTACGGGCGGCTTATCCGACGTGAGAATCAGTTGCTTACCAGCCAGCTGCAGGTGGTTGAAGATGTTGAAGAAGGCATTCTGTGTGCCCGGCTTTCCGGTCAACTCCTGAATGTCGTCGATGATCAGCACATCGATCATCTGGTAGAAGTGGATGAAATCGGTGATCTCACCGCGCTTGTAGGCAGTTTGGAATTGGGCCTGGAATTTGTTCATCGACACGTAGAGCACATAGAGCTCCGGATGGCGCTGACGAACCTCGTGGCCGATGGCCTGTACGATGTGCGTCTTGCCCAACCCCGAATCACCATATATATATAAAGGATTGAAGGGGTTGTTGCCGGGCGATACGGCTACCGACATACCGGCCGAACGGGCCAGTCGGTTACACTCGCCCTCGATGAACGAATCGAACGTCAGACCGGGGCTTAACTGCGGATCGATATTTAATCGACGCGGAATGCCCGGAATTACGAATGGATTGTGTATCTTTGTATCGCTCTGTGCCGTGAAACGAACAGCCGGATCGGCGTTGTCGGTCGGCGTAGGAGCGTTGGCGGCAACACGCGGCACCGAGTAGAAGAGCTTTGTCTGCTGGCCGTAGCACTGCATGATGATCGGCAGCAACAGCGACAGGTAGTTCTTCTCGATCTGACTGATGTAGCTCTCGTTGGGAACGCGCAGGCGCAGCTTCGTACCGTCGAATGCGATCGGCACGATCGGACGGAACCACTTCTCAAACTCCTCCGAGGAGGTCTGAGCCTTGATTCGGTCCAGGCATGTTTGCCACATGTCACTGTATGACTGCACGTTACTTAACATGATTGCGGGAATAGACGAGTTTTGTTCGTTTTTCGTACTGCAAAGTTGTGAATAAAATTGCAAAAAGATTCTCAAAATTCATTTGCAAAATAACTTTTTTTATATATAGAAAAACAACCCTTTTTGAGGGCTTAAATTTTAAGTCGCTGATATTGAATATTCAAATATATTTTCTTATATTTGCATATAGAAATTAAGTCAGTAAGAACTTTTTAACTATAAATAAAACCTATAACTCTATGGCAAACGAATTGGATCCTCAGATCCTGGCGAAAGCCCAGCAGTGGCTTGACGGAAATTACGACGCCGAGACCAAGGCGCAGGTAAAACATTTGATCGAGAATGACCCGAAGGAGCTCGTTGAAAGCTTCTACAAAGACCTCGAGTTTGGTACGGGTGGTCTGCGCGGTATTATGGGCGTAGGTTCGAACCGTATGAACGTCTACACGGTGGGTATGGCTACGCAGGGTCTGGCCAACTACCTGAAGAAAAACTTCGCCGGCGAGCAGATTCGCGTAGCGATCGGTCACGACAGCCGCAACAACTCGCGTAAGTTCTCGGAGCATGTAGCCGACATCTTCGCATCGAACGGCTTTACGGTATTCCTCTTTGATGCACTCCGCCCCACCCCCGAGCTGAGCTTCGCGATTCGTGAGCTGAAGTGTCATTCGGGTGTTGTGGTAACTGCTTCGCATAACCCGAAGGAGTACAACGGCTACAAGGCCTATTGGACCGATGGTTCGCAGGTAACGGCTCCGCACGATAAGAACATCATCGAGGAGGTGGCCAAGATTACGGACGTGGATCAGATCCTGACGGGCAAGAATCCCGAGAATATCACCATCCTGGGTGACGACTTCGACCAGATCTACCTGAATAAGATTCTCACGCTCCAGCTCTCGCGCGAGTGCGTGCTGGCGCATAAGGATATGAAGATTGTCTACACGCCGATCCACGGTTCGGGTGTGAAACTCGTTCCCGCCTCGCTGAAGAACTTCGGTTTCGAGAATGTTTCGGTCGTAGCCGAGCAGGCTGTTGTTGATGGAAACTTCCCGACCGTAGATTCGCCCAACCCCGAGGAGCGCAAGACGATGATGAAGGCCATCGAGCTGGCCGCTAAGGAGGGTGCCGACCTCGTGTTGGCTACCGACCCCGACTCGGACCGTCTGGGTGTAGCGTTGCGTAACAAGCAGGGCGAGTATGTCCTCTTGAACGGAAACCAGACCCTGGCCCTCATTCTGAGCTATCAACTCACGCGTTGGGCCGAGCTGGGTAAACTCGACGGCAAGCAGTTCGTCGTGAAGACGATCGTGACGTCGCAGATGGCTAACGCCGTGGCTGCTCACTTTGGTGTGAAGTGCTACGACTGCCTCACGGGCTTCAAGTACATCGCCCGCATCATCCGCAACAACGAGGGCGTTGCTACCTACATCGGTGGTGGCGAGGAGTCGTTCGGTTACCTGGCCGGTGACTTCGTGCGCGATAAGGATGCCGTTTCGGCTTGCTCGCTGGCTGCCGAGGCTGCAGCTTGGGCACTCGAGACGAAGGGTCAGACCCTCTACGAGTGGCTGCAGGAGCTCTACGTACAGTATGGTCTGTATCGTGAGGGCCTTGTTTCGGTTGTCCGCAAGGGCAAGGAGGGTGCCGAACTGATCCAGAAGATGATGGTTGATTTCCGCGAGAATCCGCCCAAGGAGATCGTTGGCTCGAAGGTGGTGAAGATCAACGACTACCTCAAGAGCGAGACGCTCGACGTGGTGACGGGTGCCGTTACCCCCATCGAGGAGGACAAGAGCAATGTGCTGCAGTGGTTCACCGAGGATGGTACGATCGTTTCGGTACGTCCCTCGGGTACGGAGCCCAAGATCAAGTTCTACTTCGGCGTGAAGGCTCCGCTGGCTTCGGTGGCTGAGTTCGATGCTGTTCTGGCAGAGCTTGATGGTAAGATCGAGGCTATCAAGGAGGACCTGAAGCTGAATTAAGAATTAAAAATTAAGAATTAAGTTTGGGGGTTGTGGTTTGCCACGACCCCCTTTGTTGTTAGGCTCTATTGGTTCGGTTAAACCATAAAAAAAGCGAGAAAGGTCTCCCCTTCTCGCTTTTAATTTTGAATTCTTAATTCTTAATTTCTTTATCTCCGCTCCCACTCCAGCGATGCGAGGATAAAGGTACCAATGGCCTTACCCTCATTCTGCGTGATGCGGACATCCTTGCCGGCGAGGTAGTAGTTCACCGTACCCGTGCGCGAGTGATCCTTGGCGGGGCCGAGACCGGCCGAAGCGCAGCTCTGTACGATGTCCAAGAGACCATCCTCACGCTCGCGGATAAACTCCTTCACGCAACCGGCGTAAGCCTTTTCGGCAACCGGCGTGTAGGTCGCTGCATCCAGCAGACCGAGACGGATACCCTTCAAATAAGCATAGGTAAAGATGCACGAAGCCGAAGCCTCCAGGTAGTTGGGCTGCTCGCCGATGTTGAAGGTCTCCCCCTCTACCGTGTCACCCACGTTGTCGGCCTTCACCGTAGCGTCGTGCTGCAGGAGCTGGTACCAAACGCCCGACTCCTCATCCTGCCAACGAGCCAAACCGGCAGCTACCTCGTTCAGAATCTTCACCACAGCGTCGTAGTCGGCGTGCTCCTTGGGCATAAACTCCAATACATCCACCAAAGCGGCAAAGTACCAACCCATACCGCGACCCCAGAACTCGGGGCTGCAACCCTTGTACTCGCCCTCTTGCTGAGCCCAGAACGAATTGGGATCCTCGGGCGTAGCGCTCCAGGCGTGGTAGTTGAGCTGCACGTCGGGGTTGTAGGTGTAGTGGTGGATCGTCTTGAATTGGTGGGCAATGTCACTCCACGAAGCCTCATCGTCGGCCTCGTCGCCTATACCGAAGTTGTATTGCCACTGGGCATAGATCGGCGAACCCATGTAGAGACCATCGAGCCACATCTGGTTGGGATAGACTGCCTTGTGGAAGAATCCACCCTCGCCCGGCAGACCCGGTGCAATGCGCGAGTGGTCGAACTTGAGCTTGTTGCGAATCACCGTGGCGGCCGTCTTGTAACGGTTGGCATCAACGGTATTGCCCTTCTGCAGCTCCGTGCGGTAGAGTGTGAAGTAGATGTTACCTGCGGGCAGGTCGTCGATGTTTGAGGGGCGCAGGGCATTGCCACCCTTCGTGTTGCTGATGAAGGTACCGTCCTCGTTGAGCGAGAAGTCGGCAAAGGCCTTCACGGCATCGTAATAGCACTGCTTGTCGGGGTACTGCTCCCAAGCCTTGAGCACGGCACCGGCCACGAGGCCCGATACATAGTCCCAACCCGTGTGTGAGAGGCTGTCCTGATAGTGACGGTTGCAATAGAAGTCGCCCAAGCCGTGCGACTCGACCATGCGCTGGGCGTAGGTCGGCTCCCCATTGCCCGCGTTGCAAGCAGCCAGCGAAAGCGCCAGCGCACCCAAGATGAATGTTTTCAGTTTCAGCATAGTAGTTATGTTTTTTGTGTTACGTGTCTCAGCAAATTATACAAAGATAACCATTTTTGCGAAATTTGTCGTATCGAGCGCAAAAAATGTTATTTATATATATGGTATGTTGCGTGCTACGGAAGACTATCGGTTACGGGCTCTTCGAGCTGCACCTGCTCGCCTTCCAATTCCATCGAAATGGAGTAGCGGTGGCGACCTTTCGTTGTCTCGGTTGAATCGCTACCATAGGGGGTAACGCGGAATTGCTCGGGTGATACCTGCTGCTTTGAGAGCATGTAGTCGCTGAGTGTACGGTCGCGCATCGCAGCCAGACGCTCCACCAGCATCTCGGCCTGCTCGCCATAGAGCGCTACGGCCTTTTCCTCGGTATTCTTACCTTTAGTCGAAAGACCACGTTTCGACAGCTCCGCATCGGCAAACGCAGCCAGCTCCGAAGAGCCTGTCTTGAGTTGGTTGATCTGGTTGTAATCCACCAATTCGAGGCGCATGGTTGTATCGCCTAAATCCTGCTTGTAATAAGCTGCCTTGAGCGAATAGAGGGCCATTTGGCGTGACGCCTCCTCGCGGTCGATCTGCTGCGTGAGCGTGACGCGCATTTCGGGCTTCTCTTTCAGCGTCGAGGCAATCTCATCGAACGAAGCGTATTGTTCGGCATTGAATGTGGCCTTATGTGGCTCGCTGATGGCAATCGACGAGAAACCCTTATCGCCCCCACCCTTGAGGAACGAGAAAGGAGCTGTGGCCACCTTCAGCAGTACGTTACCCAGGGCCTTGAAGATAATCTTGCGGTAGGAAAATTCGGGTGAGTCGATGCGTCCTTTGACCGGCAGATCGAGGTCGATATGGCCTTGCTTGTCGGTCAGCACATAGACGCCAAGTTTGAGCGGGAGCTTGACGACCGGATCGATCTCCTTTAGCTTCTTATCCACGGCAAATTGGTAGCTGTCGAGCTTATTCGTGCCGCGTAACTCGTAATCAGTGATGATGTTTTGGCTTTCGAAGGTGAGGTTTCCGCCCGTAATCGGGTGTGCCGTGAAGGCCTCGCAGTAGGGCGATAAATCCTGCATTGCGACGTTCGAGAGGGTCAACGTGATGTTGTGATTGGCCAAACTCTTGAACGAACCCTGCCAACGCAACGAAGCCGCTCCGGTCGATTGCAACGTGGCTCGTCCCGTCAGATGATTGATGGCGTCGAGGTCGAAATTGCGGCTCGTGAGCGTAATATCCGATACGTTGTATTGGAAGGGACGGTGGAGGGTGTGGTCAGCAAAATAGAACGAGCTGCGCTTGAGATCCGCTTCGCGGATGTAGAGTTTCAGCGGGTCGTGCTCCGTCGAATCGACCTTGACCGAGACGGCTGCGTCCTCCTCTTCACCGCGCTCGGCGATGGGCTTCCACAGGCCGGTAAAGGTGTTCGTGCTATCGGCAAACAATTCATAGCTACCCTTCACCCCCTCGAGTGCCAGGCGATCGAAATGGAACGAGTTGTTCACGAAATCGACGCTGTCCAGCTTGACGTGGCCATGCTCCAGGGCGATCACTTCACGCTCCTGCAGGTCGCGGATGCGGAACTCCGAAACATCGGCCGTACCGGCGATACTGAAGCCCATGATGTAGTTCAGATTACCCGTGAAATTCATATCGGCAGTCAATGCACCCTCGACGGCCGAAACATTAAACGTTTGGCGGAAATAGGGCAACACGGTCGACAAGGCCAACTCGTTCAGCTCGACACTTAAATCAAAGTCGTTCGATTCGAGGTTATAGGCCAGCGAGGTGTGCAGCGATCCTCCCTCGGCAAACGAGAGGGTGATTCCGATGTCGGTATCCTGCCCGGCGAAGTAGACGCTCGGCACGTAGAGGTTGAGGTTGTTGAAATTCCACTGCGCCTCTACCTGGCGATCTTCGTAGAGCATTTGGCCCGTACGAATCGTGATCGAGTCGATATCGATGATCCAGGGGCTTTTTTCGGTGGTGGGCTTTTCGGTGGCGGTCGTGTCGCTCTTGAAGTGAGCGATCATGTCGTCGAAGTTGAACGAGCTACCCCGCTGCGTGATATGCATATTTGGGTGCACGAGATCAATATAGTTGATATTAACTTTGCGGCCAAGCAACGCCAAAAGACGCACATCGGTGGAAAAACGATCGAGCGCTACGAAAGGCGTCTGATCGTCTGCCTCGTAGAGGGTGAAATTGTCGATGGCAAGCTTACCGTTCAGAAGGTTAATCTTGACCTTGTCAACCGTCATGCGGCGACCGACCAACTCCTTGGCATGCTTTTCGACGTAGTATTTGGCAAAGGGCGAAGCGCCGAAGAGACCAATCAGCACCAGCAAGGCAAAGCCGCCGAGTACCGAAAGCAGGACGATATAACGCTTTTTCAATTTCATCTTTCTGTCATTTATTGTGTAATGGGATGTTATTCGGTTGGGCTATTTGACGCGAATCAGGTTCAGGCCATCGCGAATCGGAACGATGATGTTCTCTACTCTTTCGTCCTCGACTACCATGCGGTTGAACTCCAGGAGAGCCTCCGTGTGGCGATCACCGCGCGCCAAAGGCTCTACGACCTTGCCCGACCAAAGAATATTGTCGGCAATGAGGTACGAGCCGCTATGCACGAGGGGTGCACCACCCTCGTCGCCCATCAGCATCCGATAGTAGGCGGGATACTCGCGTTTGTCGCCGTCGATAAATACCAGGTCAAACTCGGTGCCGAGCGTCGGGGCGATGTCGAGCGCCGAGCCGATGTGCAGGTGGATCTTTCGGCCATGTTCCGAACGGTCGAAGTAGCTTTGTGCCAGGCTCTCCAACTCGTCGTCCACTTCGATCGTATCGATGCGGGCATTCTCCTCCAGCCCTGCTGCAAATGAAAGGGCCGAATAGCCTGTGAATGTGCCGATTTCGAGTACGCGGCCGGGGCGAATCATACGGGTCAGCATCGTCAGCAGCTTCCCTTGCAGGTGGCCCGAGAGCATGCGGGGGGCGACCATGCGATGGTGCGTTTCGCGATCCAATTCGCGGAGCAGCGCCTCCTCTTCCTGGGTGTGCTCGTGGATGTAGCGTTCAAGTGCGTCCATCTATTTGAATGTCAGTTTTGAAAGGTTACAGAATACCTCCTCGGCCACCTCTTGCAGCTGGAAGGCCGTGAGCGCCTGAATTTTGCGGTAGGCCTCCTCCATCGTATCCATCTCGCCGTGCGATAGGATCGCCTTGCCGGCGCCGAGGATATAATTCTCCTTGTTCTCGCACGAAATGGCCATTTGGGCAATGAATTGTCGCTTGGCCATGGCCAGCTGGCGCGCCGTGAAGGGGGTTGTTCGCAGCTGTTGCAGCTCTTTGTGGATCAGCTCCAGGCAGTCGTCCGTATGGTGATGGTCCGAGCTAAAATAGATCGCCACCACACCCGCATCGCTATAAGGGGTGTAGTTGGCCTCGATGTTGTACGTCAAGCCATGCTTCTCGCGCACCTCGACGTTGAGGATCGAGTTGGCACAAGGGCCGCCCAGGCGATTGATCAGTAGCGAGAGTGGCAGACGCTTCTCGTCCTGCAGGTCGTAGGCGCGTGCGCCGAGGATGCAATGCGTCTGATGGGTGTGGCGCATGATCGTGCGATCAAAGGGTGTTTGCAACGGCAAGGTGGCTCGACGTTCGTCGGAGCGGGAGCTGGCCGTAAAATCGCCCAAATAGCGGCGTGCATAGGCCTCGGCCGTTTTGGTCGAAAAGCTGCCGATCGAGGAGAAGACCATCTGATCGGTCGTGTAGGTACGCCGAACGAATTGGCGTACCGAATCGCCCGTGTAACGCATCAGCGAGGCCTTGCGTCCCAGGATATTGTGGCCCAACTCCGAGCCCTCGAAGACAAGATCCTCGAACGTGTCGTAGATCAGCTCCGCGGGGGCATCTTTATAGGTGTTGATCTCGTCGATGATCACCTCTTTTTCGCGCTCCAGCTCCCGATCGGGGAAGGTCGAGCGAAAAACGACATCGGCAATCAGTTCGACCGCCTTGCCGAAATCTCCCTTGAGCACGGTGGCGTGCACGGTTGTATCCTCTTTGGTCGTAAAGGCGTTCAATTCGCCACCGAGATTTTCGAGACGGCAGTTAACCTGCCATGCTTTGCGCTTCTCGGTTCCCTTAAAGAGGGCGTGCTCCGTGAGGTGAGCCAGACCAAACTCGTGGGCTGCCTCATCGCGCGTACCGGCTCCGACAATCAGGGCACAATGTGCTACGGCGGCACCCTTCACCTGTCGGTGGATGCCGCGAATGCCGTTGGGGAGCGTATAGGTTGTGAATTCTTCCACTTGGTTTACAATTTATTGCGTAGTTGGAGGTAGTGCCCCGTATGGCTTTCGGCGCAGGTCTCCAACCCCTCGGGTGTGCCGGCGTAGACTACCCTGCCACCCTCGTTACCCGCTTCGGGTCCGAGGTCGATCACCCAGTCGGCACATTTGATGATCTCCATGTTGTGTTCCACGACGAGGATCGAATGTCCCTGTTCGATGAGGGCGTTGAAGGCGCGTAAAAGGCGCTTGATATCGTGAAAATGGAGGCCCGTTGTCGGCTCGTCAAAGATAAAGAGAATCGAGCCGCGCGTATCGTCTTTGGCCAGGAACGAGGCCAACTTTACGCGCTGGCTTTCACCGCCCGAGAGGGTCGATGAACTTTGTCCGAGCTTCACGTAGCCAAGACCCACGTCTTGCAAGGGTTTGAGTCGTTCGACAATGCGACGGCACGTGGCACTCGTATCCTCGGAGAAGAAACGAATCGCCTCGTCCACATCCATCTCCAGTACGTCGTAGATCGATTTGCCGCGATAGCGAATGTCGAGAATCTCATCCTTGAATCGCTTGCCGCCACACGCCTCGCAGACCAATTCTACGTCGGCCATAAACTGCATCGAGACCTTGATTACACCCTCGCCCTGGCACTCCTCGCAACGACCTCCCGCCACGTTGAACGAGAAGGAGGAGGGACCCAGGCCCGTGTGCTTGGCCTGCGGTTGTTCGGCGTAGAGGTGGCGAATCTCGTCGTAGGCCTTCAGGTAGGTGACGGGATTCGAGCGGGTCGATTTGCCGATCGGGTTCTGATCCACCATCTCGACCGTACGCAGCAGGCTTATGTCGCCCTCCAGCGTGTCGAAATCACCCGGCTTATCGCCCGATTCATTCAACAGACGACGCAGTGCGGGATAGATGATACCCTTCGCCAAAGAGGATTTTCCACTACCGCTGACGCCCGTGATGCAGGTCATCACGCCAAGCGGAATCTCCACGTCGATGTTGCGGAGGTTGTTTTCACGTGCACCACGAATGTGGATCGAACGGCTCCACCCGCGCGGCGATGTGGGGGGCGTGATCTGCTTGCGGCCGGTGAGGTAGTCGGCTGTCAGTGATAAGAGGCACTCGGCCAACTTTTCGGGTGTGCCGCTAAAGACCACTTCACCGCCATTGACACCCGCCTCGGGACCGATGTCGATCAGGTAATCGGCTGCACGAATGACCTCCTCCTCGTGCTCGACGACAATCACTGTGTTGCCCAGATCGCGTAACTGTTTCAATACGGCAATCAGGCGGGCGGTATCTCGGGGATGCAGACCGATCGACGGCTCATCCAGGATGTAGAGCGAGCCGGTTAGGTTACTACCGAGCGAGGTAGCCAGGTTGATGCGCTGACTTTCACCACCCGAGAGGGTCGATGAGAGACGATCCAACGTCAGATATCCCAACCCCACCTCTTGTAGGTAGCGCAGGCGGTTGCGGATCTCGGTCAGGATGCGCGTGGCGATCTTTTTGTCGTGCTCGTCGAGGGTCAAATGCTCAAAGAAGGGGATCAACTCCTTAACGGGCATAGCCACCAATTCGGCCAGGTTCTTGCCTCCGACCCGTACATAGAGCGCCTCTTTACGCAGGCGGGCACCTCCACATTCGGGACAGATCGTTTTACCCGTATAGCGCGCCTTCATGACACGGAATTGGATCTTGTAGCGCTCCTTGTCGATGTAACTAAAGAAGTCGTCCAGGCCGTGGAAATATTCGTTGCCGCGCCACAAGAGCAGTTTCTGCTCTGCCGTCAGCGCATGGTAGGGCGTGTGAATCGGGAAATCGAAGAGGTAGGCGTTACGCACCAGCGCATCTTTCCAGCGACGCATCGTCTCGCCACGCCAGCAAGCTACGGCATCGTCGTAGATCGTGCGGCTCTTGTCCGGTACGACCAGATCTTCGTCAATGCCCGTCACCTTGCCGTAGCCCTCGCAACGCGGACAGGCGCCAATCGGATTGTTGAAGCTGAAGAGGTGCTCGGTCGGATGCTCGAACTCGATACCGTCGGCCTCGAAACGTGATGAAAAGGTGTGTGCCTCGCCTTCGAGCAGAATCGTACATCGCTCGTGGCCATAGGCGTAGGCACGCGTAATCGACTCGCGGATGCGGGTCTGTAGGTCATCGTCGGTCGAAACACGCAGGCGGTCGATCACGATCAAGACCTCCTCGGCACGTGTTGCGTCGGTAATGGTGGGCAGAAACTCCTCGATGAGCATCGTCTGCCCGTGGGCGTGTACACGCATCAAACCCTCCGCGAGCAGCTCCATGAGCTTTTCGATCAAGCCCTGCTCCTCGTTGAGGCGAATCGGGGCTGTGATTTCGGCTCGACTACCCTCCTTCTCCAGCAACCAAGCCGCCACGTCGTCCACGCTGTCGCAACGTACCTCCCGTCCCGAAATGGGCGAAAAGGTGTGGCCGGCGCGGGCAAAGAGCAGTGTGAGGTAGTCGTATATCTCGGTCGAAGTGCCGACCGTCGAACGAGGATTGCGCGTATTGACCTTCTGCTCGATGGCAATGGCCGGTGCGATGCCCGTGATGATATCCACGTCGGGCTTGGAGATCTTTCCCAAGAATTGGCGGGCATACGACGAGAGCGACTCGACATAACGACGCTGTCCCTCGGCAAAGATCGTGTCGAAGGCCAGGGTCGATTTACCCGAACCCGAGAGACCCGTAATGACGATGAGCTTCTCGTGTGGAATCTCGACCTCGATGTTGCGCAGGTTGTGCACTCGCGCACCCTTGATATAGATCGCCTTTTCGTGTGCCATAGGTTATGCTTCGGATACAGAGGCTCCGGCCTTTTTTAGTTTTTCAATCAGGATGTCGGCTCGTCCCTCGCGGATCGTGAGGTGCATCGTGCAGAGGTTGTCGAACTCCTGTCCGGCGATGCGGGGTTGCTCCTCCTTGATGACGCGCATCACGTCATTCATCACCAGGTACGGAAAGTCGATCGTAAAGCGACGATCGACTGTGCGCTCCACCACCGTAGCCGCCTCAATGGCGTTGGCGGCCGATTCCTTGTAGGCGGCAATCAGCCCCGGAACGCCCAATTTCGTGCCGCCGAAGTAGCGTACCACAACAATCAGGCAATCGGTAATCTCGTTCGAGAGCATCTGCCCCAGGATCGGCTTGCCGGCTGTGCCCGAAGGCTCGCCATCGTCGTTGGCGCGGAACTGCTCGCCACGCGGTCCGAGACGCCAGGCGTAGCAATGGTGTGTCGCGTCGAAATAGCGTTTACGCAACGCATCGAGTGCCTCGCGAATCTGCTCCTCGTTCTCGACGGGATAGATAAACGAGAGGAACTTGCTGCTGCGCTCACGCATCGTGACTTCGACAGCCTCTTCAATAGTCTTATAGAGATCCGCTTCCACGCTACTTCACTTTCTTAAAGAGTCTGTCCCAACGAACGCCGCCATTGATCTTGTCGAGCGAAAGCCAGATGAACGAGGCTTTGCCCACGATGTGATCCTCAGGTACAAAGCCCCAGAAACGCGAGTCGGCCGAGTTGTGGCGGTTGTCGCCCATCATCCAATAGTAATCCATTGCGAAGGTGTACTCCGTCGTGGGGATACCGTCAATCAGCACCTCCTCGCCGTTGATCGCCAATGTGTGACCCTCGTAGACCTCGATGATACGGCGATAGAGTTGCAGGTTTTCAGGCGTAAGCGTGATGGTAGCACCTTTTTTCGGTATCCAGATCGGGCCGTAGTCGTCCTGGCTCCAGCGCGCCTCTTCCCATTGCGGGAAGACCTCCGTGTTGGGTGCATGGCGATAGCGGCGTACCGAGAGTACGTTTTGCGTTGCGGCGAGCTTTTCGGCTGCGGCCGGCGTAGTCATCAGGTAGTAGACCGACCCGTTGCCCGAAAATTCGGTAATGCCGAGGCGATGCAGTGCCTGGGCCGAGAGAGCTGACGAGGTCTGCACGACGTAGGTGTATTGCACACCCTCGATCGTCTCCTGCTCCTGACCGTTGATGACGAGTTTGCCATCCACGATTTGGAGCGTATCGCCCGCAATGGCTACGCAGCGTTTGATGTAGTTCTCGCGCTTATCGACCGGGCGACTGATGACGGTGTACTCCTCGTTGAGTTTTTTACGACCCTCCGTAGCTCCCAGCGCCTGCTCATAGCTGCGCACTACGTCGTAGTAGGTTACGGCTTGGTTCTCCAGGAGAACGGTATCGCCGGCCGGAAAGTTGAATACCACCACGTCGCCACGCTCGATCTCGCGCAAACCCTTCAGACGATGATAGGGCCACTTGATGCACTCCGAGAAGGATTTCTTGCTCTGCGAGAAGGGCATCGTGTGGTGCACGAAGGGGAACGCCACGGGGGTGTTGGGCATCTTCGGGCCATAGGTCACCTTGCTCACGTAGAGGTAGTCGCCCACCAGCAGCGAGTGCTCCATCGACGAGGTGGGAATAACGTACATCTGAAAAACGAACAGATGCACGAGCGAGGCCACGATCGTGGCAAAAATGATGGCATTGATCCACTCGTAAACGGTGCGATAGAGCGCGCTGTGCTGGCAGAGCTCGTCGTTGTAGTGCCATACGTAGCGGTAGAAAAACTTCGTAATGTAGCAGTCGAAGATGACTACCAAACCCAGTAACATCCACAGGTTACCCGTCCAAACGACGAACCACAGGATGTAGAGCAGCGAAGCGAGGGTAAACCCTACCCACTTATTGCGAAAAAAGGCTTTGATTTTATCCATTTTGTTGTGTGGTTGCGTGAGATTATTGCATCAGATCCTCCATCGAATAGACACCCTCCTTACCGGCCAGGAACTCGGCTGCGATGACGGCGCCCATGGCCAGCGTACGGCGGTTCTTGATCGTGTGTTGCAGCACAAGGCGATCATCCTCCGATTCGTAGCTCACGGTGTGGATCCCCGGTACCATCCCCTCGCGTACGGAGCGGATAATGAGATCTTGCTCCGTGACGGGCTTTTTCTCCTCGATCGACGTTACATCGAAAATCGGAGCAAAATTGACCCACTGCTTCTTCGTCGAGAGATTCTCCAGAATGCCCTCGGCCAGCGTGATGGCCGTGCCGCTCGGCGAATCCTTCTTCTGCGTATGGTGTACCTCCTCGATCTCGACGTTGTATTTGGCATTGAGGCGTTCGATCTGGGCTGCCAGCTGACGGTTGAGCATAAAGAGCAGATTCACGCCTAGGCAGTAGTTCGAGGCGTAGAAAAGCGCGCTATGCTTCTCAAGGCAAAGAGCCTTCAACTCATCGAGGCGCTCGGTCCAACCCGTCGTGCCACTGACCACCGGCACGCGATTTTCGATGCAGGTGCGGAGGTTCTCGTAGGCCGTCGTGGGGGTCGTGAACTCCAGCGCCACGTCGATTCCTGCGAGGTGCTCGGTATCCAGCTCGGCGCGGTTCTCCAGGTCGATAATGAGTTTTACTTCGTGGCCACGTTCGAGGAGAATCTGCTCGATCTCGCGTCCCATCTTTCCATATCCGATAATTGCAGTTTTCATAGTTAGGTGTATAATCATGCAAAGATAATATTTCTCGCGCGCACGACCAAATTTATTTCTCATGGGTACAAAAGTTGGATAAAACGCTTTGAATTCATGCGAAAATTTGGGGTATCGAGAAATAAATTGTAACTTTACATGGATTTTGAGTGTATAAGTAAAAGTAAAACGCAATATTAATCAAAATTATGTTCCCCATCATGCAAAAAAATCTTACCCGTACCGAAAGCGACTTGCTTGGAGCAGTCGAGGTACCCGAAAATGTCCTCTATGGTGTACAGACCATGCGTGGTTTGGAAAACTTCCCGATTTCGAACTTCCGTTTGAGCGACTATCCCCGTTTTATCAAGGGTTTGGCTATCGTCAAACTGGGTGCTGCCGAGGCGAACCACCAGCTGGGTCTGTTGACCGACGAGGTTTATGAGGCGATTGCTACGGCATGTCGCGAGATCATGGCCGGTGAGCACCACGAGCACTTCCCGGTCGATATGATCCAGGGCGGTGCCGGTACAACGACCAACATGAACGCCAACGAGGTGATAGCCAACCGTGCGTTGGAGCTGATGGGTCACCAGCGTGGTGAGTATCAGTTCTGCTCGCCGAACGATGATGTAAACCGTTCGCAATCGACCAACGATGCCTACCCTGCCGCTATTCACATGGGTCTCTATGCTACCCACCTTGAGCTGCGTGAACACCTGCTGCAACTCATTGGTGCTCTGCGTAAAAAAGGTGAGGAGTTCGCGCAAATCTTGAAGATGGGTCGTACCCAGCTCGAAGATGCCGTTCCGATGACCCTGGGTCAGACCTTCAACGGCTTTGCCAGCGTGCTGGAGGACGCCCTCGCCCACCTCGATTACGCTTCGCAGGAGTTCCTGACGGTCAATATGGGTGCTACGGCTATCGGCACAGGCATCTGCGCCGAGCCGGGTTATGCCGAACTTTCGACGGCCGCCATCGCCGACCTGACGGGTTGGGATGTGGTGTTGGCCAAGGACCTTGTAGGGGCTACGTCCGATACTTCGTGCATGGTAGCCTACTCGTCGGCTATGAAGCGCATCGCGCTGAAGATGAACAAGATCTGCAACGATCTGCGCCTTTTGGCTTCGGGTCCCCGTTGCGGTCTGGGCGAGATTAACCTGCCCGCCCGTCAGCCGGGTTCGTCGATCATGCCGGGTAAGGTGAATCCGGTGATTCCCGAAGTGATGAACCAGGTTTCGTACAAGGTGATCGGTAACGACCTCACGGTCTCGATGAGCGACGAGGCTGCCCAGATGGAGCTCAATGCCATGGAGCCCGTGATGGCTCAGTGCTGCTTTGAGTCGGCTGACCTCTTGATGAACGGCTTCGATACGCTACGCATCCGCTGCATCGAGGGCATCACGGCCAACGAGGAGCGTTGCCGCGACTACATCCGTGGCAGCATCGGCATTGTGACGGCGCTGAACCCGATCATCGGCTACAAGAACTCGACCAAGATTGCCAAGGAGGCGATGGAGACGGGTCGCGGCGTTTATGAGCTTGTGCTTGAGCATGGTATCCTTTCGCGCGAGGAGCTGGACGAGGTGATGAAGCCCGAAAATATGATTCGCCCCGTAAAATTGAACATTAAACCGCGTAAATAGACCAATCGGGACGACCGATTTTTGGAAAAAAGTAGTATCTTTGTAGAGGAAAAGTAAGAGCCTATGCGTTATTTTATGGAGTTGCAATACGAGGGAGGTGCCTATTTCGGCTGGCAACGGCAGAAGGGGCAGGTCTCGGTGCAACAGACCATCGAACAGGCTCTTACGACACTGCTGCGACGGGAAATCGAGATTACGGGTGCCGGGCGAACCGACACGGGGGTGAGCGCCTGCTATTATGTCGCACACTTCGATGTGGAGGAGCCCTTGGAGGATCCCGAGCAGGTGGTATATAAGTTGAATCGTATCCTGCCCCGTGATATTGCAATCCAGACCTTGACAGAGGTGACCGACGAGGTGCATGCCCGTTTTTCGGCCGTGGAGCGCGAGTATCGCTACTACATTGAGCAGCGCAAAAACCCCTTCACGATTGGGCAGACGTGGCAATACGCCGTACAGCTCGATGTCGAGCAGATGAATCGCGCAGCCGAGGTGTTGTTACAGGTGGAGGATTTTACCACCTTTGCCAAGCTCAACTCGAACAACAAGACCAACATCTGCCACCTCAAAGTGGCGCGTTGGGAGGTTGAGGTCGATGGAACGCTGTGCTTTACGATTCGCGGCGACCGATTCCTGCGTAACATGGTGCGCGCCATTGTCGGGACGCTTGTCGATGTGGGGCGCGGTCGCTACTCGGTGGAGGATTTTCGCGAGATTGTCCTCAGTCGTGATCTGTCGCGAGCGAGCGGCGGTGCTCCTGCCGAGGGGTTATACCTGAGCGATGTTCGCTACCCTATGGAACTTTTTGAGAGAAAAACTTTTTATTAACCTTTATTCATTAAAAACACAAAACTATGGGAACTTTAATTTGGTTGGCCGGTGTGATTTGCACGATTTGGTGCGTTCTGGACATTTGGAAGAAGCCTATCACGCTTGTTGGTAAGGTGGTTGTTGCAGTGATCGTACTGCTCACGAGCTGGATTGGTCTGGCTGTTTATTACTTCTGGGCTCGTCATCATATTTCGGAGTGGTTTAAGTAATTTCTTTTCCATTTTAGGCGGAACCTTCCGCACTTTACTCGCAAGCCTCGAATGGGACGTACGCCAAGTACTACCCATCCGAGGCTTACTTCATAAATTGCGAAATCTTCTCACCTAAAATGAAAAAAAAGTTGAGTGCAACTCTCGACTTCAAACAAAACAGCATCCTTCATGGATGCTGTTTTGTTTTGCTAAAGGGATTTCCTTAAGCCCCTTTAAGCTCCCTTAAGTCCCCTTAAGGAACTTTACTCTCTTTACTCTTTTACTCTCGTTGCTCTTACAAATGCACAGCGCAACCCAAAGCAGCTTCGGCAGCCTCCATCATCGCCTCGTTCATCGAGGGGTGAGCGTGGATCGTGTGGGCGATTTGGTGAGCAGTCACGCCCAGCTGCTTGGCCAGCGTAGGTTCGCACAGCATCTCCGTCACCGAGCCACCGACCATGTGGGCACCGATCAGGCGCTCCTCCTCGTCGAACAGCAGTTTAACAAAGCCGTCGCGCTCCCCTGCTGCCGTTGCTTTGCCCGATGCCGTGAAGGGGAAGCGGCCGGTCTTGTAGGCGATACCCTTCTCCTGGGCCTGCTGTTCGGTCAGACCCACCGAGGCCACCTCGGGCGATGTGAAGATGCACGAAGGAATGGTCGAGTAGTCGATCTTCGCGGGGTTCAAACCGCAGATCGCCTCCACGCAGCAAATCGCCTCGGCCGAGGCTACGTGTGCCAATGCAGGGGTCGGAATGATGTCGCCAATGGCGTAGATGCCCTCCACGGAGGTGCGGTAGAGATCATCCACCACCACCTTGCCACGCTCGGTCTTTACGCCGGCCTCCTCCAGACCGATGCCCTCGATGTTGGCGGCAATACCTACGGCCGAAAGAACGACGTCGGCCGTCAGGGTCTCTGCCCCCTTCTTGCCCTCGATATCGACCTCGCAGTGATCCTCCACCACACGGGCAGCCTTCACGGTCGTTGCGGTCAATACCGTGGCGCGGAGCTTGCGGAAGGCACGCTCCATTGTCTTTGACACTTCCTCATCTTCAAGGGGCATCAGGCGCGGCAGGTACTCGATAATCGTCACCTTCACACCCAACGCTGCGTAGAACCAGGCCAACTCACTGCCGATGGCGCCCGAGCCCACGACAATCATCGATGCAGGCAGCTTCTCCAGCACGAGCGCCTCCTTCGACGAGAGGATATGCTCCCCGTCAATGGGCATAAAGGCCATCTCGCGCGGGCGAGCACCCGTAGCAAGGATGATGTGCTCGGCCTCATACTGCACGCCCTCTACCTCGACCGTGTGGGGGGCAACGATGCGACCAAAGCCCTGAATGAGGTCGATGGCGTTCTTCTTCAGGAGGAACTGGATGCCCTTCGACATCGTTTCAGCTACGGTGCGCGAACGTTTGACGATGGCAGCCAAATCGGGTGTTACCGTGCCCTCCAGCTGCAGGCCGTACTGAGCCGCCTCCAGGCAGTGGCGATAGACCTGGGCGCTCTTCAGCAGTGCCTTTGTGGGGATGCACCCCCAATTCAGGCAGACACCGCCCGCCTCGGCCTTCTCCACGAGGGCGACCTTCTTACCGAGCTGGGCAGCCCGAATGGCGGCTACATAACCGCCTGGGCCGCTACCGATTACAAGAATATCGTATTGCATTACTTGACAACTTTAAGGATTTCGCCCTTGTCCTTTGCTACGGCACGCTTCCAGTGCTCGGAGTAGCCCGGCTGCTCGATCTTGCCCGGAATATCGAGGCCGTTGCCGTTGTCGATGAAGCCGTTCTCGTCCTCACCCTTCACGTTGCCGTCGATATACTTTACCATCAGGTACTTATCCAACTCTACCCAGCCGTTGAAGAGTGTCTGTGCAGTGTTGACGCTGAACTCCGTGGCGATCTTCTTCACCTTCTTGGGTTTGTAGCCTACGTTGGCCATTGCAATATCAATCTTCTTGACCTGCTCCAGCATGGCATTCTCCAACTTGTCGATATAGTCGCGAACATGCTTGCCGATGATGTTGTAGCGCAGGTATGCGAACTGAGCCACGCGGTTCGTGATCCAGAACATCGAGGTATCGGAGTACTTCAGCATCGAGCCGTTGCCCTCCTTCAGGCACTCGGGAACCTCCTGCGAATTGACATAGATCGGCGTGAGGGGCGACGTGGCGGCATCATCCGTACCAAACCACAGAATACCCACCTTCTCGGGACGAGCCTGACCCACGAGCCAGAAACCGGTCTGCTGGGTAGCCGTAGCGCGCTCGTTGCAGTACTCTACGCCATCCACCGTCCAATACATCGGACGCCAACGGTACGGCAGCGCCTCACCACCGGCTCCAATGTCGGTCGTCATATCCATCTTTGTACCCTCGTAGTGGTCGCGCATGCAATCCATCACCTGCTTGGGCGAGATCTTCTGATCGGGCTTGATCCAAAGCGGCATCTTGTTCTTGGGGTTGTGGCCCATGGCGTAGTCCTCATACTTATCCATGCCCGAAGCCACGGTGCGGAAGAAGGCCCACACGCGTGCCTCGCAACCACGCAGTGCACCGAAATCGGCCGGAGCGTAGGCATCCGAGAAGCTGAAGTCCTTGTTCTCGCCCTCAAACCAACCGAACTTGCGAGCTACGTCGGCCACGTCGGGTGCATAGAGGCAGTTCTCGGGATCATCCCACGGGAAGGTGGTGATGCGGGCCTGGTTGGCGTGAGCCGATACATAGCCGTCGGGAATGCGACGAGCCACCCATACGATACCCTTGTCATTCGGGCCTTTACCGATCAGTTCCATGATCCAGGCCTCCTTCGGATCGATGAGCGAGAACGACTCGCCCGACGAGCAGTAGCCGTAGGTGTTGGCCAAATCGACAATGATCTGGATCGCCTCGCGGGCCGTCTTGGCGCGCTGCAACGTGATGTAGATCAGCGAACCGTAGTCGATGCCACCCTTCGGATCCTCCAGCTCGGGACGACCGCCAAAGGTGGTCTCGGTGATGAAGAGCGAGTGCTCGTTCGAGTTGCCGAGCGTGCGGTAGGTCGTCGGCACCTGGGCAATCTGACCCAGCGGACGACCGCTATCCCATTCGCAAATATCCATATAGGGGGTGTATTTGCCGGGTACATGGCTGTAAAGCGAACCATACAGGGCGTGCGAATCGGCGGCATAGGTCACCATGTTCGACCCGTCGGTCGAAGCACCGCGCGTGATGATAAAGTTGGTGCAGGCCTCGGCTACGTTCGTCAGCGCGAGCGCGAGGGCTGCAGCAAGGATACATACTTTTTTCATACTATTTGCATTTAGATTAGTTTTTCAAAAACAATTTCTCAAATGTACGAAACAAATCCGAAAAGCGCAACAATCGCAAAATTTTTGTTACATTTGAGCGACGAAAAAATGATTACCGATGTCAGTTGCAAAACAAATTGAGGCCGTAAGAGCCACCCTCAAGGCGGGTGTCGAGTTGGTTGCCGTATCGAAAACGCACCCCGTGGAGGCGATCCGCGAGGCCTATGAGGTGGGGCAACGTTGCTTTGGCGAGAGCCGTCCGCAGGAGCTGAAATCAAAATACGAGGCCCTCCCGAAGGATATCCGTTGGCACATGATCGGCCACCTGCAGACTAATAAGGTGAAGTATATCGCTCCCTTTGTGGCGATGATCGAGTCGGTCGATAGCGAGCGTTTGTGTGAGGCCATCGAGCAACAAGCCGCCAAATGCGACCGCGTGATCGACTGCCTGCTGGAGATTCATGTGGCACAGGAGGAGTCGAAGACGGGCTGGGATATGGAGGAGCTACGCGCCTATGTCGCTTCGGGGGCTTTTTCGGCGTTTCCGCATATTCGGGTGCGCGGCGTGATGGGCATCGCCTCCAATACGGAGGACAAGGCGCTGATCAGGCGCGATTTCGAGGCTTTGAAGGCCGCCTTTGAGGAGCTGAAACCCGCGTTTGGCGAAGCGTTCGATACCCTCTCGATGGGTATGTCGGACGACTACCCCATCGCCATCGCGTGCGGCTCTACCTCGGTGCGTGTAGGCTCGCTGATCTTTGGACAGCGGGATTACACGAAATAATTTTGAATTATAAAAAACGGCCTCCAAAGACTGGAGGCCGTTTTTGTTATCGTACTCGGAGTGTGCGTCCGATGCGGAGAATCGTGGTCGATTTGATGCCGTTTAGGCGGCAGATGTTACCGACCGTTGTGCCGTATTTGCGGGCAATGGCACCCAACGTATCGCCCGAGCGAATCTTGTGGTAACGCATCGCCTCGCGTTCGGCCTGCTCCTTCTTGTCCTGCTCTTCGTTGGCAATCTCATCCTCGAAATCCTGGCTGGCTCGCGAGTAGATGCTGAAGTAGCTGCGCTTGAGGAGGAAGGTTTCGCGGCAGAGCGTGCCCGACTTAAAGTCGATCAAGCGCTCGGGGTCGAACGACTGACCGTAGTAGCGTGTCTCGAAGTGCAGGTGGGGACCTGTCGAACGGCCTGTCGAACCGCCCAAACCGATAACCTGACCCGCCTCGACCCACTGGTTCGGCTCGACCATGCGCTCCGAAAGGTGGCCGTAGTAGGTTTCCAGACCGTTGTCGTGGCGAATCACGACCAGATTGCCATAGCCACCGCGGTTGTACTGTGAGATACGCACGCGACCGCTGAAGGTGGCATAGATCGGTTCACCCGTCTTAAGAACCAGGTCGACACCCTGGTGGGCACGACCACGGCGCGGACCGTAGCGGCTGCGAATGGGCGAAGGCTTGTAGGGCGTGTGGTAGCCGTTGGTTGAATCCACCAAATCAATGACGAGTGACTTGGGCAGCGACGAGTACTCCACATCCTTGTAGGGGAAGAGCTTCTCGGTGTCCCAATACTTCTCGAAGATGGTGCTATCCTTTGCTACGGCACGGTTGCGGACATATTTCCACGTGCTGTTGGCAAAGAGAATCACCTGCACGGCATCGTCGCCCGAAGGGAGCGTATCAAGCACAGCCAATGAATCGATGGCGGGAACCGACTCGATACGCTTGCGCGCCAGGCGCAGACGCATCGCTACGATCGAGTCGATGCGGGCGGCTTGCTCGGGCGTAACGAGCTTTGTGAGCGAATCGATTTTTGCCTGCTCGGCAGCCAGGTCGGCCTTCATGCGATCTTTCGACGAAAGGTCGATCGCCTCGTGAATCTCATGCTCCGAGGTGGTGTCGGCAGGAATCGTCTGCGCCATAGCCATCGAGGCAAGCACAGCGAACATCAGGGTTAATAGGTATCTCTTCATGTAGGTTGTTTATTGCTGTTTAAGTAGTTCGGCAGCCGCATCGAGCTGGGCGTAAAAATCCTCGCCAAAACGACGCGTGATGGCCTCTTTGAGCGACTTGTAGACCGGTACGCCGAGCTTCTTGCCGCATGCACGGGCTGAAGCGCAGACTGACCAACGGTGGTAGTTCAGACCAATCGTGCCGTTCGAGAACTTCATCAGACGAATCGGATAGAGGTGGCACGAAATGGGCTTACGGAAGTGGGTCTTGCCCTCCAACCAGGCCTTCTCGATGGCGCAAAGCGTTACGCCGTTCTCGACATAGGTGTAGGCGCACTCGGCATCGTTCACAAGGGGCGTCGTGTAGTCGCCATCCTCGTCCACGACCATGAATCCCTGGCGCTCCACGGCCTCGATACCTTCGGGGGTCATGTAAGGCTTGTAGTTTTCGTATTCGGCCTCCAGCACATCAATCTCCTCAAACTCGAGCGGTGCACCGGCATTACCCTCTACGCAGCAAATACCCTTACATTGGGCAATGTCGCACAGAAAGCCCTCGCGCAGCAGATCCGCACTTACAATTTTATCGTCAATCTCAATCATTTGCGGTAGGTGTCTTGAATAATGATATCATACAATTCGCCGAGCGACATACCCATCTCGCGGGCCTGTTTCGGGACGATGCTGCCGCCCGACATGCCGGGAATCGAGTTCAGCTCGATGAAATAGGGCTTGCCCTCTTCGGTGACGATGAAATCGACGCGTACGACACCCGAACAACGGCATGTGCGGTAGGCCTCGAGCGTCATGCGGTTCAACTCGCGCTTGACCTCCTCGGTGATGTCGGCCGGCGTAATCTCCTCCGACATGCCGGCCGTGTATTTGGCCTCGTAGTCGAAGAAGGCGTTCTTGGCAATGATCTCCGTGATGGGGAAGATATACTCCTTGCCACCCGCGATCATGACGCCGCAACCCATCTCGCGCCCCGTGATGCACTCCTCGATCAGGATCTCGTCACTC
This sequence comes from Rikenellaceae bacterium, assembly GCA_015060045.1. GTDB lineage: Bacteria > Bacteroidota > Bacteroidia > Bacteroidales > Rikenellaceae > Alistipes. The sequence goes on along the minus strand of SUZH01000002.1, from coordinate 155,468 downwards.
TCGGTGAAGGCCAGCTCGACGGCTTGCTCTAACTCCTCTCTCTTCGTGACGCGCGTTACGCCAAACGACGAACCGCTGGCGTTGGGCTTGACGAAGAGCGGAAGGCCCAACTCGGCGACAATCTTGTCACCGTTGTACTCCTCGTCACGACGGAGAAAGACCTCACGCGCCAGATTGACCTTGCCACGCAGGGTCTGCTTGGTGGTCATCTTGTCGAAGGTGATCACGGACGAAGTCATCGAGCAGGAGGAGAACGGGATCTCCATCATCTCGAGGTAGCCCTGCAACTTGCCATCCTCGCCCGGCGTTCCGTGAATTAGAATCAGGGCATAGTCGAAGAGGGTCTTTTCGCCCTTGACGGTAATCGAAAAGTCGTTCTTGTCGACCTGCCATACAGAATCATCGGCGGCCGTATAGCTCCAGTCGCGGTGGTTGAGGTCGATCAGAAAGATGTTGTAACGCTCCTTATCGAGCGCCTGGTAGATTTGAGCCGCACTCTGCAGGGCAATCTCTCTTTCGGAGGAGTTGCCTCCTGCCAGCAGAGCTATGTTGAGTCGTTTTTCCATTTATTCCTCTTTATAAAGTCCGTTTTGACGGATGTACCACGCCGTCTTGGGGTGGATTAGTTCGGTTGTTTTCTCGCCTGCTGCCACACGACGACGCACCTCGGTGGCGGAAATATCGAGCAGCGGTGCTCCCTCCAAGAGGGTCATCCCCTCGCTCAGTTCCTCCACCTGCTGTCCCTCGCGCGGATAGACGAAGATCGGGTATTGGCGAATCTTGTCGGCCTCCTTCCAGCCATCGAGTCCTTCCAACTGATCGCCACCCATGAGGATCGAGAACTGCATCCGATCGCCCATCTGCTCCTCCAGGTAGCGGAGCGTGTCGATCGTATAGGAGGGTTTCGGTAGCAGAAATTCGACCACCGAGGGGCGAATCTGCTCGGGATATTTCGAGGCGTTGCAGGCCGTTTCGGCCATCTCGAAACGGCTCAATTCGGGTGCCAGCTCCGAGGCCTTTTTATAGGGGCTTTGGGGCGAGATGATCAGTGTCACCATGTCGCATAATCCCTGCTCCAAGACATACTCCGCCAAGCGGATATGGCCGTTATGGATCGGGTTGAACGACCCGAAATAGAGCATCACGCGTTGCATCGCTATTGTGCCAAGAATTGGTTGATGATGGCGCGGGTATCCTCGACAGCCTTCTCCAGGTCGTCGTTGATGACCGTGTGGTCGAACTCGGGAGCCTTCTCGATCTCGAATGCGGCCTTCGAAACGCGCTTCTCGATCACCTCCATCGTGTCTGTAGCGCGATCGATCAGACGGCGACGCAACTCCTCGATTGAGGGGGGCATGATGAAGATCGAACAGGCCTTGTCGCCAAAGATGCGCTTAAGGCTGATACCGCCCATCACGTCCACATCGAACAGAATGACGTTGCCCTTTGCCCAGATGCGCTCGACCTCGCTCTTGAGCGTGCCGTAACACGTACCGGCATAGACCTCCTCCCACTCGACAAAGGCATCCTCCTTGACCTTCGCAGCAAAGGCCTCGGCCGTGAGGAAATAGTAGTCTACCCCATCACGCTCCGCACCTCGCGGCTGGCGACTCGTGGCCGAAATCGAGAACTCGAATTGCGTGTACTGCGCGAGCAGGCGGCGTACGATCGTGGTTTTACCCGATCCGCTCGGTGCCGAAAAGATGACAACTTTACCCATTGTTACAAAATATTGAGTACCTGTTCCTTAATCTTCTCCAGCTCATCCTTCATCTTCACTACAAGAATCTGGATATTTGTCTCGTTGGCCTTCGAGCCCATGGTGTTGATCTCGCGACCCAACTCCTGGGCAATGAAACCCAGCTTGCGACCGATACCCTCCTCGCCGGCGGCTACCTCGCGGAAGTATTTGCAGTGGTTCTTCAGGCGCACCTTCTCTTCCGTGATGTCGAGCTTCTCGATGTAGTAGATCATCTCCTGTTCCAGGCGCGACTGATCGACCTCGACCTGCAACTGATTCAGGTGCTCCTGGATGCGGTTCTTGATCGTCGTGGCGCGCTGCTCCTCAAAGGGAACAACAGCCTCCTTATACTCCTCGATCAGGTCAATGCGCTTCAAGAGATCGGCAATCAGGATGGCGCCCTCCTGCTCGCGGAAACTGTCGAGTCTGTCGCAAGCCTCCTCAACGGCCTGCATAAGTGCCTTCAGCTCCTCCTCCGAAATAGCCTCCTGCTCCGACGATACCACCTCGGGCATGCGCATAACAATCGGCAGAATGGTGTCGTAGCTTGCCTCCAGGTTGGCCGATGCGAGGGCCGTATTCATCTGGCGCAGGTACTCGCGGAACAACTCGCAGTTGATGTGGGCGGGCGTTGAAACCTGTTGCGACTCGACCGAAATAAAGACATCGGTCTTGCCTCGCTGAACACGACGTGTCAGCATCGAACGTACGTCATACTCCGCGCCGCGATAGATAGCGGGCATACGCAGATTCAGATCCAGCTGCTTGGAGTTGAGCGTGCGGATCTCCACCGTGATTTTTTTTGTATTCTGAAAAACAACTTCGCCTTTACCGAAGCCGGTCATTGATTTTACCATAGCGTTTTTTTTGAACCTTCTTAATTGATGTGCAAAGATAGTAAAAACGATTCAAAATGCCACCTTTTAGGTGGCGATTTGTGTTTGATGGCGTTTTTTTACGGATAAAGTGTTGTTTTGGGGTGGTAAATTCAAAAAAAGTTTTTTATATTTGTCTTGTAAGAACCGAATAACGATATGTTCATCTTTTAAGATTTAATACCATGAAAAAGCACATCTTTAATGCAGGCCCTTCGCTCTTGGCCGACGAGGTGTATGAAAGTGCCATCAAGGCAATTCAGGATTTTGACGGTTCGGGTATCTCGATTCTTTCGATTTCACACCGTACACCGGCATTCGACGCAGTGATGTCAGAGGCGGATTCACTTTTCCGTGAGTTGTTGCAGATTCCCGATAATTATAAGATTTTCTACATCGGTGGCGGTGCCAGCACCTTCTTCTATGAGGTGGCTGCCAACTTCCTGGGTAAAAAGGCTGCCTATGTCAATACGGGTGTTTGGTCGAAGAAGGCTATCAAGGAGGCTAAGCGTTACGGTGAGGTGGAGGTGATCGCCTCGTCGGAGGATAAGAATTTCAACTACATCCCGAAGTTTGAGGCTCCGAAGGATGTGGATTATCTGCACATTACGTCGAATAATACGATCTACGGTACGGAGTACCACTACGATATTGATGCCGAGGTGCCCGTGATTGCCGATATGAGCTCGAACATTCTTTCGCGTCCGATCGATGTATCGAAGTATGCGATGATCTACGGCGGTGCGCAGAAGAACCTCGCTCCGGCAGGTGTTTCGTTTGCCATCATCCGCGAGGATATGCTCGATAAGATTGTCCGCGATCTGCCGACGATGGTGTCGTTTAAGACCCACGTGGATAACAACTCGATGTTCAACACGCCTCCCGTATTCCCGATCTATGTATTGAAGGAGTCGCTCAAGTGGCTGAAGGATATCGGTGGCGTGGAGGAGATCTATCGCCGCAACGTGGAGAAGGCAGAGTTGCTCTATGGTGAGATCGATCGCAACCCGTTGTTCAAGGGCACGGTGGAGAAGGATTCGCGTTCGCTGATGAACATCTGCTTCGTGATGGCCGAGGGTTACGAGGAGCTCGCTCCCGCCTTTATGGAGTACACCAAGGAGCACGGTATCGTGGGCATCAAGGGCCACCGCCTGGTGGGTGGTTTCCGCGCTTCGTGCTACAACGCCCTGAAGAAGGAGAGCGTGGAGGTGCTCGTGAAGTGCATGCAGGATTTTGCCGCCAAGTACGCAAAATAGCCTGCGACGATGCCGACCATTGTCCCCTATACCTACGAGGAGAAAAAAGAAAAAGTTGTCTATTTTACATCATTGGTTCAGCATATGAAAGTATTGGTAGCAACCGAGAAACCCTTTGCCAAAGAGGCTGTTGAGGGTATTCGTCAGATTGTTGAGGAGGCCGGCTATGAGCTTTGCCTGCTCGAGAAATATACCGATAAGGCGCAGCTGCTGGAGGCTGTGGCCGAGGTCGATGCGTTGATCATTCGCAGCGACAAGGTGACTGCCGAGGTGATCGAGGCGGCCAAGAACCTCAAGATTGTGGTGCGTGCCGGTGCCGGTTACGACAATGTCGATCTGGCAGCCGCGACGCAGCGCGGTGTGGTGGTGATGAACACCCCGGGTCAAAATTCGAACGCAGTGGCCGAGCTGGCCTTGGCGATGATGATTTACATGGCCCGCAACCGCTTTACGCCAGGTACGGGTTCCGAGATTCAGGGCAAAACCCTCGCCATCCATGCCTACGGCAATGTGGGCAAGTTGGTGGGTCGCAAAGGCAAGGCGCTCGGTATGAAGGTCATCGCTTACGACCCCTTCATTACCGACAAGGCGGTCTTCGAGGCTGACGGCGTTGAGCCTGTGGCCACGGTCGAGGAGCTGTACGCCAAGGCTGACTTCTTGTCGCTCCATATCCCCGCTACGGCCGAGACGAAGGGCTCGATCGGTTACGAGAAGTTGATGTCGATGCCGAAGGGCGCTACGTTGGTCAATACGGCCCGTAAGGAGGTTATCGACGAAGAGGGCGTGAAGCAGGCCATGACCGAGCGCACGGATTTGAAATACATTACCGACATCGCTCCGGCCAATGCAACCGAGATGGAGGAGCTCTTTGGTAAGCGTTTCTTTGCTACCCCCAAGAAGCAGGGCGCCGAGACGGCCGAGGCCAATATCAACGCCGGTTTGGCCGCTGCCCGTCAGATTGTGGCCTACTTTACGGAGGGCGTAACACGCTTCCAGGTCAATAAGTAGAAACTTTAGAACTTACACTGCAATATGGTAAAAATCAAACCTTTCTGCGGTATTCGTCCGCCGAAACAGTATGCTGCCGAGGTAGCATCGCGTCCCTATGATGTGTTGAACTCCGTTGAAGCTAAAGCCGAGGCAACGGAGCGTTCGCTCTTGCACATCATCAAACCCGAGATCGACTTCGATCCGATTGCCGACGAGCACTCCGAAGAGGTCTATCAGAAGGCGATGGATAACTTCGCCCGTTGGCAGCAGGAGGGTTGGCTGGTGCAGGACCCCGAGGAGTACTACTATGTGTATGCTCAGACGATGGATGGGCGTACGCAGTATGGTTTGGCCATGTGCTGCCACTACGAGGATTACCGTTCGGGTGCCATCAAGAAGCATGAACTGACCCGTCCCGACAAGGAGGAGGATCGCATGATTCATGTGCGCAACCAGCAGGCCAACATCGAGCCGGTATTCTTCGCCTACCCCGATGACGAGGAGATCAACGCCATCGTAGCCGAGGTGGTGAAGGGTGAGCCCGAGTATGACTTTACGGCTGCCGACGGCTTCGGTCACCACCTATGGGTGATTCGCGATAAGAAGACGAACGACCGCCTGACGGAGCTTTTTGCAGCTATTCCGGCTTTGTATGTGGCTGATGGCCACCACCGTACGGCTGCTGCAGCCCGCGTGGGTGCCGAGTGCGAAAGCAAGAACCCGAACCATACGGGCGAGGAGGAATACTGCTACTTCCTGGCTGTGACCTTCCCCGCTTCGCAGCTCAAGATCATCGACTACAACCGCGTCGTGAAGGACCTGAACGGACTGACGAAGGAGGAGCTGCTGGCCAAGTTGGAGGAGTCGTTCGTGATGGAGTGCAAGGGTGAGGAGGTGTACACGCCCGCCGCGCTGCATAACTTCTCGATGTATATCGATGGCGAGTGGTACAGCCTCACGGCCAAGGAGGGAACCTATGACGACAACGACCCGATCGGGGTGCTGGATGTAACGGTTCTGTCGGATTTGGTGTTGGATAAGATTCTCGATATTAAGGATCTGCGTACGTCGAAACGGATCGATTTCGTGGGCGGCATTCGTGGCCTGGGCGAGCTGAAGCGCCGCGTGGATAGCGGTGAGATGAAGGCTGCCTTTGCCCTTTACCCCGTTTCGATGCAGCAGCTGATCAACATCGCCGACACGGGCAACATCATGCCGCCGAAGACGACCTGGTTTGAGCCGAAGTTGCGTTCGGGTGTGGTGATTCACTCTTTCAAAGAGTAAGTCCGAACGCGGATTGAAAAGAAAACGAAAAGAGCCGTTCCAAATGGGGACGGCTCTTTTACTATATAAGTGTATCGACTATCGGAACTCGTAGCTCTCGATCTGGCGGAAACCAAGCAGCAGGTCATGGGTCGTCATGCGACGTTTGCCGGCTACTTGCAATTCGTGGATCTTGATCCAACCATCCGCGCAGGCCACCTCTAACTCCTCGCGCCAATCAGTGCGAATCGTGCCAAGCGGCTCGTTGTGTGCAGCCTCCAAAAACGAGGTGCGGAAAATCTTTACGGCAAGCTCCTCACCATCGCGTACAAGGCGACTCCAGGCAGCCGGATAAGGCGACAGGCCGCGTACAAAGTTGACAATCTGACGACCTCCCTTGCTCCAATCAACCAGGCAATCCTCCTTGAAAATCTTCGGAGCGGGTTTGAGAGTCGATTCGTCAATGTGCTGCTGCTCAATGGGATTGATCTCCCCTGCTGCTAACTTTTCGACCGTCTCAAGCACCAGCCCTACGCCCTTGTGCATCAGGCGATCGTAGAGCGTGCCGATCGTATCGTCGGGCGTGATCTCCTCGCGGAGTTGGCCGATGATGGCACCTTTGTCGATCTCGTGATTCAGCAGGAAAGTCGTCACACCTGTCTCCTTCTCGCCGTTGATAATCGCCCAGTTAATCGGGGCGGCGCCACGATATTCGGGCAGGAGCGAGGCGTGCAGGTTAAAGGTGCCGAGTCGCGGCATCGACCAGATCACCTCGGGTAGCATGCGGAAGGCAATGACGATGCCCAAGTCGGGCTTCAGTGCCTCCATAGCAGCCACAAACTCCTCGTCGCGCAACTTTTCGGGCTGCAGAATCGGTAACCCCAATTCGCGGGCGGCAATCTTTACGTCGCTTTCGTGCAGCAGGCGGCCACGGCCTGCGGGCTTGTCGGGCGTTGTGACCACGGCAATGACGTTGTAGCCCCCCTCGACGAGGGCTTTCAGTGAGGGTACGGCAAACTCGGGCGTACCCATGAAGACGATGCGTAAATCCTTGGCGTTCATCTCGTTCGCTCCCCTACTCTTTGTCCAGACCCAGCGTGTGATTCATGCGCTCCTGTTTGGTCGAGAGGTAACGCAGGTTGTGCTCGTTGGGCTGAATGACAATCGGTACAATCTCTTCAATCGTGAGTCCGTAGCCCTCCAGACCGGCCTTCTTCGAGGGGTTGTTGGTCATCAGGCGCATCTTGCGGATACCCAGCTCGCGGATGATGCTTGCACCTACGCCATAGTCGCGCTCGTCGGCCTTGAAGCCGAGCTTGAGGTTGGCATCGACCGTGTCAAGGCCTTGATCCTGCAACTTGTAGGCTTGAATCTTATTACAAAGACCGATGCCGCGGCCCTCCTGGTTCAGGTAGACGATAGCGCCCTTGCCCTCCTTCTCGATCATCTGCATCGCCTCGTGGAGCTGGTCGCCACAATCGCAACGATACGAACCGAAAATGTCGCCCGTGGCGCACGACGAGTGTACGCGAATCAGCACCGGCTCATCCTCCGTCCACGAACCCTTCGTGAGGGCTACATGCTCCACTCCGTTCGACTTTTGGCGGAACGGCGTGATCTGGAAATCGCCCCATGCCGTCGGCAGCGGTACCGTAGCGCCGCGCTCGATAAGTGACTCCTCCTTTAGGCGGTAGGCAATCATGTCGGCGATCGAAATAATCTTCAGGTCGAATTTCTGGGCAATCTTTACTAACTCGGGCAGACGGGCCATCGTGCCGTCCTCGTTCATCACCTCGATCAACACACCGGCCGGTTGCAGGCCTGCCATGCGGGCCAGATCAATAGCAGCCTCCGTGTGACCCGGACGGCGCAAAACACCCTTGTCGCGAGCACGCAACGGGTTGATGTGTCCCGGACGGCCCAGATCGGTCGGAAGCGTGGCGGGATCGGCCAATGCGCGCAGCGTAGCGGCGCGGTCAGCTGCCGAAACACCCGTCGTGCAGCCGTGACCCAGCAGGTCGCACGATACGGTGAAGGGGGTGCCGAGGAGCGACGTGTTGTTCTGCTCCATCATCTGCAGTCCCAGTTCGTCGCAACGCTTCTCCGAGAGCGGAGCGCACAAAACACCGCGTCCTTCATGCAGCATGAAGTTGACCACTTCGGGGGTAATCAGTTCGGCGGCTACGATGAAATCGCCCTCGTTTTCGCGATCCTCGTCATCAACTACGATGACTACTTTACCTTGGCGAAAGTCCTCGACGGCCTCCTCGACGGTATTTAATACAGAGAGTTGATCCATGTCTATTTTTTACGTTTAATTGTGTGCAAAATTTTCTGACAACGACTCTTGACGGGTAGCAGATAGGGCGCAAGACGTTCCTGCAACGCCTTGAGGCGTCCGGCGTACCAATCCGTATCGAGCAACGACGAGTCGTTGGTGGCTTTATAGGTTAGGTAGATGGCAATCGGCGTAAGGATAAAGGTCGAAAGCCACATGCCGTAGACGGCATCCCAATTACCCTCCTTGGCGGCTTTTTCACCCGTCAGCGAGATGATGTAATAGATTACAAAGAAGATCACCGATACCACTACCGGCAGACCCAGACCACCCTTGCGGATGATGGCTCCGAGCGGTGCGCCGATCAGGAAGAAGATCATGATCGAGACCGGAAGCGACATCTTCTTGTGCCACTCCACCTGCGAACGATATAGCTGATTGAGCGACTCCTTGGCGGCGGATTCATCGAACGTGAAGAGGCTACGCGAGTTTTTGGCTGTTGAACGAGCTGCAGCCCATACGCGGCTCTTATCGCGGGTGGAGAGAGACTCCAGCGAGTCGATCAGTAATACGTCGCGGAAATTCGAGCGATCAATTTGTAGCGAGTCGGGCAACGGCAGGACCGAGTCCTCTTTGGTGAAGATGCGGTCTTTAAGGAGCGGCTCGTAAGAGCGGTTCGTCGCTGTGCTAACGGTGATCTCCAGTGAATCGATATCGCCTTGCAGCTCGTTGATATTCTTGGTCTGGCTGTTCGAAAATTGATTGGCGTCGGTACGACCCATGTCGAAGCCGGTCATGGGGATTACCTGCTCTTGGTGAGCAAAAATGTGGTGACGCAACGAGCTCTTCGTGAACCATTGGTTGTTACCCGACGTCATGCGGTTTTGCTCATACATCTCACCGTTGTAGAGCGTCACGAGCAGGTAGCGTTTGTCGTCCGAGAGACGAATGTATCCCGAATCGGCTACGATTGTATTCATCATGCCATTGGGATTGCGATTGTCGTAGATCAGCACATCGGTCAAGAGGTGGGTCGTGGGATCCTGGTGTCCGACGCGGATCGACATGTCATCGATGCCGTTGAAGAAGAGACCGTCGCGGAATTCGAGGTTCTGCTTCTGTTGTCGGATGTCGTACATGATACTCAGGATCTTTTTGTTGGCATATGGTACCAGGTTGTTGCCGATAAAGAAGCTACCTACCGAAACCAACGCAATGAGGATGATGAGCGGCTTGGTGATCTGTACAAGCGACATACCGGCCGACTTCATTGCCAGCAACTCGTAATTCTCACCCAGGTTACCCATCGTCATAATTGCAGCCAGCAGAACGGCCAACGGCAGACCCAACGGGAGCATGTTGGCCATGAAGTAGGTCATCAGCTCGATGATGATGCCGGCCGAGAGGCCCTTGCCCACCAACTCGTCGATGTAACGCCACACGATATTCATCATCAAGACGAACATGACGATGAAGAAGGTGAGGATCATCGGCCCCAAGTAGGACTTCAAGAGAAGTTTATGGATCGTTTTCATGCCTTATGCGTGCGTTATGCGTTTTTCCGTGACAAAGTTAATAGTTTTATGGCAATAAGCCCAACGGTGAGCGTAAAAATGATGGCCGTACCCGGCGGAACTTCCCATTCGTAGCTGATCATCAGGCCCGAAACGTTACCAATGACGGCAATAATGGGGGCTATGACCACCAACGAACGGTAGGAACGCGACACAAGGTTGGCCGTCACAACGGGCATCGTGATCAAGGCGATCAGCAGGACGATGCCCATGATGCGGATCGAGAGGACGATCGTCAGCGCCATGACAAGCGCCATCAGGTAGCTCACCGTGCGTACCGGAATGGCGCGACTCAAGGCAAAATTGCGATCGAATGCTACATACATAATCGGGCGCAGCCACAACGTGGCACCGATCAGCAGTCCTCCCGTCAAAACCGCCAGCGCAATCAAATCGACACGCGTGACGGTGATGATCGAACCGAAGAGGTAGGCGGTCATGTCGCCCGACGTGTAACCCGGACGCAGACTCATGAAAAGTGCACCGAGCGCCATGCCGATCGACCAAATGATGCCGATGGCCGAATCTTCGCGTATCCGTCCCCGCTCGGTGGCCCACTCGATGCCGAATGCCGATAAAACGGCGAAGATCAGCGCACCGAGGATCGGGTTGGCGCCTGCGTAGAGCGCAATGCCGAGGCCGCCAAAGGAGGCGTGCGTAATGCCTCCGGCGAGGAATACCATGCGCCGCGATACGATGTAGACGCCCACCAAAGCGCAGCTGATGCCGGCCAAGATGGCAGCCCAACAGGCGTTGGTGAGGTATTCGTATTGTATGAGGTCGCTGATAAAATCCATTCCTTGCGGTTAAATTGCGCGCAAATTTACGCTTTTTTCTTCGAAAAGCCTCCCTCTTTTAGGGAAGATTTCGTATTTTCGCATCGGAAATAAGTCGAAATAAGTCATGCAACCCCGCAGAGTCAATTTTCATACCCTGGGCTGTAAGCTCAATTATGCCGAGAGTTCTACCCTCGCCCGCCAATTCGTGGAGGGTGGATTTGTACGTGTACCTGCCACGGCCGAGGCTGATATTTGCATTATCAACAGCTGTTCGGTGACGGAGCATGCCGATAAAAAGTGCCGCAATCTGGTGCGTAAACTCCACCGTCGAAATCCCCATGCCATCATTGCCGTGACGGGTTGCTATGCACAGCTCCGTCCGCAGGATTTGGAGGCAATCGAAGGAGTTGATATTGTGCTGGGAAACAATTATAAAGGAGATTTATATCAACGAGTCATTGAGCTTGCCGGAAAGGGCCCTGCGCAGGTTTATAGTTGCGATGTGGAACACCTCACGCGCTTCTTTGCCGCCTTCTCGACGGCCGACCGTACACGAGCCTTTCTCAAGGTGCAGGACGGGTGCGATTATAAGTGCGCCTACTGCACGATCCACTACGCTCGTGGCCATAGCCGTAACATGCCGATTGCCGACTTGGTGAAGGAGGCTGAGGCGATTGCGCGGGCAGGTCAGCGCGAGATTGTGATTACGGGTATCAATACGGGCGATTTCGGGCGTACGACGGGCGAAAAGTTTATTGACCTGCTGCGCGCCCTGGATCAGGTGGAAGGCATTGATCGTTATCGTATTTCATCGATCGAGCCGAACCTGCTGACCGATGAAATCATCGAGTTTTGCGCCGCATCGAAAAAGTTCCAGCACCACTTCCATATCCCGATCCAGAGCGGTTCGGATAAGATTTTGGGGTTAATGCGACGTCGTTACACGACGGCCAAATTTGCCGACCGCATAGCGGCCGTACGACGTCTGATGCCGGATGCCTTTATCGGTATTGATGTCATTGCAGGCTTCCCGGGTGAGACGGAGGAGGATTTTCGCGCCACGTATGATTTTCTGGCTTCGCTCGAGCCGGCCTTCCTGCATATTTTCCCCTTCTCGGAGCGCCCCGGCACACCGGCTGTCGATATGCCCGGCAAGGTGCAGTCGTCGGTTGCTACGCGTCGTGTGGGCGAGTTGGATGAGCTTTGTAAGCGTCTGCATCACGATTTTTGCGCGGCAGCGATCGGTACGGAGGATGAGGTTTTGTTCGAGAGTACGATCCGCGGCGGCATGATGTTTGGCTTTACGGGCAACTATCGCCGCGTGCGTGCACCCTATGATCGAGGGCGAATTAACACGATTTGTCGTGTAAAATTGACCGGCATGGACGATTCGGGGGATTTGATCGGTGAAATTCTCGAATAATTGTTTATCTTTGCATAACTATCTTTATTAATAGAAGTATGACAGGTATGCGTAAGCGGGTGACGATCGCCTTTTCGAGTATTGTCTGCCTGCTCTTTATATCGGGAATGTTGTCGCTCGTGGAGCTGAATCGCGTGAGCCACGGCGCAGGCGATATTCTGACCGCCTCACGACGCAATGTCGAATTGGCCAAGGAGATGTTGGATGCCGCTCATGAGCAGAATGTTGCACTGATTCACCTCACGGTGTTGGGTGAAAAGGCCTATGCGGATGATTGCCGCCGTGCGATGGGGCGTCTGGAGCAGGTGCTGAAGACGGCTCGTGACGAGGCCCACGATAAGTCGTTCCTCGACTCGTTGTCGTTTGCTACGATTGAGATGAAGGTGATGGTGGATCGATACCTGAACCGCCTGGCCGAGCGCGAGGCTCAATCGGTCGTTGTGCCCGATTCGGCGGCGCTTGCCGTGGAGATGCCAGTAGATTCGCTCGGTGTGGATTCTGTGTTGATACAGGCTGCGATCGAGGCTGCCGAGCAGAACGACGAGGAGGATTCAGTACGTTGGTACACGGAGGAGTATGAGGCAGTCTATCTGCGTCTGACGGCTGCCGTGAAGGCCTACATGACCTCGACACAAAGTTCGTTGGCGCCGCGTACCGAGCAGATGAAGACGAGTGCCTATCGTGCCGTAACACCGGTATTGATCTCCCTCCTGGTGATGATTGCCGTGACGGTGATGTTCTATTACTTCATGATGATCTACTGCGTCAATCCGATTGTTAATATGAACCGCTCGTTGGGCAACTATTTGACCTATAAGGTGCCTTTTGCGCTGAAGGAGGCGTGCAAAGATGAACTGATGGAGCTCAAGGAGAAGATCGATACCCTGATCAATCAGGCTCGTCATCGTCAGGCATAATAATTACCCGAAAAAGACCGTAGGATGCGTATAGATGTAGTATTGCGATATGTGGGGCAGGTGATGTTGTTCATCGCCGCCTTTATGCTGCTTTCTGCCGGCATCTCCTACGTGAGCGGAGTCGATTCGGCCTTCTATCCCCTGCTGCTGTCGGCACTGTTGACCGCTTTGCTGGGCGCCTTCCCGCTGATCTTTGTCGAAAAACGGGTCCAGATCTCCAACAAGGAGGGTTTCTGTGTGGTTGTAGGTTCGTGGCTGGTAGCTTGTATCGTAGGTACGTTCCCCTACCTGATGTGGGGCGGCGAGTTTACCCTGATGAATGCCTGGTTTGAGAGCGTGTCGGGTTTTACGACAACCGGAGCCACCATCTTGAATGATATCGAGGAACTGCCGCGCGGTCTGCTCTTTTGGCGTATGGCCACCTGTTGGATCGGAGGTATGGGCGTCGTGATGTTTGCGCTGGTGATTCTCCCCTCGATGGGTCGCTCGAAGATGATGCTTTCGAATGTCGAGATGTCTACCCTGGCCAAGGAGAATTTCCACTATCGTACGCAGATGATCGTGCAGATTCTGATGGTGGTTTACTTGGGGCTGACGATCCTTTCGACGCTGATGTTCAAGGTGGCGGGCATGAATTGGTTCGATGCCTTATGTCACGGCATGTCCTCCGTATCGACATGCGGATTCTCGACCAAAAATGCTTCGCTGGCATTCTATAACTCGCCCATGATTGAGGCGGTGTTGGTAACGACAATCATCGTGGCCGGTATTCACTTCGGCCTGATTTACGCCACGGTGACGGGTAAAAGGGGCAATATCTTCCGCTCGGAGGTGACGCGCGTCTACCTGGGGCTGATCTTTGTCGCTTCGCTCCTTGTGGCGTTGAGTATCTACTCGGCAGAGCTCTACCCCACCTTTGGTCAGGCGTTCCGTCACGCGATTTTCCAGGTCTCGTCGCTCATTACGACCTCGGGCTTTGCCACGGCCGATACGAATACCTGGACCTCGTTTGCCATCATCATCCTGATTTTCGTCTCGATGGTTTGCGCCTGCTCGGGTTCGACGACGGGAGGTATCAAGATCGATCGCCTGGTGCTTTCGGCCAAGATGATGAAGGCGCGCATGAAGCAGCAGCGCCACCCGAACGCCGTGATTCGCATCAAACTCGATGGTGTGATTCAGGAGAACGATACGTTGCATACGGTGACGGTCTTTATCGTGGCCTACATGATGCTGATCCTGCTTGGATCGCTCATCGGTGCGCTTTGTGGATTGGATTTGATGACCGCCTTCTCGGGGGCTGTGGCTTGCGTGGGTAACGTGGGCCCGGGCTTCGGCGAGGTGGGTTCGATGGATAATTTTGCAGCCATCCCGGCCGTTATGAAGGGTGTGGATGCCCTATTGATGCTCTTCGGCCGTTTGGAGATCTTCGGCCTGATTCAATTCTTTTTTATGAAATGGTGGAACTAAACTGATATGCGAAGAACCAACTTATTAACTACGCTTACTCTCCTATTCTTCTCTCTCGGAGCTACGGCACAAGAGGTGCGTGTCGAGCCGCGTATTGCCGGCTTGGAGCACCACACCGAGTATATGTCGCTCTTGAAGGAGGATACGCTGTTGCAGATGCGGGAAGATTCGGTGGCTGCGGTCATCGTCAAGGCGCGCCAATTGTTGCGCGACGATCCGGCTAATCGAACCCAATATGCCGAGCAGATTATGCAGGGCGAGAATCGGATTTTCGAGCTGCGTAATGCGAAAGGTCGCGTGATCGACCGCATCAATACGATCGAACAGGAGTGGGTCCTGCAACACATGAATACGTCGACCTCTTCCGAGTCGGAGGAGGCGATGCAGGAGTGGCCCGACTCGTTGCGTAGCCGTAACTTGGTGCAAAACGGGCTGTTCAGCCGTTACCTGGCAATGCCCGATTATGAGGCCTTGATGCGTGCCCAACGACGTGAGATTCAGGCTGTGGATTATGTCAATCGTTTCATGGCCAATTATTATGAACTCACGGAGATGGCTTCGTCCTATGCTGCGGTGGCTACCGAATTGGAGGCAACCGAGCTACAGGAGCGTTTCACGACGCTCGATCACGTCAATACGGCGTTGGCCGATTCGCTGCAAACCGCTTGGAATTACATCTACGACAATAAGAGTTACGCCTACGACTACTTGATGGAAGCACTGGGCAAAGAGACGCAGCTCGATCGCCAGTCGGAGCGTTATGCTACGGCGGCTCGCGAGATTGTGCAGTTGGAGGGCGAAACGGCCTCGAATGCCGTAGTCGATTATTTTGTGCGCAAGAAGGCGTTGGTGGAGTATGAAACGGCTGTAGCCGAGGAGCTTGGCTTGCAGGAGGCGGTTGATTCGCTCCGTGGCGTGACGGGTCAGTTGGCCACGATCGATTTTAAGTTGCCGCCCGTGGCGATCAAGCAGCGCTATTTCTTGCAGTATGATTCGATCGAGTTTGTCTCCAAACCGCGCTATACGGCCTCGAACCCGATTCCCGAGTGTAAGATTTACGAACACGGCACGATCTATCGCGTGTTGCTGGGTACCTTCTCAGCCAAGCGACCCGTGTCGATCTTCCGCGGTACGGTGCCCTTGTCGTATGTCGAAACCGATGAGGGTAAGTGGCGTTACTTTGCCGGTGGCTTTGCTACCGAGGAGGAGGCCGAAGAGGCGCGCAAACTCCTAAAAAAACGTGGCTTTACGAAACCGCAGGTGGTGGTATGGGTTGATGGCGCGTATCGTAACCTGGACGAGGATCAACCCTCTGCAACAGCGGGCGGTTATCGCATCGAAATTCATGGTGTGTCGGCCCTGCCCGAGGCGGTACGTGAGGTGTTGTCTACGACCGAAGGTGTGGAGCTCTCGCGCGTAGGAGCAGCGTTGTTTGTTGTGGGCACTTTCGCCGATAAGATGGAGGTGGATCGTGTGGCCGAGGCGATGCGCGCAGCCGATACGGCACTCGACGTGCGTGTCAAGGAGATTGCCATGCCGTCACAAACGACAACGCAAGAGTAGTACTTAAAAAGTTAAGATATGGGATACATCATTCTTCTGCTGATCTTCGGCATCTTGTTTTTGATTGCCGAGCTGGTTTTGTTGCCGGGTGTTTCGATTGGTGCCATTCTGTCGCTGGTTTGTTACGGCAGCGCCATCTATATCGCTTTTGGTGAATCGACCACCATGGGTATTGTGATCTTGGTTGTCGCCTTGCTGACAGCGCTCGTGGCGACAGTTTTTTCGTTACGTGCCAAAACGTGGCAACGATTTGCCTTGAGGAAGGAGATTCAATCGCAGTCGATGCCCTCGCCTGCCGATGAACTTCAGGTGGGCGATCGCGGGGTGACCGTATCGCGCCTCTCGCCGATGGGTAAGGTGGAGATCGCAGGTCGCATGTATGAGGCTAAGTCGGTGGACGCCTACATTGATCCGAAATGCGAGATCGAGGTCGTTGGCTTCGAGAATTTCAGCGTGATTGTGAAGAAAATAGACGCATAAACACTTAAAACTTTGACTATGGATACCGGATTTATTGCCTTATTGGCGTTTGTGGCGATTGTTGCCATCTGGATTGTATTCTATTTTATCCCCGTGGGACTTTGGTTCTCGGCCTTGGTGTCGGGTGTGAGAATCAGCCTTTTGCAGCTGATCCTGATGCGCTGGCGTAAGGTGCCGCCCTCGATTATTGTTTCGTCGATGATCGAAAGCACGAAGGCGGGTTTAAGCCTCGATCCCAACGAGTTGGAGGCCCACTACCTGGCCGGTGGTAACGTGTCGAATGTGGTGCATGCCTTGGTGTCGGCCCAGAAGGCAAATATTTTGCTCGACTTTAAGATGGCTACAGCTATCGACCTGGCCGGTCGTGATGTCTTCGAGGCGGTGCAGATGTCCGTAAATCCGAAGGTGATCAATACGCCTCCCGTGGCTGCTGTGGCTAAGGATGGTATTCAGCTGATCGCTAAAGCGCGCGTTACGGTGCGTGCCAACATCAAGCAGTTGGTCGGTGGTGCCGGTGAGGAGACCGTCCTGGCGCGTGTCGGTGAGGGTATCGTATCGTCGATCGGTTCGGCTGCCTCGCATAAGATCGTGCTGGAGAACCCCGATTCGATCTCGCGCGTGGTATTGGAGAAGGGTCTGGATGCCGGTACGGCCTTTGAGATTCTCTCAATCGATATCGCCGATATCGATGTAGGTAAGAACATCGGTGCACAGCTTCAGATGGATCAGGCCGAGGCCGATAAGAACATCGCCCAGGCCAAGGCCGAGGAGCGTCGTGCAATGGCTGTGGCTTTGGAGCAGGAGATGAAGGCCAAGGCGCAGGATGCACGTGCCAAGGTGATTGAGGCCGAGGCCGAGGTGCCGCTGGCTATGGCCGAGGCATTCCGCAACGGCAACCTGGGTATCATGGACTACTACAAGATGAAGAACATCATGGCCGATACGCAGATGCGCGAAACGATCGGCAAGCCCGAAAAGAAGTAACGAAAACCACTCGAAAGCGAACGGGCCGAAATCGCTCGTTCGCTTTTGTTTTTAAGCTATTTGCAGATGAAAAAACTATTGACCCTGCTCTTCGTTTTGGCGGCCTATACGGCAACGGCGCAGGTTGAGTTTGAGGAGTATTTCTTCGATCGCACGATGCGATTCGACTACCAGCATACGGGCGACCATGCCACCGAGGAGTTTTTCGTCAACGGACTGAAGGCCGAACCCTATTGGGGCGGCTCGAAGCGTTCGTTGGTCGATACGACCAACCTCGGTAACCACTTTTTCCGCATCGTGGATCTGGCCTCCGAGCGTGAGATCTACTCGCGTGGTTATTGTACGCTCTTCAACGAGTGGCAGGATACGCCCGAAGCGCAGCAGGTGCGCCGAGCCTATGCCGAGGCGGTGGTTTTCCCCTACCCCAAACGACCCGTGCGCATCGAGTTCTTCAGCCGCGATGCGAAGGGTCGCTTTGCCCTGAAATATAAGCAGGAGATCGACCCCGAAAGCTATTGGGTGGAGCAGTTCGCGCCTCGCTACGAGACGTTCGATGTCGCCTACCACGGCAACCACGCGACGCGTGTCGATATCGTGGTGTTGCCCGAGGGGTATAGCGCAGGCGAGCGCGCGAAGTTTGAGGAGGCGTGCGAAAAGTTTGCCAAGGCGATGTTTACCTACGCCCCCTATGATCGCCTGAAGGATAAGTTTAACATCCGTGCCGTGTGGGCTCCGTCCGAGGACTCGGGCGTAACGATTCCGGGTGAGCGCGTGTGGCGCAATACGGCTTGCGATGCCAACTTCACGACCTTCGATTCGGAGCGTTACCAGACGGTGGCCAACCAGCAGACCTTGCGCGATTTGGCGGCCCATGTACCCTACGATTATATCTATGTGCTCTCCAATACGCAGAAGTATGGCGGTGGCGGCATCTTCAATTTTTACGGCATCTCGGCGGCTCATAATCCGGGTTTTACGGGCAAGATTTATATCCACGAATTTGGTCACCTGTTGATGGGCCTTGGCGATGAGTATGTGGGTAATACGGCCTACGATGAGACGATGTACAGCCTGAAACTCGAGCCGTGGGAACCGAATATCACCTCGCTCGTGGATTTCGATACGAAGAAGATTTGGAAGTCGCTCATCGAAAAGGATACCCCAACTCCGACCCCCGCGACCGAGGCGTATCGTGATAAGGTGGGCGTCTATGAAGGTGCGGGCTACCTCTCAAAGGGAATGTATCGCCCGATGCAGAACTGCCTGATGAACTCGTTCCGCGGCGTGGAGTCCTTCTGCCCCGTCTGTCAACAAAATATCGAACGCTACATCGAGTGGTTGTGTCGTTAATTTGCCGATCGAAAAAGGCGGAGGATAAACCTCCGCTTTTTTTGTGAAGATAAGATACTTTTTTGTCGATCGCAGCGTTTGTGATATGGAAGATGAAAAAAATGCACACATGTGCGGATTTTTGTCGGCTTTTTAGTACCTTTGCAAGGTTATATAGACAATAAATGAGAAATTCTATGAAATATCTGAAGCTGATTTGTGCTCTGCTCTTCGTGGGTGTTGCGTTGGCAGCCTGCTCGGATGACGACAAGGAGGGCAAAGTACATTTCGATCGCAAGTCGCTTTTTATGGCCTATGGCGAGTCGGTGACGATGGGTTTCGGTGGCTCGAATATCAAGAGCTATGCGATTTCGGCCGTGCCTGACGGTTGGGAAAAACCTACGATTGACACGAAAACCAAGACGATGCTGATCGAGGCTCCGGCAATGGCTGCCGATACCATCGATACGTCGGGCTCGATTACGCTGAAGGGTACGACGCATGGCAACGAAATCGTCTATGCCAGCCTCTTCGTGTCGCTCGATACGCCGATGGTTGATTTTTCGAGCAAGCCCGCCAATAGCTATCTGGCTACGCAGGCCAATACGCTCTATCGTTTCAACGCTTCGGTCAAGGGGGACGGTACGCCGATTGCTACGGCCTCGGTGGCCGTGCTTTGGCAGCCTGCAACGAACTTTGTGAAGTACCTGCAACTCGAAGAGAATGGCACGGCTACGTTCTATCTTTCGGCCGACACCGATAGCGAACAGCTCAAGGAGGGCAACGCGGTGGTGGGTGCGTTCGATGAGGCCAACAACCAGCTGTGGAGCTGGCATATCTGGGCTACGGATTACGACGTAGAGAAGGAGGCGCTTGACTATGGCAACTATACGGTGATGAGCCGTGCGCTGGGTCAGTTGCAGAACGATACCGAGGATCGGGCTTCGATCTTGGCTTCGTATGGCCTTTACTACCAGTGGGGCCGTAAGGATCCCTTCATCGGTCCTTCGACCTACAACGCCTCGAAGGGTCTCTCGATGAGCCTGTTCAACGGCGATATGGATGTTGTGCAGGTGTTGGCAGTTCCGGCCGAGGAGGGCGGTAACTATGCCTACACGAATGCCAATCCGTTGCATTTCATTACGGTGAGCGACAAGAACGGTTCGTGGGATCAGAACATCACTTCGGAAGTGCGCGGTTGGAATACGCCGAATAAGTCGGTGAATGACCCCTGCCCTTATGGATGGCGCGTAGCTCCGGCTGCGGCATTTGAGGGGCTGACGATTGAGGATGATTTGACCGCAACGGATGCTGCAACGAAATACGCTGAGCAGTATGGATGGACGCTGGAGAAGAATGGCGTGAAGTCGTTCTACTTTGCAGGTGGTCGTCGCGTCTATGCGGATGCGCTGATTCAAAATGTCTTTGATGAGTCACTCACGCGCAATGCCGCTACCGAAGCACAGCCCTGGGTCGGTTACAACTGGACAGCAGACGGTGAGGCCTTCTGCTTCTGGTTCAACAAGGAGCAGCCGACGACGAGCGGGCTGAGAACCAATCTGAAGTTCTCGACCGCCAACGGCATGATGGTACGTTGCGTGAAAGAGTAAATGCTCTGTTATACGGCAGAAGGGTCATCCAAACGGGTGGCCCTTTTTGTTTTGGTACAAGGCTTGCGGTATGGAGGCGAAAACCAAAGTCATGATGCAGATAAAAACCGGTAAAGGGTCAGTGACGCTCGTGGTGTTGCTGGCTATATGGTCCGTTTCGGCCATCTCGTCGTTGCCCGGGTTAGCTATTTCTCCCATCCTGGGCGATTTGACCAAGATCTTTCCCCATGCGACCGATTTGGAGATTCAGCTCCTCACGTCACTCCCCTCGCTGCTGATCATTCCCTTTGTCCTCTTGGCCGGTAAACTCTCCGAGGGGCGTGAGCGGTGGCCCGTGCTGATGTGGGGGTTGGCGATCTTCTTCCTCAGTGGTGTGATGTGTCTCTTTGCCCGTTCGATGGCGGCGCTGATTGCGATCAGTTGCCTGCTCGGTGTCGGTGCAGGGATGGTCATCCCCCTATCGACGGGGCTTGTGGTGGAGTATTTCACGGGCGACTACCGCGTGCGACAACTCGGCTACGCCTCGGCCATCAATAACCTGACGCTGGTGCTGGCTACGGCACTGACGGGGTACCTTGCCACGGTGAATTGGCACCTACCCTTCTTGGTCTACCTGCTGCCCGGTCTTTCGCTCGTGCTCTGCGTAGCGCTACGCAACGTGCCCTCGGTGCCCGAACCAAAGGAGAGTCTGCAGCTGCAGCAGACCGAGATCGATCGTAATAAACTGGTCGGTATGATGTGGCTCTATTTTCTGCTTACCTACGCCGTGTTGGTCATTACCTATGATGCGCCATTCCTCATCACGAAGTATCACCTTTCGGAGACCTTCTCGGGTTGGCTCATGGCGCTCTTCTTCCTGGCGATTATGTTGCCCGGATTGATGTTGGGCGGAATAATCCGGCTGTTCCGCTCTTCGACCAACTTGGTTTCGCTCCTCATGATGACCATTGGCCTCGGGATCTTCTCCTTTGCCCACGCGGAGTGGCAGATGGTTATTGCTGTCCTCTTGGCGGGCTTTGGCTATGGGGTAATGCAGCCGATTATCTACGACAAGACGGCCACGATTGCTCCTCCCCGCTCGGCGACGTTGGCGTTGTCGTTTGTGATGGCGATGAACTATTTGGCCGTGATGATCTGCCCTTTTATTCTTTCGTTGCTACATACCCTCTTTCATACGCAAAACGAACACTTCGGCTTCCGCTTCAATACCTTTGTGGTGCTGATTCTGACGTTAGTGGCTATAGTCGATCGCAAAGGATTTGTGTTAGGCTTGGATGAACGGTATTTTGTAAAATAAAAGCAGGGTGTCCGAACTCTTTCGGACACCCTGCTTTGTTTTTATTCGATGTAGCCTACTTGTGGTAGGCCTCCAGGCCCGCTTTGAGGAAGGCTACGAAAGCCTCCACGTCGAGGTTGTAGCCGCGCGGCTCAACGAGCGGCTTACCATCCTCGCCCTGCAATACGTAGTAGGGCTGAGCATTCACGCCGTAGGTCTTCAGCGCGTAGTAAGAGTTGATCTTACCCAGCTGCTTGAGCACTTTGCCTGCGTCGGTGGTTACCCACTCCGACTCGTCGACATCCATCTTGTCGTCGGCATAGAGCGCGCAAACGACATAGTCGTTCTTCAGAATCTCCAGCACGCGGGGATCCGACCATACGCGCATCTCCATCTCGCGGCAGTTTACGCAACCATGTCCCGTGAAGTCGAGGAAGATCGGCTTGCCGACCTCCTTGGCGTAGGCCTCGGCCTCCTTCAAGTCGAAGAAGCCCTCCAGACCGTGCGGCAGGTGGAGTTTGTCGCTGTATTTGCGGGTCGAAAGCTCAGCGGCACTCGATACAGCCGTGCCCGTAGTCGTTGCCTCGCTACCGAGGACAAAGTCCTGCGTCGTGATCGGCGGCAAGTAGCCCGAAAGCTTGGCCAGCGGAGCGCCCCACATACCTGGAATCAGATAAACCACGAACGAGAAAACTACGATAGCGAGCGACAGACGCGTCACGCTGACATACTTCACCTCGCTGTCGTGAGCGAACTTCAGCTTACCCAACAGGTAAAGACCCAGCAGCGAGAATACAACGATCCAGATGGCCAGGTAGATCTCGCGATCGAGGATACCCCAGTGGTAAACCTGATCGGCTACCGAGAGGAACTTCAGACCCAGAGCCACCTCAATAAAGCCGATCACGACCTTCACCGAGTTGAGCCAACCACCGCTCTTGGGCAGGTTCTTCAGCATCGAAGGGAAGAAGGCAAAGAGCGTGAAGGGAAGTGCAAAGGCGATCGAGAAGGCCAGCATCGTGAGGATCGGCGTCCAGAACTCACCCGAGGTCGACTTGATCAGCACCGAACCAACGATCGGTCCCGTGCACGAGAACGATACGAGTACCAGCGTCAAGGCCAGGAAGAAGATACCACCTATGCCCTTCGTGTCGGCCTTCGAGTCGGTCTTATTCACCATCCACGACGGCATCGTGATCTCGAATGCGCCCAAGAACGAGGCTGCAAAGACCATGAAGACGAGGAAGAAGATGATGTTCGGCAGCCAGTGCGTAGCGAGCCAGTTGAAGATGTCGGCCGTTACGGCGTCACCACCAACCAGGCGCGTGATGAGGATGATGGCGGCAATCGGCACCGTGTAGAGAGCTACGATGAAGAAACCGTAGAGCGCAGCGCGGATGCGACCCAGCGTAACGCCACCCTCACCCTTGAGGAAGTACGATACGGTCATCGGAACCATCGGGAATACGCAGGGGGTCAAGAGCGCTGCAAAGCCCCAAAGAATAGCCTCCAGGATGAGCGACCAGAGCGAACCGCCACCGGCAGCATCTTTCGGACTCTCGGCTACGGTCTCCTCTACGACGGGCGCAGCCTCCTCGGCCTGACCGATGGTGATCGTCAGCTCGTCGTCACCCGGGATACAACCGGTGTCGTTGCAGATCTGCCACTCGAGCTGTGCCGTTACACGAGCACCCTCGCCCTCAAGGCGAATCCACTGCTCGAACTCGGCAGCCATCTCGTAGGTGCCAATCTCCATCATGAAGATGTCGTCGTAGGCCTTGTGCGACTCGGTGAGCGCTTTGAGCTCACCCTCCGTCTCGCCACCCTCGACGGTGAAGAGGATCGACGTAGCGGTCGGACCACCTACGTAGGGACCCAGGTCGTACATGTGGTAACCGTCGGGGATCTCAGCCGTCAGCACCAGGCGACAACGGCCATCTTCGATCTCGCCGGCTTCCATCTTCCAACTTACGGTCTGTGCCGATACGGCCTGCACCATAAAGAGTGCAACAAGGCACGTAAATAAGCGATCAAAAAGGTTTTTCATACGTTTAATTTTGATTTAATTGTGTGTTATTCGCTATTTCTTACTTTGCATTAATTTTTCGTAGTGGCAATACATCAGTTCGCCCTTGTCGTTGCGCAGGTGCATGCCGCCGCCCTGGCAATAGCGCCACATATCGCACGAAGAGCAACCTCCTCGTTTGGCCCAGCTGCGGTCGCGGAAGGGTTCAAAGCGATTTTGCCACACCTCCCAGAAACGATCCCGGTAGATGTTTCCCTGGTGGTAGTTGGCGCGGATCGAGGTACAGCCCGAAATCGAACCGTCGACCCGAATGGAAGCAACCGAAATACCTGCGGCGCACTGGTAAAAGTGGTTGCGAACCTCCGTTTCGTAGTTGCCCAGAAAACCCTCGCAAGCGTACGAAGTTTCGATACGCCCTTCGCGGCGGCTTTCACGGATAAAATCCAGCACCTGGCGCAACTCATCGGGTGAGAGTTGCAGTTGGTGATCCTCCTTGGCGCGTCCGGCCGGAAAGATCGAGAATAGACGCCAGGCAGCTACCCCTTCGTCAATCAGTTGCTGCTTTAGCTGCTCCAGCTTTGGCACCAGCGCGGGCGTTACGCAGGTCACTACATCGTAGGCCAATGCAGGATACGTGCGAATGGCGCGAATCGCCTCCCAGGCTCGCCTGTAGCTTTGCGCGTGGCGACGGATGAAAAGGTGCTCCTCCTCCATGCCGTCCAGGCTGACGCTGATGGTGCGAAGTCCGGCATCGACCAGCCCTTTCAGGCGCTCACGAGTCAGCGCCAATCCGTTCGTGACCATCCCCCACGGATAGCCGCGTTGGGTTACCTCTCGGCCGGCCTCTTCCAAATCCTCGCGCACAAGCACCTCGCCACCCGAGAAGATGATGAGCACCTCACGCGGATCGACATGCGGTGTAATCTCTTCGTCGAGCACCCGGAGAAAATCCTCCAGCGGCATATCGGCCATCGCCGGCTCGACGCGACAATCGCTCCCGCAATGGCGGCAATTCAAGTTGCAACGCAGCGTGCACTCCCAAAAGAGCGTATCGAGCCGATGGGTAGCAACCCGTTGGCGATAGAGATCCGCAAAGAGACGCAATCCGATGCGTTTGCGCAAGTTTGGCCGGCAGTTTACCATGCGTTATTTCGTGGGCTCCTCGGCAGGCGTTGCGGTGTTCTCGCTTGTGGGGCGCGGTGAAGGCACACCATACATAAGCTGGATGCGCTCCACCTTCACTTGCTCGCCTTCTGGCGGAGTGATATCCTCGTTGTCCTCCTTTTGAGCCGCTTCGGCCGGAACCTGCGGTGTGGTTTGGGTCTCTTTAACCGTCGAGCAGGCGGTCGAGAAACCCAACAGGGTCAACAACGCTAATTTAATCTTTTTCATCGCGTAAAGTTAATTCACCTAATTAGTGACAAAGATAGTATTTTTTCAAGGAAGAGCTGCTTTTAGGACCGTTTTTTTATCTTTTCGGGAAAGAATTTTCGCACAATCGGTTTTTTATTTGTTCGAATCAAAAAAAACTACTAATTTTGAACGATTATGTTTGCGAAAAACGCCAATAAAAAATAACTCAAAAAATCACAACACCATGAAAGAAGCAATTGCAATTCTGACCGGTGGCGGTCCGGCTCCCGGTATGAATACCGTAGTAGGCAGTGTCGCCAAGACGTTCCTTCACCACGGTTACAAGGTAATCGGTCTGCACGAGGGTTACACGGGTCTGTTCAATCCCACGCCCCGCACTGTCGAGATCGATTTCGGTATGGCCGATGCCATCTTCAACCAGGGTGGTTCGTTCCTGCAGATGAGCCGTTTCAAGCCGAAGGATTCGGATTTTGAGAATAACTTCAACCTCAAGTTCTTCACGGACAACAACATTAAGTTGCTCGTGACGGTAGGTGGTGACGATACCGCTTCGACGGCCAACCGCATCGCCAAGTTCCTCGAGGCCAAGCAGTACCCCATCGCCAACATCCACGTTCCGAAGACGATCGATAATGACCTCCCGCTTCCGAAGGGTGCTCCGACGTTTGGTTATGAGTCGGCCAAGGATAAGGGTGCCGTGATCGCTCGCGCCGTCTATGTTGATGCTCGTACGAGTGGTAACTGGTTCGTGCTGGCCGCTATGGGTCGCTCGGCCGGTCACCTCGCATTCGGTATCGGTGAGGCTTGCCACTACCCCATGATTGTGATTCCCGAGATGTTCAACAAGACGGAGATCACCGTGGAAAAGATTGTGAACCTCGTGATCTCGGCGATCATCAAGCGTAAGATTATGGGCATGGATTACGGTGCTGCCGTGATTTCGGAGGGTGTATTCCACTCGCTGTCGGATGAGGAGATCAAGAAGAGCGGTATCCACTTCACGTATGACGAGCACGGCCACCCCGAGTTGGGTAAGGTGTCGAAGGCTCACATCTTCAACGAGATGATCGAGAAGAAGGTGAAGGAGATCGGCCTGAAGGTAAAGAGCCGTCCCGTAGAGTTGGGTTACGAGGTCCGTTGCCAGACCCCGATCGCATACGAT
Source organism: Rikenellaceae bacterium (assembly GCA_015060045.1). Taxonomy (GTDB): domain Bacteria; phylum Bacteroidota; class Bacteroidia; order Bacteroidales; family Rikenellaceae; genus Alistipes. Next base: position 129,098 of record SUZH01000002.1, on the reverse strand, counting down.
TTGACCTACTGCTCGGAGCTGGGTATCGGTGTGCACAAGCTCTTCTCGGAGGGCAAGACCGGTTGCATGGTCTATGTTGACTCGGAGGGCAACGTGGCTCCGCTCTACCTGAAGGATCTGCAGGATCCCACGACGGGCAAGATTCCGCCGCGTCTGGTAGATATCAACTCGGATAAGTTCTCGTCGGTAGTTGAGAATATCATCAACGCCATTACGCCGGCCGATTACGAGGCAGCCAAGGCTTACGTGGCTAATCCCGAGGAGTTCGATTTCCACAAGATTCTGAATTGGTAATTCGTTTTACCGCGAAAAAGCCGACGCCCAGCAATGGGCGTCGGCTTTTTCTTTTGATAGGGTTTAGACTTTGGCTATTGATTGCGGTATTGGGAGGGTGAAATTCCCATGTGCTGCTTGAAGTATTTGCCAAAGAACGATTGGTCGGGGAACGACAATCGATAGGCAATCTCCTGAATACTCATCTCGCTGTATTTGAGGAGATATTTGGCCTCCATGATCAAGTAACGGTTCATCCAGTCGGTTACGGTCAACCCGCTGATTCGGCGCACGATGGTCGTCAGATAACGAGGCGAAATGCAGAGCTTCTCAGCGTAAAAAGTGACACCTTGGCGCTCGGTGTAGTGCTGGTTGAGCTCCAGCATGAACTCGCGGAAATAGCTCTCCTGACGCGACATCTTCTTGCTCTCTTCGGGCTTGATGCGAAGCGAGAAGAGCTCGCAGATATGGTACATGAGGGTCTCGATCATCGAGCGGATCAAATCTTCGCGGAAGGGCGAATCCACCTGTTCGGCAATGGTCTGATCCAGCATCGTAATACTCTGAATCAGACGTTGTTGCTCGGTTTCTGTTAGTGTAATTTGGAACTGCTCGACGATTTGCAACATCAGTGCGGTGAATTTACCGATGTTGAAATTGCATTTACCCAAATAGTCGCCATCGAACACCATGGCGTAACCTTCATATTGGGTGTTGACGTCGATGTGTGACTCGATGATGCTTCTTGGGGGTAGGAGTAACAGCGAGCCGGCATGCACCTCATACTCCTGCATGTTGCAGGTGAATTTGACAGATCCTTTGGTGCATAGTACAAACATGATGGCATCCAGGCGCAGTGGGTTGTGCGTCAGCATCGAGTGGTACTCGGCATTGAAATGACCGACCAGATATCCTTGTTGGTAATGGTGATCGCCACTATTCGATATTTGCTTTGCGCGTAGGATAATATCCTTGAGCGAAAGACTCGGTATTGTTTGGTTCTCTTGTGACTCTTGTCTCTCCATGGTTGAAATGTAAAATTTTCTGCAAAAGTAGCGACGTTTTCGGTTGTTTGTGTGCGTATTATGGTGCAGCATTGGTCAAAATGTACACTCGTTCCATTTTGGACGATTCTTGTTCCGAAAAGTCGGGGTGCGTTGTACAGATCATCAAATTTAGAATCCTAAATCGCCTTGCCGACATCACCTTTTCTGTCGATTTTTGCACCTGTAATAATTAACGGATGAAACGACAATTTATTATAGGTGCAGTAATCTTTTTTTGCCTCTCCTGCCAGGCAGAGTATCATGCTTACGATACCCGTGTGGATGAGGAGTGCGCTGTTAACCATCGCATGTTGCCGGCTATTGAGCAGCAATGTGCCAATCGTGATGAGATTCGATTTGCTGTCTTGAGCGATTCGCAGCGCTGGTACGATGAGCTGAACGATGCCGTTGATGCAATCAATGCGCGAGATGATGTGGATTTTGTGATTCATTGCGGAGATCTGACAGATTGGAGTCTGCGCGATGAGTTCGAGTGGCAACAAGCTATTCTGACACGGCTCGATGTTCCCTACGTAGTGTTGATTGGAAACCATGATTGCCTAACTACCGGCGAGTTGGTGTTTGAAAAACTCTTTGGCTCGACTCATTTTGCATTCACGGCAGGCCGAGTGCGCTTTGTCTGCGTGAATAGCAATGCGCTGGAATATGATGATGAGGAGGCTGTGCCTGACTTCGGATTTATGGCCGAGGAGTTGGCTTGTTTTCCGCAAGAGGCTGATCGAACGGTGGTTGTGATGCATGCAGCACCTCAATCCGAACAGTTGTTTGGTTGGAAAGCGGATCAGATGCATCAAATGGCATGTCAGTTTCCCAACCTGTTGTTCTGTCTACACGGACACGGCCACCACTATCGGGTGAGAGATCTGTACAAGGATGGTGTACTTTACTATCAAGCACCTTGTGTCGATAAACGGAATTTCTTGCACTTTACGATTCACGCGCATGGCTATGAGCAGAAGCAGATATTTTATTAATATATTGTTACGCGGGGGCTTGCTGGGACTGTTGTTGTTGGTCGGTCTACAAGCCGAGGCGCAAACGAAATCCAGGTGGCAACAACAGCGACTGCATGCCGAACGTGAGGGATGGTCGCGCGTGATTCCCACCCATGTGAAGGTACAGTATGCCGGTGGCATGGGGTTGGCGTCGGTCGGTGTTGGTTGGGATTATGGGCGATATAATCAATTGGAGACTGATTTGCAGGTGGGTTATTTGCCACGTCGTTACTCGGATCGAAACCATGCCGTTTTTACCCTGAAACAGAATTGGATGCCATGGAATGTTCGATTCGTGGATTGGCTGGGTGTAGAGCCTCTGTCGTGTGGTGTCTACCTGACGGCTATCACCGGACCGCGCGCCGTCTATTGGCGCTCTGAACCGTCGAAATATGGTGGAGCTTATTATAAATTTTTGACACGTTTCAGGACCTATTTTTATGTAGGTCAGCGTGCTACATGGTATAATCGGCGACTCGATTCGATGTTGCGTTCGGTGTCTTTGTATTATGAGTTGAGCACTAAGGAGTTGGATTGGGTGGCTAAATTCGGAAATCACGATTTGTTGTTAACCGATATGGTCTATTTTTCATTCGGCCTGAAAATTGGTCTGGGGAAATAAAAAAAGAGGAGTCCAAAAGGCTCCTCTTTGGTTTGTTTGCCCCTCTCCTATCGGTAAAGTGCGACCTCTTCGCCTTGCGCATGGAGCACACGACAGGCAGTCTCGGCTACCTTGCCTTCGGCCATGCGACAGAATACTTCAGCCGAATCGGTGTAGAGGTCGGGATAGCGCGTTGCCTCACGTGCCAAGAGGTAGCCAATCAGGATATGGCCGGCACTCTCAACCAGGCGACGAGCATGCAACTCCTTGAATCCGGGATACTCCTGCTCGGTGGTCTCGACATGTTGTACCATGGCGTGATACTGCTCGGTCATGTGGGTCAGTCGCTTTACCTGCGGCTGCATCGCATCGCTATATTCGGCCTCGGCATAGCGGGCAATCTGCTCGGCATAGATTCCTTTCGTGACGGAATTAATCGCGGCGACCACCTGCAATTGCGAAGTGCCCTCGTAGATCGACATGATGCGGGCATCGCGGTAGATGCGCTCACACGGGTAATCCTTCATGAAGCCCGAGCCGCCATGAATCTGGATAGCGTCGTAGGCGTTTTGGTTGGCATACTCGGATGAGAAGAGCTTGACCATCGGCGTGAAGCCATCGGCCAGTCGGCTGTAGAACTTCATCTCTTGGCGCTCCTCACCCTCCAGACGGCGCTCTTTGGCGATCGCCTCCAACTGCTTGTAAATCTCAACGAAACGCGCTGTCTCATAGAGCAATGCGCGGACACCCTGCGTCTTGGCGCGCATCTCCTTCAGTAGCTCCGCGACGGCCATGAAACGGATGATCGGCTTGCCGAATTGCTGACGCTCGTGGGCGTACTTCAATGCCTCTTGATAGGCCGCCTCGCACGTGCCGACCGACTGTGCACCGATACCCAGACGGGCAGCGTTCATGAGCGACATGACGTATTTGATCAAACCCAGGCGTCGATCGCCAACCAGCTGTGCAGGTGCATCCGTATAGACCAACTCGCACGTGGGCGAACCCTTGATACCCAGCTTATGCTCGATGCGACGCACTTTGACGCCACCGTTTCGTTTGTCGTAGACGAACATCGACAGGCCACGTGCATCGGTCGTGCCCTCCTCCGTGCGAGCCAACACGAGCGAAAGCTCGCCATCGCCGTTGGTGATAAAACGCTTAACGCCGTTCAGCAGCCAAGTTTTTCGCTCCTCGTTCCAGGTAGCCTTTAAGGTGACAGCACCCAAATCCGATCCTGCATCGGGCTCGGTGAGGGCCATCGACCAGGTTTCACCGGCAACCGTACGGGTCAGGTATTCGGCCTTCTGCTCCTCTGAACCGAATTCGTTGAGCGTCTCGGCGCAATCCTGCAAACCCCAAACATTCTGAAAACCCGCATCGGCGCGAGCGATCATCTCGTTGGTCATGATGGAGGCAATGAGCGGGAGATTCAAGCCGCCGAAACGACGCGGCAACGACATGCCGTCCAACCCCGCAGCCTGCATCGCTTTGAGGTTCTCCTTTGTTCCCGAAGCGTACGCTACGCGGTCGCCCGTGTGGTGCGGACCCTCGTGGTCTACCCCCTCGGCATGAGTGGCAATCACGTCGCCGCAAATTTCGCCCGCCAACTCCATGACGCGGCGGTAGGAATCAATTGCATCCTCGAAGTGTTGCGGTGCGTAATTGTAGGCCTCCTTCTCGCGGATGTCTCGTTCGCGCAGGGCGACGATCCGATCCATCAGCGGATGGTCGAATTGGATTTGTAAATCCTTGTTGTCTAAATAGAAATTGGCCATTACTTCGAGTTTTGCTTGTAATACTTAATTAGTTTTGGAATCACCTCAGTGGCGTCGCCCGTGATGGCATAATCGGCCAGGCGCGTAATCGGCGCATCGGGGTCGGTGTTGATAGAGATAACCATGGCCGATTGATCCATGCCGGCCGTGTGCTGGATCTGTCCCGAGATACCGCAGGCGATGTAGAGCTTCGGACGCACTGTGACGCCCGTCTGTCCGATTTGTCGCTCGTGCTCCGTGAAACCGGCATCGACGGCGGCACGCGAAGCACCAACCTCACCACCCAACACCTCGGCCAGCTCGTGCACGAGGCGGAAGTTCTCCTTCGATCCCATGCCGTAGCCACCGGCTACGATGATCGAGGCGCCCTTGATGTCGATCTTGCGCTCGGCAATTTCGCGGTGTAGAATCTTGACGGCCAGGTCACTGTCCTGCAACGCCTCGCGCCAGGCAATCTCCTTGCGCTCGGCCTTTGCGGGAATAGCGGCTTCCTCTTTGCGCATCACCCCCTCACGTACCGTAGCCATTTGGGGACGGTGGTCGGGGTTGATGATCGTAGCGATGATGTTGCCACCGAAGGCGGGACGAATCTGGTACAACAGATCGTGGTATTCCTTACCCGTCTTGGCGTCGGTGTGGTCGCCAATCTCGAGCTGCGTGCAATCGGCCGTCAGGCCACTATGCAGTGCCGAAGATACGCGGGGTGCAAAGTCACGACCAATTGACGTGGCTCCGAAGAGGACGATTTGCGGCTGCTCCTGCCGGATTAGCGCGGTCAGTACGGCCGTGTGGGGCAAGGTGCGGAAGGGGGCAAAGCACTCATCGTCTGCTACCCAAACCGTATCGGCTCCGTAACGGGCGAGCTCCTCCTCGATCCCCTCGGTATGGTGACCAATCACCACGGCCTCGGTCTTGACGCCCAGCTGGGCTGCCAATTCGCGCCCCTTGGTCATCAGTTCCAGACTTACGTCAGCGATCTTTCCCTGCTCGGTCTCTATATATACAAAAAGGTTGTTCATGGTGGATGGGCTTGTGTTTAACCAATCGTGTGGGCGGCAATCAGCTCCTGGATCAGCGTCTCCAACTCTTCATCCGAATTGGACAATCGCTTCGCCTCCTTGGCCTGGAATACGACATTCTCGATGCGCTTGACCTTCGTGGGCGAGCCTTGCAGTCCGAGTTGCGTGGGATCGGGATCGACGTCAGCGGCCGACCACTCGATGATCTGAAGTTCGGGTTTTACGGCTACCCGCTTGGCTGCAAATGAAGCAGGATCGGCTGCCAGCTCCGAAGCCGTACGGGCCGACTTAAAGTGCATAAGGCGTTTGGCATGGCGCGGACGGCATACAGGAGCCGATCCGTTGACCGTGATGACGGCCGGAATGGGGCACTCCACCACCTCCAGGCCTGCCTCGATGCGGCGACGAATCGTGAGCGTGTTGTCGCCTATGGCCACTACCTCTTCGGCATAGGTCACCTGCGGCAAATCGAGTTTCTCGGCTACCTGCGGACCAACCTGGGCTGTATCGCCGTCAATGGCTTGACGGCCGGCCACGATCAGATCGGGATTGATCTTTCGCAGCGCGCACGCCAAGGCATAGGAGGTAGCCAGCGTATCCGAGCCGGCAAATTCGCGTCCCGAGAGGAGGTATCCCCCATCGGCACCGCGGTACATCGCCTCGCGGATGATGTCGGCAGCACGTTGCGGCCCCATGGTCAATAGGTGTACCTTCGTGCCCGGCAGGCGATCTTTGAGATTGAGCGCCAGCTCCAATGCGTGAAGATCCTCGGGATTAAAAATAGCCGGCAGAGCAGCACGGTTAACCGTGCCCTCTGCCGTCATTGCATCTTTGCCGACTTGTCGTGTATCCGGCACCTGTTTGGCCAACACGACAATGTTCAAAGCATTGTTCATAGCGAATTTAATTAGCGGATTACCGTCTCGTCGCGGTCAGGACCTACCGAGATCACCTTCACGGGTACACCCGTCTCTTTTTCGATGAAATCGACATAGGCCTTGAAGGCGGCGGGGAACTCCTCGTAGGTGCGGCACTTACGCAGGTCGCACTGCCAGCCCTCGAAGTCGGTGTAAACCGGCTCTACGCCCTCTTCGATCGAGAAGGGGAATTCGTCGGTCATCGTGCCGTTTACGTGGTAGGCCGTAGCTACGCGGATCGTCTCGAAATCGTTCATGACGTCCGACTTCATCATGATGAGCTGCGTGACGCCGTTGATCATGATCGAATACTTCAGCGCTACAAGGTCCAACCAACCGCAACGACGCTCACGACCCGTGACGGCACCGTACTCGTGGCCGATGCGGCGCAGCGTGGCACCCGTCTCGTCGAAGAGCTCCGTGGGGAACGGACCGCTACCTACGCGCGTGCAGTAGGCCTTGAAGATGCCGAATACCTCACCGATGCGATTCGGGGCGATACCCAGACCCGTGCAAGCGCCGGCGCACACCGTGTTCGACGAGGTAACGAATGGGTACGAACCGAAATCAACATCGAGCAGCGTACCCTGTGCACCTTCGGCGAGGACACTCTTGTCGGCCTTCAGGGCGTTGTTGACCATCCACTCGCTGTCGATGATCGGGAACTGCTTCAGGTACTCCACGGCCTCGAACCACTCCTGCTCCAGCTCCGTGATGTCGTAGTCGTAATTGAGACTCTTGAGAATCTGCTCGTGGCGAGCCTTGGCCTTGGCGTAGATCTCCTTGAAATTGGGGCTCAACAGATCGCCTACGCGCATACCGTTACGGCTGACTTTATCCGTATAGGTCGGGCCGATACCCTTACCCGTCGTGCCGATCTTGGCGCTACCCTTGGCGGCCTCGTAAGCGGCGTCGAGGATGCGGTGCGTGGGCAGAATCAGGTGTGCCTTCTTCGAGATCGAAAGCTGCTTCTTCAGGTCGTGGCCGCTCGTGGCGAGCTCCTCGGCCTCCTTGCGGAACAGAATGGCGTCCAATACGACACCACCGCCGATGATGTTGGCCTTGCCGCCCTGGAAGATGCCCGACGGAATCGAGCGAAGTACATACTTCTCGCCGTTAAACTCCAGCGTGTGGCCGGCATTCGGGCCACCCTGGAAGCGGGCTACCACCTCATAGTTCGGAGTCAGTACATCGACCACCTTACCTTTGCCTTCGTCGCCCCATTGCAGGCCGAGAATCACATCTACTTTTTTCATTGTCAAAAGTCTCTATCTGGTTTATAAATTATTTTCTTCACATGAAGAGGCCGCAAAAATGATTTTGCAGCCAAAATTACAAAAATATTTTCACAAAGCTGGGACTTGGCCGCGACTTTTTCACCAAGTTATGAACATTATGCGATTTTATCGCACGACAACGACCGACGGGGCGTCGTAATTGACCTGCTGGCCGGCGCGGCAATAGATCGTCGTCAGGTTGGGATTGGAGCGGGTGTCGGCCTGCAAAAGTGTACTGCATGCCGAAAGATCGAGTGTCGAAAGATGGTTGAATCGGCAGTCGAGCCGACGAAGCGACTGCGCGTAATCAAGGCGCAGGTGGTTGAGTCGGTTGTTGTGGCACGTAAGTTCTGCCAAGCGGCGCAGGTGGTCGAGTGACAGCTCCGTGAGGCGATTGTTTGAGCAATTGACCGACAGAAGCTCGGTGTTTTGGTCTATGTTTAATAACTCCAACTCGTTGTCGGAACAATCGATATGTTGCAGATTGGCAAAGGCTTCGATGGGCGTTAGCGAGGTGATCCCCATCGACGGGCAAACAACAGAACGGACGCTCTCGGCTTCGTAGCGCGAGAGACGTCCGTCTTGGTTGGTGTCGAACTCCTGCAGACAATAAGCCTTAAAGTTATCGTCCGAGAAGGTCAGGTATTCGTAGCTTTTGTGGTCGCGATCATCGCGCTCGGCCATGCCACATGCCGTGCATAGTGCCCATATGGCCAAACACCAAACGGATCGCGCGCGCATTTTGGGCTCGTTAGATGTCAACGTCGTCATCGTTCGACGGGCTCTCCATCGAACTCTCGTCGTCCTGCAACTCGTCGGCGCCCTTCAGGTCGTCATCGTAGTAATCCTTGTCGTCCTCTTCGTGGGCCTTGTCGTCGATCTTCACGTCGATCTTGACGAGGTATGCCACCTCCTCCGTATCGAACGGTACGGCGTAGAAAAAGTCGCCATTGGGTTTGTCGATGCGCATCATTGCCTCGGTAAAGCCGAGCGGATAGAGTGCCTTGACGGCCTCCTGAAGTTCGGGGGCCAGGTTGTGGAAGCTGGTTACAATATGCTTCTTTGCGGTATTCTGTTTTGCCATGATGGATTTTATTGTGTCAAAATTTTCTGCAATTATACGCAAAAAAAGCATATTGCCATACATCCGTAAATTTTTTTTGCATTTTTTTTGTTTTCGATGGCCGTTCCAAACAATTTGCGTACCTTTACCCTGAAAATCGCCTTACCTATGGTAAAAGAACGAATCGACACCCTCAGACGCGAGTTGGAGCGCCATAACTACCTCTACTATGTGGAGAATCGACCCGAAATCTCGGATTTCGAGTTCGATTTGCTGCTGCGCGAGTTGCAGGATTTGGAGGCTGCCCATCCCGAGTGGGACGATCCGAACTCTCCGACACACCGTGTGGGTAGTGACCTCACGAGCGAGTTCCGCACCGTCAAGCACCGCTTCCCGATGCTCTCGCTCGGTAACACCTACTCGCTCGACGAGCTGAGGGAGTTTATCGACCGCATCGAGCGCGAGGAGAGGCGCGTGGAGTATGTCTGCGAACTAAAGTTCGACGGTACGGCGATTTCGCTCAGCTACGAAAACGGACGCTTGACGCGAGCCGTGACGCGTGGTGATGGTGAGCAGGGCGACGACGTGACGACCAACGTGCGTACGATTCGCTCGGTGCCGCTCCTCTTGCAGGGCGAAAATTGGCCGTCGATGTTCGAGATTCGTGGCGAGGTGCTGATGCCCTACGCCTCGTTTGAGAAGGTGAACCGTGAGCGCGAGGAGGCGGGTGAGCAGCCTTTCGCTAATCCACGCAATGCAGCTGCCGGAACGCTCAAGCAACAGGCCTCGTCGGTGGTCGCACGTCGTGGATTGGATTGTACGCTCTATCAGCTGGCCGGCGACGAGGTGCAACAGATGAGTCATTGGGAGTCGCTGGAGGCGGCACGTAGGTGGGGCTTCAAGGTCTCGGAGCATGGCCGTCTGTGTCGTTCGTGGGAGGAGATTGAGCAGTATATCACCGAATGGGATGAGCGTCGTAAGACTCTCCCCTTTCCGACCGACGGTGTCGTCATTAAAGTTAATGAACCGGCCGTACGTCGTCGCTTGGGCTTTACGTCGAAGGCGCCGAAGTGGGCTGTGGCTTATAAGTTCAAGGCCGAGCAGGCCTTGACACGTCTGAACGAGATCACCTTCCAGGTGGGTCGCACGGGTGCCATTACTCCGGTGGCGAACCTCGATCCGGTGCAGTTGGCCGGCACGACCGTGAAGCGCGCCACGCTGCACAATGCCGAGCAGATTGCCCTGTTGGATATCCGCGAGGGGGATATGGTCTATGTCGAGAAGGGCGGCGAGATTATTCCGAAGATTACGGCTGTGGAGCTCAAGGAGCGCCGCGCGGACAGCGTGCCGTTCCATTATATAGAGGTATGCCCCGAATGTGGTACGCCTTTGGTGCGCTACGAGGGCGAGGCGAAGCACTACTGCCCGAATCAGAGTGGGTGTCGGGTGCAGATCGTGGGCCGCATCATCCACTTTATTCGTCGCAAGGCGATGGATATCGAAGGCCTGGGAGATGAGACCGTGGAATTGCTGCATGCCAATGGCTTGTTGCATGATGTGGCCGATTTGTATGACCTGCAGGCTTTGCAACTCGCTCCCCTGCCCCGCTTGGGTGAAAAATCGGCCGAGAATATCATCCGATCGATCCGCCTATCCAAGCAGGTACCTTTCCATCGCGTGCTCTTTGGCTTGGGCATCCGTTTTGTGGGTGAGACAACAGCTAAGCAGTTGGCCGATCATTTCCGTTCGCTCGATCGACTGATGACGGCTTCGCGCGAGGAGTTGCTCGAAACCGAGGAGGTGGGTGGAAAAATTGCCGACTCGATTTTGGAGTATTTTGCTGATGAGCAGAATCAGCAGATCATCCATCGATTGCGTGAGGCGGGTTTGCAGTTTGTCGCTGAGGAGCGTCGCCGAGCCTCGGATGCGCTCACGGGTAAGAGCTTTGTGGTGTCGGGTAAGTTCTCGATCAGCCGCGACGAACTGAAGAAGTTGATCGAAGAGCACGGAGGTCGCAACGTAGCGGCCGTGTCGGGCAGCGTGGATTACCTCATTGCGGGCGATAAGATGGGACCCGAGAAACGCAAGAAGGCCGAGAAGCTGGGCGTAAAGATGCTCTCCGAGGAGGAGTTTATGGCGTTGATCGTCGCGGACGATCTCCCTGCAAAATTGACTGAAGAGGTCGCTCCGCAACCTGAACAAATAAAAGAAGAGACTCCCGTACAGGGAACACTATTTTAATAAGGAAAGCTATGTTAAAGGATAAACTTTCGGGCGTAGGCGTTGCGATGATTACGCCTTTTACGCCGGCGGGTCAGGTCGATTACAAGGCCCTGGGCAATATGGTGGATTATGTGATCGAGGGTGGTGTGGACTATATCGTGGCCCTCGGTACGACGGCCGAAACGCCGATGCTCTACAACCCCGAGCGTGCCGTGATTGCGATGTACACGGCGCACAAGATCAACGGCCGTGTGCCCCTGGTGATGGGTTGCGGCGGTAACTCGACAAGCGAGGTGCTGGATCAGCTGCGCGAGTTCGACCTGCGTGGGGCGGATGCCATCCTGAGCGTTACGCCCTACTACAACAAACCTTCGCAGGAGGGTCTTTATCAGCACTTTAAGACCGTGGCGGAGCACTCTCCCCTGCCCGTGATTCTGTACAACATTCCGGGGCGTACGGGGGTGAACATGACCGCCGAGACGACCCTGCGCTTAGCGCGTGAGATTCCGAACATCATCGGCATCAAGGAGGCTTCGGGCAACCTGGAGCAGATGCAGCAGATCATCGACAACCGCCCCGAGGGTTTCTTGGTCTTGGCGGGCGATGACGGCATTGCGATCGAGTTGATGGAGCGCGGTGGCGACGGTGTGATTTCGGTGGCAGCCAACGTCTTCCCGAAGCTTTTCATGGAGTGCATCAACAAGGCCAAGGAGGGTAAGTTCGACGAGGCGCGCGCGAAGTGGGCCGAGGCCGATATGGACGATGCCGTGGAGGCGCTCTTTGCCGAGGGTAACCCCGTGGGTGCGAAGTGTGCCTTGTCGGTGATGGGCAAGATCGGTTCGACGATGCGTCTGCCGCTTGTGCCGGGTACGCCCCAGCTGCGCGAACGCTTCAAAATGCTGATCGAGAAATACGATTTGCACTAAAATGGCCGTTCGTTAGGTATATTAAACGAATACCCATGAAACGATTTTTGTTGCTTTTGTTGGCCCTCATGCCGCTTCTTGCGATGGCGAAAACTCCCGTCGAGCAGGATATCATCGACCGCATCACCGATCAGCGGTCGCCCTACTACTACATGAAGCTCATGATGCGCTATACGAATGGTGCGCTCGATTTGACGGACGACGATTACCACTACCTCTACTACGGCTTCGCCTACCAAGATGCCTATAAGCCGCTGGATACGAATGTCGATAAGGAGGAGATGTTGTCTCTGATGAAGGGCATGGATCCCGACAATGTGGAGCGCGAACGATTGGAACAACTTCTGATTCGCGCCAACGCTGCCCGCATGCGTGACCCCTTCAGCCCGCAGATTCTGAACGTGCTGACCTTTGTGCACCAAAAGCTGGGCAACGATGGCGAGGCCCAACGCTGGGCTACGCACCTCAATGGCGTGATCCGCACGATCCTCTCGTCGGGGGACGGGCTGACGATCAAATCCCCGCGCCATATCCTCATGTTCGACCATGCGCTGGATGCAATGGCTGCCGAGGGGCTTGCCGCAGGGGATGCACGAGTCGTGAGCCGCACGGTGGAGTTTGTGCCTTTGCTGTCGGCGCAAGTTATTGAAGGCAAGAAGCGTAAGGGGCTTTACTTCAACTTTGAGCGTATCTATCGAAATAAGCCCGAGGGCTACACCTATAAGCGTGAGCGCACGTGGCAATTTAATAATCTTAAACCTCGCGAATATAAATGATGAAACGACTTTCGATCCTGCTGTTGACCTTGCTGGTTTTGGTTGGCTGCGATGATAAGAATACCTATGTAGAGCAGATTGCTCCCGAGCAGACGCTGCTGATGTACTTCCCGTGGTCGGGCAACAGCCAGGGCAATACGGGACTGACGAGCCATTTTAAGACCAACATCTCCGACATGGAAGAGGTGTTGCGTTATCGTCAGCCCGATGGTTGCCGTGTGTTGGTCTTTATGGAGAATCGCGTGGGCGTTGCTCTTGAGGGTACGCTCTTTGAACTGGTGGGTGGTGACGGCAATGTGGCCCAAACGATTCATAAGACCTATCAGCAGCTGGATATGACGACGGCCGAGGGTATTGCAACCGTCTTGAAAGATCTACAAGTGGTGGCTCCTGCTCCGCGCTATGCGATGTCGATTGGTTGCCACGGTATGGCGTGGATTCCGTCGGAGCGCTTGAAGGCAAAGCAGCAAGTACAACCGTTGTTGGCTCAACCGCGCGAAAAGGAGTACTGGGAGTATGAGGGAGTCCACCAGACCCGCTGGTTTGGTGGTATGGATGCTGAGTTCCAGACCGAGATCTCGACCCTGGCGCAAGCGATTGATCGCGCAGGAATCAAGATGGAATACATCCTCTTCGATGATTGCTATATGTCGTCGGTCGAGGTGGCCTATGAGTTGCGTAACGTGGCCGATTATCTGATCGGTTCGACGAGTGAGATTATGGCCGAGGGTTTCCCCTATTTCGAGATGGGAGCCTGCATGTTGGGCGATGTGGACTATGAGGGAATCTGCGAATCGTTCTACCAATATTATATGGAGGATGGCTCGATGCCTTGCGGTACGGTGGCCGTAACGGTATGCGCCGAACTGGAGCGCCTGGCCGATGTAATGAAGCGCATCAATGCAGTCAGCACCGAGCTGCCAAAGGCCGTACGCGAGGATCTGCAGGTGCTTGATGGCTATAGTCCTACGCGTTTCTACGATATGGGTGACTATGTACGTCATTATTGTGCCGACGAGGCGTTGCTGGCTGAGTTTGAGGCACAGTTGGAGAAGACTGTTCCTGCTACCTATCGTCGCCATACGCCGACCTTCTATTCGATGACCAACGGAGAGACCGATATCGAGACCTTCTCGGGTATTACGACCTCCGATCCGAGTGTCGCATCGGCGGTGATAGGAGCGCGTGAAGATACCGCCTGGTGGAAGGCTACGCATTAGTCGATGGACAACGCAAACTACTAAAATACCAAACTTTAGGTATTGACGGCTTGTAGATTTATGCAGATCTTTGTACTTGTAAAATAAACGATGACCTTTTTGAGGTCACTTTCAACGAAAGCCGTTTTATTGTTATTGTTTGTGTGTGAAATGAGCCGTGCCTCGGAAGAGGTGCGGCTCTTTGTTTTGAACGGGGTGTGAAGTGTTCGAATTAAGGTCGTATGGAGGATTGGAAGAAAATTTTTATTGAAATAATTTTGCCAATTCAATTTTTAGGGTTATCTTTGTGCGCTCTTACGAATGAAAGAGTTTGTTCGGGGTGTAGCGCAGTCCGGTTAGCGCGCCAGCTTCGGGAGTTGGAGGTCGCTGGTTCGAATCCAGTCTCCCCGACAAAGTGAAAAGGCCGCAGGAATTTTTCCTGCGGCCTTTTTGTGTTTGAGCACAAGCCGTGCTTGCACGAGATTGCAAACAAAAAGCAAAAAGCCAAGCCCGACATCGGCGGGCGGCCTATTCACTTTGTAATCTTGCAAAGGGGCCCACCTGGATCGGCGTCGCGGAGTAGGCTCTGCCTGCGTAGCTGTCAATCCAGTCTCCCCGACAAAAAAAAGCCTTTGCAGAAATGCAAAGGCTTTTTTGTTTTTCGTGGTTGAAATGTGTATATTTGTCCTATAACCAACCAAACTTAACATCCATGAAACACTTTTTTACCCTTTTGGCGACGCTGCTGATGGGCTTTGCGGTTTCCGCACAACCGATACAGCGCTCGTTGGACCCCGCGCATCCGATTTTGCTCGAGCAGGGTGCCATTCATTATGATGGGCGTACCATCGCGCTCTCGGAGTATGCGATCTACCTCGACGGTTCGCTTTCGGATGCGGAGGTGGCAGCACTCCCCCACGTCTACAACACTTTCCAAAAGGCGGCTGCTGCTTTCAAAGCGGGTACAGCCGAGCAGCCGATGCGGCTCTATGTGGCGCCGTGGGTCTATTGGATCGACGATCCCGATGATGCCTACATTCGTGGCTCGAAGGGCGAGTACCCCTTCGGTATGGTCATTAAGTGCCCCTACCTGGAGATCGAGGGTTTGAATCCCAATCCGCGCGCGGTAGTTTTGGCTTCGGCACGCGGACAGACGCAGGGTGCGATCGGTAATTTTACGATGTTTGACTTTACGGGTGACGGCCTGCGTTTCGAGAACCTTACGATGGGCAACTTCTGCAACATCGACCTCGAATACCCCCTCAAGCCCGAATTGGGACGCAAGAAGCGCAACTCGGCCATCACGCAGGCACACGTAGCCTATTGCCACGGCGACCGCATCGTGGCACGCAATGTTCACTTCTTGAGCCGCCTGAATATGTGCCCGTTGGCAGGCGCAACGCGAATCCTGTTCGAGAATTGCCACATGGAGTCGACCGACGATGCCCTGACGGGTACGGGCCTTTATGTCGGTTGTACGCTCGGTTTCTACGGCCAGAAGCCCTTCTATAACTCCGACCGTGGCGGTGCGATTTTCCTCGATTGCGATTTCTACGTCGAGCATGAAGTGCCGCGCCAATACTTCTGCAAGTCGCAGAATCCCCTCTCGGTGGTTGATTGTCGCTACCACAGCGCAGGTCACCTCTATGCAGGTTGGACCCACACGCCGGCTGATTGGCTGCGTGGCTACCAATACAACGTAACGGCCAACGGTCAGCCGATCGTGATCGGTGCCGATAAACCCTACAATACGGTGGTGATGGACCGTGAGCAGGTGCTGGAGGCTTACCGTTTGGAGGACGAAAAGGGCGTCTTTTACAATACGTATAACCTCCTGCGTGGCGACGACGATTGGGATCCGCAGGGTGTGCGTGAACGCGTGGAGAAGCTCTCCGCAAAGCAGGGGCGCGACTTTGGGGCGATTGCTACCTGCCTGCAGGTTACGCCGCGTGTAGCCGAGCTGACGACCCGTGGCGAGGAGCTGAAGGTGCAGGCTTCGCTGAATCGTCATGTCAATTTCCCGCTCAACAACCGCCCGATCAAGTGGCGTGTAGAGCCGGGTTATGAAAAGTATGTGAAGCTCTCAACTACGGAGGGCAACGAAATCACGGTAACGCCCCTCAATGAGGAGGACGAGGCGGTGAAGTTTATGCTTTTGGCCTCGACCGATGAGGGGCATGAAGCGGCTGTGGAGCTGACCGTGAAGCCCGACCTATTGCCTGCTCCCGAGCTGGAGGAGCAGCCCGTGATGCACCTTGGTTATGGCATGGCTCATGTGCACGCCCACCTCGATCTGGGTACGCGTGCAAACCATTCGCTCATCACCTGGTACCGTGCCACGAAGCGCGATGCGAGTGATGCAATCCCCGTGGCCGTGTCGCGCCACAACCACCCGATGGACCACTATACGTTGACGAAGGAGGATGTGGGTTACTACCTCGTGGCTGGCATTGCCCCGAAGCATATTCGTTCGGTTGTTGGCGAGGAGGTGCGCGTCGTAAGTACGAAGCGCGTGAAGATGAGCGATGTGACCCCCGTGAACCGCTACGAAACCGACTTTGAGCACTTCCCTGCTGAGAATCAGCCCCTCATAAAGGAGGGCTTCTGGACGGTGGATAGCTTCAAGCCGAGCGACACGGAGGCCTACGGCTGGCAGCCCCGTACGGAGCGTCCGGCCTGGATCTATGGTGCGAGCATCAACGGTGCTGTGGGCGAGGGTCTGTTCCAAATTCAAAAGGGCGCGCGCTTGATGTTTACGCCGCTCAAGGGTACGTATGGCGATATGCGCGTGGTGCTGAATTGCGATGCTGCCAAGACGGCCGGTCAGGGTTTCGGCTCGGCGACGGGTCAGTATATGGATATCTGTCTGCAATTCGATACGCGCACCCTGACGGGTTACGGCTTGCGTCTGATCCGCACGACAAAGCATAGCAACGCGGTCGATTTCCTCTTGGTGAAGTATGAGAAGGGTGCGATCACCCCGCTGACGGAGCCGGTTTCTTCGCCCTGCTTCCGTACCGATTGTACCTTGACGGTGGAGATCGTCGGCGGCAAGATGCGTGCAACGGCATCGACGACGATCGCACTGCCCGAGGAGACGAAACATCTGCCGCAAAGTGTAGAGCTGGAGGCTGATGTGAAGCCGCTCCCCTACGGTGGTTTTGCGCTGCAATATACCGGCTCGTGTGGTGAGAGTGCCGTGCTGCTGCACAAACTTTCGATCGATTGGCAGTAAGCGAAGAATTCCTCTTTAACGAAGAGGAGTAATAAAAAAAGAACAATCCGCGATTTTGTGGATTGTTCTTTTTTTTTGTTGTGTTTGTCGGATTAATACTCCTCCTCGTTGAAGAAGAAATCATCCTTCGAGGGGTAATCGGGCCAGATGTCCTCGATCGACTCGTAGATGTCGCCCTCGTCCTCGATCTCCTGAAGGTTCTCCAAAACCTCCAGCGGAGCACCGCTACGCACGGCATAGTCGATCAGCTCCTCTTTGGTTGCGGGCCAGGGTGCGTCTTCCAATTTGGAAGCAAGTTCCAGTGTCCAATACATTGTTTTGTTGGTTTAAGTAATTTATTATCAGTTAATTAATTTTGCTATAAAATTACTATCTCCCTTTCGGGCCTGCAAAAGTATAAAAAAAATGGGAATTCCAAGCAAAAAGGCTTAAAATTCACCATTTTTCGTTCTATTTGATTGATGGCGCGTTAGGGAATCCACTCCACCTCCTCGATTTGCAACGCAAGCGTAAGGCGACGCCCCAGGAGATAGAAGTAGTCCGAGAGGCGATTTAGCCAGCGCTTTACCTCGGGGTCGATGCCGTGTTCGTGGTCGGCACGCAGCGCCTCGCGTTCCGCTCGACGGCTCACCGTACGGCAGATATGGCACATCGAGAGCACGGGATGCCCCCCCGGCAGGGTAAACTTCGTGATGGGCGGCACCTCCGACTGCATGCGGTCGATCGCCTCCTCCAGACGGAGGACAGCCTGCGGATCGAGGGGCTTTACCTTCCCTTCGCCCTCTTCGCCAACGGCCAACAGCGCCTCGACGGCCATTGCTTCAGCCAGCGTTTGACGCAACTCGGCTACATAGCACGCCATCCCCTCCTCCCGGTTGAGCAGGTCGGCCAACATCGCTACAAAGGCCGATAATTCATCGACTGTACCGTAGGCTTCGACGCGCGAATCGGTCTTGAAGACGCGCTCGCCACCGATGAGTGACGTCAGCCCGCCATCGCCCTGTTTTGTGTAAATTTTCATATTCTGTAATGTTGTTTTGGCAACTTGGAATCGGAAAAAAGTAGCAGAAAGGCACGCTTGTCAACCGAGGTGCAGGGGTGCGCTTCGGTCAGTCGGCGGCATAGATCGGTGCGTTCACGGCCATTGTAGGGAGACATCAGCGCTACCGTTGTATGACGCATCGCGGCTCGCTCGACCAGCTCGATGGTCTCCTGCTCGCCGATCGCCTCGGTCAGCAGACAGAGGTCGCATGGGTTCGCCAGCGAATCGATCGAGAAGGAGCGATAGTCGCAGTGCGAATAGAGATTCTGCAACTGCACGGCTCGCTTCTTGACAAACCCACGCTGCACGAGTGCCTCGTATAACACCGGCTCCGAGGTTTGCAGTTTTCCCTTCATGAAGGCCTGTCGTACCAACTGATAGACAAAGGGTGAGTGCACACCGTGGCCACGGAAATAGCGCACGCGGGCCACCCGTTGGGGAATGGTCGTAAGGCCGTAAAGGCGACGTTTGAGGTTGCGGCCGTTCAGTTTCATTACTCTTTCAACAATCCTGCCAGGCGGCCGGTCGAGAAGGCGATCTGCAGGTTGTAACCGCCCGTGTTGGCATCCAGGTCGAGCACCTCACCGGCGAAATAGAGACCCTTGATTTTGAGCGACTCCATCGTGTAGGGATTCACCTCCGAGCAGCGCACACCACCCGCCGTCGTAACGGCAAACTCAAAGGGAGCATAGTCCGAAATGGGGAAGGTGAGATTCTTCAGCGTCTTGATCAGGCGCGTGATCTCTGCCTCGGTGAGCTTCGAGATGTATTGCTTGGAGTGAATATCCAATTCGCGGGCCAGCGGCATCACGAGCGGCTTGGGTACCAAGCGGCGCAGCAACTCCGAGAAGAACTCCGTCGGCTCCATCTCGGCTGTTTCGCGGGCAATACGGGCACGGAGGGTATCCTCATCGAGTGCCGATTTGAGGTCAAGCGTAATCTTCACCGCCTTTTCGTCGATCAGTGCATCCACGGCGTCACGGCTCATGCGAAGCGCTACTGCACCCTCGATACCGCGCTCCGAGAAGCCGATCTCGCCAAACTCCTCACGTACGGGTTCACCATCCACGTAGAGCGTGGCGCGTACGTTGCGCAACAGCAGTCCGTGGAGATACTTCATCTGGGCATGGGTTGTCTTCAGGGGTGTCAGCGAGGGACGCAAAGGTTCGATCGTATGGCCTAAATCGGCAGCGAACGAGTAACCGTCGCCGGTCGATCCTGTGGCGGGATACGATACGCCACCCGTGGCAAGGATCACCTTTTGGCACTCCTCCTTGCGCTCGAAACCGCGCTTGTTGCGGTAGCGCACGCCGAAGATGCGGTCGCCGAGGGTGATGATACCCGTCACGCGCGTTTCGTAGAGAATCTTTACGCCATTATCAACACAGTACTCCAGGAGGGCATTGGCGATGTCCCACGCCTTGCCGCTGCGCGGAAAGACACGTTCGCCGCGCTCGATGTCGAGCTTCACGCCCTGGCGCTCGAAGAAGCGGATCGTGGCTCGGTTGTTAAACTCCGAGAAGGCCTGCGTGAGAAATTCGCGGTTCACGCGTACGTGGTCGAGGAACTCCTCCGCAGGTCGGGCGTTCGTCACATTGCAACGACCCTTGCCCGAGATGCGCACCTTGCGTCCCGACTTCTCCATCTTCTCCAGCAGCAGGACACGCTTACCTGCCTTGGCAGCTGTACCTGCGGCCATCATACCTGCAGCACCGGCTCCGATGACAATCACGTCATAGGGCTCTCGCTCGATGATCTCTTGTGTTTGGTTTAGTTCTTCCATAATATACAAAGGTAGCAAAAGGGGCAGCTACCTCCAAATTTATTCGTTAGATTCAGCCTCCGACTCCAGTAAGAAGGGTTGGAAACGGAATTGCGTATCCGATACCTCGCGCGAGAAGCAGTAGTAGGTCAATTCGCCCTCGGTACGCACCTCGCCACCCTGCTTGAGCGTGACCTCCATGATGACGAAGGCGCGCTTCTGCTCCTTCATGTGGCAACGCAGCTCGATCTCATCTTCGGGCTGTGAGCTGACGGGCTTGAGGAACTTGACCCGAAGGTTGGTCGTCATGGCCGAGAGTTGCTTCTTGCGACCGATCCACCAGCCACCAATCTCGTCAATGAGGGTCGATTGTACGCCCCCATGCAGCGTGCCGAGCCACCCCTCGTAGTCGGGCGTAGGTCGCCAGAGCGATACCAGCTCCTCGCCATCCTCCCAGAACTCCATCTTCAGTCCCTTGGGGTTGGTCGGAGCACAGGCAAAGCAGTTGTATCCCTCGTCGAGGAGGGGAATCCAGGGATTTTGAATCTTCTTCATCATGCTTACCTTATTTATTCTTGCCGATGCGCTTGAGCCACTTCGGGTAGGCACGCAGCACATCACCACCCCACGTTCCGTACCAGCTGTAGCCTACACGGCGTTCGGGCCACACCTTGTCGAGCGAGTAGACCTTCACGCCATCGCGGTTGCAGAGGAAGATGGTGTTGTCCTCCAACTCGTAGAAACGTGCCCACAGGGGTTTGGCATTCGGATCATCGACCAGGCGACGGTCGGCCTTGATCTTGGGATCTTCGGGGTTACCCTCCGGCATCGGAATATTGACAATCTTCTTGCCCAGAATCTTCGTCTTCTCGTACCACGCCACGCCACACTTTACAGCCTCGATCACCTCCTCCGAGGGATTCTCGAGCGACATGAGGAAGAGGAGCACATCGGCACTCTCCTGTCCCGATAGTGCCGGCAACTCATACGTACGAGCCTTAACGGGCTGGAGTGTTTGCTGGTCATACTGCTGTGCCCAGACGGTCTTCACGCCGTTTTGTACATACTGCGTGTCGAGAATCAGCTGCAAGCCCTTGTCAAACGAGGTACGGATCTGCTCGCGGGTCTTTTTGTCGATCCACTTGTAGCAGGGGCGGTCATTCATCACATCCTGCCAGGTATTGAGAATGCCCGTCATGATGTCGTCGTTGTAGCAGATCGCCTCGTCGTGCCAGCCGATCCAGCTGCCGTTGGGGTATTGGTTCTTCAGGATATACTCCACACCGCGCTTGGCAGCCTTCATGTAGCGCTTCTCGCCCGTCAGGAGATAGACCTCCGAGAGGTACTCCACCTGGGGGTAGATGTTGCGGTTGTCGAACGTCGATTCGCGATAGCGGGGCGTGAGCGATTGGATCACCGAGTCGGCATCCATGATGCCGAGCCAGTCGATGTTCTTCGGCCAACCGCCATCCTTGTTTTGGTAAGCGAGGAGATTTTCGGCAATCGAGCGGTAGTCGCTCGTCTTGTAACGCGCACACGAGCCGTGCTCATGCTCCAAATACCAGTGGTTGATGCAGTCGCCCAAAAGACGAATCGAAGGAGCTTGCTGGGCAAAGGTTGCCGTCGTAAATAGCGCTAAAAGGGCGGTCAGAAGTTGTTTCATGGAGTGAAAAGGTTGGTTTATTGGGCAAAGATAAGAAAAAAAGTAAAGGCGCGAAAGGTGTACGGTCGTAAAAAAGGCGTTCAGGAATCGAAATTAACCTGAACGCCTTGTGTGTTTTCGTACGCTTAATTGATGAAGACCGTCTCGAAGTACTCCTCGAAGAGTTTGCGGGCACGGTTCAGCTCGTCGGGGGTATTCTCGCGTACCCCTGCCAGGGGGTAGTGCCACCCCATCGCCTCCCACTTGTGAACGCCGAGCGTGTGATAGGGCAAAATCTCGACCCGTTGGATCATTTTGTAGCCCCCTAACCGCTCGCCCACGGCGCGGATATCCTCCTCCTGATCGCTCACTCCGGGCACTAATACATAGCGCAACCAAAAGGGTTTTTCGTGCTCCTCCAACCACGCTGCCGTGCGGAGAGTTTGTTCGTTGCTGTGTTGCGTTAATTCTTTGTGGCGTTGGCAGTTTGCCTGCTTCACATCAAGCAATACAAGATCAACTAAACCCCACAACTCCTCCACCTCGGGCGTATGGATCGAGCCATTCGTGTCGAGGCAGATATGGATGCCCTGCTCCTTCAGCCGACGGCAGAGCGGGATCAGTTCCCGCGCCTGCATCGTAGGTTCGCCACCGCTGAAGGTGACCCCTCCCCGCTTGCCAAAGAAGGGCTTCTCGCTCACGGCCATTTGGACGATCTCCTCCTCGGTGACCAGACGACACTCCCCTCGCGGGTCGATCGTGTCGGGGTTGGCGCAGTAGGCACAACGGAAGTTGCACCCCTGGAGGAAAACCACCAGGCGCAATCCCGGCCCGTCGTAGGTGCCGAGCGATTCGTAGGAGTGAAGGCGGATCATCGTGAAGGTCTGCAAAAATTAATTACATGCGCTCGTGGAAGCTGCGCGAGATAACCTCCAACTGATGCTCGCGGCTGAGCTTCGTGAAGTTCACGGCGTAGCCCGACACGCGGATCGTGAGCTGCGGATACTTCTCGGGATGCTCCATGGCATCGAGCAGCATATCGCGGTTCAAGACATTGACATTGAGGTGGTGAGCACCCTTCGTGAAGTAGCCGTCGATGAGCGTTACGAGGTTCTCTACGCGGGTCTCGTCATCTACGCCGAGCGACTTGGGCACAATCGAGAAGGTGTTGCTGATACCGTCCTGCGAGTCGCGGTAGCGGAGCTTGGCCACCGACGAGAGCGAGGCCACCGCACCGTTCTTGTCGCGGCCGTGCATCGGGTTGGCACCCGGAGCAAAGGCAACGCCCTTCTCGCGGCCGTCGGGCGTAGCACCCGTCTTCTTGCCATACATCACGTTCGAGGTGATCGTGAGCACCGACAGGGTCGGACGAGCATTCTTGTAGACGGGGTGCTTCTTGAGCTCCTCGTTGAAGAAGTAGATCAGATCGACACCCAGCTGATCGACGCGGTCGTCGTTGTTACCGAAGCAGGGGAACTCCTTCTCGATCGAGAACGACTCGGTGAGACCCAGCTCGTTGCGCTTCACGCTGACCTTGCCGTACTTAATGGCCGAGAGCGAATCCAGCACGATCGAAAGACCGGCTACGCCATAGGCTAAGTTGATGCGCGGGTTGGTGTCGATGAGGGCCATCTGCGCCTTCTCGTAGTAGTATTTGTCGTGCATGTAGTGGATGATGTTCATCGCATCGTTGTAGACACGAGCCACCTCCGTCAGCACCTTCTTGTAGTTCGAGAGCACCTCCTCGTAGTTGAGTAGCTCGCCCATCAGGGTCGGGATGCCCTTGACGATCTGCGTACCCGTGTTCTCGCAGCGTCCGCCGTTGATGGCCAGCAGCAGCGCCTTGGCCAGGTTGCAACGTGCACCGAAGAACTGAATCTGCTGACCAATGGCCTGGTACGACACGCAGCAGGCAATGCCGTAGTCGTCCGAGAAACGCACCTCACGCATCAGCGTATCGTTCTCGTACTGAATCGACGAGGTGTCGATCGAAACCTTGGCGCAGAACTCCTTGAAGCCCTCGGGCAGCTCGGGACTCCAGAGCACCGTCATATTCGGCTCGGGCGAAGGACCGAGGTTGTAGAGCGTCTGCAGGAAGCGGAACGAGGTCTTGGTGACCTTCGTGCGACCGTCGTTGAAGCGGCCACCGATCGCCTCCGTGATCCAGGTCGGGTCACCGGCAAAGATATCGTTGTAGGACTGCATGCGCAGGTGGCGCACCATGCGCAGCTTGATGACGAATTGGTCGATCAGCTCCTGGGCAAACGACTCGGTGATGTTGCCCTTGTCCAGATCATACTGGATGTAGATATCGAGGAACGAGGATACATTACCGAGCGACATGGCGGCACCATCCTGCTCCTTCACGGCAGCCAGGTAGGCCATGTAAACCCACTGCACGGCCTCCTGCGCCGAGGTGGCGGGACGGCTCAAATCGAGGCCGTAGTACTCGCCCATCGTGCGCATATCGTTCAGCGCCTTGATCTGCTCGGCTACCTCCTCACGGAGACGAATCGTCGCATCCGACATGGGCGAAGCGAGTTTCTTCAAATCCTCCTTCTTCGCCTCGATCAGACGATCCGTGCCATAGAGGGCCAAACGACGGTAGTCGCCGATGATGCGGCCACGCGCGTAGTTGTCCGGCAGACCCGTCAGGAAACCGAGCGAACGGAAGGTACGAATCTCCTCCGTGTAGACATCGAACACGCCGTCGTTGTGCGTCTTGCGGTAGTGCGTGAAGATATCCTTCACCTTCTCGTCTACCTCCACACCCTGCTCACGGCAGGCACGCGATACGACATTGATACCGCCAAAGGGCTTGATGGCGCGCTTCAGGAGCTCATCGGTCTGAAGACCCACGATCAGCTCGTTCTCGCGATCGATATAACCCGCCTTGTGCGATGTGATGGTCGATACGGTCTTGTTGTCCAAGGCACGCACACCGCCGCGTGCACGCTCCTCCTCGATCGCCTCGAGGCATTTGTTCCACACTTTGAGCGTTCGCTCGGTCGGCTTCTCGAGGAACGAGGCATCCCCGTAATAGGGGGTCAGATTGGTCTGCACGAAGTTCGAGACATTGATCTCGTCACACCATGCACCGGCTTTGAATTGCATATTTTTGTCCATAATTAACCTAACTTCAGTGTTTGGTGCAAATGTACTATAAATTCGTCTATATAGCAACTTTTGATAATCCCCAAATGTTGGTATTTGTGCCTTTCAGCCCCGTTTTGGCAGAAAGTTACACTTTTTGTCAATTTAATGATAGTTTTGTCACCATGCTTTTTTGGGGGGCGGTTCGGTTATTTTGGTTATTTTTTTTGATTTTGCCGAAAAATTATTATTTTTGTTCTATGTAAGGCTGCATAAGCCTTTTTTTTGACATGTGAAACCCAAAACCCACTTAAATTTTTATTCATTAAACTACTGTAACATGAAAAACTTGATGCTCAAGTTTGTCCTGACCCTCGTGTTGGGACTGGGCCTGGCGTTTGCCGCCGAGGCTCAAACGGTGCAGGGAGTGGTGAAGGATGCAGCGGGCGAACCGATCATCGGTGCCGCCGTCGTTGTTGAAGGCACGACTCTTGGCGCAAGCACCGGTGTCGATGGTTCGTTTACGCTGAACCTGCCCGATGCCAAAAACAATGTCCTCGTCGTATCGTATATCGGTATGAAGGAGGTACGCGTAGCCGTTGCAGGCAAGACCTCGATCGAGGTTACGATGCAGGAGGATGCCACCGGCATTGAAGATGTCGTGGTTGTCGGCTACGGTGTGATGAAGAAGAGCGACCTGACGGGTTCGGTAGGCTCGGTAGCAGCCGAGGATATCGCCGCCCGTGGTACGGTTCGCCTGGAGGAGGCCCTGCAGGGCTCGGTTCCGGGTGTGAACATTACGCAGTCGAACTCGCGTGCAGGTGGTAGCTTCTCGATGCAGATTCGTGGTCAGTCGTCGATCACCAAGTCGAACGATCCGCTCTATGTGATCGACGGTATCGTATCGAGCTCGATGGACTTCCTCAACCCCGAGGATATCGAGCGTGTCGATGTACTGAAGGACGCTTCGTCGACGGCTATCTACGGTTCGCGTGCTTCGGGTGGTGTGATCATGATCACCACGAAGGGCTCGAAGGGTGCTACGAAGGCACAGCAGATGACCGTATCGTATGACGGTTACTACGGTGTTCGCGATGTAGCCCGCATGCCCGACTTCATGGATACGAAGCAGTTCATGAACTACCGCTTCGCCCGCTACATGGAGTATGCCGACAAGTCGAATCCGGGCGATGGTGCCGGTCATCCGATCTACGTGCTGTCGAACCCCACGTCGGTATTCCCCGTGGCCAGCGGTACGGATTACAAGCAGTCGCTGATCTTCCAGCGCTACATGGAGAACAAGACCTACGATTGGGCTGACGAGGTACTGCGCACCGCATCGCAGCAGAACCACTACCTCTCGCTGGAGGGTGCTTCGGAGACTACGGCCTATCGTTTCGGTGTCGGCTACCAGGGTGAGGAGAACGTATTCGTGAAGAACGACTATGAGCGTCTGAACTTCAAGGGTGCTTTCGACTCGAAGCTTTCGAAGGTGGTTGAGCTGGGTATGTCGGCCAACTTCGCCTACACGGTACAGGATGACTTTACGACCGATGGCTCGAACAGCTATTCGCCCTACAACAACGCCTTCTGGTTTGCTCCCGTGCTTTCGCCCTGGGACGACAATGGTGAGTTGTATGCGATTCCCGGTAAGCCCGGTGTGAGCGGTATCTCGTTCACCTCGACGCCTAACCCGCTGATCGACTTCCAGCTGCCGAATGCCTACGTGAACGAGACGCGCAAGTTCCATGTATTTGGTAACTTCTACGTTCGTCTGAACCTCTACGATGGTCTGAAGTTTACGACCACCTTCTCGCCCAACTACTACCATGGTCGTCAGGGTGTCTTCTTCGGTACGGGTGTTACGGAGCAGTTCCCGAAGGGTTCGGCTTACTACCAGAACAAGAAGTACAACTCGGCTTCGGTTGTAAATACGGATCGTCTGGATTGGACGTGGGACAACCAGATCGACTACAACAAGACGTGGGGTGATCACTCGTTGAGCGCAATGGGTCTCTTCTCGATGTATGCTTCGAACAAGGAGACGTATGAGATGTCGGGCCGCAATATTTCGGACGACAAGCTGACCTACCACGCGCTGGGTAAGGCCGGTTCGGAGGGTATGGCTATCAACTCGACCTACACCGAGTCGTCGCTCGTATCGTTTGCTGCTCGTGCCAACTACTCGTACAAGGGTAAGTACATGGCTACGGTTACGTTCCGTGCCGATGGTTCGTCGCGCTTTGCGAAGGATAACCGCTGGGGTTACTTCCCCTCGGCCGCTTTGGCATGGCGTATGTCGGAGGAGGAGTGGATGAAGAACGCCTCGTGGCTGGATAACTTGAAGTTCCGCGTTTCGTATGGTGTGACGGGTAACAACAACGTAGGTGACTACGTAACCGCTTCGACCGCTTCGGGTCCGTCGTATGTAATTATCGGTGGCCAGGAGGTTCAGGGCTACTACCCCAATGGTCTGATCGATGCAGGTCTGGTTTGGGAGGAGGTTAAGGAGTTCGACGCCGGTGTCGATTTCTCGGCCTTCAACGGTCGCCTCGGTTTGACGGCTGACGTTTATTCGCGTCTGTCGGATGGCCAGATCATGAGCTCAACGGTTCCCGTAGAGACGGGTGAGACGAGCATCACGACCAACATCGGTTCGGTACGCAATGCCGGTATCGAGCTTGGTTTCAACTTTGGTGTGGTTCGCTCGAAGAACTTCACGTGGGATGTAAACGTAAACTTCTCGCGTAACTGGAGCAAGATTAAGGAGCTGCCGAACGGTGACGACTACGGTAAGAACTGGTTCATCGGCGAGCGTCTGAACGTACTGCGTGACTACAAGCACACGGATGTTATCTCGGACAAGGGCGTCACGATGATTACGAAGGACGGTAAGATCAACTACACCCTCCAGGAGGTTTACGACAAGTACGGCTGGATGGAAGGTGAGATGGGTGTTCACGACTGGAACAACGACGGTAAGATCTCGGACGATGATAAGCAGATCTTCGGTTGCACCGATCCGACGTGGATGGGTAGCCTCTCGTCGTCGATGGCCTTCAAGGGCTTCGACTTCTCGTTCACGATCTACACGAAGCAGGGCCAGTGGAGCCGTTCGTACTTCCACGAGCAGTATATGGACTACAACGACCGCGGTCGTCAGAAGTTCAACTTCGATTACTACATCCCCGCCGGTGCTTATGTACTCAACGAGAACGGTGATATCGTTCAGCTGACCGAGTCGAAGCCGGGTAAGTATCCCTACCCGACCAATGCTGACAAGACGGCTGGTGGTTGGTTCTCGTCGAAGGGTAGCGCAAAACAGGAGGGTTATCAGTACCACGACACGTCGTTCGTGAAGGTGAAGAACATCTGCTTGGGTTACACCTTCCCGAAGGCTTGGATGAAGAAGATTCACGTAAAGAGCCTGCGCCTCTACGTGAACGTACTGAATCCGTTCTGCTGGACCGATTACGAGGGCTTCGATCCTGAGTGGGCAAGCGCCGGTCTTGTGAACGGTGGTCCCGCTTCGGTAACCTATCAGTTCGGTGCCAACCTGAAGTTCTAATCCTAAAATAGTTGAGAAATATGAAAAAATTAGTATATCTGGTCGTTCTGATGGCTACGTTGTCGCTCACCGCATGCGACGACTTCCTGACGGCCGACAATAAGAGCAACGTGACCGATGCCGACTATTTCAAGACGGCTGCCGGTTTCCAGTCGCTCGTCAACGATGCTTACAGCCAGCTGCTGTCCATCTACGACTCGGGTGACGAGGATAACTACTTTATTGCGGGAACGGATATGTACGGTGATGGCCGTGGTAACATCAACGAGGCTCTGCACCGTTGGTCGAACCTCACGCCCGAGAACGGTACGGTTAAGAACTTCTACCTCGAGAGTTACGATGCCATTCGCTCGTGCTACGCCGTGAAGCATTAC
This sequence comes from Rikenellaceae bacterium, assembly GCA_015060045.1. Classification (GTDB taxonomy): domain Bacteria; phylum Bacteroidota; class Bacteroidia; order Bacteroidales; family Rikenellaceae; genus Alistipes. The sequence goes on along the minus strand of SUZH01000002.1, from coordinate 100,268 downwards.
GCTGCCTCGGCGCTCGTTTCGGAGGAGGTAAAGGCCAAGGCTATTGACGAGGCTCGCTTCGTGGCTGCCTACTACTACTATCTGCTGGTAAACAACTTTGGTGGTGTACCGCTGGTAACCGAGTTCGCTGCATCGGCGGTGTCGGGTTATCCCCGCGCTACGGCTCAGGATGTGTATGAGCACATTATCGGCGAGCTGACCGAGATTATTTCGAACAACAACCTCAAGGCTCAGACCGCTACGGCCGGTGGTGGCGAGGCTTCGATCGAGGCTGCGAAGGCTCTCTTGGCCAAGACCTATCTGTCGGCTGCATGGGACTTGAACAACACGTCGTACTTCGGTGAGGCTGCCAAGTTGGCTGATCAGGTGATCGCCGGCCGCCAGCTCAAGACCGAGTTCGCAGACCTGTGGGCTGCTGACCGTTCGGGTGACGATAACGAGGAGTTCATCTTCGATATCGAGTTCACGGACGCTTCGCACGATCCCGATGGTTTCAACAACAACTACCAGGCCTACTTCTCGAACTACTACGGTGGTACGGAGGAGGGCATGAAGCAAGGTCGTTCGGCCGGTCTGCCGACGCTGCGCATGCTCAAGCTCTTCACGAAGGAGGATAAGCGCTACGACGCTACCTTCATGCGTGAGCTGCTCGTGAAGGAGGACTTCTCGCAGGTTTCGACGACGTTGTTCAAGAACGACAAGACGGGTGCCGCAATCGGTGATTACTTTGGCTGGTATGCCAATGGCAACTCGGCTATGGGTAAGATCGTAGCTGTTTACTACCCCGCTTGGTGGGATACGCTGGAGGATATCAAGGCTTGGCGTGCCCAGGATCCCGAGAACCGCAAGAATACCTTCATTATTCCTCAGCAGGAGAAGACGTGGGTAATGGAGCCGTGGGGCGTTTACCACGATGAGTACGATCCCGATAAGGAGGGTACGCGTAAGTTCGATACGACGGATGCCCTGGCCAAGACCTGGTCGACGCAGCCCTGCCGCAAGTTTGATGATTGCACCAACCCGAACTATTACAGCAAGTCGTTCCGTGACGTGCACCTCATCACGCTGCCCGAGATCTTCTTCGTGGCTGCCGAGGCCTACCTTAAGGCTGGTGATAATGCCAAGGCATTGGATCGCCTGAACGCTACGCGCGTACGTGCCGGTCTGGCTAAGGAGACCTCGGTAACGATCGACAAGATCCTGGAGGAGTCGGCTCGTGAGATGTTCGGTAATGGCCAGCGCCGCATGGATCTGCGTCGTACGCAGAAGCTCGTAGAGTACAACAACCTCTACAACGAGCACCTGAAGGGTAATGCTGCTGCTATCATCGGTCAGAAACTTCTGTGGCCGATCCCGCAGGCTGCTATCGATGCTAACGCCGCGATGACCGAGGAGGATCAGAATCTGGGTTATTAATCGAGCCATGACCTTCGGGTCGAACTAAACAAGGCAACCTTCCGTATGGGGAGGTTGCTTTTTTTATGGCTGTCGGGCTGGGATTTTAGCGCAAAACATGTATCTTTGTGGAAACGCACAGATAGCTATGGCAGATAATTATTTGGAGAAAAAGATGGAGGATTACAAGGCGCGAACGCAATCGGCGCCCAAACACCGTCCGACGCTTAAAAAGTTGCTGTTGAAGAATCGCAGCCACCGCGGCTATGATCCCTCGTTTGTGGTGCGAGCCGATCAGTTGCAGCGTATCATCGAGGTCAATCGCATGATCCCCTCGGCACGCAATCTGCAGGCGTTGCGCTTCCGTCCAGTGTTGCGCGACGAGTCGCATAAGGTGTTGCCGCATATCCGTTTGGGTGGCGCACTCCCCCACCTGCATCTGCCCTATGCCGGCACAGAACCTGAGGCATTTATCGTGGTTTGTTCGGCTGTGGAACCGGATCATTATGTCTGGATCGATTTGGGAATTTCGGCGCAAAGCATGTTGTTGCAGGCAGTCGAAATCGGTCTGAACGGCATCATGATCGGTGCGTTTGATAAGGAGGCTGTCCGACAGGCGTTGGATCTGCCCACGACGCCCATTTTGGTCATTGCATTGGGTCGAGGTATTGAGCAGATAGAGTTGGTCGATATTCGTGCAGATGAGCCTCGTGCCTACTACCGAAACGAGCAGGGCGTGCATTACGTCCCGAAAGTGTGCTTGGAGGATTTAATCCTAAAATAAGGTTTGCAAAATTCAAATTCTCGGTGTATCTTTGTCCTACCAATGCGGTAGTAGCTCAGTCGGTAGAGCATCAGCTTCCCAAGCTGAGGGTCACGAGTTCGAGCCTCGCCTACCGCTCACAAAAAGACAAGAGAGCCGAGAAGAAATCGGTTCTCTTGTCTTTTTTTTCAGTCTGAAGGAGGCTTTCGCGAGTGACCCTCATCGCCCCTTTCAGGGGTTGGGGGTGTAAATAACAACTCACGCACAACCTGCGAAGCAGGGGTTCGAGCCTCGCCTACCGCTCATGAAAAGACAAGAGAGCCGAGAACGGCTCTCTGTTTTTTTGTCTTTTCGTGAGCGGTTCCACCGCGATTGATATAGACAAACCCTCCAACCTCCCTTTGATAAGGGAGGCTTTGAGAAGTAGACAAGAGAGCCGAGAAGAAATCGGTTCTCTTGTTTTTTGTTATGAAATATCTTTTGCCACTCTTTTCGATTCTTCTTTTGGTGGGTTGCGCTCCTAAACAGACCAAGGTTGCAACCTTCCAAAATCCCGTGATTTTTGCCGATGTACCCGATATAGATATCGTGCGTGTTGGTGGTGATTATTACATGGTTAGCACGACGATGCACCTTTCGCCCGGAGCTCCTATTATGCACTCGAAAGACCTTGTGCATTGGGAAACGGTGAGCTACCTTTTCGACCGCCTCGATGAAAGTCCGAAGAACGATTTGGAGGATGGTAACATCTACGGCAAAGGTCAGTGGGCCTCCTCGATCCGCTACCATGAGGGATTCTATTACGTCCTCTTTGGTACGGGTAACCGCACCTATATATATACTACGCGTGATCCGCACGGCAAGTGGGAGAAGCGATGCGAATTGGATTTTTACCTGCACGATGCTTCGCTCTTGTTCGACGAAGGGCATATCTACATCGCCTATGGCGCGGGTGAGATTCGCATCGTGGAGCTCGAGGAGGACTTCTCGGCCCTAAAGGAGGATGGTGTGAATGCCTTGGTCATCAATCGTGAGCCGGCAGGTTTGTTGGAGGGAACACATCTCTATAAGTTCGGCGACACCTACTACATGATGGTTATTTGGTGGCCCAAAGGGGGCATCCGCACCCAACTCTGTTTCCGTTCGAAGCAGATCGAAGGCCCCTATGAGATGCAGGTGGTGTTATCCGATGACCTCGGCTTTGAGCGCCACGGCGTAGCACAGGGATGTCTGATCGACACCGAGCAGGGCGATTGGTACGCCATGCTGTTCCAGGACCACGAAGCTGTGGGGCGTGTCCCTGTACTGATACCTTGCCGTTGGGTCGATGGTTGGCCGATGCTGGGCGACGAGAAGGGTAAGGTGCCCCACACGATGGCGGTGCCTGTGCAGGGAGTCGAGCCGAAGGGGACAATGGTGGTGAGTGATTCGTTCGACAACCCCACGCTCGGCCTGACGTGGCAATGGAACCATAATCCCGATAACACGCTTTGGTCGCTGAGCGAGCGTCCGGGTTATATGCGTCTGAAGACGGGTAAGGTCGTGGAGTCGATCTTCGAGGCGCGCAATACCCTCTCGCAGCGCACCGAGGGGCCACGTTGTCGTGCAGCCGTTAAACTCGATATCTCGGCTATGCAGGTAGGTGATCGGGCCGGCTTATCACTCTTTTGTTCCGAGCCGGGTACGCTGACCGTGAGCCGCGAGGAGAATCAGACTACCCTCTCGATGACCGATCGTGGAGTGGTGATGGCTTCCGTACCTTTGCAGGCGGATTCCGTATGGCTACGTGCCGAATGTGACTTTACGACCGATACGGGACGCTTTAGTTATAGCCTTGATGGTGAGGCATGGCAACCGCTTGGTGGTGATTTTCACATGATCTACAACCTGGTTCACTTCATGGGTAATCGCTTTGCGATTTTCAACTACGCGACTGAGGCGGCAGGTGGCTGGGTAGATGTGGATGAATTTAAGTACGAGCGACTCGACTAAAAATAAAGAGGGTGACCGATGTGGCCACCCTCTTTTCGTCGATTGACAGAGTCGCTTTAGCAACCCAGCAGCTTCTTGAGCGAAGCGATGTTGGCAGCGCTCGTGAGCTTCTTGCCCTCGGCCGTGTAGAGGTCGTCGATGCGGGCCTTGAAGTAGGTCTCCACCTTGTTGCGGACGATTTTCATGGTCGAGTTCACCAGGCCGTTCTTCTCCGTGAAGGCCTCGTCTACGATGGCCAAAGCACCCGGCAACCAGCGGTGCGGGAACTCGTCACCATAGACACCGCCCTTGCGGTACTTGTCGATCTCGCCACCCAGCAATTTGGCAGCGGCCTCGGCCTGCTCCTCGGTAGGCAGCTGACCTACCTCGCGCTTCAGGGCCTCCTTGTTCGGTACAACGACAGCCGTCGTGTAGGGGCACTGGTTGTTGTAGAGGATGATCTGGTCGATCAGCGGCGACTTATCCACGATCGCCTCCTCCATGCCCTCGGGGCTGTACTTCTCACCATCGCTCGAGATCAACAAGCTCTTGAAACGGCCCAATACATAGAGGAAACCATCCTTACCCATGTAACCCATATCGCCCGTGTAGAGCCAGCCGTCACGTACGGTGTCGGCCGTCGAATCGGGATTCTTCCAGTAACCTGCCATCACGTTCTCGCCGTAGATGACAATCTCGCCCTTCTCGCCTACAGGCAGATCGTTGCCGTCGGCATCCTTAATCTTCAGGTCGATGCCCTTCAGTACCTTACCCGACGAACCGAAGCGGCACGACTTGGGCCACGGCGAGTTGGCCGAGATAATCGGCGTAGCCTCCGACAGACCATAGCCCTGGAACATCGGAATACCGATGGCGTAGAAGAAGCGCTGCAGCTCCGAGTCAAGCAGCGCACCACCACCTACGAAGAAGCGCAGCTCGCCACCAAAGGCCTCGCGCACCTTCGAGAAGAGGATCTTATCGAACAAAGCTACGGCAGGCTTCAGGATGAAACGCCAGCCCTTGCCCTTCGTGAAGGCATCTTGGTTGTAGCAGTAAGCGGTCTTGAGCGCCAGCTTGAAGAGCTTCTCGGTCGTGGGACCCTTGGCGCGGATCGACGACTCGATGTTCTTGCGGAAGTTCTTGGCCAGAGCCGGCACCGAGAGGAGGAAGTGAGGTTTCACCTCACGGATGTTGAGCGGCACGTTACGCAGCGTCTCCATCGGCGTAGCACCCACCTGCGTCGTAGCTACGGCAGCACCGCGGGCAATCATGATGTAGAAGCCGGCTACGTGAGCGAAGCAGTGGTCGAGCGGCAGGATGATGAGCGTACGCCAACCCTCGGGGATCGTGATGCGGGTCAGGGCCTGCTCCACGTTCGAGGTGTAGTTGCGGTGCGTCAGCACAACACCCTTCGGGTCGGCCGTCGTACCCGACGTATAGGTGATCGTAGCGTAGTCGTCGTTCTGGATAGCCTGGCTCGTGGCGATGAGCTTCTCCTTGCCCGTCTTGAGCCACTCGCGGCCCTGCTCCATCAAGGTCGAGAGCAGAATCTCGCCCTCCTCCTCGGCCTTGGCCTTCGAGCCCATGATGATCACGTTCTTCAGAAGCGGCAGGCGGCTACGGATCGCGCGAATCTTGTGAATCTGCGTCGGCGATACGAAGATGGTCGAAACCTCGGCGTGCCACAGGCGGAAGTAGAGGTCGTTAGCCTCCTCCAGCTTAATCGAGAGGGGTACGCTGATGCAACCGGCATACAGCAGACCCAACTCCGAAACGATCCAGTCGTTGCAACCCTCCGACAGGATCGAAATGCGCTCCTTGGGCTCAATGCCCATGGCCATCAAACCACCGCCGATAGCCAGCGCCTGCTCGTGAGCCTCGGCGTAAGTCGTCGGTTCGAACTTTGTGGTCTTTTTCTCCAGGAGGAAAGTATTGTTACCATATTTGGCAACTGACTCCTCGAAAAGATCAATAAGTGTTTTCTTCATAATGGTTATGGTTAAGTTTTGTTAATCCATCTTTAATACGGCGAGGAAGGCCGACTGCGGCACCTCCACGTTGCCAATCTGGCGCATACGCTTCTTACCCTTCTTCTGCTTCTCGAGGAGCTTGCGCTTACGTGAGATATCACCACCGTAGCACTTCGCTGTCACATCCTTACGAACGGCCTTCACCGTCTCGCGAGCGATGATCTTTGCGCCAATGGCTGCCTGGATTGCGATGTCGAACTGCTGACGCGGGATCAGCTCCTTGAGCTTCTCGCACATCTTGCGGCCGAAATCGTAGGCGTGGTCGGCATAGATGAGCGACGAGAGCGCATCCACCTGCTCACCGTTCAAGAGAATATCGAGCTTGACGAGTTTACTCGGCTGGAAGCCCGTGCGGTGGTAGTCGAACGATGCATAACCCTTCGAGATTGACTTCAGCTTATCGTAGAAGTCAAATACGATCTCCGACAGCGGCATGTCAAAATTCACCTCCACGCGGTCGGTCGTCAGGTAGGTCTGATTCTTCAGCGTACCGCGCTTGTCGATGCAGAGTTTGATGACGTTGCCCAGGAAGTCGGCCTTGGTGATGATCTGTGCCTCGATATAAGGCTCCTCGATCTTGGCAATCTTCGTCACTTCGGGAAGACCCGAGGGGTTGTGTACCTCCAGGATTTGCCCATCGGTCGTGGTGATGCGGTACGAAACGTTGGGTACAGTCGTGATGACATCCATGTCGAACTCGCGGTAAAGACGCTCCTGGATAATCTCCATGTGCAACAGCCCCAGGAATCCGCAGCGGAAACCGAAACCGAGCGCCAGCGACGACTCGGGTTCAAAGGTGAGCGAGGCGTCGTTCAGCTGCAGCTTCTCGAGCGAAGCGCGCAGATCCTCGTAGCGGTCGGCCTCCACGGGATAGACACCGGCAAAGACCATCGGCTTGACATCCTCGAAGCCGGCAATACCCTCCGTGCAGGGGGTGGCTACGGCAGTAATCGTATCGCCCACCTTGACATCGGCCGAGGTCTTGATACCCGAGCAGATGTAGCCTACATCGCCTGTCTTGATCTCCTGGCGGGGCACCATCTTCAGTTTCAGTACGCCGACCTCGTCGGCATCGTACTCCGAACCCGTATTGAAGAATTTTACCTGCTGCCCCTTCTTGATCGAGCCGTTGAAGACGCGGTAATAGGCAATGATACCGCGGAAGGGATTAAATACCGAGTCGAAGATCAAGGCCTGCAGCGGAGCATCGGGGTTCCCTTTGGGGGCGGGAATGCGCGCCACGATGGCCTCCAAGATATCCTCGACGCCTTGACCCGTCTTACCCGAGGCGAGCAGAATATCCTCCTCCTTGCAACCGATCAGGTCGATCACCTGGTCTTTCACCTCGTCGATCATGGCCGAATCCATGTCGATCTTGTTCAGCACGGGGACAATCTCCAGGTCGTTACCCACGGCCAGGTAGAGGTTCGAGATGGTCTGTGCCTGAATACCCTGCGTGGCATCGACAATAAGCAGTGCGCCCTCGCACGAAGCAATGGCGCGCGAAACCTCGTATGAGAAATCGACGTGTCCCGGGGTGTCAATCAGGTTCAGCGTGTAGGTCTCGCCATCCTTGGCCTTGTACTCCATCTGAATGGCGTGGCTCTTAATCGTGATGCCCTTCTCACGCTCCAGCTCCATGTCGTCCAGCACCTGCGACTGCATTTCGCGCTGTCCCAGCGTATTGGTGAACTCCAACAATCGGTCGGCCAACGTACTCTTGCCGTGGTCGATATGGGCTATGATGCAAAAATTGCGAATGTTTTTCATTCTTCTCCTATTCGTATATCCGCGCAAATATACGACAAAAAAATGAAATAGCGAAGTCTTGCCGTTTGCGTGTGTGGTCAAAAAACTATATCTTTGCCGCCAACTTACGAATTTAAACCAAATACGATATGCTCTCAAGACAGGTTGCAGCAAAGCTCCGTGCTTACGAAACGCCCTTTTATCTCTACGATATGGCCCTTTTGCGCCAGACGCTCGAAAGCGTTGTTTACGAATCGAAACGTTATGGTTATCACCTCCACTACGCCATCAAAGCCAACTACGATGATCGTATCTTGGCAACGATCCGCGAATACGGCCTGGGTATCGACTGCGCCAGCGGTAACGAGCTGAAGAAGGCCATCGAATCGGGCTTCGACCCCAAGAAGATTGTCTATGCCGGTGTCGGTAAGAAGGATAAGGAGCTGAAGTACGCCATCGAGCAGAATATCCTGGCCATCAACGTTGAGTCACTCGAGGAGCTCTTCCTGCTCGATCGTCTTTCGGGCGAGGCCGGCAAGGTTACCGAGGTGGCACTGCGTATCAACCCCGATATTGATCCCAAAACGAACCACTGCATCGATACGGGTCAGGCTGATAGTAAGTTCGGTATCTCGTATGAGGAGATTCTGGAGAATGCCGATGAGTTGAAGAAGTTGCAGAACCTGAAACTGATCGGTATCCACCTCCACATCGGTTCGCAGATCCGCGAGTTGCACGTCTTCGAAAATATGTGCAACAAGGTGAACGTAATTGTTGAGAACATGGAGCGTCTGGGCTTCAACTTCCGCTTTGTGGATGTCGGCGGTGGTCTGGGTGTAAATTATGATGTACCTGAGAATGAGCCGATTCCGAACTTTGCTTCGCTCTTTGCGATTATCCATAACCACCTCGCCGTGGGCGATCGTGAGGTGCACTTTGAGTTTGGTCGTGCCATTGTGGCCGAGTGTGGCGAGCTGATCACCTCGGTCCTGTTTAATAAAACGACCGCCACGGGTCGCCGCTTGGTGATTGTGGATGCCTCGATGACCGAGCTGATTCGCCCCGCCCTCTATGGGTCGTATCACAACATCGAGAACATCACCTCCGAGTCGGATATCATGACCAAATACACGGTCGTGGGTACGGCTTGCGAATCGACTGACGTCTTCCAGGAGAATGTGAGCCTGAAGCGCACGAAGCGTGGCGACCTGCTGGCGTTGAAGTCGGCAGGAGCTTATGGTATGTCGATGGCTTCGCGCTACAACCTGCACGACCTGCCGGGTGCCGTATATAGTGACGAACTTTAATCCGTTATGTGGCTCTCTTTAGCCTTTCTGTCGGCCGCGCTACTGGGCTTGTATGACGCGGCCAAAAAACAATCACTCACCGGTAACGCCGTGTTACCGGTGTTGCTGTTAAATACCCTCTTCTCGACACTGATTTTTCTGCCGATGATCCTCTCCTCGGCGCTCGATGCCGGGTGGTTCGAGGGGACGATTTTGCACGCACCGAATGGGGATATGAAAGCTCATGGATTGGTTGTGCTGAAGGCGGTTATTGTCCTCACTTCGTGGATTTTCGGATACTTCGGAATTAAGCACCTCCCGCTTACGATCGTGGGGCCGATCAATGCCACGCGCCCTGTGATGGTGCTCATCGGAGCGTTGCTGTTTTTTGGCGAACGATTGAATCTCTATCAGTGGATCGGTGTGCTGTTGGCGCTCTTTTCGTTGTTCCTTTTGAGCCGTTCGTCGAAGCGCGAAGGGGTCAATTTTACCCACAACATCTGGATTCTTTTTGTCGCCCTCTCGGCCATGACGGGCGCCCTGAGTGGCCTTTACGATAAGTTTATCATGGGGCGCCTGGAACCGGTCTTCGTGCAGAGTTGGTACAACCTCTACCAACTGTTGATCATGACTGTGATTGTTGCCCTTTTGTGGTGGCCGAAGCGTAAGAAGACCACTCCGTTTCGGTGGTCGTGGGCCATTCCGCTGATTTCGATCTTCTTGTCGGCGGCCGATTTTGCCTATTTCTACGCCCTGAGTGAGGCTGATTCGATGATTTCGGTGGTTTCGATGATTCGTCGCGGATCGGTGGTTATCTCGTTCCTATGCGGCGCGTTCCTCTTTCATGAGCGTAATCTGAAGGCTAAGGCGCTGGATTTGGCACTGATCCTGATCGGTATGATTTTCTTGTGGATAGGATCGAGATGAGTTGAAAGTTGAGAGTTGAAAGTTAATAGTTAGCTCTACAAAAAGGGAGATAGCCAACGGTTCAGGCTATCTCCCATAATTTTTGTTGAGCGGATGAAAGCGCGACAAAATAACTTTCAACTCTCAACTTTCAATTCGCCACTTTCTTCGGTGTTTCGTTGAACAGATCGACCGTCTCGGGCCACTCTTTGACGCGGGTCAGCGCGTTGTCGATCGTCTGCCCGATGCGATTCGTGAACGATGCACCACGGTAGCTCGATGTATTGGTAATCAGCACATAGCTGAATCCTCCGGGGCGGCTTTTGATGTAGGCGCATGTGCCCGACATGGTGCCCGTTCGGGTCAAGACCCCGCCCTTTGCCTGCATGCGTGCCCAGCCGTATGGAAAGTCGCCTTTGCGCAGGGGGGTGGTCATCTTTTGGATGCTCTCCTTCGTCAAGATGTCGGGGACACCGGGTTTACCGTCAATCGAGGCTACCAGGCGCAGTAACTCGGCTGCCGAACATACCCAGGCGCCGGCTCCCTGCAGACCCTCGATGTTGTGGCCGCCATACTCGCGCGGACGCATCAATCCCGATCCATCGTACGACTCGATCAAATCTTCCGGTGCATGGCCGTAATAGGTTGTTTCACGGCGGTGCTTCTCATGGCGGAAATTGCGGGCAATCTGCATATCGTAGCAACCGGCAGGCTCCAGTACATGTTGGCGGATATAGTCCTCGTAGGTCATGCCAGAGGCCTTTTCGATGACGCGCGAAAGTACCAGGTAGCCTACGTTGGAATATTGTGCCGAACCGCCCGGATTGTCGCGCAGTCGCAGCCCTAATTGGAAGGCGATCACCTCATCTTCCGTGAGTTTGCGGTTGCTCCCCGTCCAACGAATCAGGTCGGCCGAACGGAACATCGGGTCACCCATGCGGCGACTGAAACCCGAAGTGTGGTTCAGCAGTTGATGAACCGTAATTTTCGGGACACGTTTATCCTTGTAATCGAGAAATATCGAGTCGTTCAGAATACCTTCCGGACCAAAAACGGGGCTGTCGGTTGTGATTTTCCCCTCCTCGCAGAGTTTCATGACGCCGATGGCGGTGATGAGTTTTGAGGCGGAGGCGATGCGTAGGATATCGCCTGATTCAAGTCGTACGCTATCCTCCTGGTCGGCCCAGCCGAATCCCTTGGCGTAGATCAATTTTTCATCCCGCATGATAGCTAATTGTGCACCGCGGATATTGTAACGCGCCATCCAATTCTTCAGGTAACGCTCCATGCGCTCCGTCTCGGGGAAGTCGCAATAGGCGTTGCGAATCGAGTCGTTCAATCGATAGCGGATCTCCTCCTCTTCGACTGCGATGTGGCGATCGGCGGCAGGCTGGCAGGAGCGGATCGTGAGCGTAAGACCCGCGATCAGCATGGCCAATACAATGAATAATTTATAGCGTTGCATGCGTTTTGGCTGGTGTTTTGAAAGGACAAAGATAATGTAAAAAGGTATAAATTACAACGCGACGAGTGGAATAATAAAGAAAAACCTCCCTTCTTGCGGAAGAGAGGTTTTGTGGTGTAAACGAGCGTGTCGAAACTCTACTTTGCCCACAGGAAATCGTGCGTAATCTCCTTCTTGTCCAGACCGGCAACTACCAGACGAACACCCTGCGTGTCACCGAAATAGGGCTCGAAGAGGGTCATGTCGAAGGTGTGGTAGTTAGCGCCGAGCTGCTTCGAATCGGCCTCCGAATCGGGGGCACTGTGGCAGAGCGTCAACTGCAGGTAGTTGTTGTCGGTAACGGGCTCCTCCTCATTGAGTACGAGGGTGAAGGTGTGGTTCTTGTAACCCTCCGTAGTGGCAGGGAAGACCAGGCAAATGTCCAATACCTTCTTCGTCAGGTGTACGAGGTTGTAGTAACCGTTCGGCTGGTAGATATCCATTGCAACATCGCCATAGGTGTTGTCGTCGCTCGTAGCTACGATCTCCGAATCACCATCGGCAAAATGGATATAACCGAAGAGCTTGATCTGATTGGTCTCGGAACCGGTGTCGGCCGAAACGAAACGCTTGTAATAGATCAGTACACGCTGGCCGTAATCGGGCTGATACATAAAGTCGGAACCCAGCGGCTTCGTGTCGGTTACGATGAGCGTCTGGCTGTCATCGGTCTGTACCGTGACGGGCGACGTGCCGACAATCGTACCATAGGCTACGTCCGTAGCATACTCCGACTCCGACTCGCTGCAGGCCGTCATCATGCATGCGAACATGCAAACCATCAAAAATGCAATTTTCTTCATAATTTTTATCGTTTTTAGTTATCTTTCGCCTTATAAACGGACAAAAGTCCGAATACTGCATGCAAAGGTAAAACTTTTTTGCGATTTTTTTCTCCTTTCGATGCAGTATTTACCACCCTTGCCCGTTTATAGAGTGAATCGCAACCCAAGCAATGGAGAAACTGGCACTGGTCGATCGTCTGAAAGCGGGCGAACGTGAGGCGCAAAAGGAGCTTTACGATCGCTTTGCAGGGTATCTTATGGCCCTGTGTCAACGCTACGTTGGGGATCGGACGGTGGCCGAAGATCTGCTACATGACAGCTTCCTGCGCATATTCCATTCGATTCAACGTTTCGAGTGGCGCGGCGAGGGGTCGTTGCGCGGATGGATGGATCGCGTGACGGTGAATCTTTGCATCGAGTACCTGCGAAGTCGCCTCCATAACAAAAAATAGCAACACTTCGCGAACCGCTTTTGCCCGATATTTGCAACCCTACCTTGCAACAACACTTAACCAATGTTACAAGGTATGAAAAAAGATGTATGGAAGAACGCCCTCGGGGCGTGTGCGGTCATGATGCTGGCTGCGCTGGTGGCTGTGGCGTGTGATTCGTCCGATGATTCGGGCAAGAAGTATGACTTCGACAAGATTGAGTTGACGTTCACGTACGAGGTGAACGAGGAGACGCTGGCGTTGGCCGATGTGATCTTTGCCTACAACGAGGTCGATGCGAATGGTGCTGCGGTGCCTGCGGTCGATACACTCACGACCACCTCGTGGGTAAAAAAGCTGGAAGCGACGGCGGTGCCTGCCGATTTTTCGATTCAGGTGCAGGTAAAACCCAAGGCGGGCGTCGCGTATGATAAGACGAGCTACACGTTGCAGATGCGCTCCATCGAGGAGTTTAAGGAGTATCGCACCGATGGCAAGGTGCATTGGATCGAGACGCCCGATGCCGAACAGCACTCGGTAACCCTACCCTGCGATCCGGCTAATCCGGCCGAATTCGAGGCGGCACTCAAGGCCGAACTTGCCTTGTGGACACGCAACTTCGCCTATGTCGTGAAGGTCGATCCCGAAGGTGGGTACGATGTGGAGGATAATGATTGAAGAGGACGCTAAAAAAAAGAGCGTGTTTGATGATTCAAGCACGCTCTTTTTTTGGGTGTTACGCCGGTTAGATGATCCGCTCCAGTTGCTGCACCGTACGGGCAATCTCCTCGTCCGACGGAACGTAGTCCTGCAGGTGGCCGCCGAGGTGCTGCTCGTAGGCGTAGAGGTCGATCGTGCCGTGGCCCGAGAGGTTGAATAGGATCGTCTTTTCGCGCCCCTCGATCTTGGCCTGCAGTGCCTCGCGAATGGCGGCTGCAATGGCGTGGGTTGATTCGGGAGCGGGGATGATACCCTCGGTGCGGGCAAAGAGTACGCCCGCCTTCATCGTCTCGGTCTGCGGAATGGCCGTGGCTTCAATGGCTCCTTCGTGCAGGAGCTGGCTGATGATGGCGCCTGCTCCGTGGTAGCGAAGACCGCCGGCATGGATGGCCGAGGGTTGGAAGTCGTGTCCGAGCGTGTACATCGGGATCAGGGGCGTGTAGCCCGAGACGTCACCAATATCGTATTGGAAGCTGCCGCGCGTGAGTTTCGGGCAACTCTCCGGCTCGACGGCTACGACACGGATTTTCTTCCCCTCGCAGAAGTTCTTGCGCAGGAACGGGAAGGCAATACCGCCAAAGTTGCTGCCACCGCCGATGCAACCAATCACTACATCCGGCTCGGCGTCGGCCATCTGCATCTGCAGAATCGCCTCCTCGCCCGTAATCGTTTGATGCAAAAGTACATGGTTCATCACACTACCCAAACAATAGCGCGTTCCTTCAGGGTCTTCCAAAGCGCGCTCCACGGCCTCCGAAATGGCCAGTCCCAGGCTGCCCGGTGTATGCGGATCGGCCATGCGGGCAGCACGTCCCGAGGCAGTGAGCGTGGTCGGCGAGGCGTAACACTCTGCACCCCACGTATGCATCATCAGGCGGCGATAAGGTTTCTGGTCGTAGCTGACGCGCACCATAAAGACCTCAACATCCAACCCAAAGAGATTGCCGGCAAACGAAAGAGCTGATCCCCACTGCCCTGCTCCCGTTTCGGTCGTCAGGCGACGCACACCCTGCTTGGCGTTGTAATAGGCCTGTGGCACAGCGCTGTTGGGCTTATGTGATCCGACGGGCGAGACGCCTTCGTTTTTGAAGAAGATCTTGGCGGGCGTATCGAGCGCACGCTCCAGCCCCACGGCGCGCACCAACGGAGCGGGTCGCCAAATGCGGTAGATCTGCTGCACCTCTTCGGGGATCTCGATGTAGCGCTCGGTCGAGAGTTCCTGGCGAGCCAGTTCCTCGGCCAAAAGCACCGACAAATCGCTGACGGTGGTTGGCTGATGGGTATGCGGATTGAGGTACGGACGGGGCGCGTTGGGCATATCGGCGATAAGGTTATACCATGCGGTCGGCAGTTGATTTTCCGGAAGGATGAACTTTTTAGTCTTCATGGCGAATAGTTTTATGGAGTAAATCGTGTAAATGCAAAATAAAAACCCGCTGTTACTTTTCGTAAACAACGGGTTGCGGTTATTGATTCTTGACTACGCATGACCAAGTGGCCCTCATTGTTCACGAGAGAAGAGCGGACGCCACCACCAAGCCTGCATGGAAAGAATTGCGATCATGTCTTGCGGTTTGTTTTCACAAATTTAGAATATTAAATCCATAAATCCAAATCTAAATCGTGTAAGTGTGATGTTTTTGCTGCGCATGGGCAATTTTTCCTAATTCTTAATTCAGAATTTTTAATTCTTAATTCATTTTTGTATCTTTACGCGATTTTTCAGACAAATACAAAAATAGAACGATATGAATATTTCCTACAATTGGCTTAAACGTTATCTCAAGACAGATTTGTCTGCCGAGCAGCTTGCCAAAATCCTGACCGATATCGGTCTGGAGGTCGAGGGCTTCGAGAAGATCGAAACCATCAAGGGCGGTCTGCAGGGTGTCGTGGTTGGTGAGGTGCTGACCTGCGAGGATCATCCCGATTCGGATCACCTCCACATTACGACCGTAGATGTCGGCGGGGAGACTCCGCTGGGTATTGTCTGCGGTGCGCCGAACTGCCGCCAGGGCTTGAAGGTGCTCTGTGCTACGGTGGGTACGGTGCTCTACCCCAACGGCGGTGACGAGGAGTTTAAGATCAAGCGCTCGAAGATTCGCGGCGTGGAGTCGCTCGGTATGCTTTGCGCCGAGGATGAGCTGGGTATCGGTGAGTCGCACGACGGTATTATGGAGCTTCCGGCTGATGCCGTAGTCGGCACGACGGCCAAGGAGTATCTCCACATCGAGGATGACTATCTGATCGCTATCGGTCTGACGCCGAACCGCGTGGATGCTGCTTCGCATATCGGTGTGGCCCGCGATCTTTATGCCTACCTCAAGGCGAACAATATTCCCGCCGAGCTCGTATGGCCCTCGGTCGAGGAGTTTAAGGTCGATAACCACGATTTGGAGATCCAGGTGCGTGTCGAGAACAAGGAGGCTGCACCCCGCTATGCCGGTGTGACGGTGACGGGCTGTAAGATCGGTCCCTCGCCCGAGTGGATGCAAAACTGCCTGCGCGCTGCCGGTATCAACCCGAAGAATAACCTGGTCGATATTACAAACTTCGTCCTCTTTGAGCTGGGTCAGCCCCTGCACGCTTTCGATGCCGATAAGATCGAGGGCAAGGAGATTGTGGTTCGTACCTGCGCCGAGGGTACGCCCTTCGTAACGCTGGATGGCGTGGAGCGCAAACTCACGGAGAAGGATCTGATGATCTGCTCGGCCGAGCGACCGATGTGTATCGCCGGTGTATTTGGTGGTCTGGATTCGGGTGTGAGCGACGAGACGGTCAATGTCTTCCTCGAGAGCGCCTATTTCAACCCCGTATGGGTACGTAAGACGGCCAAGCGTTTTGGCTTGAACACCGACTCATCGTTCCGCTTTGAGCGTGGCGTAGATCCCCGCATGCAGGTCGTGGCGTTGAAGCGCGCGGCTCTTTTGATGCAGGAGCTGGCCGGTGGTAAGATTTCGTCGGAGGTGATCGACCTGTGCGATGAGCCGGCCAAGGATTTTGTCTTTGACTTCTCGTTGAAGCGCTTGAAGATGCTCGTGGGTAAGGAGATTCCGACCGAGACCGTGATGACGATTCTGGAGGCACTCGAGGTGAAGGTGCTGAACGAAAATGAGGGTGTTCTGACGGTGGCTGTGCCGCCCTACCGTGTCGATGTACAGCGTGAGGCTGACCTTGTGGAGGATGTACTGCGCATCTATGGCTACAACAATGTGGAGATTCCGCAGCAGGTACATTCGACGCTGTCGTATGCACAACGCCCCGATCGCACGAAGTTGATGAACCTGGCAGCCGACTATCTGACGGCCAACGGCTATACGGAGATCATGTCCAACTCGCTCACGAAGGGTGCTTACTACGAGGGCCTGGAGAGTTACAAGGCGGAGCATTGCGTGAAGATCATGAATCCGCTGAGTGCAGATTTGAATGTAATGCGTCAGACACTCCTGTTTAATATGCTGGAGGCGATGGCGCTCAACATTAACCACAAGCATGCCGATCTGAAACTCTACGAGTTTGGTAACTGCTACTACTACCACGCCGAGAAGGCAACCGAGGAGAATCCGTTGGCTGCTTACGACGAGGAGTATCGTCTGGCAATGGCCGTGACGGGAGTGGCTGTGCCCCAGTCGTGGGATACGAAGCCGATGAAGGCCTCGTTCTTTACGCTGCGTGCGATGGCGGAGAAGCTCTTGAAGCGTTTTGGTTTGGATATCTATGCGCTGAAGTGTGAGCCGCTGAAGAGCGACCTCTATGGCGAGGCCATCGAGATCCAGATGAATGGCAAGCGTCTGTTGGAGATGGGTGTCGTGAGTGGCAAACTGCGTAAGAAGCTCGACGTAAAGCAGGAGGTTTACTACCTTGAGTTGAACTTCGATCAGCTGGTGAAGTCCACGAAGAAGCACCGCATTCAGGCCGAGGAGCTCTCGAAGTTCCCCGAGGTGAAGCGTGACCTGGCTCTGCTGGTGGATCGTACGGTAAGTTTCGCCCAGCTGCGTGAGGTGGCTCTGCAGACCGAGCGTAAGCTCTTGAAGCGTGTCTCGCTCTTCGATGTCTACGAGGGTGACAAGCTGCCCGAGGGTAAGAAATCGTATGCCTTGAGCTTCCTCCTGGAGGATAAGAGCCGTACGCTCGACGAGAAGACGATCGAGCGCGTGATGTCGAATCTGCAGCGTCAGTTCGAGCAGAAGTGTGGTGCCGTAGTTCGCTCGTAAGCAAGTCGGCATTGGTTCAAAAAAAAGACGACCTTCCTTCATGTGAGGTCGTCTTTTTTATATAAGTATGGGCGATTCACCCCTCGCTTTTTCCTGCTTGCCGAAAAAATGGGTGCAAAATTGGAAAAGTTCTGCTAAAAATGTAACTTTGCTATAGTGTGACTGCTAAATTGAAACAAACTATGTCGATGGATAAAAAACTTGAAGCTACGGCGCGCCTTTTGGAGGTGATGGATACGTTGCGCCGCGAGTGTCCGTGGGATCGAAAGCAAACTTTCGATACGCTTCGCAATAATACGATTGAGGAGACCTTTGAATTGGCCGATGCCATAACGGATCATAACCTGGAGGGCATCAAGGAGGAGCTGGGCGACCTGTTGTTGCATGTGGTCTTCTACTCGAAGCTCGGTGACGAGGAGGGAGCCTTTGATTATGCCGACGTGGCCAACGCGTTGTGTGATAAACTGATCTATCGTCACCCGCACATCTACGGCGATATTCATGCCAATACGCCCGAGGAGGTGAAGGCCAACTGGGAGGCACTGAAACTGAAGAAAAAGCACCGCAAGAGCGGTACGCTGGGTGGTGTTCCTACCTCCCTGCCGGCGATGGTCAAGGCCTACCGCATGGGTGAGAAAGCCGCCGGTGCAGGCTTCGACTGGGAGAAAAAAGAGGACGTATGGGATAAGGTGCGCGAGGAGGTCGCCGAGATCGAGGTGGAGATGAAGGCGCAAAATCAGGCCAACCTGGAGGCCGAATTTGGCGATCTGTTCTTTGCGCTCATCAACGCTTGCCGTCTCTATGGTGTTGATCCCGAGTCGGCCCTGGAGCGCACGAACAAGAAATTCCTGCGTCGTTTTACGGCAATCGAGGAGGAGGCCGAACGACGTGGCAAGACGCTCCGCGAGCTATCGCTCGACGAGATGGAGGCAGTATGGCAGGCAACGAAAAAAACGGAGTAATTTTTTAATGGAATTAAAAGGTAAGGAAGGTGATAGCTGCCACCTGCTAATTTTTAATTCTTAATTCATAATTTTCAAATGGCTATTATTCGTAAAGTACGCGGTCATGAGCCGCAGGTGGGTGAAAATACCTTTTTGGCCGAGACGGCCGTGTTGTTGGGTGATGTGACCGTAGGTCGTGATTGCTCGATTTGGTACGGTGCCGTGTTGCGTGGCGATGTAAATAAGATCGTGATTGGTGATCGTACGAATATTCAGGATGGCGCGGTGCTGCATACCTTGTATGATAAGTCGCCCAAACCTTCGCAGACGATCATCGGTAGTGATGTTTCGATTGGTCATAATGCTACGATTCACGGTGCCCGCATCGACGATAAGGTGCTGATCGGTATGGGTGCTACGGTGCTCGATAATGCGCATGTGCCGTCGGGTTGTATCATTGCGGCCAATGCGTTGATTCTGTCAAATGCCGAACTGGAGCCCAACTCGATCTATGCCGGTGTGCCGGCCAAGAAGGTGAAGGAGATTTCGCCCGAGCAGAGCGAGCAGATCGTTAAGCGTACGGCACGCGATTATATGCTCTACGCTTCGTGGTACACCGAAGAGGAGTAACCCGTTGAGCAAAACTCTATTACACTAACTAACCTAAACAAAATTCAAGATGAAACGAGCCCGCACAGATCTGTGGATTAATCTGATGGTGGCCGTAGCCATTTCGGTGGTGATCAACTTCTCCTACCTGATGCTTCTGTTTGGTGAGGAGCACAACGAGTGGCGCCCCCGCATCCCCGGCCGAAATATCGAGTATCCGGGTGTGGCCGAATTGTCGCTGTCACCCGACGGCCACGGCTATTTGGTCTATGCCGAACGCGATTCGGTCTATGTTCCCTCGGAGCGGATTCGTTGGTTCCGTTTGGAGCATGGCGACCGCATGGAGGTGGATGTAAACAGTCCGCGTCGTGAGGGAGGTCACTACCGTTTGAATCGCATCTACATGCTCAACGGCATGGCCTTCGATTACAACAAGTTTTTCAACTACCCCTCGCGTGCCTACGAGATAGCCTCGCAGATGCTCTTCTACATTCTGCTGTCGTTCTTGCTGATGACGGTCGTGCAGCGTACAATTCGACGTCGTCACTACAATACGCGTAGCGTGGCGCTTGCCTGCTTGGGATGTGTGGTGATTGCCGTGGGTGGTTATCTGCTGGCGCCCTATACCGATTGGCACGAGGGTATCATCAAGCTCAATTTCATGCGAAACGATGTGATTGATGCCCAGCTGATTCTAAAATGTTCGATGGCTACCTTCGTTTCGATTCTTTTCGCTTGGGTGCGTCTGCTGATTTCGCGTCAGCAGGATGTCGAGATGCAGCTCGAACAGCTCAAGAACGAGTCGCTTTCGTCGAAGTATCACATGCTGATGGGTCAGATTTCGCCCCACTTCTTCTTCAATTCGCTCAACTCGCTCTCGATGTTGGTGCGCGACAAGCAGTCCGATACGGCGTTGCGCTACATCGACCAGCTCTCCTACACCTTCCGTTACATTATCCAGAACGGACAAAATACGCTGATTCCGCTGAGCGAAGAGATGAAATTTGCTGAGGCATACTCCTATCAATACGGTATCCGTTATGCCGATAAATTATTCTTCGATTTCAAAATCGAGGATCGTTTCAGTGATTGGTTGCTTCCCGCCTTGTCATTGCAGCCGCTGATCGGTAACGCAGTGAAACACAATACGATTACTAAATCCAAACCGCTGCACGTGACGATCCGTACGACCGAGAACGGATGGCTGGAGGTGATTAACCCGATTGCCCCCAAACTCGAAGCAGAGCCTTCGACGGGTATCGGCCTGGAGAACCTGAAGAATCGTTGGCGTCTTATTACGGGCCACGAAATCGAGGTGATCAATGACGGCCACACCTTTACGGTACGCATGCCATTGCAACAACCTACCAAATAAAAACGCGAGAAGAAGATGAAAGTCCTGATTATAGAAGACGAAACGGCTGCTGCTCAAAACCTGCAAGCCATTTTACGCGAGATTGATCCCTCGATCCAGGTGTTGGAGGTGCTCGAAAGCATCGAGGAGAGTGCCGATTGGTTGCGCAATAATCCGCAGCCCGACCTGCTCTTTATGGATATCCACCTGGCCGATGGCGAATCGTTCCGCATCCTGGATCGTGTCGACATTACGGCTCCCGTGATCTTTACAACGGCCTATGATCAATATGCGCTGGAGGCCTTCCGCTTGTGTAGCATCGACTATCTGCTGAAACCGATTGCCGTGGATGATGTGAAACGTGCATTAGAGAAATTGCAACGTCTGACGGGTAACGAGCGCACCTCCTATACGCCGCGCATTAAGCAGGCTGTGAAGGAGTACGAGGAGACGTTCCTCATCCACCAGCGCGACAAGATTATTCCGCTTCATCGCGATCAGATCGCCTTCTGCTATACGGCCAACGAGCGGGTGATGGCCTATGATTTCCAGGGGGAGAGCTACCCCATCGACCGTACGTTGGAGACCCTGCAGGCACAACTGCCCGCTTCGGACTTCTTCCGAGCCAATCGCCAATTCATCATTGCGCGCCGTGCCGTGCAGGAGATTACGGTCTGGTTTGGTAGCCGCTTGTCGCTCGCATTGACGGTGGAAACTCCCGAGCGAATCATCATTTCCAAGGCCCGCGTGCCCGAATTTAAGGCTTGGCTCAGGTCGGTTCGCGCCTCGGAATAGCCGCTTCGCGCCCGGAATCGGGCGCTTGACCATCGATTTGTAATTTTGGGGATGTGTGGTGCGTTATATAGATGCAAACACACTTAAAACCTTAAAATTATGAAAAAGATGGTATGGATGGCTATTGCAGCCATGATGATGGTGCTGGGTGTGGAGTCGATGGCTCGCCCCCTGCAAAGAGTAGATCGCAGCGTGCAATTCGCAGCCGAGCAGATGGCTGCTCGTCAAACCGAGCGTTTAGTGTATGCCCTGGATCTGTCGAAACGACAAGCCAAGCAGGTTTATGCCATTCAGTTGGCGTGGGCCAAGCAGATGCAACGCATGCAATATGGTGCCTATGCGAGTGAACGCGGCGTGAGAGACGCCATGCGTCGTGAGGTTGCAGCACGTTACCGCCGTGTCCTTTCCGAGAGACAATATCGCAAGTGGTTGCAGCTCGATGACCGGGGTCGCGATTACCGTGGAGGACACGCTTCACACCTCGACCACGGCGGTCGTCAAATACCGAAAATGCAACACGGCCAAGGCGGTCGTTATGGCCAGCAAGTCGGTAAGAAAGGGCATAAAGGTGGCATGAAACGTCATTAAAAGTATAAAATGGGGTGTCAGTCGGGCGATTGACACCCCATTTTTGGCGATTCACCTTTGGTGAAAAATATTATCAAAGAAAAATCGTTACTTTCGCATACCACCATCGCAAATCGAACAAAGAGAACAGAGAGATGAAACACTTGCTTTTGACATGCATGATGTCAATCATGGCCCTTGTGGGCTACGCACAACGCGGTACAATTACGGCTGCTGTGTTCGATGCCGAGACCAAAGAGACGGTCATTGGAGCTGTCGTGGCCGTGGCTCCGGCGGATAATCCCGAAAAAGCACAACATACGACCACCGGTTACGGGGGTAAGTTTACTACTGCAGCACTCCCCTATGGCGAGTATCAACTCACCATTTCGTTCATGGGTTACAACAATCACGAAGCAACCATCAAAGTAGATAAACCGAAGATCGATCTGGGGCAGATAGAGTTGAAACCCGGTGTTGCGATCGAGTCGGTTGTGAAGGAGGTGAAGGCGATTCGCGCCTCGCAGAAGGGCGACACGATCAGCTACAACGCCAGCGCTTTTAAGGTGACGAACGATGCCGATGTGGAGGGTCTGCTGAAGAAGATGCCCGGTATCACGGTGACGGACGGTAAGGTCGAGACGCAAGGCGAGGAGGTTAAGAAGATCTTCGTTGATGGTAAGGAGTTCTTTGGCGAGGATGTGACGACGGCCATTAAGTCGTTGCCGGCCGAGACGGTGGATCGCATCGAGGTCTACAACAAGCTGTCGGATGCTGCCGAGTTCTCGGGTATGGACGACGGTGAGGGCTACAAGGCACTCAACATTGTGACGCGCAGCAACATGCGCCAGGGTCAGTTCGGTAAGGTCTATGCCGGTGTGGGCTACGACGCCGAGGATGGAGCCGAGGATCGATTCAAGTACCTCGCAGGTGGTAATGTGAACCTCTTCAATGGCTCGAGCCGCCTATCGGTGTTGGCACTCTTTAACAATGTCAATCAGCAAAACTTCTCATTCGAGGATATCCTGGGTGTCTCGGGTGGCGGCGGTGGCCGTCGTGGTGGCGTAGGTGCCTACATGATGCGTCCGCAGAGCGGTATCGCAAAGGTTAACGCCATCGGCTTGAACTACTCGAATCAGTGGGGCAAAAAGGATCAGGTAACCTTCCAGGGTAGCTACTTCTTCAACAACACGAATACGGACAACCGCACGACGGTCGAGAAGTGGTACGAGGCACCGATGTTGCCCGATACGTTGTTGACGCGTGGTGAGTCGGAAACAGCAGCCTATAACCACCGTTTCAATGCCCGTATTGAGTGGAAGATCAACGAGAACCACAACCTCATGATCCGCCCCTCGTTCAGCTTCCAATCGAACAATCCCCTATCGAATACCTACGGCTGGCAGTTCGGTGCTCCCGAGGAGGGCGGTGGCGGCTACAGCTACACGGATAACTTCAATGAGGCTGATCGTAAGGGTTATAACCTCAATACGCGTGTGGTTTATCGAGCCAAGCTTGGTAAGGATGGTCGCACGTTGACGGTCAATGGTAATGTTCGCTATGGCGATCGCGATAATAAGAGTAGTTCGTGGTCGAACCAGCTGGGTACCCTGCAGGATCGTCCTGAGGGCGGTGACGTGTGGAATTGGAATGCGGGACCGTACTCCGATCTGCGCTACCTGCGTAACATCTTCCCGACGACGAGTTTTGATATGCAGGGCGAGATTACCTACACGGAGCCGGTGGCAAAATATGCACAGGTAAGCCTGCAGTATCGTGCCGATTACCAGAGCGACACGAACGACCGATCGACCTATATTACGGGTGAGGATTTCTCCATTGCCGGACTGCTGCCCGACCCTGCTTTGTCGAGCAACTTCGAGCGCTCGAATATGGAGCATCGCGTAGGTCCGGGTTTCCGCTACTCGAAGAATCGCAATACGTTTGTTGCCAATGTCTATTACCAGGCTTCGCGCTTGGAGGGCGAGGTGCTCAGCGGTCAAGTGGTGGGCGATAACCGCCCGATCAAGCACGATTACAACAACTTTACCTACTTCATGATGGGTCAGTTGCAGCCGAATCAG
Source organism: Rikenellaceae bacterium (assembly GCA_015060045.1). Lineage (GTDB taxonomy): Bacteria > Bacteroidota > Bacteroidia > Bacteroidales > Rikenellaceae > Alistipes. Next base: position 76,161 of record SUZH01000002.1, on the reverse strand, counting down.
CAGAATTCGTTGCGTTTGTTTGTCCGCTCGAATACGGGTACGCCCAATATCGAGAATCTGCAGAATATTTTCGATGTGTCGAATGCCCAGAATATTTCGCGCGGTAACCCCTACCTGAAGCCCTCGTACAACCATAACATCAACTTCCACTATACGCACTCGAGCTTGGAGAAGGGTCGTACGTTCATGTGGATGTTCTCGTGGAACAAGACGCAAAATATGACGGCGACGCACCTCGTGCAATCGACGCGCGAGAATCCGATCGAGATCTCGCTGACAGATTCGGAGGGTACGACGACCACCTATACACCGAACTACTTCTCGCAGCCGGTGAACCTGGATGGTCAGTGGAGTCTGATGACGATGTTGATGTACGGTACGCCTATTTCGTTCCTCAAGTCGAACTTCAATATGATGGGTGGCGTGAACTACTCGAAAACCCCTTCGATGGTTGGCGGTATGGTTTCTACTGATGGCGTTATCTCGGGTGGCGAGAAGAACAATGCCGAGAATATGGGCTACTTCTTCCGAGCCGTATTGGGATCGAATATCTCGGAGAATGTCGATTTCACCCTCTCGTGGAACGGTAATTACAACGAGGCGACCAACTCGCTGGCTGCAGCCGGTGCGAAGAATAAGTACTTCAGCCATACGGCCAATGCGGCGATGAAGTTTATCCTCCCGTGGGATATCACCTTCACGGCCAACGCTGCCTATTCGCAGTACCTCGGTATTACGAATGATTACAACGAGGATTATCTGATCTGCAATATCTACCTCGGTAAGAAGATTTTCAAGAATAAGCGAGGCGAGATTTTGATTGGCGTGAATGACCTCTTGAATGAGAATAGTGTTGCCTTCTCGCGCTCGACCGGCTCGGGTTATACGCAGAATACGACGAACCTTTCGATGGGTCGTTACTATATGTTGCAATTCACTTACAACCTGCGTCTCTTCGGTAAGAAGGGTTCACGCAATATGTCAGATTATGAAAGTTCGGGGCAGCAAGAGTTCCGACAGCACCGCCGGATGATGGGGCCTCCTCCGGGAGGCGGCGGAGGCTTTGGTCCTCGTTAATTGATGTGTCGAATGAAGGGGTGAGCGTGCTGCTCACCCCTCGCTTTTTGTTTGATGCTCGGTGTATTGGCTATTGCCAATGGTGGCCGTTGATCTTGAGTACCTCCTCGGCTAAATCGGGATAGACGCGCACCTCGATACCGGCAGCACGCAGGGTGCAAGCGCCTTCACAACACACAAATTTATTCGGCTCATAGCAGGCGAAAACCACCTTTGTCAAGCCATGCTCTATAATAAGTCGTGTACAGCTCTTGGGCTCACTTTTGCGTTGTGTGCACGGCTCCATCGAAGCGTAGATTGTCGCACCACGCAGCTTGGCACCCGCTTCTGTGGCCTTTTTGAGCGCCTCCTGCTCGGCATGATGCGTGGGCGATGTTTCATGTGTGTAGCCCGTGAAACGTTGTCCGTCCGCGGTGACGATAACCGCTCCGACACAGTAAGAGCCGGCGTCCGGTGTACAGTGACGGCTCTCGTCGATTGCGGCTGTCAGTTCGTGTAAATCCTCCTCCGTGTGGTCGGGATGAAGCGTAGTAGTGGTTACCACCATGCCTCCCAGGTTTTCGGTCTGTTGCTGTGCTGTATCGGGTGCCGTAAAGCGGAATGGCGCATATCCGCGTTCCCCGACCGTGATCGACGGATTGACGGCCGTACGGACCACATCGGCCAGCTCTTCGCTCAGAAAGAGTTGCAATGTCTTGGCACCACCTTCCACCATCAGCCTGTTTACTCCGCGACGCTCCAACTCGGTGACGATGCGTCGTGCTGTAATCCCCTTCTCACATACAATCACCTCTGCAACTTGCTCCAGAGCCGGATTAGGCTGCTCGGTAAAGACGATGCGATGCGCCTCGCCGACGGTAAAAAAGCGAGCCGCAGGGTCGAGATTGCCCGTGCGTGATACCACCACGCGGATGGGGACAAGCTTGAGTGACGGGTTATCTCGACGCAGCGTTTCGGCGCCAATAAGGATGGCATCCTGTTCGCTGCGTAACTGATAGACCGCCTCCCAATCTTCGGGGGTGGAGAGCATCAGTCGATCGTTCGAGCAATCATCGAGGTAACCATCGTTAGAGGTTGCGTATGAAAGAGTTATTCGCATCGTTTTAGAGTTATTAACGTGATTTCTGGACGGGCTCCGATGCGCATCGGATAGGCTACGTAGCCAATGCCGTCGTTGATGTAAAGTGTGCGCCCGTTCGTGTCGTAGCGGCCACTCCAACGGGGATAGATCAGGCGTGCCGGTGAGATGCCGCGACCCCTTCCCGTGCGGAGTTTGAACTGCATGGCGTGAGTGTGGCCTGATAAGGTCAGATCACCATAGCCTCGTCGCAAAATCTCCTCCCAGTGCTGCGGAACATGCACCAACGTAATGTTGTAGAGATCGGCCGGTACGTCGCAATATCCCTTGTCGGCTCCCGACATGGGTAGATCGCGGTCGTGGCGCTCCTCCTTAAAGTCGGGATTGTAGGCAAAGCCCGATAGTGAGATCGAGTCGCATCCTCTTTTGAGGTAGATGGTTGTATCTTGCATCACCGACCACCCCATCGCCTTTTGCTGGGCCAAGAGTCGCTCGTAGCTTACGGCATAAGGTAACGCGACCGAATCTTGTATATAGGTGCCCACGTCATGGTTGCCGATAACCGCATAGACCGGCGCGTGAATCCCTTTTAATAGGCGCGTAGCAACTTCGTCCAACTCCGAGTGGCGGATATTGACCAGATCGCCACCAAAGAATACTACGTCAGGTTGCAGGGCGTTGATGCGCTCTACCACTTGCTCCACTTCCCGCTTGGTGTTCACCAATGAACCGAGGTGCAGGTCGCTGAAAAAGGCGATGTGGTAGCCGTCAAAAGCGACGGGAAGCCGTTCGGAACAGATCTCAACCTGCTCGGTGCGGAGGTTGCATCGTCCCCACGCAGCGCCATAGATGAGGATGCCGACTGCTATAAAGGCTACGGCATATCCCACCCAACGATGCACGAATCGGGCGAAAAAGGTGTAGCTTAAACGCAGGGCGGTAATGACCATCCACGTCCAGGTGACCCACATCGAAGCGCGCATCACGATCGGTGGATTGTCGAACAAGTACCCCACCATAAGGAGTATGGGTAGAAGGTCGGCGACCAGCAGCAGACGCACCAAACGACGACGTGCATGCGCTGCGTCACCCGTTTGGCGGAGTTTACGCAGTAACAGCACATCGCGCATCAGGAGGCCGTAGACCACCAAAGACATCACCATTCCTAACATAGGAACAAAGATAGCGAAAAAATTGTGCTTCTACAAAAGCTGCGCCCGAGGATCCTGCTCCGAACTTCATCTTTGGCACATATCTTGCAAAAATGTGAGCCGAAACGCCCCTCGTTGGAGGGCTGCAAAAAAAGAACGAATAAGAAAACATTCAACCAAATCATTTCGGCTTATGAAACATTTTCGACTATTGATGGCGGCGTTGCTGGTTGCTTCGGCCGCTTCGGCGCAAAACCTGCAACCTGCCGAGGAGTATTCCCCTACCATCTACCTGATCGGTGTGGAGGAGAGCGTGGCGTTAGATGACGCCTGCGATAAACTCAACCTGATGAGCGATGCCACGCAGGATTACCTCGAAACCCATCGCCACGGCTTCCAGCAGACCGAGCGTCCGATGTTTATTTTTGCTACGCGCGATAACCGCTTTTCGCTGGCTGTGGGTGGTTTTATAGCGCTGCGCGCCTCGTACGATTTTGACGGCATCTCAGACAATCTTGACTTTATCCCCTACGACATTCCGCTGACGGCCAATTACAACAACCGTCAGCAACTCTTGATGGATGCCTCCACGTCGCGCCTCTACTTTAAGGGTGTCGCCAATTCGAACATGCTTGGACGTGTGGTTATCTATGTGGATACCGACTTCCGGGGTGGCTCGGCGGGGAGTTATACACCGCGTATCCGTTCGGCATATGTCTCGATGTTAGGCTTTACGCTGGGTCGAGATGTCTCTACGTTCTGTGACTTGCAGGCAGCTCCTACTACGATCGACTTCCAGGGCCCGAATGCCTATAACTTCAACTTTGCCACGATGATCCGTTATGAGTATTGCTTTGCCGATCATCATTTGACGGTGGGTGCAGCGGCCGAGATGCCGCATGTGTCGGCAACCTACAATGAGAAGTTCCTCAAGATGCGTCAGCGCATTCCCGATTTCCCGGTCTACTTCCAATATGCCTGGGATGAGGAGCGATCGAGCCACTTGCGTGCATCGGCCGTCTTCCGCAATATGTACGTTCGCAATGCCGTTGTCGAGGACAACAAGCGCCTCTTTGGTTGGGGCGTGCAGTTCAGCGGTACGATCAAGGCATGGGATTGGTTGCGCTTCTATATGAATGGTGTCTACGGTAAGGGCATTACCCCGTATATTCAGGATCTGACCGGCTCGGGCCTTGACTTGGTACTGGATGAATCGGGTGAGGAGATTGCGGCTCCCAAGATGTGGGGCTGGCAGGCTGCGGCACGCATCAATCTCTCGCCTCGCTGCTGGCTGTCGGGCGGTTACTCGATGGTGCAGGTTGATCACGACAAGGGATTTATGGGTGCCGATACCTACCATCAGGGCCGCTATATCTTCGGGAATGTCTTTTATGGACTTTCGCCGCGTTGTACGTTGGCTGCCGAGTACCTCTATGGTTCGCGTAAAAATATGGATGATCTGAAGGGCCATGCCAACCGCGTCAGCCTCCAGTTGATGTATCACTTCTAAGGGTGGATTTTTGATCAGTCAAAAGGGCATGAAGGAGCAATCCTTTGTGCCCTTCTTGTTGGTGCGATGAAAGTGCGAATTTTGAATTTCAGATTTTGGGGTTTATCTTTGTGGCGTTATGATGACATTTCTTGAAACCTATAATCTGATGGGCCTCGTTATCGGCGTGGCTACCTTTTTTATTATCGGCCTGTTTCATCCGCTGGTGATTAAGGGCGAGTATCATTTCGGCGTGGGATGCTGGTGGGTGTTTGCCTTGATGGGCGTTGTGTCGATCGTGGCGTCGTTGCTCATCGCCAACCTCTTTTGGTCTACGCTGCTGGCCGTGTGGGGCGCTTCGTCGTTCTGGTCGATCGGTGAGCTTTTCCACCAGCGTCGTCGCGTGGAGAAGGGCTGGTTCCCGGCCAATCCGAAGCGCCAGAATAAGCACCGTTCAAAATAATAGCTATGCGCAGCGGGTGGTTATACGGAGTTCTCTTGTTGTTGTCGGGGTGTGTGGAGCAACCGACTATGCCCCCTGCTGCTGATCCTCAACCTATCCCCGTGCATCGCGCTTCGCTCCTCTTGGCGGGCGATTTGATGGTGCACACGCCCCAACTGACGGCTGCCCGCACCTCGGAGGGCTACGATTTTAGCCCCTCGTTTACCTATATTAAACCCCTAATCGAGGAGGTCGATCTGGCGGTGGTAAACCTTGAAACAACCCTGGCCGAAAAGGGCGCCTATACGGGCTACCCCCTCTTCCGCTCCCCGGCTGCGATGGCCGATGCGGTGCGCGAGGCGGGCTTTGATGTGGCGCTTTTGGCCAATAACCACTGCATGGATTATGGTGCGCGAGGGGCGCGTGAAACGATCGAGGCGCTCGATCACCGCGGGCTGAAGCATACGGGAGTTTTCCTCTCTGCGCGCGAACGAAATGCCCGTCCGCACCTCTATTTGCAGATCAATGGCATTTCGATTGCCCTGTTGAATTATACCTACGGCACGAACGGGATGCCCGTTGTGCATCCGGTGGTTGTCAATCGCCTCGATACGGTGCAGATGAAGGAGGATATTCGTCGCGCCAAAGAGTGGATGCCCGATTGCCTGGCCGTGGCGCTGCATTGGGGTATCGAATATGAACGCAAACCCAACCGTGAACAGCGACGTATGGCTGAATTTCTCCAACGCGAGGGTGTGCAACTGATTATCGGTTCCCATCCGCATGTCGTGCAGCCTCTTGTGCAGGATTCGCTAGGGCGACTGACGATTTACTCGTTGGGCAATTTTCTTTCAAACCAGCGCAAGCGCTATACGGATGGAGGCTTGATGGTAGAGGTCGCGTTGGAGAAACAGGGTGATGATCCGTTAAAAATTACCTATCGTCCGATTCCTATCTGGGTGGATCGTGCGCATGGCTATCGCCTTTTGACGCGCGAGGCGGCCGATACACTGACCACCAATCCGGCAGCCCGTACCTTCTTTACCGATACGGAAACGCTACTCGAAAAAGGGCTATAAATCTTGCTGATGGTCTTATAAAAACTCTTGATCGAATTTTTTTCTTGCAGGGTTCGATTTTTATTGTAATTTTGCATCAGTAAAACTAATCACACATAAACAGAAAGTACTATGGAAAAGAGTTTGAAAGGCACCAAGACCGAGCAGAATCTGCTCAAAGCCTTTGCCGGTGAGAGCCAGGCACGCACCCGTTATACGTTTTTTGCATCGGTAGCCAAGAAGGAGGGCTACGAGCAGATCGCAGGCCTCTTCATGGAGACCGCCGAGCAGGAGAAGGAGCACGCCAAGCGTTTCTTCAAGTTCCTCGAGGGTGGCGATCTGGAGATTACGGCCACCTACCCCGCTGGTAAGATCGGCACGACGCAGGAGAACCTGCTGGCCGCCGCTCAGGGCGAGAACGAGGAGTGGGATGTACTCTACCCCGCTTTTGCTGCTGTTGCTGACGAGGAGGGTTTCCCCGCCGTGGCTGCTGCATTCCGCAACATTTCGAAAGTCGAGGCTGAGCATGAGCGCCGCTATCTGAAGCTGCTGAGCCGTCTGACGGATGGCGACTTCTTCCACCGTGACGGTAAGATTTGGTGGCAGTGCCGCAACTGCGGTTTCATCGTCGAGGCTCAGGATGCTCCGAAGGCTTGCCCCGCTTGTTTGCATCCGCAGTCCTACTTCGAGCCGATGAAGCAGAACTACTAAAAAGAAAAGCATATAGCACAAAAAAGAGTTGCGTTTGCAACTCTTTTTTTGTTTTTACGCTTGACTACTCGGTGCGCCCGGGGTATTTGTGGATATTTTCGTATTCGGCCGAATGGCTAATCGGAAGGATGATGGGAAAGTTGACTGCCCTGTCATCGATGGTTGCCGGACTCCACACAGGAGCTTCGCGCAACGTGTTGATGATGACGGTGCGTTGCATCTCGCAGAGTGTTTCCGGCTTGGTAGAGTCGAAGGCCATGTGGCCCGTTTTGTCGATGATGATTCGTACCATGCAATCTTGCAAATCGTGACGTTGAGCCTTGTAAAGATCTTGATGCTCCTTGCGATACAGGTTGAGCTGACGGTCGTACTCCTTGTTGAACCAAGCGCGAAAATAGGGAACAGACTCTTTGTAGTTCTCGCATTTCGGCCATACGGGCATGACGCGCTTTTCCTTTCCTTGGTCGGGTGTCGGTTGAGCCTGGATGTCCATCGCACAAACCGCCAACAGAAGACACATACATACTACTCTTTTCATGCAATTCAAGGGCTTTAGGTTTGTTAGTAGCACAAAGTTAGAAAAAATCTCACCCCTGCAAATAAATCGGTAGAAAAGTTTGATTTTTCTGTGTCGGCACCGACCAATTACTCGAAACGTAATTTTGAATTATACATTCTAAATTTTGAATTTAATTTAGTATCTTTGCCTGATAAAGCGAAATAAACAAAAATTAGCATATATGGCAGACGAAAAAATTATCTTTTCGATGGTGGGTGTTTCGAAGACCTTCACCAATCAAAAGCGTGTTTTGAACAACATCTACCTCTCGTTCTTCTATGGTGCCAAGATTGGTATCGTGGGTATGAACGGTTCGGGTAAATCGACCCTGATGAAGATCATCGCAGGTCTGGACAAGAACTTCGAGGGCGAGGTGGTCTTCTCGCCAGGCTACTCGGTGGGCTACCTGGAGCAGGAGCCGAAGCTCGACGATACGAAGACCGTTCGCGAGGTGGTCGAGGAGGGCTGTGCCGCTACGGTAGCTCTGATGAAGGAGTACGAGGAGATTAACATGAAGCTCTGCGAGCCGATGTCGGACGACGAGATGAACGCCCTCATCGAGCGTCAGGGTGAATTGTATGAGAAGATCGACCAGGTGAACGGCTGGGAGTTGGACCAGGTGTTGAACCGCGCCATGGATGCCCTGCGCTGTCCCGATGGCGATCAGCCGGTGAAGGTGCTTTCGGGTGGTGAGCGTCGTCGCGTGGCCCTGTGCCGGCTGTTGTTGCAGCAGCCCGATGTCTTGCTGCTTGATGAGCCGACCAACCACCTCGACGCCGAGTCGATCGATTGGTTGGAGCAGCACCTGCAGCAGTACAAGGGTACGGTGATTGCCGTAACGCACGACCGTTACTTCCTCGATAACGTGGCCGGTTGGATTCTGGAGCTTGACCGCGGTGAGGGTATTCCCTGGAAGGGTAACTACTCGGGCTGGTTGGAGCAGAAGACCGCCCGTATGGCGATGGAGGAGAAGCAGGAGTCGAAGCGCCGTAAGACCTTGGAGCGTGAGTTGGAGTGGGTACGCATGTCGCCCGCCGGTCGTCACGCCAAGTCGAAGGCTCGTCTGTCGGCCTACGATAAGATGCTGAACGAGGATACGAAGCAGAAAGAGGAGCGTCTGGAGATCTACATCCCGAATGGTCCGCGTTTGGGCGATATCGTCATCGAGGCGCACGACGTTACGAAGGCCTTTGGCGACCGTGTGCTGTACGAGGGTCTGAACTTCTCGCTGCCTCCCGCAGGTATCGTGGGCGTGATCGGTGCCAATGGTACGGGTAAGACTACCCTCTTCCGTATGATCATGGGCTTGGATGAGCCGACGAGCGGTTCGTTCCGTGTAGGTCCGACGGTGAAACTCGCTTATGTTGATCAGCAGCACAAGTCGATCGATCCCGAGAAGACCGTGTACGAGGTGATTTCGCAGGGCGCCGACCTCATTACGCTCGGTAACCGCCAGGTTAATGCCCGCGCCTACGTCGGTCGCTTCAACTTCTCGGGTGCCGACCAGGAGAAGAAGTGCGGCGTGCTGTCGGGTGGTGAGAGAAATCGTCTGCACCTGGCTCTCGCACTCAAGGAGGAGGGTAACGTGATCCTCTTGGATGAGCCGACCAACGACATCGATGTAAATACGCTGCGTGCGCTGGAGGAGGGTCTGGAGAACTTCGCCGGTTGCGCCGTAGTTATTTCGCACGACCGTTGGTTCCTCGATCGTATCGCTACGCACATCCTTTCGTTCGAGGGCGATTCGCGCGTGGTCTTCTACGAGGGTACCTACTCCGAGTATGAGGCTTGGAAGAAGGCCCAGGGTGAGGATACGACGCCTCACCGCGTAAAATACAAGAAACTTATTGCCGACTAACAATTTATAGACTATGGCTCAAAAACCTTCGATTCCAAAGGGTACACGCGACTTCTCGCCTGTTGAGATGATGCGTCGTAACTATATTTTCGATACCATCAAGTCGGTCTTCCGCCTCTATGGCTTTGCTCCGCTCGAGACCCCCTCGATGGAGAACCTCTCTACCCTGTTGGGTAAGTATGGCGAGGAGGGTGACAAGCTCCTCTTTAAGATCTTGAATTCGGGCGACTACGCTGCCAACCTCTCCGACGAGGAGGTACGCCAGGCCTCGAAGATCTCGGAGAAGGGTCTGCGCTATGACCTCACGGTCCCCTTTGCCCGCTATGTCGTGCAGCACCAGAACGAGATTACCTTCCCCTTCAAGCGCTATCAGGTGCAGCCCGTATGGCGTGCCGACCGTCCGCAGAAGGGTCGCTACCGCGAGTTCTACCAGTGTGATGTCGATGTGATCGGCACGAAGTCGCTCCTCTGCGAGGTGGAGTTGGTGGAGATCGTGGAGCGCGTGTTCCAAAAGCTCGGTATCCGCGTGGCACTGAAGATGAACAACCGCAAGATCCTCTACGGTATTGCCGAGGTGATCGGCCATGCCGACAAGATGATGGATATCACGGTGGCCATCGACAAGCTCGACAAGATCGGCCTGGAGAATGTGAAGGCCGAGTTGCGTGAGCGTGGCTTGGAGGAGGCTGCTATCGAGAAACTGCAGCCGATCCTGGAGTTGCAGGGCACCAACGCCGAGAAGATTGCCACGATTCGCGAAGTGCTGGCTGCGTCGGAGACGGGTCTGTTGGGCGTCGCGGAGATGGAGACGGTCTGCAACCATGTCGAGGCGCTCGGTATCAATCTGCAGGTGGAGCTCGACCTCTCGCTGGCGCGTGGTCTGAACTACTATACGGGTGCTATTTTTGAGGTAAAGGCGCTTGATTATCAGATTGGTTCGATCTCGGGCGGTGGCCGTTATGACAACCTGACGGGTATCTTTGGCCTGCAGAATGTATCGGGCGTAGGTATCTCGTTCGGTGCTGATCGCATCTACGATGTGATGCTCGGTCTGAACCTCTTCCCCGAGGAGCTGAACTCTTCGACACGTGCCATCTTCCTCAATCTGGGCACCGAGGAGCAGAACGCTTCGCTCAAATTGCTGCGCGGGCTTCGCTCGATGGGTATAGCTGTGGAGATTTACCCCGAGCCGGCCAAGATGAAGAAGCAGATGGAGTATGCCAACCGTCGCCAGATTCCCTTTGTGGTGATCATCGGCTCGCAGGAACTCGCTGAGAAGGAGGCAACCGTAAAGAATATGATGACGGGTGAGCAGCGCCGTATCCCGTTTGCAGATCTGCAACTCTTGCTGTCGTAAAACGGCATGAAACGCCTGTTGATCACGCTCCTCGCATTGGTGGCCTGTTGTGGTACACTGATGGCGCAACAAGACGTGGAGGCGGTGCGTCAACTGCAGAAGTTGGCGCGCGCCTATCGCCTCTTGGAACGTAGCTACATCGACACCCTCTCCATGGAGCAGGTGGTCGATGGTGCGTTGGAGGGGATGCTTTCGACGCTTGATCCTCATTCGAGCTACATCCCGCGTTCGGAGATGGAACAGGTGCAGGTGGAGATCGAAGGTGAGTATAGCGGTATCGGCATCGAACACCAAATCAATCGAGATACGGTTACGGTGATGGGAACGCTCGCAGGTGGTCCGGCTGAACGGGCAGGTTTGTTGCCCGGTGATCGTATCGTGAAGATCGACACGCTGCCGGCGGTGGGCATGAAACTCGCCGATGTACCTAAACACTTGCGCGGTAAGGCAGGTACGAAGGTTCAGGTGACGGTCTATCGTCGTGGCGTGGAGGAGTTGTTGGAATTCTCCCTCACGCGCGAAAAATTACCGATCCATACACTTGATGCCGCCTATATGGCATCGCCCAAGACGGGTTATATCAAGGTGAATCGTTTTGGCCGTACAACGGTCGAGGAGTTTGAGGCCGCCTATGAGAAGTTGGGTCGTCCTCATCGGCTGATTGTGGATCTGCGCGGTAATGGCGGCGGGTTATTGGATCAGGCGATCGATTTGGCGGGGTTCTTTCTGACACGAGGGTCGCTGGTGCTTTCGACCGAGGGGCGCTCGGAGACTGCACAACGTTTTCTGACGCGTCGTGAGGGTACGATGCTAACGGGTCGCGTGGTAGTGCTGATTGATGAACGCTCGGCTTCGGCTTCGGAGATCGTGGCCGGTGCGCTACAGGATTGGGATCGAGCTACGATTGTCGGACGCACGAGTTTCGGTAAGGGATTGGTGCAACGACAGATTCCGTTGGGCGACGGGTCGGCGGTTCGATTGACGACGTCGCGTTACCTGACCCCCTCGGGACGCGCCATTCAGCGACCCTACAAGCGAGGTGAGCGTGAAGCCTATTACGCAGAGCATTTGCTCGGCTATGCCGATTCGATTACCGATGCAACACCGCGCTATCGTTCGCTGAATCGGGGCCGTGTCATTTATGGCGGTGGTGGTATTCGTCCCGACGTGCGTGTGGAGAGCGATACGACACATTATTCACCCTACTATGCGCGCCTGGTGCGTCACGGATTGTTGCAGCTGGCTGTGAATGATTATCTGGATCTCAACCGCATCTCACTGAAAGCAAACTATGCGGATGTGCAACAATTTGTGGCGGAATTTGATCTGCCGCAGGAGGTGCTCGATCGGTTGATTGCGGAAGGCGAGAAGTCAAAAATTGCCTTTGTGGAGGAGGAGTACAAGCGCTCGGAACAACTGTTGAAGAGCCTGATGAAGGCCTACATTGCCCAGCGACTGTATGGTAGCGAAGGGTTCTATCGCGTGATGAATCCCCGCTATAATGAGCCTTATATCAAGGCAATGGAATTGCTTGAAAAATAAAACCATAACACGATTATTTGAATTAAAAGATGAACATTGTAAAACGACTCTATGATTGGATGCTCTCCTGGGGCGATTCGCGTTGGGGAGCCTTGGCGCTCTTCCTGTTGGCCTTTGCCGAGTCGAGCTTTTTCCCCATTCCGCCCGATGTGCTGCTTATCGCTCTTTGCCTGGGCGCGGTAGCTCGTTCGTTCCGCTTTGCCGCCATCTGTACGGCAGGTTCCATTCTGGGTGCTTTGTTAGGATACTCGATCGGCTTTTTCGTGTGGCAGAACACGGCAGGCGAATATACCGCCATTGCACAATTTTTCTTCGATCATGTCTTCTCGGAGGAGGCCTTTGAAAGTGTCGGTGCGCTCTACGATAAATACAACTTCTGGATTGTCTTTACAGCAGGCTTTACCCCCCTGCCCTATAAGATTTTCACGATCTCGGGAGGTCTGTTCCATATCAACTTGCTGATGTTCATAATTGCATCGATCATTTCGCGCGGTATGCGTTTCTTCCTGATTGCGGGCTTGATTTGGAAATTCGGCGCACCGATCAAGGGCTTTATCGATAAATATTTCAACCTGCTGGCCATCGCCTTTACGGTGCTTTTGGTGGGCTCGTTCTTCCTGCTTGGCTATATACTCTAACCGGAAACCTTAAAACTTCAATACACTATGCGCGAATTCGGAATTATCGGCCGTCCGCTCGGCCACTCGGCCTCGGCCCGCCACTTTACGGCGAAATTCGAAAATGAAGGGCTTGACTGCCACTTTGCACAGTATGAATTACCCTCGATCGAAGCACTGCCCGAACTTTTGGAGCGTGTGCCGCTGGAGGGTTTTAATGTGACGATCCCCTACAAGCAGCAGGTGATGCGCTACCTGGATGGCCTGTCGGACGAGGCGGCCAAGATTGGTGCCGTGAATTGCGTGCGTCGTCATGCTGATGGCCGCATGATTGGCCACAATACCGATATCATCGGTCTGCGTGTGGCCTTGGCCGAGTTGCTCGATGGTGTCGTGCCCGAACATGCGCTGGTACTCGGTACGGGAGGAGCTTCGCAGGCCGTGCAGTATGCCCTCACAGAGTTGGAGATTCCGTTCGATCTGATTTCGCGCGATCCGGCAAAGGGAAATTACACGTATGACAACCTGCCCGTCGAGGTGGTTGCCGAGTCGAAATTGATTATCAATGCGACGCCCGTAGGCACATGGCCCAACGTCGAGGAGGCTCCGCGCATCCCCTATGCCTACATCACACCCGAGCATCATCTGCTGGATTTGGTTTACAACCCGCCTTTGACGCAATTCCTCGACTATGGTCAGCAGCGTGGTGCCAAGATCATGAACGGCGAGCGCATGTTCCTCGGTCAGGCTGCCGCCGGCTGGGCGATCTGGAACGAGTAAGCGATCGCAAAAAAAAGTAAAGCGGTCATCCTGCAAAAGGACGACCGCTTTTTCTATTTAGCGTTGCTGGAGCAGTTTCTCTGCCTCCTGCTGATCTTCGGCGCGCACCACTACGCGGGCGGCTCCTCCAATGGGATTGAGTGCTGACATAAATTCGTTGCGGATGTCAGCCCAAAGCCCTGCACTCTGCAAAATCGATTTCGAGATCTCGGCCTCGGCCAAGGTGTGATACTCCGCCAGTATCACGAATTGCTCTTGTTGCATATGGTTGAGTTTTAAGGGTGTGTGATCACGCTATAAATATACGAAATAATGTTGAAAAATACAATCTCCCTGCCACGATTTTTTTTCATAAATATATGTATCTTTGTTTCACTGACTATAACCCTTGAAAAATTATGTCCAAGTTCGTCCATCTGCACGTGCACTCGCAATACTCGATCCTTGACGGTCAGGCCTCGATTCAGCGCCTGGTTGATAAGGCTGTTGCGGACGGACAACCCGGTATCGCCATTACCGATCACGGTAATATGTTCGGCGTGAAGGAGTTTACGAACTATGTCAAGAAGTTCAAGGGAAAGTGCAAGGATGCAATTGCCGAGTGCGAAAAACGCATTGCAGGCCTCCAGGACGGCTCGATCGAGTCGGCAACACCCGATGGCGATATCCGCGCCGAAGAGAAGAAACTCGCCGAGTGGACGCGCAAGGCTGCTTTTAAGCCGATCATCGGTTGCGAGGTCTATGTGGCACGTCGTCGTATGCAGGACAAGGAGGGTAAGCAGGATCAGAGTGGTTATCACCTCATCCTGTTGGCCAAGAATCTGAAGGGTTATCACAACCTCATCAAAATTGTCTCCAAGGCATGGACCGATGGTTTCTACATGCGCCCGCGAACCGATCGCGTGGAGCTGGAGAAGTATCACGAAGGGTTGATTTGCTGCTCGGCCTGCTTGGCCGGTGAGGTGCCGCGTGCCATTTCGGCCGACGATATGGAGCGTGCCGAGGAGTCGGTCCGTTGGTACAAGAACCTCTTTGGTGAGGATTTCTACCTTGAATTGCAGTTGCACCGCGCAACGGTCGAGCGCGCCAACCACGAGGCCTATGGCATGCAGCTCAAGGTCAATGACGGCATCCGTGATCTGGCCGAGAAATTCCATGTCAAGACCATCTGCACGAACGATGTCCACTTTGTGGATGAGGCAGATGCCGAGGCGCACGATCGCTTGATCTGCCTCTCGACGGGTAAGGATCTTGATGATCCGAAACGCATGCTCTACTCGAAGCAGGAGTGGCTCAAAACTACGGATGAGATGGCTGCCATTTTTGGCGAGTCGGATCCCGAGGCGATGGTCACGACCATCGAGATTTGTGACAAGATCGAGACCTACTCGATCGATAATCCCCCCATCATGCCCAACTTCGAGATTCCGGCCGAGTTTGGTACGGAGGAGGAGTATCGCGCTCGTTTGACCGAGCAGGATCTCTTCGACGAGTTTACGCGTGACGAGAACGGCAATGTGGTGATGGACGAAAAATCGGCCCAGAAAAAGATCGAAAAGCTGGGCGGATACGATAAATTGTACCGCATCAAATTCGAGGCTGACTACCTGGCCCATCTGACGATGATCGGTGCCAAGAAACGCTATGGTGATCCCCTCTCGGAGGAGGTGCAGGAACGCCTGAAGTTTGAGCTGCACATCATGAAGACGATGGGTTTCCCGGGCTACTTCCTTATCGTGCAGGACTTTATCAATGCTGCACGCGAGGAGCTGGATGTTTCGGTAGGTCCGGGTCGTGGTTCGGCGGCCGGTTCGGCTGTGGCCTATTGCTTGGGTATTACGCAGATCGACCCGATTGCCTATGACCTGCTGTTTGAGCGTTTCCTGAATCCCGACCGTATTTCGCTCCCCGATATCGATGTCGATTTCGATGATGACGGTCGCGGTCGCGTGTTGAATTGGGTGACCGAGAAATATGGCAAGGAGAAGGTGGCACACATCATCACCTATGGTACGATGGCGACCAAATCGGCCATCAAGGATGTGGCACGTGTGCAGAAATTGCCCCTCTCGGAGTCGGATCGCCTGTGTAAATTGGTACCCGATAAGACCCCCGAGGGCAAGAAGGTAAAGAACCTCAGCCACGCCATTGAGCTGGTGCCTGATCTGAAGGCGGCCGAGGAGTCGGATGATCCGATCATGCACGACACAATCCAGTATGCCAAAATGCTGGAGGGCAACGTGCGAAATACGGGTGTACATGCCTGCGGTACGATTATCTGTCGTGACGATATCACGGATTGGGTACCTGTATCGACGGCCGACGATAAGGAGACGGGCGAAAAGATGCTCGTGACGCAATACGAAGGCTCGGTGATTGAGGATACGGGCTTGATCAAGATGGACTTCCTGGGTCTCAAGACCCTCTCGATCTTGAAGGATGCCGTAGCCAATATTCAGCAGACGAAGGGCATCAAGGTTGATATTGACGACTTTACGATCATCAACGATAAGAAGACCTACGACCTCTATTGCGAGGGCCGCACCGTGGGTACGTTCCAGTTTGAGTCGCCCGGTATGCAGAAATACCTGCGCGAGTTGCAGCCCTCGACCTTCGAGGATCTGATCGCCATGAATGCCCTCTATCGTCCGGGTCCGATGGATAACATCCCCGACTTCATTGCCCGCAAACATGGCCGCTCCCCCATCGTCTATGACATTCCGATCATGGAGCGTTACCTGAAGGATACGTATGGCATTACGGTCTATCAGGAGCAGGTGATGTTGTTGTCGCGTCTGTTGGGTAGCTTTACGCGTGGTGAATCGGATACGCTGCGTAAGGCGATGGGTAAGAAGATTAAGTCGAAGCTGGACGAGTTGAAACCCGAGTTCCTCAAGCGTGGCGAGAAGAACGGTCACGATCCCGAGGTGCTTGAAAAGATTTGGGGCGAGTGGGAGAAGTTTGCCTCCTACGCCTTCAATAAGTCGCATGCTACATGCTATTCGTGGGTAGCTTTCCAGACGGCATACCTCAAGGCGAACTATCCGTCGGAGTACATGGCAGCAGTGCTGAGCCGAAACTTGGCGAATGTGAGCCAGCTTACGATCTACATGAACGAGTGTAAGCGCATGGGTATTCGCGTGCTCGGTTCGGATGTAAACGAGTCGATGAAGACCTTCTCGGCCAACAAGCAGGGCGACATCCGCTTTGGTATGGCTGCTATTAAGGGTATGGGCGAGGCGGCTGCCGAAAGTATCATTGCCGAGCGCGAGAAGAATGGTCCGTTCAAGAATATCTACGATTTCTTTGAGCGTGTGAACTTCAGTATTGTGAATCGCAAGGCGTTGGAGAACCTGGCCTATGCAGGAGCCTTCTCGTCGATTGCCGAGTTCCACCGCTCGAAGTTCTTTGCACCTGATCCGCGCGATAGCTCCGGTGGCACATTCCTTGAGGCGTTGATGCGCTACGGACAACGTGTGCAGGCCGAGAAAAATAATGCCCAGCAGAGCCTCTTCGGAGGCGGTTCGGTGGTCGATATTCAGCCTCCGACGGTGCCCGTTTGTCTCGACTGGACCTCGATTCAGACGCTGAACCATGAGCGTGAGATGATGGGCCTCTACCTGACGGCTCACCCGCTCGATGAGTACAAACTCATCATCGACAACATGTGTAAAACCCAACTCTCCGACCTGGAGGATCTGAAGGCTCTACAAGGTCAGGAGATCTGTGTGGCGGGTCTGGTTGTGGCTGCTCAACCCGAGCTCACGACGCGCACGGGAAAGAGCTTCGGTAAGTTGACGCTGGAGGATTACAATTCGAGCTACGAATTTGCCTTCTTTGGCAAGGATTATGAGAACTTCCGCAAGTTCATCTATCCGAATTACTACCTCATGGTACGTTGCAAGGTGCAGCCCCGTCCCTACCAAAAGGAGGGTGAGGAGGAGCGCCTCGAGCTGAAGGTGTTGGCTATTACGCAGCTGCAGGAGGTGCGCGAAACGATGATCAAGGAGTTGCATCTCCAGCTGCCGATCGAGGATCTGACGGATCGTTTCATTGAGGAGTTCTCGACGCTGGTCAAGAAAAACAAGGGCAACACAACCCTGCGCATGATGCTCTACGATCGCGAGGGCATTGTACTGCGTCTCTTCTCGAAGCGTTACAGAGTCGATCTGTCGCAGGAGATGGTGGACTATTTGAATGATAGAGAGATTAAATTCACAATTTCATAAACTACAAAAAACTTTACAACTATGGCATTGGAAATTAACAAGACAAACATTGAGGAGTTGCTCGCTTCGGAGCAGCCGCTGGTAATCGACTTCTGGGCAGAGTGGTGTGGCCCCTGCCGTACGATCGCCCCGATCGTAGAGGAGTTGGCCGAGGAGTATGCCGGCAAGGTAAACATCGGTAAGTGCGACGTCGAGGACAACGACGAGATCACGATGAAGTACGGCGTAAGAAACATCCCGACGATCATCTTCCTGAAGGGTGGTCAGCTGGTTGATAAGCAGGTCGGTGCCTGCCCGAAGGCTGCTTTGGTAGAGAAGATCGAGAAACTGCTCTAATACACTTCGACTATGATCCGCTGTATCGAATGGAACGGCCTGCAGGCTGTTGAGTTCTCGAAAGGCGACTATACCGCCCTGTTGATCCCGTCGGTGGGTGCTAACCTGATCCGCCTGGCTAACACGAAGCTGGGTGTCGAGATTCTTCGTACGCCGACCGCTGAGGAGGTGGAGACCTTCAAGTCGCGTCCGCAGATCTTTGGTCTGCCGCTCTTGTTCCCGCCCAACCGCATCGAGCATGGTCGCTACGAGTTTGAGGGTCGCACCTATCAGTACCCCATCACGATCGAGAAGGAGCAGAACTACCACCACGGCATTATCAAGGGTGAGCCGTTCGTGGTGTCGAAGGCCGAGGAGGATGAGGATTCGGTGAAGATCGAGTGCCGCTACTACTCGAATGCTGCCAACGACGCAATCTACAAGGATTTCCCGCACGCCTTCAAGTGCAAGATTGTTTACAAACTTTCGCATAAGGGGCTGAAACAGGAGGTCGTTTTCTCGAATCGTAGCGAGCAGAATATGCCCGTAGGTGTCGGCTTCCATACGCCGATTGTGATTCCCTTTGCCGGTGGCGAGGCTGCCGATTACCGCATGCGCGTTGCTGTTGGCGAGCAGGTTGAGCTGAGCGAGCGTAACCTCCCGACAGGCAATAAGTTGCCGCTCGATGAGAAGTGGGCTAAGCTCCGTGAGGGTGGCCTGCAGGTGACCGATTGCGAGCCGCTCGAGGCCGGTTTTACGCTGCGTGAGATCGAGGTAGACGGAAAGTCGTATCGTGGCGCTGTGGTCGAGAACATCAAGACGGGTGTCAAGGTGTTCTATGAGGTAGATGATAAGACGACCTATTGGACGCTTTGGAACAACGGTGGTCAGGTGAACTACTGCTGCCCCGAGCCGCAGTCGTGGACGACGAACGCCCCGAACGCTGCCAATCCGAAGGCTGCAGGCTTCGTAGCTGTGGAGCCGGGTGAGAAGTGGAAGGCCGTATATAAATTGTACGCAAAGTAACAATTCACACATTTTACCAGAAAAGAGGTGTTTTGTCTTAACCGATGAAACACCTTTTTTCGTATCTTGTCCACCCGAATTAAGAATAAAATAAAGAATGATAGCTATCCCTACTCTGCTCTTGGCGTTGATTACTGCGCTGAAAGGCCGTAAAAACGGCTGGTGGATTCCGCTCGGATTGTTACTCTCGGCGGCGGGCGATTTGGCCGGTTCGCTGGATGCTTTTCAGTGGCAGATGGGACTTTTTGCGCTGGCGCTTTGTTGCTATATCGCCGACTTTGCGCCCCACGGCAAATTAACCACGCAACGTGTGCGTCCGCTGGTCGTAGCCTTTATCGCTTTCTGCACGGCATTCGGTTTTCTGGCCGTGAAGATTACGTCGATCGTCGAAGTGGCCTCCGTGGGACTCTATGCCGTCGTGTTGCTCTCGATGCTTTCGGCCACGATTATCCAAGAACGAACGTCATGGGGTTGGTATGTGGTGGCTGCGCTGCTCTTTGTGCTATCGGACGGATTGATTGCCTATGATCACTACATCGGGACGGTGCCCTACGCCACTTATGCCATCCTGATACCCTACTATGCGGCGCAGGTGATTTTTGCGTGGATGCATTTCACAAGAAAAGAACGGGAAGCGTAACGCCTCCCGTTTTTTTGTGTCAAAATGACACGCTGTTAAAAGTGCTCGAAGCAAACTGTCTGCTCGAGCGGTTTGCGAGTCGTATCGTGACGATCGGGCGAGGCGGGTTCGCCATCACCATAGCCGACGAGGAGAATATTCACCGGCTCAACCTCATCCGGCAGGCCGAACTCCTCGCGGACGGCATCGGGCTTGAACATACAAATCCAGAGCGTATCGAGTCCCAGGGCGGCAGCCTGCAACATCATGTGGTCTGTGACGATCGTGGCGTCGATGTCCGTAATCTTCTTGCCATCGTACTTGTGCCACACCTCGGTCGTATCAGCACAGACGAGGATTGCCAACGGAGCACCAAAATCGCGCGTGCAGCGAGCCAAACGCTCCATGCCCTCCTTCGATTCGATTACTACTAAGCATTGCGGCTGGCGGTTGGCTCCCGTGGGGGCTACGCGTCCGGCCTCGAGAATCTGCATCAATTTTTCGCGCTCGACCTTGCGGTCGGTGTATTTGCGGCAGGCATAGCGCCGCTTGGCCAAATTCAGAAAATCCATCTTCGTTGCTGTTAAAAAAAGTTGTTGTTGTGAGATACAAAGATAGCACCAAAATCGGGACTTTGTCATATCCGACCGACAGAATGGCAGAAAAATCCGTGTGGCACACCCTTTGCTGGAAGAGTATGACAAACAGAGAAAACAACAAAACAAGATAAAAACTATGAGAAACGGAAAAATTGGCGTGACTACGGAGAACATCTTCCCGGTCATCAAAAAGTTTTTGTATTCGGATCATGAGATCTTCCTGCGCGAGTTGATCTCGAATGCCGTGGATGCCTCGCAGAAGCTGCGCACGCTCTCCTCGAAGGGCGAATGGCAGGGCGAGACGGGCGATCTGAAGGTCGAGGTGGAGGTTGATACCGAGAAGCGAATCCTCACGATTCGCGACCACGGTATTGGCATGACGGCCGATGAGGTGGATCGCTACATCAACCAGATCGCCTTCTCGGGTGCCGAGGAGTTTATGGCCAAGTACCAGGATCAGGCCATCATCGGCCACTTCGGTCTGGGCTTCTACTCGTCGTTCATGGTCTCGGACAAGGTCGAGATCTTCTCGCAGTCGTATCGTGAGGAGGCTAAGTCGGTACACTGGAGCTGCACGGGTACGCCCGAGTTCGAGATGGAGGAGCTCGAGGAGAAGCTCGAACGCGGTACGCAGATCGTGCTGCACCTCTCGGAGGAGATGAAGGAGTATGCCGAGCCGACGACGATCGAGGGCCTTTTGAAGAAGTATTGCCGCTTTCTCCCCGTGCCCATCGTCTTTGGCAAGGTCAAGGAGTGGAAGGACGGCAAGTACCAGGATACGGAGAAGGACAACGTGATCAACAACATCGAGCCGCTCTGGACCCGCATGCCGTCGGAGATTACCGAGGAGCAGTACAAAGAGTTTTATAGCGAGCTCTACCCCATGTCGGAGGAGCCGTTGTTCTCGATTCACCTGAACATCGACTACCCCTTCAACCTGACGGGTATTCTCTACTTCCCGAAGATTCGCAATAACTTCGAGATTCAGAAGAACAAGATTCAGCTCTACTGCAACCAGGTCTATGTCACGGATCAGGTCGAGGGCATCGTGCCGGAGTACCTCACGCTGCTGCATGGTGTGATCGATTCGCCCGATATCCCGCTCAACGTCTCGCGCAGCTACCTGCAGAGCGACCCGAACGTGAAGAAGATTTCGAGCTACATCACCCGCAAGGTGGCCGATCGTCTGCAGGAGCTCTTTAAGACGATGCGCTCGGACTATGAGCAGAAGTGGGACGATTTGAAGGTCTTTATCCAGTATGGTATCCTCACGGACGAGAAGTTCGCCGAGAAGGCGCAGAATTTCATGCTGTGGAAGTCGATCGAGGGTAAGTACTACACGCCGAAGGAGTTCACCGAGAAGGTCAAGGAACAGCAGACGGATAAGAACAAGCAGCTGATTCTGCTCTACGTGGATGATGTGAACGAGAAGCACGCGTTTGTCGAGGCCGCCAAGCAGAAGGGTTACGATGTGCTGGAGATGAATGGTCAGCTCGACAACCACTATGTGAATTGGTATGAGCAGAAGAACGAGAATACCCGTTTTGTGCGCGTGGATAGCGACGTGATCGAGAAGCTGATCCAGAAGGAGGAGCAGTTGACGATGACCCTCACGACCGCCCAGCAGGAGTTGCTGACCCCCGTCTTTGAGAGCCAGATGCCGGTCGATGAGAAGATCAACTACCACATCACTTTTGAGGCGATGGCGGCAGACGAGGCTCCCGTGGTGATCACGCAGAACGAGTTTATGCGTCGCATGAAGGAGATGGCCCAGATGGGTGGCGGTGGCATGAGCCAATTCTACGGCCAGATGCCCGACAACTTCACGATTGCCGTTAATGGCAACCACCCGATCGTGATCAACATCCTGGGTGAGGTTGAGAAGTCGTACGGCGATAAACTTCGCACGATGACCAAGAAGATCGACGCAGCGGTCTCGGAGGAGCACCGTTTCGAGGAGGTCGTGAAGGGCAAGAAGGAGGAGGAACTCACGAGCGAGGAGAAGACGATGCGCGAGGAGCTTTCGAAGAAGGTGGTCGAGCTGCGCGATGAGCGTAATGAGCGCCTGACGCAGATCGGCTTGGAGAATAAGCTCGTGAAGCAGATCATCGACCTGGCCCTGCTTTCGAACGGCATGCTGAAGGGTAAGTCGCTGACGGACTTCATCCAGCGCTCGATCTCGCTGATTGAGAAATAACGATTTTAGAATCCAAATAAATAAGAGGTGCTTGATTCGTCAAGCACCTCTTATTTATATAAGTTATTTCAAAGGTAAATCTTGCAAACAACGATTAATGGCATTCCGCACATCGTCTGCTACCGTTTCCCCCATACCCTCGGCTGTTACCGAATAGACGATTTGGTTTGTTTCGGCCGATAGTAATTGGATTGTCATTTCAAGCGGCTTGGCCAACCCGAGAGCAATCTCACGCCGGCCGGACTCGCCATAATTTACAATTAAAGTTTCCGACAATAATGAGGGATTGAGTTCCGGTAATATCGCGTAACCATGTTTAATGAAATAGCCGGCAATCAAGTCACCCGGATTGATATTCTGGCTTGTGATACCACCGGTGCCATGATAGAATGTGCCGGTTCCAGACGTTACATTGGCGCGATATGGAATATAGATATATTTATATTTTGCCAAATCGTCGTTCTGTATATGTGTCGCGGGACGCAATAATCCGCACGCGCATAACGTCAAGGATAATAATGCTATAAAGTATTTAACGGGTTTCATCTTGTTTGTTGTTGGTTCGCAGGTGTGTTGGCAAACAATGCTAAATGCTACTTATGCGTTTCTTTACTCCTCCTCTTTCCATTCAGCGCGCAGGATCTCCAAGAACCACTCGGGGCAGCGGCAGGGGCGGCGCGTTTCGCTGTGCATAAAGCCAAGCTGGGTCATGCCCGTATTCATCAAAAGGCCCTCGGCGTTGTAGATCTCGTAGAGGAAGTTGATGCGGGTCGAGGGTAGCTCTTTCAGCATGATGCGCACGGTAACTTCCTCGTCGTAGCGAATCGCACGGCGGTATTTAGATTGTACCTCCAAAATCGGCATCATCAGGCCGCGGCGCTCCACCTCGGCATACGAAAGTCCCAGCGCGCGGAGGAAGTCGCTACGCGCCTCCTCGTAGTAACGGATGTAGTTCGAGTGGTGAACAATGCCCATTTGGTCGGTATCGCAATACCAGACCCGTATTTTGCAATCGTGTTGTATCATGGTTCTAATAATTTGATGGTGTGCCCCAATAGTTTTTCTGCCTCGCCATATTTTTGAGCCTCGATCAGGCGACGAATCTCGGACGAGCTGACGTGTCCACCCTCAACCTCACATTTTTCGACATGCACCACATGAAGCCCCTCGATGGCGAGTTCCCGGGCCACCATGCGGTCGTGGCCGAAACGGTGGTTGTAGCCGGCAATGAGCGACTTAGCGCCTATCTTCTCCACCAAAATCTTGGTGGCAAACTCCGCTCCGCTTTGGTCAGCAAAGGCTTTGTTGAAAGAAATGATGACCAGATAATCGACCCCGTAACGCGCTAACAGTTCGGCTTTCTCGTCAAGATCGGTCAATAGAAACAATCCCTCCGCTCGTCCCAGGGCAACACGCGGATGCGGGTCGAAAGTTACGACCACGGCTACCCCATCCATCCGATCAGCCTCCTCGCGGAGCGCCTGCAACAGCGCTTGGTGTCCCAAATGCACACCATCGAACGAACCGACGGTGACGGCTGCAGGGCGCAGGAAGGGCGTGGTGGGTATGCCGTGAATAATCTCCATGGCGTTAGGCGTTCGCGTCGTTCTCCTTGACGAAATAGGCAACCTTCTCCAGAAGGGTTGTGATGTCGTAGTTCTCGACTACGATACCCTGCGGGAAGTTGAGCGGCGTGGAGGTGAAATTCAGCACACCGCGAATGCCGGCGTTGATAATTGGCACCACGAGGCTCGGAGCTACTTTCGTGGGTGATGATACGACCACCATCGAGAGATCCAACTCCTCGGCCTTCTGCTCAAAGTTGTTCATGTGGTAGCAGGGAACACCGTCAATCTCGCGGCCGATCTTTTCGGGATCGACATCAAAGGCGGCCGTAATTTTGAGCTTCAACCCCTTGCTGTTGAAGTACTTGGTGATAGCTTGACCCAGGTGGCCCATGCCGAGAATGGCGATGTTGATCGGGGTCTCACTGTCGAGGATGCGGCTGATGTATTCGATCAAAATCTGCACATCGTACCCCTTCTTCGTATCGCTCGAAAAACCAATGAGCATCAGGTCACGACGTACCTGCACGGCCGTGATGCCGTGAATGCCGGCCAGGACGTGCGAGAAGATGTGCGTAATGCCCCGCTTGCTGCACGAAAGGAGCGTACGACGATATTCGCTCAGTCGCTCGATGGTCTTTTCGGGGATACCGCTCGGAATGTTTGCCATGGCGCTATTCGATCGTAATCGTGAAATCGGAGTTGTAATTTACACGCATCCAGTCGCTGTTCTGGTGATTCTTGTGCTCCTCCTGCTGCGTGAAACGATAGATGGTCTGCAGCGGCGTGTAGCGACGATCCTCCAGGTCGTACTCGATGTCGTTGTACATGCCGGCCACGAAGATCATGGCGGCATCGTAACCACGATAAGCATAGAGCGATGGCAACGAGCCAAAGGCACGCAGGTAGGCGCGATCGAAAGCAATAATGCGCTCAGAGTCACGCTTGGCGTGGTAGGTCGAGAAGAATACGACACGGGTCTTGAAGAAGATCGAGCGATCGATGTTCTGGTAACGATTCCAACGCGAGTTGCCCAGCACCGAGTATTTCGGCGTGCGGAGCGAACGGGCACGCAGGTTTGTGTCGGCCGAGGCCAATGCTGCCAGGATACGATCAACGTCAATCTCGTTGTCGGCCATGATGATGTAGAGGTTATCCTGCTCGTTATCAAGGATCGGGGTCAGGTCACTCGGATGGAGTTCACCCTCCTTGACCTTGATCGACGGATGCTGGTACTTGTAGAGGTGTTTCTTGTAGGGCTTGTCTCCCAACAGATGGAGAATCTCCTGCTCAAATTCCTTGTCGGTCGACTCGGTGTAGATGAGCGTTACCTGCTTCTCCTCACCCAGCATGTTGGTAGCCTTGGCATACTTCTTCGTCGGATCGGGCGCCATCAGGAAGAGTGCATCGCTTTGGATATGTGCAATCGAGGCCAGCGGCGAAACAATGGGCAGCTGCTTCTCCTCGGCAAAAGCTACCACCTCCTCCAGCTCCTCCTCGTAGACGGGGCCCACGATGAGTTGTGAGCGGCGGAAGCGATCGTCTTGCACGATGGCGTGGATCTCATCGGGATCACGTTTCGTATCGTAAAGGTCGAGATCGATCGAATAGCCCTGCTTTGTCTTGAGCGAATCGAGCCCCAGGAGGAAACCCTGATAAAATTCGAGGTAGTTGCTATTGGCCTTGCCCTTCGTCGTCAGCGGCAGGAGTAACGAAACTTTGAGCGGGTCGCAGTTGCAGACGGCACGGAAGTCAATCACGTTTTGCTCGGGCTTGCTCGGCTCCATCGAAGGCACGTTAGGTTCTGTGGTGGTTGCCTCCGCTTCTTGGTGTGCAGACTGTTGTGCCGGAATACGAATCATCGCACCGGCCTTGAGATCCTGCGGCTGCAGTCCGTTGTTGAGTTTCGAGAGCTCCTCCTCGCTGATGCCAAAGCGCTTGGCCAACGAGTAGAATGTGTCACCTTTCTGCACCACGTAGTAGTCATCACCCTCGGTGACACTGCTCAACTGCTCGGCATACTCGGTCAGCTCCTCGTGGATCTTCTCCTCCGATCCCTTACCGATCGCTTTGCGACGAATCAGCAATTTCTGCCCCAAACTCAGAAGCGAAGGATCAATCTCGGGGTTATCCTCCAGGATGGTCTGCACGGGAATCTCATATTGGCGAGCAATGCTGTAAAGAGTCTCCCCTTTCACTACGTAGTGAGTCGAGAAGGTCTTCTTATTCTTGAGTTTCTTGAGCACTCCGCCCGACTCGGCTTTGGGTGCCGTAGCCACCGGAATTTTGATGTTGACACCTGCCTTCAGACCGGCCGCAAGGCTCGGGTTATGCTCCAGGAGTGCCTGCTCGGTCGTTTCGTAGCTCTTGGCGAGGGCATAGAGCGTCTCGCCCTGCTGTACGGCATGGATGTAATACTTCGTTCCGTTGATATAGACGATCGTGGTCGATTTCTCAATCGCCCAACCACCCCACACTGCAAAGAGCAATGCGAGGGTTGTAAAAAGTCGTTGAATGGTCACTTGCCTATCTCTTCGTTATTTCTTGGTTGTCGTGCTACGCATGCGAATCTCGGTAATCACCTTCTTCGTATAGAGCGGGAAATCACCGTTCATCATCCATGCGTAGTAGCTCGGCTCGATGCGGAAGACCTCCTCCACCGTCTTGCCTTTGTATTTGCCGAAGCCGAAAATCTCCTCTCCCTGTTCATTATAGAGAATGCGACCGGCATAATCGGCTGCCTTGTCGCGTGCCGAATACTCGGCCAGGAAGTCGATATTGTTCTCCAGATCCTCGTAGCGGTCAAGCTGTGCACAGAGCACCTCATAGGTGGCCATCGTGTCGGCTGCTGCCGAGTGGGCATCCGTGAGATCCTTGTCGCAGTAGAACTTATAAGCTGCGACGAGCGTACGCTGCTCCTTCTTGTGGAAGATGTTCTGCACGTCGACAAACTTACGACGCTTCAGATCGACGTCCACGCCCACTCGCAGGAACTCCTCTACCAGCAGCGGCAGGTCGAAACGGTTGGAGTTAAAACCTCCGAAGTCGCAACCCTGGATGAATTGAGCCAGCGATTTAGCCAATTGGCGGAACGTGGGCTCATCCTTTACATCCTCGTCCGTAATGCCGTGGATGGCCGTAGCCTCGGCGGGAATGTGCATCTCGGGATTGACACGGCGCGTCTTGGGAATCCTGCTGCCGTCGGGCATCACCTTGATCATTGAGATCTCGACAATACGATCCTTCGACGTATCGACGCCCGTCGTCTCCAAGTCGAAGAAGACGATCGGGCGTTTCAACTCTAATTTCATGGCTACGCTTATGCGTTAATCATCATCGGCATGAGCAGCATGAGCGTCGTCGAAGTCTGCTTATCGTCGTAGACGGGCTTGAAGACACCTGCACGGGTCGAATCGGCCAGCTCGATCAGCACGGTCGGCGTATCGACATTCGAGAGAATCTCCACCAGGAAGGTCGACTTGAAGCCGATCGACATGGGCTGTCCGTCATAGCTGCACGAGATGGTCTCGTTGGCCGACATCGAGAAGTCGATATCCTGTGCCGTGAGCGTGATTTTGTTGTCGGCAATATCCATGCGGATCAGGTTCGTCGTGGGGTTCGAGCAGACGGCAACACGCTTGATGCCGTTCACCAGCTCGATGCGATCTACGAGTAACTTGTTGGGGTTGGCGGCAGGAATTACCGCATTGTAGTTCGGGTAGTTACCCTCGATGAGGCGGCAAACCAGCGTGTGGTTCTTCAGCTCAAAGCGGGCATTCTTCGAATCGAACGAAACGCGGATGGCGTCATCCTCCTTCAGGAGCACCGTCTTCAGCAGGTTGGCAGGCTTCTTCGGCAGGATGAACGAAGCGGCTACTTCGTTCTCGCACTCGGCCTCGTACTTCACGAGTTTGTGAGCATCCGTACCTACGAACGTGAGTGCAGCGGGCTGCAGGTTGAAATAGACGCCGTTCATCACGGGACGCAACTCGTCGTCAGCCGTGGCGAAGATCGTCTTGTTGATACCGTTTACCAGCACATCGACGTCGAGCGTCAGTTCCTTGCGCTCGGCCTGCAACTGCGGTACGGCGGGATAGCTCACAGCCGAAGCTCCGGGAATCGAAAGCGAACCGCTCTTCCAACTGATCTTGATCTCCCAATTCTTATCGTTCACCTCGATCGTCAGCGGCAGTTCGGGGAACTCCTTCAGCGAGTCGAGCATCTGCTTTACGGGGGCAGCAATCGTACCCTCGCTCTCGACACTCTCTACCTGGATCGAGCCAACGAGCGTCGTCTCGAGATCCGAAGCGGTCACCTTCAACTCACCTTCCGAAAGTTCCATGAGGAAGTAGTCGAGGATGGGAAGCGTGTTTTTGTTGCTGATCACCTTGCCGGTCGTGGCCAGCAACGAGAGCAGAGCCGAACTTGATACAGTAAATTTCATGGTTTTCTTGTCTATTTTTGTTTGTTATACTTTTGTTTGCTTGTAGTTGTATTCGTTTGGTTGGTTATAAAACGGCAAGTTTATCGAGTGCCGTTTGGATCATCTTCTTGACAAAGGGTTTGTAATCGGTGCAGGCATCAAGTGCTACACGCTGGGCGATAATCGTACAGATCGTAGCGGCACGATGACCCATCAAGGCGGCCAATCCGGCCAAGGCGGAACCCTCCATCTCGAAGTTGGTGATCTTACGACCTGCGTACTCGAACGTCTCGATCTTAGCGTTCAGCGCGGGATCCTGCGGTTGCAGTCTCACCCAACGGCCCTGCGGCGCATAGAAGCCCGGCGCAGCAATCGTGATACCCTCGCGCGTAACATCCTTGAAGTGCTCAAAGAGCGTCTTATCGGCATCGATGAAGTATGGCGCAGGCAGCTGCGGATTCCATCCCGTGTGCTCCACGAAGGCCTTTTCAAGCTCCAGATCGCACACCTCGTTGCGTCCGGCATAGTAATTCAACAGACCGTCGAAACCGAGCGACGTACGCGAAAAGACCACCTCGCCCACCTTGATGTCGGGCTGAATAGCACCCGATGTGCCAAGTCTGACGAGTGTGAGTTGGCGCTTCTCGCTCTTCTCCTGGCGAGTCGAAAAATCGATATTGGCCAACGCGTCCAACTCCGTCACAGAGATGTCGATGTTGCCGATGCCGATACCGGTCGACAGTACCGTCATGCGCTTGCCCTTATAGCAGCCCGTTACGGTGTTGAATTCGCGGTTCGAGACGCGGCACTCCACCTCGTCAAAGAACTCCGAGACCATCGCCACACGCCCCGGGTCACCCACCAAAATCACCGTATCAGCCAGCTGATCGGGCGTCAAATGGAGGTGGAAAATCGAGCCGTCATCGTTGATAATCAGCTCTGAAGGGGGAATCGTACGCATCGCTTGTCGTTTTTTTATTTTTATATTTGGCATAAAAGTACTAATTTTACCTCGAATAACAAAACAAACCGGACAAAAAAAATCATATTATATAAGTATCCAACGCTATTTGAACAATGACACTCATTAAATCTATTTCGGGTATCCGCGGCACCATCGGTGGGCCGCAGGGCGAAAACCTGACGCCGATCGACGTCGTAAAGTTCACCACAGCCTATGCGCGACTGATCGCTGCACGTAATCCCGAGCATAAAATTCGTATCGTTGTAGGACGTGATGCCCGCCTTTCGGGCGAGCTGGTACGCAATCTGGTTGTAGGCACGTTGCTCGCCTCGGGTGCCGATGTAATCGACGTCGGCCTTTGCACCACGCCCGGTACCGAGATGGCAGTTATCACAAAGCGTGCCGATGGCGGTATTATCATCACCGCATCACACAATCCGCGCCAATGGAATGCCTTGAAGTTGCTCAATGCCTCGGGCGAGTTCCTCTCGGACAAGGAGGGCAAGGAGGTGCTGGCGATGGCCGAGGAGTTGACGTACGACTACCCTACGATCAACGAGATCGGCAAGATGGAAGAGTGCTCGGACTTCAACGAGGAGCATATCCGTCAGGTGCTGGCGCTGAAGGGGGTCGATGTGGATGCTGTCAAAGCGCGCAAATTCCGCGTGGTGGTCGATGCCGTTAACTCGGTGGGTGGTGTCGTGATTCCTGCCCTGCTGCGAGAGTTGGGTTGCGAAGTCGTGGAGCTGAATTGCGACCCCACGGGTGAGTTTGCTCACAATCCCGAGCCGCTGGCCGAGAACCTCACGGAGATCTGCGCGGCGGTCGTGAAGGAGAAGGCTGACCTGGGCGTGGTGGTCGATCCCGACGTGGATCGCCTGGCCTTCATCATGGAGAATGGCGTGATGTTTGGTGAGGAGTACACGTTGGTTGCTGTGGCGCAATATATCCTGCAGGAGTTCGGTGCTGGTGCTACGGTGTCAAACCTCTCCTCGTCGCGAGCCTTGCGCGATGTAACGGAGGCACTTGGCGGAACGTATGCTGCGGCTGCCGTGGGCGAAGTGAATGTTGTGGAGAAGATGAAGGAGGTAGATGCCGTCATCGGTGGCGAGGGCAATGGTGGTGTGATCTATCCCGAGCTGCATTACGGACGTGATGCGCTGGTCGGTGTAGCGCTCTTTTTGACCTATTTCGCCAAGCTCGGAAAGTCGATGACCGAGCTGCGAGCCGAGCTTCCCGCTTACTTTGCTTCGAAGAACAAAATCGAGCTGACGCCGGCGATCGATGTAGATAAAGTGCTCGTTGAGATCAAGGCGCGTTATGCTGCTGAAAATGTAACGGATATCGACGGCGTAAAAATTGACTTTGCGGAGAATTGGGTACACCTGCGAAAGTCAAATACCGAGCCGATCATCCGCGTCTATACGGAGGCAAAATCGCAGGCCGAAGCCGACCTGTTGGCCGAGCGATTCATGGCCGAAATTAAAGCAATCTGCAACCTGTAAAACTTCTTATATATTATGGAAAAAGTACAAGCCTATATTGAAGCGAACAAAGAGCGTTTTCTGGACGAATTGTTCGAACTTTTGCGCATTCCCTCGATCAGTGCCGTGGCGGCTCATAAGCCCGACATGGTACGTTGTGCCGAGTGGCTGGCTGCGTCGCTCGTGAAGTCGGGGGCCGACCGTGCCGAGGTGATGCCTACGGAGGGTAACCCCGTGGTTTATGCCGAGAAGATCATCGACCCGAAGGCCAAGACGGTCCTCGTTTATGGTCACTACGATGTCATGCCCGTTGATCCGCGCGAGGAGTGGCACACCGAGCCCTTTGAACCGGTAATTAAGGATGGCCGCATTTGGGGCCGTGGTGCGGATGACGACAAGGGTCAGCTCTTCATGCATGCCAAGGCCTTTGAGGCGTTGTGCGCAACCGATTCGCTGCCGTGTAACGTGAAGTTTATGCTGGAGGGCGAAGAGGAGATCGGTTCGCCCAGCCTCTACGGTTTCTGTGCTAAAAACAAGAAACTCTTGAAGGCCGATATCATCTTGGTGTCGGATACCTCGATGATCTCGATGGAGCAGCCCTCGATTACCTGCGGTCTGCGTGGTCTGGCCTACATGGAGGTCGAGGTGACGGGCCCGAACAAGGATCTGCACTCGGGCTTGTTTGGTGGCGCGGTGGCCAATCCGGCCAATGTGCTGGCACGTCTGGTGAATCAGCTGGTGGACGAAAACGGTCGCATCACGATTCCGGGTTTCTACGACAAGGTGCGCGAACTGACGCCCGCCGAGCGTAAGGCTTTCAATAAAGCTCCCTTCTGCCTGCGTAAATACAAGCAGGCGTTGGAGATTGGTGCTGTAGAGGGCGAAGCCGGTTACACGACGATCGAGCGCACGGGCGTACGTCCTTCGCTGGATGTGAACGGCATCTGGGGCGGCTACATCGGTGAGGGCACGAAGACGGTGATCCCGTCGAAGGCCTCGGCCAAAATCTCGATGCGCTTGGTGCCCGATCAGGATCATAAGGAGATTGCCAAACTCTTTGAGAAGCACTTCAAGGCTATTGCCCCGAAGAGCGTGAAGGTGAAGGTGAAGTCGCTGCACGGTGGTCAGCCCTACGTGGCTCCTACGGATATGCCGGCCTACAAGGCAGCCGATAAGGCGATTCAGAAGACCTTCGGCAAGAAACCCCTCCCCTTCTATTCGGGTGGTTCGATTCCCATCATCAGCGGTTTTGAGGCCATTTTGGGCATCAAGTCGCTCCTGATTGGTTTTGGTCTGTCGGAGGATGCCATCCACTCGCCCAACGAGAGCTATGGTCTGAATCAGTTCTACAAGGGCGTGGAGACTATACCTTATTTTTATAAGTATTTTGCCGAGTAGTGTAGGCGCACCACAAAGAAAAGGAGTTGAAGGTCATGGGACTTTCAACTCCTTTTTGTTTAGGTGAATAAAATTTCTATCTTTGTAGTTGTAGAACAAACGCCTATGAAACACCTCGCCACCTACTGTTTGGCTTTGCTATGCAGCCTGCAATTCACCTTTGGACAATCTTCCGGGCACACGATCTATCACGATAGCTGGATCGATTTTAATAAAAATGGCCGCAAGGATTGCTATGAAGATCCTGCGCAACCCACCGAGCGTCGCATCGAAAACCTCCTGCGCCAGATGACGCTCGAGGAGAAAACTGCCCAAATGGCGACCCTCTATGGCAGTGGTCGTGTGCTGAAGGATGCGCTGCCGACCCCCGAATGGCACAACGAGGTATGGAAAGATGGTATCGGCAATATTGACGAAGAGCACAATGGACTCGGGAAATTCCGTTCCACCTACTCCTACCCTTACGCTCGGTCGGTCGAGGCACGCCATGCCGTGCAACGATGGTTTGTCGAGGAGACCCGTTTGGGTATTCCTGTCGATTTTACGAACGAAGGTATTCGCGGCCTATGCCACGATCGAGCTACTGCTTTTCCGGCACAATGCGCCCAGGGATCGACCTGGAATCGGGCTCTGATTGCCCAAATTGCCCGTGTCGAGGCAATTGAGGCGCGAGCACTGGGCTACACAAATATCTATTCGCCGATTCTTGACCTGGCGCAAGATCCGCGTTGGGGACGCGTGGTGGAGTGCTACGGAGAGGACCCCTATTTGGTTTCGGAGTTAGGCAAGGAGATGATTCAGGGACTGCAACAAGGTGGTGTGGTCTCCACGCCGAAACACTTTGGCGTCTATAGCATCCCCGTAGGCGGTCGTGATGGCGACACTCGTACTGATCCCAAGGTGGCACCCCGTGAGATGCATACGCTCTACCTCGAGCCGTTTCGAGTGGCTTTTCAGGAGGCCGGGGCGTTGGGTGTGATGAGCTCCTATAACGATTATGACGGTGTGCCGGTGACGGGTAGCAGCTACTTCCTGACCGACCTGTTGCGCAAGGAGTGGGGTTTTCGCGGCTATGTGGTTTCGGATAGCGAGGCCGTGGAGTACATCAAAACAAAACATCGCATTGTCGATACGGATGAGGAGATGGTGGCCGAAGCGGTAAATGCCGGCTTGAATATCCGCACCAATTTTACGCCGCCGGCCGATTTTATCCTTCCTCTGCGTCGTGCC
The DNA here is from genome assembly GCA_015060045.1 of Rikenellaceae bacterium. Classification (GTDB taxonomy): domain Bacteria; phylum Bacteroidota; class Bacteroidia; order Bacteroidales; family Rikenellaceae; genus Alistipes. The sequence continues at coordinate 42,393 of SUZH01000002.1, read as the reverse complement.
GTTGCGCAAGGGTTGGTTTCGGAGCGTACGATCGATGATCGTGTGCGTGACATCCTGCGCGTAAAGTTCAGGTTGGGGCTCTTCGACAATCCCTATGCAGGTGATGGCGTGGAGGCTGAGCGTGTGGTTCACTGCGACGCACATCAGGCCTTGGCGCTCGAAGTGGCACGTCAGTCGCTTGTATTACTCAAAAACGATGGTGCACTATTGCCCTTAAGCAAGGAACTGCGCTCGTTGGCCGTGATTGGGCCCAATGCTGATGAAGTCAAGGATCTGATCTGCCGTTATGGCCCTGCCAATGCACCGATCATCAGCGTATTGGAGGGGGTGCGGCAACATCTTCCCCACACGGAAATCCGCTATGCCAAAGGGTGCGAAATTGTGGATAGCCACTTCCCCGAAAGCGAAATTCTTGAGTTTGAGCCTACCCCGGAAGAGCAAGAGATGATCGACGAGGCCGTCGCGGCGGCATGTTCCTCGGAGGTAGCGATTGTCGTGCTTGGCGGGTCGGAAAAGACTGTGCGCGAGAGCCGTTCGCGAACCGACTTGCGCCTGCCCGGACATCAGGAGCGACTGCTCAAAGCGATTGTAGCAACGGGGAAACCGGTGGTGTTGGTGATGGTGGACGGACGTGCCGCTACGATTAATTACGCCGATGCACACGTACCTGCGATTTTGCACGCATGGTTTGGCGGTGAGAAAATGGGCGTAGCAATTGCCGAGGCGCTTTTTGGAGATTATAATCCGGGCGGTAAACTGGCCGTTACCTTCCCGAAAAGCGTGGGACAACTCCCCTACGCCTTTCCCTTCAAACCGGGTGTGGATGTCAAGGCCGAAACAGCGATCTCGGGTGCACTCTACCCCTTTGGTTATGGCTTAAGTTATACGACCTTCACCTACCATGATTTGCAGATCAGTCGTTCGAAAATTCGTCCTGATGAGGATTTGGAAATTCGTTGTACGGTGACCAACACAGGTCGCTATAAGGGTGATGAGGTGGTGCAGCTCTATCTCAATGATTGCTATAGCAGCGTCACGACCTACACGCAGGTGCTGCGCGGTTTTGAGCGCATTACGCTCTCCCCGAATGAAAGTTGCGAGGTGATCTTTCGGCTCGATAGCCGCGACTTGGGGTTGCTGAATCGTGAAAACCGCTTTGTGGTCGAGCCGGGTGAATTTGAAGTGCTGGTGGGTGCCTCGTCGAAAGATATTCGTCTGCGTGGTAGTTTCGAGGTGGAGTAAATAGCTCGTCCATAGCAAAAAAAGAGACGGAGCAACCCGCAGTGGTCGCTCCGTTTTCTTGTAATTGGGATTACTACCTCCCTACTCTTACCACGCAAAGAGCGGATAGTTGGCCATCAGGGCATTCACATCCTTGCGAACGGCAGCGATATTCTCCTCGTTCTCGGGATCGTGCAGTACGCGGTCGATCAGCTCGACGATGTAGTCCATCTGATCCTCCTTCAAACCGCGCGTCGTGATGGCGGGCGTACCGAAACGAAGGCCCGACGTCTGGAAGGCCGAGCGCGAATCGAACGGCACCATATTCTTATTGGTTGTAATGTCGGCAGCAACAAGGCACTTCTCGGCCAGCTTACCCGTCAGCTCAGGGAACTTCGTGCGAAGGTCAACGAGCATGAGGTGGTTATCCGTGCCGCCCGAAACGATCTTATAACCGCGCTTTACGAAGGCCTCGGCCATTGCTGCGGCATTCTTCTTTACCTGCGTCTGGTACTCCACATAACTCGGATCGAGAGCCTCACCAAAGGCAACAGCCTTGGCAGCGATGACGTGCTCCAGCGGACCACCCTGGATGCCGGGGAAGACGGCCGAATTGAGAATCTGCGACATCTTCTTCACTACACCCTTCGGTGTCGTAAGGCCCCACGGATTGTCGAAATCCTGACCCATGAGAATGATACCGCCACGCGGACCGCGGAGGGTCTTGTGCGTCGTCGAGGTAACGAAGTGGGCATACTTTACGGGGTTCTCCAAGAGGCCTGCTGCAATCAGACCGGCCGTGTGGGCCATGTCGATCATCAGCAGCGCACCTACCTTATCGGCAATCTCACGCATGCGCTTGTAGTCCCACTCACGCGAGTAGGCCGATGCGCCACCCACGATCAGCTTGGGCTTGTGCTCCATAGCAAGAGCCTCCATCTGGTCGTAGTCGATCGTACCGGTAGCCTCGTTGAGCTGGTAACCAACGGCCTTGAAATACTTGCCCGAGAAGTTTACGAGCGAACCGTGCGAGAGGTGGCCACCATGTGCCAGGTCGAGACCCAGGAAGGTATCACCGGGCTGCATCACGGCAAAGAACACGGCCATATTGGCCTGGGCACCCGAGTGGGGCTGCACGTTGGCATACTCGGCACCGTAGAGCTTGCAAATACGCTCGATGGCGAGCTTCTCTACCTCGTCCACCACCTGGCAACCACCGTAGTAACGGGCTGCGGGATAGCCCTCGGCATATTTATTGGTCAAAACCGAACCCATCGCCTCCATCACCTCGTCGCTCACGAAGTTCTCCGAAGCAATCAACTCGATGCCGTGCATCTGACGGTTGCGCTCCTGCGCGATCAGATCAAAAACAACTGCGTCTCTTTTCATGGTCTTTATTATGTTTAATTTTTGTTTGTTTACAGTCTCTTGCTCAATGAGCAGTCAAAGATACAAAAGTAAAACGGAATGAAAAACGGTCAAATCGGGAATTTTTTCGACAAAGATTTCACACTTTACCGATTTATGGCTCGCTTTTTACTATCTTTGCCCTTGATGAAACGAATTTCAATGCTACTGATGGCGCTCCTCGCGAGCGCAACGCTCTCGGCGCAGGAGTTGAAAATCCCAGCGCAGGAGACGGCTATGCCGGTGATTGATGCCCAATCGCTCGGTATGGGCGGTGTGACGATGGCCTCGGTGCAGGATGCACACGCCCTGTTCAACAATGCGGCCATGACGGCCTTTACGCTCCACCCGATGCGTCTATCGGCCTCCTATTACGGACAGACCGAATTTGATTATTATGGCCTTTCTGGTTATTGGCGTTTCGATCGCAACAATACGTTGCAGATCGGTTGGCGGCAGTATCTGCGCGAGAAGGGCAACCGTGATTCGGCCCTCGACCTGGGTTATACGCGTCGCTTGGGCGAGGAGTTCTCGGTGGCCGCTGTGGCGCGTTACATGCACCTAAAGCGCTATGCGGAAGAGCAGGATGCCTTGGCGTTGGATTTGGCTGCCGGTTGGCAACATCCGATTGAGGGTTGGAGTCACTACTCGACCGTACGTCTCGGCGCAAAACTCTCGAACCTCGGCACAATGCTTGGGGATTCGGAGTTGAGTCTGCCGATGGAGATGAAGGTGGGTGCCGCGCTCGAGACCTTCTTCTCGGATCAGCACCAGCTGACCGTGGGGTGCGATCTGGGATACTACTTCTCGCCGGCTGCTGTACGTGGCTTCCAAGCTGCTTTAGGTGCCGAGTATAACCTCATGCAGCTCATTCAGTTGCGAGCCGGCTATCATGTGGGTGAACGCGATGCCTATTACCCCTCGTTTGGGTCGGTTGGTGCCGGTATCCGCATCTTACATATCCGTGTCGATTTCGCCTACCTGATCGCCAAGAAGAGTAGCCTGCTGCACAATACCTATAGCATCAGTTTCGGTTTGGATTTCTAATTGATTGCGCCATGAAACAACGCATCTTATTTGTGTGCCTGGGCAACATTTGCCGTTCACCGGCAGCGGAAGGTATCCTGCGCGATCTGATTATTCGTCGCGGGTTGACCGATCGGATCGAGGTTGATTCGGCCGGTACCTATGCTGGTCATACGGGCGAACTTGCCGATCCGCGTATGCGCCGTGCCGCATCAGCTCGAGGCATTGAACTAACCCACCGCGCGCGCCAAATTCGTGAGGCAGACTTCGAGCGTTTCGATCGCATCATTGTGATGGATGACTACAACTACGAGGATGTACATCGCCTGGCTCCTTCGCGCGAACTGGCCAACAAGATCTACCGCATGCGTGAATTCTTCTCCTCAACGCGCTACCATTATGTGCCAGACCCCTACTACGAAGGGCGCGAAGGCTTTGAGATTGTGCTGGATCTTTTGGAAGATGGGTGCTCGCGGTTGCTTGATGAACTTACCGCAACTCAAGCCTAAAACGGTAGATTGATATATAAAAATGGAATCGACAAGGCTATGGCTCGTAAAACAGCTGTAGCCTTGCCTCTTTTATATGCACATCCATATAGGCTCGTTGCAACCCTACAAAACGGCTCGAATATCCTCCTTCTTTCCGAAACGAACAAGATATATCTTGTTTTACCCACCATTTTTCAGAGAAAAACCGTACCTTTGCCGCTGCAAAACAGTTGATAAGATGAAGAAATATCTACTTTCGTTGGTCATCGCATGGATGGCCTGCATGACACTTTCGGCGCAAGAGAAGCAATCGTTGCAAAACGTCGAGTTGAAGGATTTGAAGAATCAGCCTGCCATGCTGCCGTGGTGGGGTGAGAAACACCTGTTGATTTTCTATGTTGATCCTGATCGCCACAAGCAGAACGAGGATTTTACGATCGAGATTGAGGAGAACCATGCCGCCCAGGGCGAGAATATCGAGGGTTTTGGCGTGTTGAACCTGAAGGATACGATGCTCCCGAACGGTATTGTGCGCACGATGGCACGCAAACGTACGGCCAAGAATGGCGCTACGGTGCTGGCCGATACCGATCGCTCGTTGGCCAAGGCATGGGGCTTGGGTGACTGCAACAACCAGTTTGTCCTGATGCTCGTGTCGCGCGATGGCGAGATGCTCTTCCTGCGCAAAGGCGAACTGACCGAAGAGGACAAGGCGGAGTTCTACCGCGTTGTCAAGCAGTATCGTTAATTCGCTCCCCTGCTCTTTTTGGCCGTGTTGCGACGCATCGTATATACCATATTATTGTCTGTGCTGCCCCTCCTGGTTGCAGCGCAGACACAATCCCTCTACCGTGTGGTGGACGGGGATACGGTGCGTTATACCTACACCCCCATTGTGGTCGATTCGGCACAGCTCCAGCTGCCTGACGAGCTTCAGCCTCGCAAAGGTTTTCTGGGACGCGTGGTCGATTACTTCGGCCAATCGACCCAGGATCGTACTTTTGAGAAGAAGATCGACATCACCTTCGCCGGTGGCCCCAGCTACTCGAAGACCACCAAGCTCGGCTTGGGCTTGCTGGCAGCCGGTCTTTACCGCCTTGATCGCACAGATTCGATCACTCCCCCATCTGACCTTTCGATCTTTGCCAACATCACCACCTCGGGTTTTTACTCCTTTGGTGTGACGGGCAATACGATTTTTCGCCACGAGAAACGACGCTTGGAGTATGACGTAAGTTTCGCTTCAGCACCGCGCGATGTTTGGGGTATCGGTTATCGAGCCGGTCGCGATAACCTCCGTTCGGAGTTTGTCGAACAGCGTTACCGCATCTATGGGCGTTTCCTGCAGCGCATATTTAACCACACCTATCTCGGTGCGCTTGTCGATTTCGAGCATACACGCGGCAAGAAGTTCAACGAATTGAGCCTGAGTTACCTCGAGGGGCAGCGCGATCACTACACGGCAACGGGTTTCGGTCTGATTGCCGACTACGATTCGCGCGACTTTATTCCCAACCCCGCGCGCGGTATCCATTTGCGTTGGGAGGGCATATGGTTTCCGCACGGATTAGGTACGTGCGGCCGATCACTCACACGCACGACCTTTTCGGCTAACTTCTACCAACGTCTTTGGGCGAGTGGCCTTTTGGCCTTTGATCTGCACGGCGAGTTCAATTCCGAGGGTACGCCGTGGCCGATGCTGGCCCGTATGGGAGGTAGCGAGCGCATGCGCGGTTACTACGAAGGACAGTACACCGATAACAACCTAATTACGTGCCAAGTGGAGCTTCGCCAACACATCTGGCGCCGTATCGGTTGCGTGGTTTGGGGCGGCGCAGGTAATCTCTTTTCGCGCCGAGAACCGTTTGCTTGGCGCAATACGCTGCCCAACTATGGCGTAGGTCTGCGTTGGGAGCTTAAAAAACGCGTCAACGTACGCATGGACTATGGCTTTGGACGTGACACGAGCGGTTTCCTGCTCTCGATCAACGAAGCTTTCTAATCCATCCTGAAATTCATGAGAAAACTCTGGCAATATATCTACCTCCATCCCAACCCGGGCGAGACACGCAGCCGCTTCTCGATCCTCCTGGTGCTGTGGTTTATCGTTTCGATCATCGCTCCTAACTTTGCGCTGGCCGTCACGGAGGAGTACTCGATCTGGACCATCGAGGCCTTGATTCTGATGCCGCTCGGTTTCTATTTTATGTGGAGTGTAGCGTTGCGCCGTGCCGGATTTATGATTTGGCTCGGTTTCCCGTTTATCTTCTTTGCGGCCTTCCAGTTGGTGCTGTTATATCTCTTTGGCGACTCGATTATCGCCACGGACATGTTTACAAACCTCGTGACAACCAATCCGGGTGAGGCAAACGAACTTTTGGCCAATATCTATCCCGCTGTAATTGCCGTCGGGGTGATCTACCTGCCTCTGCTCTATCTGGCTGTACGCGAGATTGCCAAGCGTCGCATCTTCTCGGCCAAACTGCGTAAGATCTTCGGATTGACGGGTTTGATTCTTTTTCTATTGGGCGGCTTGGCATTGATTCCGGCTCACTATACCCAGCCCAAACGCCACGTGGTGCGCGACGAGATCTTCCCGATCAATGTTTGCTACAACGCCTATCTTGCTGCTTCGGAGCTGCGTAAGACCTACCACTTTGAAAGCGAGACGGCTGACTTCAGTTTTGATGCCCATCGCACGGCTTCGGTCGAGGGGCGTGAAATCTACGTCTATATCATAGGCGAGGCTGCCCGCGCCATGAATTGGCAACTCTATGGCTACGAACGCGAGACGAATCCCTGCCTGACAAAGGTGGAGGATCTCTACCTCTTCCGCAACGTGCTGACGCAAAGCAACACGACCCACAAGAGTGTGCCGCTCTTTCTCTCGTCGGTCGATACCGATGAACACGACGAACTTTATCGTCGCAAGGGCCTTCCGCAACTCTTCAACGAGGCGGGGTTTGAGACATGGTTTATCTCAAACCAGGCGCCGCAGGGTGCCATGATCGACAACCTGGCGCACGATGTAGAGAATCTGATCTATCTGGATGATCCACGTCATGATCTTCAACTTTTGGACGAGATGCGCCATGCTATTGAGGTGAGCAACAGTGATAAGCTGTTCTTTATTCTCCATTGTTACGGCTCTCACTTCAGCTACCACCAACGCTATCCGCGCGAGGCGGCTCATTTCCGTCCCGATCCTGATGTGGCGATTCGACGCAATCACAGAGAAGAGTTGCTTAACGCCTACGACAACTCGATTCGATATACAGATCGTTTCCTGGCGGAGCTGATTGCCTATCTTCGTTCGCTGGAGGATAGCTCGACAGCCATGCTCTACTGTTCGGATCATGGCGAGGACTTGATGGACGATAAGCGTGCCCGTTTCCTCCACGCCTCCCCCACGACGACCGCTTACCAACTCTATGTTGCCTCGATGAGCTGGTTCTCACCTCGTTACTGCGCCCACTTCCCCGAGAAGGTGGCAGCGGCAGCCCGCCATAGGATGGCTCCCGTTTCGACCCACGCCATGTACCATACAATCGCCGATATTGCCTCGATTGAGGGGCGTTTTGTCGATCCTTCGGTCTCGCTCGTAAGCGATCAATTTGATGCTACGGCACCGCGTTACTACCTGAATGACCACAATGAGGCCGTGCCTCACCGAGCTTCAGGGCTCAAAGAGATGGATATTGAATTGTTAAAAGGATACGGTATTGACCTCTAACCAATTACACACGATGAAAACCTACCGCCTATTACTGTTGTTTGTTGCCTTGTTGCTGCTGCAAAATCCCATTTCAGCCAAACCAAAATGGCAGGATCGTTATGCGCACGATCGTTTTGAGGTCGCCGGACGCACCTGCATTGTGATTCACCCCACGGGAGCGAAAAATCACCGCTGGATTGTCCGTCCCGCCTTCCTTGGAGCCTTTCCGTCGGTCGATGAGCGCATGCTGGAGTTGGGCTTTACGGTGGCCTACTGCGACGTGACGCACGAGTACGCCAATCCGCAGGCGAAGCGGGAGTTTGAGCAGTTCTACCACGAGGCACGCCGTCGTTACGACCTACACGAAAAATTTATCATCGAGGGCTTCAGCCGTGGTGGTTTCTTTGCGTTGAGCTACGCCATTGATCACCCCGAGCAGATTGAGAAGATCTACGTCGATGCGCCGGTCTGCGACCTGGAAAGTTGGCCTTCGCGCCGTGAGGAGAAGCTCTATCAAGATGCTGTAAGTCGTTGGGAAAGAGCCGGTGGCGATTTTAACGAGGGACACGATTACCCGATTCGCTATTTCCAAAAGATTCGGGATGCCAAGATACCCGTCATCGTCTGCTACGGCGCTGCGGATGAGATTGTCCCTTATGAGGAGAACTTCGGGCGCATTGCCGGCGAGTATCGTAAGATCCGCAAGATTCGTAAACCCGATTGCGGTCACCATCCCCACTCGCTGGAGAATCCGCGCAAGATTGTGCGTTTTCTGCGCCGACTCTAATTGCGCGATAAAATAAAAAAGAAACAAGGGCCGTCCCATCGGGATGGCCCTTATCTTCTCGAGAAGTGTGTTGTGCTGAAATTATTTAGCAGCCTCAACCGAAACCTTGCGGAACTCCTTCATGAGCTTCGACAGCTCCAAAGCAGCCTTACGAGCGCGCGTACCGGCAGCCTTGTTGCCCTTCTCTACCTGAGCTGCTGCATTTGCTGCGAACACCTCATACTGTGCGTTGATCTGTGCAACCAGTTCTTTCATCTTCTTAAAATTTTAAGGGTTGTTTTCGTGACAAAGATATGAAAATATTCTAAATCAAACCATAAATCGATAAAAATTTTTCGTTTTTTCTCGTTTTAGAGCCGATTTAACCCAATTTCTTGCGTTGCGGTATGTTTTTTGTCCCTGTTTGGCTCAAAACAGAAAGCCATGCCTATACAAATTGTAATCTCTTTGGCCCTTTTGGTGCTACTTACGGGTTGCCATTCACATCAGGCCCAACCCACTGTGCCACCTTTGAAGATTGAAGTAGCCGAGGCTACACTGCGCCCTTTGCCGCGCCGGATGCGCTTTATCGGTTACCTGCAAAGCAACTTCGATGCCGTCATTCAACCGCGCGTAAACGGTTTTCTCGTATCGAAACATTTTGAAAGTGGCAAGCCGGTGCGTCGCGGTCAACTCCTCTATCGCATCGACCCCTCGCAGCTGGCCACGTCGATGTATGCCGCCGAGGCAGCACTTCAATCGGCACGGGCGCAAGCCATCGAGGCCAAAAACAACTACGAACGTGCCGTGCCCTTGGCTCGGATGAATGCCATCAGCCAGGCGCAGCTGGACCAATATACGGCCCAATACCACGCGTCGGAGGCTTCGGTGCGCTCGGCCGAGCAGTCGTTGCAAAATGCACGTCTGAACGTGAGCTACACCGATATCTACTCCCCCGTCGAAGGCATTGCAGGCTCGTCCAATGCCCATATTGGCGACTATGTGGGCCCGACAACGGAGTTTAATGTCTTGACAACCATCTCCAATGTCGATACCCTTTCGTTTGATATCGCACTTCCGATGAGCGAATACCTGCGCATTACGGGTAACCGCGAATTTATCTACGATAACGACGGGCTTTTGAGCCACATCATTCTCACACTCGACGACGGCACACATTATCCGCTGGAGGGATTCTATAGCCACACGCGCAAGGATGTCTCCTCGGCAACCGGTACACTGCTGTTGGTCGTCAAGTTTGCCAATCCCGATCAATCGCTTAAGGCAGGCCAATTTGCCCGTGTAATGTGCGATGTAGGGCCCTCCGAAGAGCAGGTCGTTGTTCCCGTGCGCGCTGTCAATCAGGCGCAAGGAGTCAGCTCGGTGTGGGTTGTTCGCCCCGATAGTACGGTGCAATTCCGCCGCGTAGAGACGGGTACGGTACAGGATTCGTTGTGGGTGATTCGATCGGGTCTTCAACCCCATGAAGTCGTTGCCTTGACGGGACGTCAGAAATTCCACGACGGAGCTCATGTTATTCCCAAAAAATAGCCGCAGTCTATGGAGAGATTCTTTGTTCAGCGTCCAATTTTTGCCATTGCCTTGGCTATCGCCATTGTGGTGATGGGCTTGGTTTCGCTCATTCAGCTCCCCGTCGAGCAGTATCCCGACATTACGCCGCCCGTAGTCGAGGTGACGGCCACCTATCCGGGCGCTGATGCCGAGACGGTCAATAATGCCGTCACTACCCCGCTGGCCGAGGCAATCATGGGCGTAAGCGACATGCTCTACATGCAGTGCACCTCGGCCAACGACGGCACCGCCTCATTGCAGGTGATTTTCGACATCGGTTCCGATTCGGATATGGATGCCGTCTTTACGCAGAATCGTGTTGCAACGGCCCAAGCCAAACTTCCCGAGGCGGTGCTGCAACAAGGCATCACGACGCAAAAGACGATGACGGGTTTCCTGATGGTCTTTGCTCTCCACAGTGACGGCCGCTACAACGACGAGTGGCTCTCGAACTACGCCTATATCAACCTGCAGAACGAACTGTTGAAGATCAACGGCGTGGGCAAAATCGAGATTATGGGTGCCGGCGAGTATGCCATGCGCATCTGGCTCAAGCCCGATCTGTTGAAATATTATGGGATTTCGCTCGATGCGGTGGTCGCGGCGATCGATGCACAAAGCAGCATCTATCCGGCCGGTGAGTTTGGGGCAGAGCCCGCCCCCGACGGCACGGCCTACACCTATACGGTCACCCTTCCGCCGGCAATTACGACGGCCGAGGAGTTTGCCGAAATTATTGTCTATACGACCGACAGCGGTGAGCAGATTCGTCTCAAAGAGATTGCCGAGGTGGGGCTGGGAAGCCAGACCTATGGAGTCAGTTCACGTTTCGAAGGCAAGCCCACTACCCTCTTGGTGATCTACCAGGAGCCGGGCAGCAATGCCATGCAGGTGGGTGCGGCAATCCGACAGACGATGCAACGCCTCGAAAATCGTTTTCCTGACGGCGTGGCTACGACGACCATTGTCGATACAACCACGGCAATCCGAGCCGGTATCAAAGATATCTTTATCACGCTTCTGGTGGCGCTATTGCTTGTAATCGGGATCATTTATCTCTTTATCCAGGATTGGCGTGCAACGCTGATCCCGCTTGTGGCGATCCCCGTATCGCTCATCGGAGCCTTTGCCGTCTTCCCGTTGTTGGGCTTCTCGCTCAATGTAATTTCGCTCTTGGCGCTGGTGTTGGCCATTGGTTTGGTGGTGGATGATGCCATTGTGGTGGTCGAGGCCGTGCAGGTCAATTTGGCACGCGGCATGCGCCCCTATGAGGCTACGCTTGACGCCATGAGCCACGTGGCTTCGCCGATCATTGCGACGACGATTGTCCTGTTGGCCGTCTTTGTGCCGATGTCCTTTGCCGGAGGAATTGCGGGGTTGATGTTCCAGCAATTTTCGGTGACGATTGCCGTATCGGTCGTTATCTCGACCTTCAATGCGCTGACCCTCTCACCGGCACTCTGTGCCCTGCTTCTGCGCCACAAAGAGCCGCGTGAGCGTGGCCCGTTTGCCTGGTTCAACCGTTGGTACAACCGCCAACAACTCCACTACACGGAGTTTACACCGACCCTGATCCGTCACGGCGGACGTACGGCCCTCTTGACGGGTGTCGTGCTGGTGGCGATTGTGTTGTTATGGCGTACATTGCCTGCAGGTTTCCTGCCCGAGGAGGATCAAGGCTATGTGATGGTGATGGTCAATACCCCCGAGGCTACCTCCCTGCAACTGACCGAGGAGGCGATCCTCTCGACCGACAGCCTGATTCGCCAGCATCCCGAGGTGCTCGATACGTCGTTTGCTGCGGGTTATAACCTGCTGGCCGGTATTGCCTCGACCAGCAGCGGCGTGATCTTCGTGGCACTCAAGCCCTACGCGGAACGCAAACTCACCGCCATGCAGTTGGCCGACGAGCTGACCAAGATGCTCTATGCGGCCGTTCCCGAGGCGACCTGTTACGCCTTTATCCCACCTGCCATTCCGGGGTTAGGTGTTACGTCGGGTGTGTCGGTTGAGATTCAAGACCTTGAAGGACGCGGTACTACCTACCTTGCCGAGCAGACCGACCGACTGATCACCGCGCTCGAAAAAGAGCCATCGGTCAGTTCCGTGACGACGCAGTTCAATGCCGGGATTCCGCAACGTCGCCTGCGGGTGGATCGCGAACAGGCTCTCGCCATGGGGATTGATCTGGGAACACTCTACGGCGATTTGAGTGCCCTGCTCGGAGGTCGCTATATCGACAACTTCACCCGTTTCGGACGACTCTACCAGACCTACCTGCAAGCGGCGCCCGACTATCGTCGTGATCGCTATGCGCTGGATAGTTATTTCGTCAACTCTGCGTCGGGCGAACCGGTTCCTCTCTCGTCACTCATCGAGGTGGTGGATACGGTCGGTACAGCCTATGTGTCGCAGTTTAATCTCTATCGCTCCATTTCGCTCAACATCACCCCCTCGCCGAAGGCCTCCTCCGCGACGGTGATGCAACGCCTCGAGGAGCTTGTTGCCGAGGAACTACCGTCGGACATCGGCATGGCGTGGAGCGGTGTCTCGTTCCAAGAGGCCAACGAATCGAAGAAGGGATTGGCAATCTATGGTGTGACGTTGCTATTTGTCTTCTTGGCTTTGGCAGCCCTCTACGAATCGTGGAGTTTGCCGCTCGCCATTCTCTTGAGTGTGCCGATTGCCGTATTGGGCGCTGTGGCAGCGATGGCCCTATCGCACCTCATCGACCCGATTTATGTCAACGACATCTACCTGCAGATTTCGATGGTGATGCTGATCGGTCTGGCGGCCAAGAATGCCATTCTGGTGGTCGAATATGCCGATAAACTCTTCCACGAGCAGGGGGCTTCGCTCCTCGATGCCGCGATGGAGGCAGCCCGTTTGCGCCTGCGCCCGATCCTGATGACCGCCTTCTCGTTCATCCTCGGCGTTGCTCCACTCATCTTTGCCTCGGGGGTCTATGCTACGGCCCGCAACATCATGGGCGTGGCGTTGGTGGGCGGCATGTTGTGCGCCACGCTGCTCGGTATCTTCCTCTACCCGGCTCTTTATTACCTGATCGGTCGCTTGGGACGCTTCGAAGAGCGCCGATCGCAAACCGCAAAAACCGCATGAAAAGACTCCTACTTCTGCTCCTGACGGGGCTGCTTGTGGCCTGCTCACCGCGTTTGGCACCTCCGCAAATCACGGCGCGTGCCGAATACCTCTATGGCGAGGGATTCTCCTCCGATACGCTCTCCTTGCAGCGCGACTGGTGGCGATTGTTTGGCGACACGACCCTCAATCGATTGGTAGAGCGTGCGCTGGCGCATAACCGCAATTTGCAGGTGGCCCTCTCGCGCATCGAAGAGACGCGTCACAATTTAGCCGTGGTGCGGGCTTCGTTCCTGCCCGATATTGGTCTTGCGCTCTCGGCTGAAGGAAACTATACGAAGGCGACAAAGACTACTCAGCAATATGCTGCCGAGTGGAATCTTTCGTGGGAGTTGCCCCTCTTCGAAAGCCTCAAGCACACGTCGGATGCCGCTCGTGCTGAATGGGGACAAGCCGTCTGGAACTACCGCGGCGTGGAGCTCTCGTTGGCGGCCGAAGTGGCCTCGACTTACTTCACGCTACTGCAATACGAACGTGATCTGTTGATCGCCAACCGCACCTATACGTTACGTCGTGAATCGGCCTCGCTGATCGATTCACTCTTTCACTACGGCATGGCTACGGGGGTCGAGCGGGAGCAGGCGTTGAGCTTGGTCTATTCGGCCGAGGCGGATATCCCCCGCTACCGCAGTGCGGTGGAGCAGACTCGTCTGTCGCTCTCGGTCCTCACGGGCGATCCTCCGATGCCCTACGCGGACGAGGGGGTTGGTTTGGAGCTATTGACCGACGACCGGCCTGAATCGCTTGCGATCGGTGTCCCGTCCGAGTTGCTACAGGTACGCCCGGATATTATGCAGGCGCGGTTTGCGCTGGATGCAGCAGCAGCCGAGGCGGGGTTAGCTCGGTCGAATCGCTTCCCTTCGATCGCCTTGACCGCCAAAGCGGGCGTGGGTGCAACGACAATCAAGGGGCTGACTTCGTCGAATCCCTTTGTGTGGAACGCCCTGGGTGCACTCACGCAACCGGTCTTTAATTTCAAGCGACTCAAACGCTCCGAACAGATTGCCATCGAACGCTACAAGCAGGCGGCGCTGAATTACGAGCAGACCGTACTGGAGGCCTTCTCCGATGTCGAGTCCACCCTCTCTACGATCGAAGCGCATCGGATCGAGACGGACCGATACACGGAGTTGGTGGTCGCCTACCGCCATATTTTGGAGATGGCCTATGCGCTCTATCGCAACGGCATGGCCGACTACCTGGATGTGATCGATGCCGAGCGGACGCTCTATACGGCCCAGATGGAGCTCGTCAACCTCTTGGCGCAGGACTACATCAACTACGTCACGCTGTGTAAAGCACTCGGCGGAGGTTGGCGATCGGAGGCAAAATACCCATAAGTGGGTAGTAGGATATCGCTAAAAAAAGTGTATATTTGCATGATTAAACTGCAAAAGTATACATGCGACTATCCGAACTCAAGAGTGGTGAATCGGCTACGATCCTCAAAGTCACCGGCCATGGCGGCTTTCGTCGTCGTATTGTCGAGATGGGATTCATCCGCGGCAAACGGGTCGAGGTGATTCTCAACGCCCCGCTTAAAGATCCGATCGAGTACCGCATCATGGGTTACGACGTCTCGTTGCGCCGCAGTGAGGCTTCCATGGTGATTGTCCTGTCGGACGAGGAGGCCGAGGAGTTATTGGCTATCCAACAGGAGGCCGAGCGCAACACCCCCTTCACGGAAGAGGCGGAAGAGCGTGTGGAGACGATCGATGATGTCGTGACGCGCAGCAGCCATACGATCAGTGTGGCGCTGGTCGGCAATCCCAATAGTGGCAAGACCTCGCTTTTCAATGCCATTTCGGGCGGCCACGAACACGTCGGCAACTATAGTGGCGTGACCGTAAGTGCCAAGCGCGGCGTCTGCCACTATCGCGGCTATCGCTTCGAGGTGACCGATCTACCGGGTACCTATGCCCTCTCGGCCTACACGCCCGAGGAGCGTTTCGTGCGTTCGCACATTGCCGACGAGCAACCCGACGTAATTATCAACTCGGTGGTAGCCTCCAACCTGGAGCGCAACCTCTTTTTGACAACCGAGCTGATCGACATCAACCCGCGCATGGTGGTGGCGCTGAATATGTACGATGAGCTGGAGGCCAGTGGTGCCCACCTCGACTACGACTCGCTGGGTCGCATGTTGGGTGTGCCGATGGTGCCGATCGAGGCCCGCAACCACAAAGGCATCGACGAGCTGCTGGATACGGTGATTGCCGTCTATGAAGGCCGCGATGAGCGTGTTCGCCACATCCATATCAGCCACGGCTCGATCATCGAAAACGGCTTGCAGCAGCTCGGCGAGGCGATGAACGACTACCGCGAAGAGCTTCCCAAGCAATTCCCGCCCCGCTACTATGCCTTGAAACTGCTCGAAAGCGATCGTGACATCGAAGAGCGCTTGCAGGATTCGCCCCGTTATGCCGAGTGGTGTGCCCTGCGCGATCGTGTGGTGAAGCATATCCAGGGCGATATAGACGAAGATATCGAAACGGCACTTGCCAACCAAAAATATGGTTTTATTTCGGGTGCCTTAAAGGAGACCTTCACCCCCGGTAAGCGAGACGAGCGCGCGGCCACGAACCTCATCGATATGATTGTGACGCATCGCGTTTGGGGATTCCCGATCTTCTTCCTCGTGATGGGGCTGATGTTCTGGTGTACCTTCTCGCTCGGTGCTTACCCCCAGGAGTGGATCGATCTGTTGGTCGGCTGGATTGGTGCGGGCGTTAACCACCTGATGCCTGAAGGCGTTTTACGTGACTTGGTGGTCGATGGCATGATCGGCGGCGTAGGCTCAGTGATTGTCTTCCTGCCCAACATCATGATCCTCTACCTATTCATTTCGTTTATGGAGGATTCGGGCTACCTGGCACGCGCCGCCTTTATCATGGACCGCGTGATGCACCGCGCCGGATTGCATGGAAAATCTTTTATTCCGCTTATCATGGGCTTCGGCTGCAACGTCCCCGCCATCATGGCTTGTCGTACGATTGAGAGCCGTTCGAGCCGTTTGATCACGATTCTCATCACCCCCTTCATGTCGTGCAGCGCCCGCCTGCCGGTCTTTATCCTGCTGACGGCCGCCTTCTTCCCCGCGCACGGAGGCTTGGTAATGGCCGGGCTCTATCTGCTGGGCGTGTTGATGGCGATCCTGACGGCTCGTCTGATGCGACTGATCTTCTTCCCGGTGGATGAAACTCCCTTCGTTATGGAGCTGCCACCATACCGTATCCCTACGTGGAAAGCCACGTTGACCCACATGTGGGATAAGTGCGCGCAATACCTCAAAAAGATGGGAGGTATGATCCTTGTTGCTTCGATCGTCATTTGGTTCTTGAGCTACTATCCGCGTCCCGATGTGGAGCAATCGGCCATGGAGAACCACTACGAGAACTCCTACCTCGGTCGCCTGGGCAAGGCTTGCAGTCCCGTCTTCGAGCCCCTGGGACTCGATTGGAAGGCCGGCGTCTCGCTGCTGTCGGGTGTCGCTGCCAAGGAGATTATCGTCTCGACGATCGGTGTGCTCTATGCCGAAGAGGATACCGAGTCGGGCGCATTGACCCAAAAGATCGCTGCGAGCGGCGACTTTACGCCCGCTTCGGCGCTTGCCTTCTTGGTTTTTATTCTTTTGTACTTCCCCTGCATCGCTACGATTGCCGCCATCGGTGCCGAAGCCGGTTGGCGATGGGCCATCGGTGGCATGATCTACAACACCCTGGTTGCATGGGGCATTGCCTGGATCTTCTATCAAATCGGAATACTCCTCATGTAAACGGATCAGACTATGAATTGGCAGGAATGGATCGTATGGGCGATTTTCGCCGTGGTAGTGATTGTGGTGTGGCGTTGGATTTGGCGCACCTTCTTCTGTCGCACGCGTGACTGTGAGAATTGTCGTTTCGGCCACTGCGGCATCCGCAGCGAGGAGTGGGATAAGGAACACGAAAAGCGCAACCGCAGATGATCGGTCTGTTGATTCTCCTCCTCTGTTGGCTGGTCGGCAACCTCTTGAGTCAGCTGGTGGCGGGCTACGTATCGGGCAATGTGCTCGGTATGTTGCTGCTCTTTACGCTGCTGATGACGCGTCTCGTAAAACCGCAGGCCGTGGCTCCTGCCGCAAAATTTCTGCTCTCGACCATGGCGCTCTATTTTATTCCGTATGGCGTCGGATTGATCGAATCCTACCACACGATTTGGGATAATCTTTGGGCCATAGTGGTGGCTGCTACCCTCTCGACCATCTTCGTTTTACTCACTACGGGCCACACCTTCCAATGGATTGAACGCCTCAAAAACCGCTCGAAACGATGATACACGCCTGGCTTACATCGGATTTAGGACTACTGACCCTTACTGTCGCACTCTTTGTGCTGGCCGGTGCACTCTATCGGCGTGTTCGTTTTGCGTTGTTGCACCCCGTACTTATCACCTTTTTGGCGATGATCGCTGTGTTGCAGGTGGGAAACATCCCCTACGCACACTATAAGGAGGCTACCGAGGTGATGGATCTGCTGCTCGGTCTTTCGGTCGTTTCGCTTGGCTATTTGCTTTACGAACAGGTTGAACGTCTGGGTCGCAACATGTTGCCCGTTGTTATCTCAACGCTTACAGGATGTATTGTCGGTGTTTTGAGTGTCGTTTGGATCGCTGCCGTCCTGGGAGCCGACCGTGTGATTCTAAATTCGATTGCCCCGAAATCGGTCACCGTGCCGATCGCCATTACCATCTCCGAACCGTTGGGTGGTGTGGTATCCATCACTTCGGTCGTAGTCTTTTGTGTCGGCATGTTTGGTGCTGTATTCGGCCCTGCGGTACTGCGATTAGGGGGTGTAAAAAGCCGTGAGGCGGTGGGTTTCTCGCTCGGTGCGGCATCGCACGGGATCGGCACGTCGCGCGCGGTCGAAATTGGGGCCATCGAGGGTGCTATGAGCGGTCTTGCCATGGCATTGATGGGTGTCGCTACGGCACTTCTCACCCCACTCATGGAACAATACCTCTATTAAATAGCTCATTTTCTCGGCTTTTTGTTTTCAAAATTCTACAAGATGTACTACCTTTGTGGGTCTTCTAAAGAAGACTCACACAAGTTAATAATTCGGTTAGTAGTTAAGGTAGGTCATGGAGTGGTTGTATAACCTCTTTTTCGGTCAAAGCATTGCCCATGCAATTCTCATTATTGCATTGGTCATCACACTGGGTATCACACTCGGTAAACTCAAATTTCGCGGCATCTCGCTCGGTATCACCTGGATTTTGTTCGTGGGTATCGCCATGAGCCACTTCGGCATGTCGATCAACGACGAGATTCGCCATTTTGCCCAGGAGCTGGGTCTGATTCTCTTTGTATTTTCGATCGGTCTGCAGGTCGGCCCGAGCTTCTTCTCTTCCTTCAAGCAGGGAGGTATGCAGCTTGTGGGTTGCGCTGTGAGTATCGTCCTGCTGGGTGTAGCAACAACGGGATTGATTCACCTCGTAACGGGTGTGCCCATCCCGACGATGGTCGGTATTCTGTCGGGTGCTGTAACAAATACGCCCGGTCTGGGTGCTGCACAAGCCGCCTACACGGATGCCTCGGGTATTGAGGATCCGACGATCGCATTGGGTTACGCCGTAGCCTATCCGCTCGGCGTGGTGGGTATCATCCTTTCGCTCATCGCCCTACGTTTTATCTTCCGCATCCGTTTCGATCGTGAGAACGAGGCGCTGGCTGTCCTCTCGCAGGAGCACAAGATGGTGGAGCGTTTCTCGCTTGAGTTCACCAATCAGCTGCTGAACGGCCGTTCGGTTGCCTACATTCGCGACCTGATCAATCGTCAGTTTGTGATTTCGCGCGTCATCCATACCGATGGCGAGCTGACGATGGCCGACGCCGATACGAAACTGAACGTGGGCGATAAGGTGCGCATGATTTGCCAGCCCGAGGATCGTGAAGCGGTGACCGCCTTCCTGGGCCATGAGGTAGAGATGACCAACGAGGAGTGGGGCCAGAACGTACCCAACGCCACCTTTATCTCGCGCCGCATCTTGATCACGAAACCCGAAATCAACGGCAAGAAATTCTCCGATTTGCGCCTTCGCACGAAATACGGCATCACGCTGACGCGCGTCAATCGTGCCGGTGTGGACCTGCTTCCCTACCAGGGCCTGGAGCTGCAGGTGGGTGACCGCGTGATGGTCGTGGGTCCCGAGAAGTCGGTGGATAAGGTAGCCGAGGTGCTCGGCAATTCGCTCAAGAAGCTCGACCATCCCAACCTCGTCACGATCTTTATCGGCATCGCACTTGGTGTGCTGCTCGGTTCGATTCCGTTGATGAACGTACCGCAACCCGTGAAGCTCGGCTTGGCAGGTGGCCCGCTGATTTTGGCGATCTTGATCGGCCGTTTCGGCTCGCACTTCCGCCTGGTTACTTATACGACGATGAGTGCCAATCTGATGTTGCGCGAGATGGGTATCGCGTTGTTCTTGGCCTGCGTCGGTCTGGGCGCCGGAGAGGGTTTCGTGGAGGCGATCATGAACGGCGGTTATCGCTGGATCGGCTACGGTGCAATCATCACCATTCTTCCCCTGCTCATTGTCGGCACGTTTGCCCGCGTAGTGCTGAAGATGAACTACTACACGCTGTGCGGTATGCTGTCGGGTGCGATGACCGATCCCCCGGCCCTCGCCTACGCCAATAGCGTAGCGGGTAACGATATGCCGGCCGTGGCCTACTCGACGGTCTATCCCGTGGTGATGTTCCTGCGCGTTTTGACCGCACAGATTTTTATCTTATTCGCGTTGTAGAAAAGGTGAAAAAATGTATATTTGCAACGAAAAAACTAAAATAACAACCCAACACAAATGGCAGAAGCTGTAAAGATCGACCGTTCGCATCGCCTCGACGGTATCGGTGAGTACTATTTCTCGCGCCGTCTGCGCGAGATTGGCGAGATTGAGGCCTCGACGGGTCGTCAAATCATTAAGTTGGCTATGGGCAGTCCCGATCTGCCGCCTCATCAGTCGGTAATCGACCGCTTGGCGAAGGAGTCGTTGCGCCCCGATGTGCATAAGTATATGTCGTATAAGGGCGAGCCGATTCTGCGCAAAGCCTTTGCCGATTGGTACAAGAAGTGGTATCGTACGGAGCTGGACTACCAGACCGAGGTGTTGCCGCTCATCGGTTCGAAGGAGGGCATTATGCACATCTGCATGACCTTCCTCAACAAGGGTGACAAAGTGCTGGTTCCCAACCCGGGCTACCCCACCTACTCGGCAGCCGTGCGTTTGGCCGGTGGCGAGATGGTGACCTACGCGCTGAACAAGGAGACGAACTTCTACCCCGATTTCGAGGCCATCGAGGCTGCCGGTTTGGAGGGCGTAAAGATGATGCTCGTAAACTACCCCAACATGCCGACGGGTCAGACCCCCTCGATGGAGCTCTTCGAGAAGATCATCGCCTTTGGTAAGAAGCACAACATCCTGATCGTACACGACAATCCCTATAGCTTTATCCGCAACGCTGAGGCTCCGATCTCGATCATGGAGGTCGAGGGTGCACGTGAGGTGGCGCTGGAGATGAACTCGCTCTCGAAGGGTCACTCGATGGCCGGCTGGCGCGTGGGTGTTGTCGTGGGTAAGAAGGAGTGGATCGACTCGATTCTGACCTTTAAGTCGAACATGGACTCGGGTATGTTCTACCCCATCCAGGCTGCTGCCGATACGGCTTTGGCACTCGGTGAGGAGTGGTTCAAGGAGCTGAACGAGATTTATTACGGTCGTGAGCGTCAGGCTTACGCCCTGCTGGATGCACTCGGTTGCCGCTACCGCAAGCACCAGGCCGGTCTCTTTATTTGGGCCGAGCTGCCCGAGGGCTACGAGGGCGACAGCTTCTCGTTCTCGGATGAGGTGATGGAGAAGACCGACGTATTCCTCACGCCGGGTGGTATCTTCGGTTCGGAGGGTAACGGTTATATCCGCATCACGCTCTGCTGCCCCGAGGAGTTGCTGAAGAAGGCTACGGACAACGTAGTGGCTGCCTTCAATAAGTAGCAGCGACTACATACAACGAAAAAGGAGAGCTTTGCGGCTCTCCTTTTCGTATCTATGTAAGGCTGACTACTTGCAAACCACCTTCACGCAGGCGGCTGCTGCCTTCACGCGATCGCGCAACTCGTCGAGGTTCGAGCCGTGGGGCGCATAACCCACCACGACACCCATGCGGCGATTCTTGCGAGCCGTCGGCTTACCGAAGATGCGGATATCGTTGCGGGGATCCATCCGAACAGCCTCCTCCATGCCTTCGTACTCGGGAGCCGTAGCTGAAGCCTCCTCGGCGAGGATTACGGCCGAAGCACCCATGCGCTCGAAGGTAATCTCGGGAATCGGCAGCCCCAGGACGGCACGCGCGTGCAACTCAAACTCGCTCAGGTTCTGCGTACCGGCCAGCGTCACCATGCCTGTATCGTGCGGACGGGGCGAAAGCTCCGAGAAGTAGACACCGTTTTCGTGGCTGAGGAAGAACTCTACGCCCCAGATACCGGCACCGGTCAGGGCCTCCGTCACGGCAGCTGCCATGCGCTGCGCCTCCTTCAGGTGCTCTTCCGAGATGGGGGCCATCTGGAAGCTCTCGCGGTAGTCGCCGCTGATCTGCACATGGCCGATCGGCGGGCAGAAGAGCGTCGGGCCATCCTTTTGCGTGACGGTAAGGAGCGTAATCTCGCTATCGAATGCGATGAACTCCTCGATGATCAGCTCCATGATGTCGCCACGCGACCCCTCGCAACCGTAGGTCCAGGCATGCTCCAGGTCGGCCTCCGAGCGAACTACCGACTGGCCCTTACCCGACGAGGACATCAGGGGCTTCACGACACACGGATAGCCGATCTTTGCGGCGGCCTCCTTCAGTTCATCGAAGGTCTTGGCATAGAAATACTTGGCCGTCTTAAGCCCCAGCTCCACGGCCGCCAGGTCACGAATGGCCTTGCGGTTCATCGTGTAGTTCACGGCGCGGGCGCTCGGTACTACCTGAATCCCCTGCTGCTCGAAATCGTAGAGGCGCTCCGTGCGGATGGCCTCAATCTCGGGGACAATCAGATCGGGCTGATGCTTTTCAACGGCAGCTGCCAACGCATCGCCATCGAGCATATCAAATACTTCGTATGCATCGGCAACCTGCATGGCAGGCGCACCGGCATACTTGTCGCAAGCAATGACCGTCTGGCCCAGACGTTGTGCCGCGATTACAAACTCTTTTCCCAGCTCACCCGAGCCAAGCAGCAAGATTTTCTTTGTCATATTGGGTTGATTTTAAGTTTCGTTGCACAAAGATAGATTTTTTCGTCCGAAAGCGCAATATCTTTTGGCGTTTCAGCCTGCTTTTTCGGCGATTCGCCTTGAAAAGAAAAACTTTGTGGACTAAAAAGGTGGTAGTTCGGAGAATTATTACTATATTTACCTAACTAACCAACTACACAACTTAAAACAACTTTATTTATGTCAGTTTCGACGTTCAAATCGACAGTAAGTCTGCTGATCGCCACCTTACTGTTATCGACCGCCACAGCCAAACCCAAACAAACACCCGATGAGGAGGTACGCAAGGCTATGCGCCAAGCTACCGAGTTCATGATGGATAAAGTGAGCTACAATGGCGGTTTCGTGTGGAATTATCTGCCCGACTTTTCGCGTCAATGGGGTGAAATGGAGGCCAAGCGCACCATGATCTGGATTCAGCCTCCCGGAACGCCTTCGGTGGGACACCTGCTGCTTGATGCTTACCACTGTACGGGTGATGAATATTACTACGAGCAGGCCAAGCGCGTAGCCAATGCCCTGATTTGGGGCCAGCTACCGTGTGGCGGTTGGAACTACGTCTTCGACTTCGCCGGCGAGAATTCGCTCAAGGAGTGGTACTCGACCATCGGCAAGGCAGGTTGGCGCTTGGAGGAGTTCCAGCACTATTACGGTAACGCCACTTACGATGATGGCGGCACGATGGAAGCTGCCAAATTCCTGCTTCGCATCTACGTCGAGAAGGACGATCCGACCTATCGTCCGGCACTGGAGAAGGTGATCAACTTTGCCCTTGAGAGTCAGTACCCGATCGGTGGCTGGCCGCAGCGCTATCCGTTACGCTACGACCACCCCTTCCAGGGTAAGGCCGACTACTCGTCTTTTATCACGCTTAACGACGACGTGATCCCAGGCATCATCGATTTCCTGACGCAGTGCTACCAGGCACTCGGCATGCAGAACCTCAAAGAGCCGATTCTGCGCGCCATGTACCTGATCCCCACCCTGCAGCAAGGTGCGCCCTACGCCGGTTGGGCCGATCAATATACGGTCGAGGATCTGAAGCCTGCACATGCTCGTTCTTATGAGCCACGCGCTATCAATACGAGCACCACGAGCGAAATGGTACACCTCTTGATGGAGTACTATAAACTGACGGGCGATTCGCGCTTCCTGATCGGTATTCCCGCAGCAATTGATTACCTTGAGACTTTGGCTCTGCCCCAGGAGCTGATCGAGCGTGGCGGTCTTGCCGCTCGCCGTCGTAGCGGTCCTAATTCGGATTCGTTTATAGCTGCCCGTTTCATCCATCCCGAGACCGGCGAACCGCAGTTTGTACACCGTGAGGGCTCGAATGTCTACAACGGACGCTACTTCTACGATCAGAATCCCGAAGGTACGCTGGCGCACTACGGCTCGTTCACGAGCGTAAACCCGAAGGCGCTGCGCGAGGCTTTTGAGGCGGTAAAACAGATCCCGAAGGAGGAGTTGGCAAAGGATTCGCCCTTCCTGAATAACGGTTTGGTGCCCCTCAAGAAGTACTATACGCGCGTTCGTCAAGTGTGGGGCATGCCCGTTCGCCAGCCTTCGTTGGAGCGCATCCGTGAGTTGATTGGCGCAATGACCGAGGAGGGTTATTGGTTAACGCCGATCAGCCAGACCTCGAACCCGTACAAACCCTGCACCGATACGACGCCGAGTACGACGCGTGAATACACCACGACCTACGTGGGTGATGAGTATGATACGTCGCCCTATTCGGCCAAAGAGCCCGTGATGTGTATTTCGGTCCGCACCTACATCGAGAATATGATGCTGATGATCCAATACCTGGATCGCCAATAGTGTTTATGAAATATTTGCTGACTGTTTTATGGTTGCTTGCCACGGCTCTTACGCCGTGGCAAGTTGGCGCTCATAGGGTTGAGAAACCGCGCGTGATTGTCACCACGGATGGCGAAATCGACGATCGTAGTTCGATGGTGCGTTTCCTGATGTACGCCTCGGATTATGATGTGGCGGGTATCGTGCAGGTCAATGGCGTGCAGAAGGATGGCCACAGCAAGGAGCGTTGGATCGAAGAGCAGATTGCCTACTACAAGGAGGTGCTACCCAATTTGCGCAAGCACAACCCCGACTACCCCGATGCCGAGGAGTTATTGCAGGTGATAGCGGTCGGGAACGAGAATCGTGCCGACCTGCACAAAGCTCCGCCCCTACTCTCGGACAGTGAGGGCGCGCAACTCATTATCCGCACGCTCTTGGATGACGATCCGCGCCCGGTGCACATCCTGGCCTGGGGCGGTGCCAACACGCAGGCAAACGCCTTGTGGCAAATCAAGGAGCACTACACGGAGAGAGAGTGGCAACGTGCCGTGAAGAAGGCGCGCCTGTACTGCATTTGGTACCAGGATGGCGGCGGTAAGTGGATCGAGGAGAATTTGCCCGAGATCTACATCTACGAATCGGGAGCCCCCGATCGTGACGGTGCCTGGCGCTATGTGTGGGACTATATGAGCGTCGATTACTATTTCAAGAATCGCTTGAGCAAAAACCCGAAGGAGTTGCAGGAGATTATGGATAAGCCGTGGCTCAATGAGCATATCAAAGAGGGTCACGGCCCGCTATGTGCCGCCTATCCGCAGGCCTACACGAGCGAGGGCGATACCCCCTCCTACATGCCCCTCATCAACAACGGTCTGGAGCAGCACCTCGACTACACATTAGGTGGCTGGGGCGGTCGTCCCGAATTCCGCAAAGGAAACCACCTGCAGGATGGCAAGGATTGGAATAATGGCGTATTGGATACACACTATGTCTTCCAACGTTGGCTCGTTGCTGTGCAAAACGATTGGGCAGCTCGTGCCGATTGGTGTGTAAAGTCCTACGAGGAGGCAAACCATGCTCCTGTGGTTAAGTTATCGCACAAAAAAGAGCTCACGAAAAGCATGGGGCGAGAGGTGACGCTCGATGCTCGCCGCACAACAGACCCCGATGGCGATCGACTCACGTTTCGCTGGTGGCAGTATGCCGAGGCTGATAGTTATGCCGGTAAGGTGGCGATTGAGAATGCCGATAAGGCCGAGGCAACATTTGTTGTCCCTTCAGATGCTACATCGGGTGATACGCTGCAATTTATTTGTGAGGTGACCGACAACGGTACTCCAAAACTCACCCACTACGCGCGTGTGATCGTAACGGTCAAATAACTTAATACAAAGCCTATCGAAACGATAGGCTTTTTTATTTGAGGCCACTGAGCCCACTGGGGCTACTGATTTTGGATAAGGCGCGCCAAATTTCTTCTCTAATGGCGTAAGCCCTCCTTATCAAAGGAGGGTTTGGGTGGATTGTCAATATAAGTGGCGGATCCTCCGCCACCTCCACCAAACAACGGAAGCGCGCCAAATAGCGCGCTTCTATCGTTGTTTTGGTGGAGGTGGCGGGAGTCGAACCCGCGTCCAAACAGGGAACCCGAAGGCTTTCTACACGTTTAGTTACCGTTTCGTCCTTCTCCGCGCATCTGGTAGGCAACAACCAAACACACGGCCCAGCTTCTAAAATTTCGCCCGACGGCCGAAGCCCTCCGTCTGACTATCTCTAAATGAATGATACCCCGTATGAAGAGCCATTAAAGAGCGGAACAGCCCCTCGGGATACTCGTCGCTAAGGCAGCCTTGGCCTCGGCGATTAAGCCTCAATTTCCTGGAAATTAGGCAGCGAGTGCGTAATTGTTGTTGCCAACTAATTTTTGAGCATCGGGATTAACGAGCCGCCACACAGCGCTCGACGTGCTTACCATCAAACTCTGCCTGCTGTCAAAACCGGGCACCCCCAATTCTTGAGCGACAAAGGTTGTCGTAAATCATCGGCAAAGATAGTGCAATTCGAACGGAAAACAAATTATTTTTCGTATCTTTGGCTTTCAGAACAGCAAAACACGGCGAGCATGGAGAAGAAGCAGGTTATCCGACTGAGAAAGGTGGCGATCTACCACGGTGGCGAAAATCAATCTGCCAAGCAGATTATCCATGAGGGCGAGATGGTCCTCTCGGAGTTGGATTTAAGCGTCCATCAAGGCGAGTTTGTCTATCTGATCGGACGTGTCGGCAGCGGCAAATCGTCGCTGCTGAAGACGCTCTACGCCGAGGTGCCGCTCTTGGTGGGTGAAGGTTCGATTGCCGGTTTTAACCTCCGTACGCTCAAACGCAAAGATATTCCCTATCTGCGCCGCAGTATCGGCATTGTCTTCCAGGATTACCAACTGCTGAACGACCGCAATGTATTCATGAATCTCTACTACGTGCTGAAGGCTACGGGATGGAAGAAGGAGTCGGAGATTCGCGAGCGCATTGACAAGGTACTCAACATGGTACACCTGGAGACCAAAAGTTATAAGATGCCCTTCGAACTATCGGGTGGTGAGCAGCAGCGCCTGGTCATCGCCCGTGCTCTGCTGAACGATCCCGAGGTCTTGTTGGCCGACGAGCCGACGGGCAACCTCGATCCGGTAACGGCCGACGGTATCATGAAGATCTTCTGTGAGATTGCCGAGCGAGGATGCGCTGTTGTGATGTCGACACACAACACGTCACTCATCGAAAAGTATCCGGCGCGTGCCGTATTATTCCAAAAAGGACACATCTGCGAGGTCGATCTGAAGCAGATTCTTGCCTAAAGGCAAGGGCCAAATTGAAAAGCATCAAAAAAGCGAGGAAAAAGTGCAATTTTCCCCGCTTTTTTCGTTTGATTTTTCATGGATTTTTCCTACATTTGTACAATCTATTGAACCCATTACAAATGAGTACAGAACAAGAAAACATCAAGCGCCAGGAAGAGGAATATGGCGCGTCTAATATTCAGGTCTTAGAGGGTCTGGAGGCAGTGCGTAAGCGCCCCGCCATGTACATTGGCGACATCGGTGAGAAGGGTCTGCACCACTTGGTTTACGAGGTGGTCGACAACTCGATCGACGAGGCGCTGGCAGGTTATTGCGACACGATCAACGTGACGATCGGTGCGGATAACTCGATTACCGTAAGCGATAACGGCCGCGGTATTCCGACCGGCATGCACGACAAGGAGAAGAAATCGGCCCTGGAGGTCGTGATGACCGTGCTGCACGCCGGTGGTAAGTTCGACAAGGGCAGCTACAAGGTTTCGGGTGGTCTGCACGGTGTAGGTGTATCGTGCGTGAATGCACTTTCTACCCTGCTCGTTGCGGAGATTCACCGCGAGGGCAAGATCTTCCGCCAGTCCTACAGCAAGGGTAAGCCCATCACGGCTGTCGAGGTAATCGGCGAGTGCGAGGATCGCGGTACGACCGTCACGTTCCATCCCGACCCGGAGATCTTTACCCATACGACCATTTACAGCTACGATATTTTGGCATCGCGTCTGCGCGAGTTGGCCTTCCTGAATAAGGGTATTCACCTGAACCTCTACGATATGCGTGCCGATCAGGATGGCAAGCTGCGTGAGGACCACTTCTACTCGGAGGAGGGTTTGAAGGAGTTCGTGAAGTACCTCGACCAAACGCGTGGTCAGAAGATTATTGACGAGATCATCTACCTCGACACCGAGTCGAAGGGTGTCCCCGTCGAGGTGGCCATGCAGTACAACGACTCCTTCTCGGAGAACGTACACTCGTATGTCAATAACATCAACACGATCGAGGGCGGTACGCACCTTACGGGTTTCCGCCGCGCTTTGACTCGTACGCTGAAGAAGTACGCCGACGATTCGGGCATGCTCTCGAAGCTCAAGTTTGAGATCAGCGGTGACGACTTCCGCGAGGGTCTGACGGCCGTTATCTCGGTGAAGGTTGCCGAGCCGCAGTTTGAGGGTCAGACCAAGACCAAGCTGGGTAACGACGAAGTGTCGGCTGCTGTAGATCAGGCCATGAGCTCGGCGCTGTCGCAGTATCTGGAGGAGAACCCGAAGGATGCCCGCGCCATCGTACAGAAGGTGATTCTGGCCGCTACGGCTCGCCATGCTGCCCGCCACGCCCGCGAGATGGTGCAGCGCAAGACGGTGCTTTCAGGTGCCGGTCTGCCGGGTAAGCTGGCCGACTGCACGAGCCGTGACCGCTCGCAGGCTGAGATCTTCTTCGTCGAGGGAGACTCGGCAGGTGGTACGGCCAAGACGGGTCGTGACCGCAACTTCCAGGCCATCATGCCGCTGCGTGGTAAGATTCTGAACATCGAGAAGGCGCAGGAGCACCGCATGTGGGAGAACGAGGAGATCAAGAACATGTTCATCGCCCTGGGTGTGAAGATCGGTACCGAGGAGGACTCGAAGGCACTGAATCTGGAAGGTCTGCGCTACGATAAGATTATCATCATGACCGATGCCGATGTCGATGGTTCGCACATCGCTACGCTGATGCTCACCTTCTTCTTCCGCAAGATGAAGGAGCTGATCGAGAATGGCCACATCTACATCGCTACCCCGCCCCTCTACCTCGTGAAGAAGGGCAAGCAGCAGCGCTACTGCTGGGATGATCAGCAGCGTGATGCCGCCACGGTCGAGTTCGGCAAGGGTGCCCATGTGCAGCGCTACAAAGGTCTTGGTGAGATGAACGCCGAGCAGCTGTGGGAGACGACGATGAACCCCGAGACGCGCACCCTGCGTCAGGTGAACATCGAAAACGCCGCCGAGGCTGACCGTATCTTCTCGATGCTCATGGGTGACGAGGTGCCGCCTCGCCGTGAGTTTATTGAGCAGAATGCACATTACGCAAACATCGACGCATAATAGAATACTTAAAAGTGTGCTCAACCGGGCACACTTTTTTTATAATCAAAACGACTAACACCATGAAAGTAACGGTAATCGGAGTTGCCGGTGGTACGGGATCCGGCAAATCGACCCTCGTGAAGCGACTGCAGGAGGCCTTCGCCGGGGATGATGTTGTGACACTTTGCCACGACTACTATTACAAGGCACATCCCGAGCTGACCTACGAGGAGCGCACGAAACTCAACTACGACCACCCTGCCGCCTTCGATACCGACATGTTGGTCGATCATATCCAGGCGCTGAAGGCCAACGTGGCGATCGAGCATCCCGTCTATTCGTTCGTGGATCATAACCGCACGGATGAGAAGGTGGCCGTGAAACCATCGAAGGTGATCATCGTAGATGGTATTCTGATCTTCGAAAATCGTGAGTTGCGCGAGCTGATGGATATTAAAGTGTTCGTTGATACGGATGCAGATATCCGCCTGGCCCGTAGAATCTTACGCGATGTGAGGGATCGTGGTCGTTCGATGGAGTCGGTGATTGATCAATACACCACGACCGTCAAGCCGATGCACGAAGAGTTTGTCGAGCCGTCGAAAAAACATGCCGACGTGATTATTCCTGAGGGCGGCTTCAACTCGGTTGCCGTAGCAATGCTGATCGAGAATATCCGCTCGATCATTAAGGAGTAAATCTCGCTCAAAAGCAAAATAAAAGGCCGTCCGTGTTTCGGGCGGCCTTTTTGGTTTGTGGTAAATCAACATTCAGCATCAGGTTCGGGTTGATCGGGACGAAATTCGAGGATATCCCCCGTCTGACAATCGAGCGCCCGACAAATCGCATCGAGGGTTGAAAAACGGATCGCGCGCACCTTGCCCGTTTTGAGTTTCGAGAGGTTCACAACCGAAATACCAATGCGCTCGGAAAGCTCCTGCAACGACATCTTGCGTCGCGCAAGCATTACATCTAAATTAGTTACTATCATAGCTTTACACTCATTTACAGGGTTGCACTCTCCTCTTCATTCAGCATGTGAGCAATATTCATCAACTCGGCGAGAATCAACATTACAAGCGGAATCAATATCGAATTGGTATTCAGCACGAATGCTCCGCCCAAACTTTCAGCACATAACGTACCGCAAAATTCCGATGCGACACGCGCCTCTAATGCGCCAAAATTCGACCAAACCAGACTGCCTACAAAATAGAGCGCAGCCATCACACGCACCATAACAACCGACTTTTGCGTAAAAAATTCGCCCGTCTGGAAACCCTTGATTGCTTGGTAGATAATCATTAAGAGCAGTACAGTCAAGGCAAAAATCACAACCATAGAGATACTCAACATCACTTTACGCACACGATTGGCTGCAGTGTCGATCTTATAATCGCCTTCCGTGGCGTACACAACGTATTCCGACGGTTCGACCATAATGGCAGGCTCATCGGCAGTTGCCGGACGGACAACAATCGGGGCGTAGCAGTTCTGTTTGCCATCGTCAAGCATATAGCTCGGTCGCGTAACGTCCACCGTACCAATAAAAGTAACATTGTTTTTCGTGCGCCAATCCTTGTCAAGAACGACATGCACAACCGAAAGTATCAAATCGGGCACAAACATCAAACTGACTAACACAAAGAGTGCGATGATGCGGCGCTGCGTGGATTTCGAAATTTTCATAGCATAACGGTTTTAATGGTTCGTGAAGTTTATCATTAATAATTTATCGTTTATCGTTATGCAAAAGTAATAACAAATCTCGAACTTCCAAACTTTTTCGTTATTTTTTTATCGTTTATCGTTAATTTTGTGCAAAAAAAGCCGTCCCGAAGGGCGGCCTTACTATTTATATTCCGGTAATCTTTTTGATTTCGTTCAGTTTGTTGAGCGCCTCGAGCGGGGTCAGGGAGTTGATATCCAAGCCTTTGATTTGGTCGCGAATCTGCACCAACACGGGGTCGTCGAGCTGGAACATCGAGAGTTGCATCGACTGCGGTTCGGGTTGCTCGGCCGCTTGGCGAACTGCCTGCGAAGCGCGCTTATTGCGCTCCTTGAGGCTCTTCGAGGGGACAATTTCACTCTTGCCATATACCGTTTCGAGGTTTTGCAGGATATCCTCGGCACGTTTTACTATTGAGGCAGGCATACCCGCCAGACGAGCCACATGGATACCGAACGAGTGCTCCGTACCACCCTTTTCGAGCTTGCGCAGGAAGACAATCGTGCCATTCACCTCACGTACCGAAACATGGTAATTCTTCACACGGGGACACATGTTGGTCATCTCGTTCAGCTCATGGTAGTGCGTGGCAAAGAGGGTCTTGGCGCGCGCCGTAGGATGGTTGTGCAGGTACTCCACCATCGCCCAGGCAATCGAGATGCCGTCGTAGGTGCTCGTACCGCGCCCGATCTCATCGAGGAGCACCAACGAGCGATCCGAAATATTATTCAGGATGCCGGCCGACTCCAGCATCTCGACCATGAAGGTCGATTCGCCTTGCGAGATATTATCCGAAGCACCCACACGGGTAAAAATCTTATCCACCACGCCGATATGGGCCGCCTTGGCGGGCACAAACGAACCCATCTGGGCCATCAGCACGATGAGTGCTGTCTGGCGCAATAGGGCCGACTTACCCGACATGTTGGGACCCGTGATCATGATAATCTGCTGATCGTCATCATCGAGCATGATGTCGTTCGGGATATACTCCTCCCCCACGGGCATCAGCGTCTCGAGCACGGGGTGCCGGCCCTGCTTGATCTCGATGCGCTTACCGTCGTCGAGCGTTGGGCGCACATAACGACGCTGGCGGGCCAGCATGGCGAAGGATTGCAGGCAGTCGATGCGGGCAACCACGGCAGCGTTGCGTAGCAGGATTTGCAATGACGAGGCGATCGACCCAATCAGCGCGCCATAGATGCGCTGCTCGATCTCGATCATGCGACCCTCGGCGCCGAGAATCTTCTCCTCGTACTCCTTCAGCTCCTCGGTGATGTAGCGCTCGGCATTCGTGAGGGTCTGCTTGCGAATCCACCCTTCGGGAACTTTATCTTTGTGCGTGTTGCTGACCTCGATATAGTAGCCAAAGACATTGTTGTAGCCCAATTTAAGGGACGAAATGCCCGTAGCCTCGCGTTCGCGCTGCTGAAGCTGCATCAGGTAATCTTTGCCATGCAGGGCGATGCGGCGCAGGTCGTCCAGCTCGGGATCGACCCCGTCGGCGATGATGCCGCCCTTCTGAATCTGGTTGGTTTCGGGATCGGGATAGATCGTCCGCTCAATCTCCTGGCGCACCTCGGCCATCGGGTTAATCGCCTCCGAAAGTGCATGCAGGGGCTGTTGGTCGCTCGAGTCGAGCAACGCCTTGAGCATTTCGACGGCCGTGAGCGAGTGCTTGAGCTGCACCAACTCGCGGGGCAGGACACGCGCTGCAGCAATACGCGAAGCAATGCGCTCCAGGTCGCCTACGCGGGCGATCTGATCCGTGAGCGCCTCGTGCAGCTCGACATCCTTGACGAAGACCTCGACCACCTCATGGCGCGCCTCGATCTCGCGCACCTTGCGTAACGGCATGGCGATCCAGCGCTTCAGCAGACGGCCACCCATCGGGGTCAGCGTGCGGTCAATGACATCGGCAAACGAGGTGCGCCGTCCCCCACCATTCGACGAGAAGAGTTCGAGGTTGGCGATCGAGAATTTGTCGATCCACACGGAATCCTCCGAATCGAGGCGCGAGATTGAGCGCAGATGGTCGGTTTGACGGTGCTCGGTCATCTCCAGGTAGTGTAGAATCGAGCCGGCGGCCGACAATCCAGCCGACATGTGATCGACACCAAAACCCTTCAGGGTCGGCGTACCGAACTGGCGGCAGAGCTTCTCGCGGCAGACATCCTCCGAGAAGACCCACTCGTCGAGGCGATAGGTGTAGTAGCGCACACCGAACGAGGATTTGAAACGATCCTCCGCAGCACGCTGATAGACCACCTCTTTGGGTTGCAGGTTCGAGAGCAACTTATCAACATAGGCATCCGAACCCTCGGCCACATAAAATTCGCCCGTCGAGATATCGAGGAACGAAACACCCGTGAGCTGCTTGCCGAAATAGACCGAGGCGAGGAAGGTATTCTCCTTGTTCGTGAGGATGTTATCCTGTAACACCACGCCCGGGGTAATCAGCTCCGTCACGCCACGCTTCACGAGGCCTTTGACCAGTTTCGGGTCCTCCAACTGCTCGCAGATAGCCACACGTTCGCCCGCCCGCACGAGTTTCGGCAGGTAGGTATCAATGGCATGGTACGGAAATCCGGCCAGCTCGACATGCGAGGCCGTGCCGTTGGCGCGACGCGTCAGCGTGATGCCGAGAATACCGCTCGTCTTGATGGCATCCTCACCAAAGGTTTCGTAGAAGTCGCCCACACGGAAGAGCATGATGGCATCGGGATAGGCAGCCTTGGCTGCATAGTATTGATCCATCAAAGGGGTCTTCACGCGCTTGACGGGTTTTGCTTTATCTGCTTTCGTTTCGTTCACAGTTTCGGATTTTGCTTTTCTTAATAAGTAAGCAAAGATACATTATTTATCCGAGAATCTCGCACGCGCGCATGAGAATTCAGCAAATAAATGTATTTCAATTCTCATCCTTCTGCCAAATATAATTCTTGTTAAATTGTCGCAAGATTGCTTGTCGTTGCTCTTGTGAGTATGGTTTGTAGTAAGAACATGATTGAGCTTCTGTAGGGGCACAATATTTCTTTGTTCCGAATTTTTTATATAATTTGCAGAAAATTGGGGATTTACTCTTCTCTTTAGCTATTTCCCATTCATCATCCATCATTCTATCTTCATGATACCTACATAAATTGCAAGTACGAAGATTGGGGTACTTTGATAATGCAACAAAAGCTCCATAATCATACATTGAATACCCTAAATAAAATTGCTGTTCAACGCAAACTTCCAATTTAGCTTTAGGATGATGCTGTAAATACGTCATACAATTAGGATAAGAACAAAACATCTTATCATTTTCATACAAGGTAAACTTACAGATATCTTTGTATCTTTCTGGCTCACATTCCATAACATACCGCTCAAAATTATGGAACTTTACTATGTTACTCTCTTCGATCACATTGGCATTGAGAATATCCTCAATGTCTGTTTCGTGTTTTATGGTAAGTTCGATAATTTTAACCCCAGACTCTATTTTTTCATTACTGCATGGATGACTAACACATATTTCTAAAAATACCGGAGGGTATTTTCCCAATTCATTAGATAGGAGTACATCTGCTCTATATCCGTTGTATGTTTGCTCCTCTGCACATTTGCTATAAAACGCTTTTAAGTCAAATGTTGTATAACTATCCCAATTGCAAATATGACTATCATCTGCCCAGTGGCAATTATTTATGTGAATGCATCTGCAAGGAGCTCTAAAACTGATAGCAAAGGAGTCGTACTGTAAAAATCGCTCACATAATCTATGCTTTGCAACCCTATGGAGATAGGTTTCATATGAGCACTTGAGAGTATTGTTTTTATGAGCATAATGCCAAGCGCGAATCTTTCCGCGCTTGGTTATCATAGGCTTACCACAACCGACACAATAATAGGTATCAGTTTGCGGTGTTGCATCATATATATGAACCAACTCGTTTTTAGAGTTTAAGGCGTAATGTTGCTTGTAATTAATAGGTATAAATACTCATTTTGGCCAAAAAAAGCGAATTTTAGAAAAATTTTTCCGATCTTTGTGACCAAATGGATTAATAAAGAGTACATTTAGACAATAGAGCTCAGGATTCGTAACCAATTTCGCACAAAGAAAATACACTAGCCCCATGAAAGAGCAATTAGAAGCACTTAACGGCATCACCATCAATTTCGGTGAAGGCGGTATGATGATTGTTAACCTGATTTTGGCCTTTGTCATGTTTGGCGTGGCATTGGGTATCAAACCCCGAATTTTTAAGGATATTTTCCTCAATCCTAAGTCGGTTATCATCGGCATCTTGTTGCAATGGGTTGCTTTGCCGGCCGTTACGTTTGCAGTTGCATTGGCGCTCAGTCCGCTGATTACGCCCATGATTGCCCTGGGTATGATTCTGGTTGCCTCGTGCCCGGGAGGAAATATCTCGAATTTTATCTCTTCGCTCTCGAAGGGCAACATCGAGCTTTCGGTCTCGATGACGGCCGTAACAACCGCCTTTGCGCCGATAGTCACCCCATTTAATTTCTTCTTCTGGGGTTCGCTTTACAGCCAGATTATCAGCCTGAAAGCCGACATCCCGACCTTAGTGATTCCCTTCTTCCCGATGTTGGAGCAGATTCTGCTGTTGCTCGGTCTGCCGATTCTGCTGGGTCTGATTTTCCGCCACTTTTGGCCCAATCTGACCAAACACATCACCAAACCGGCTCAGGTGATTTCGATTCTGCTGTTTATCGCTATGGTAGTCGCCTCGTTTGCTCAAAATTTCCAACTCTTCCTGGATCACATCTTCTACGTGTTCTTTATCGTGCTGATTCACAACGCCTGCGCGCTCAGTACGGGCTACGTGGGAGGACTTTTGGCCAAAGTGCCCAATGCCGATCGCCGTTCGCTGACCGTGGAGATAGGTATTCAGAATTCGGGTTTGGGACTGATTCTGCTCTTCAACCCCAACATCTTCCCCAGCGAAATCTGGCACGGCCACTACGGTGGTATGCTCTTCATCACCGCATGGTGGGGCATCTGGCACATCATTTCGGGGCTTACGGTTGCCTATCTCTTCCGTCGCACCCCCTTAACCGATTGATTGCATGGCTAAAACACGTAATATACAGGATTATGATCCGTGGTATGCGCGCCTGCGCAACTATGTAGATTGCATGCTCAAACTCTCGTATCGAGAAATCCGATACGTAGGCACGGAGCGTATCCCGAAGGATGGAGCCGTCATCTATGCCCCCAACCACACCAATGCGCTGATGGATGCGCTGGTAGTCTTGGCCATGGATCGCCAGCCGAAGGTCTTCGTGGCTCGCGCCGACATCTTCAAAAATCGCACGCTGGCCAAGATCTTCCGATTCTTGAAGATTATGCCGATCATGCGTATTCGTGACGGCTTTGGCGAGGTGAAGAAGAACAACGAAACGATCGAAAAGGCGGCCGAGGTGCTGCGCGACAAGGTGCCGTTCTGCATCTTCCCCGAGGGACAGCATCAGGCCAAGCACTCGTCGCTTCCCCTCTCGAAGGGTATCTTCCGCATCGCCCTGCAGGCACAGGGATTGATGGAAGAGATGCCGCTCTATATCGTTCCCGTGTCGTTGCACTACGGCAACTTCTTCCGATTCCGCTCGACGGTGCTTGTGCAGATTGGCGATCCTATTAATGTCAAAACCTTCCTTGCGGACCATCCGGAGCAGTCGGCTCAGGAGCAAATCAACCTGCTCAAAGATCTGCTGACGGAGCGCATGAATGAGGTGGTATCGCCCATTCCGAACGACGAGCACTACGAGGCAACATACGAGATTTGTGCAGCTGCCGTCAGTCGACAGGTAAAGAAGCTGCCTCCGACCGAAAAACGTCGCAACAACCTGGAGGCTTCGTTCGAGGCTTCCAAGCGTACCCTGGCGACGCTGAATGCCCTCAAAGAGCAACAACCCGAACAGGCAGCCAAGTTGTTACAACTCGGCGCCGAAGCCTTTCAGTTGCGTCGCAAAAAGGGTATCAGTCTCGGCTCGATTGCCGTACGCTACCCGTTCCTTTCGCGTCTGCTGAAGTTACTTATTTGGCTTGTTACGTTGCCGTACAGCCTGACGGTATCCGTGCTTACGTTGCCGATTAACGCAATTGTACAGTGGCTCTTCAGCAAGCTCAAAGACAAGGCTTTCCGCAATTCGGTGCGCTACGTGGCCTACCTCGTTTTATGGCCGATTTTGCTACTGATCTACGCCATCGCCATCTGTTTCCTACTCCCTGCATGGTGGGCTTTGGCAGCCATCCTGCTGTTGATTCCGGCGCCCATCGTAGCTCACGACAGCTGGCATCTGGTGCGATTGGGGATCTCGGATCTCAAGCTATTGTGTAGCAAAACCTTACGTAAAAAGTATAACGCAATACGAAAAATAGTGATTCACAACTAATATATGAAGAAGATTTTTACGCTCATAGCAGCCCTGTTGTTGCCGATGGCTCTCATGGCTCAAACGACGGACAACACACCGCAGGCCAACGAGAACAGCACGAAAAAAGAGATTACGAAGACCGGTTTCAATTTCGGTCCATTGCCGGCAATCGCCTTCGATGCCGATAAGGGTTTCCAGCTGGGTGCCATCTTGAACCTCTACGATTTTGGAGACGGTTCGGTCTACCCCAACACGCGTCAGCAATGGTTCTTCGAGGCCTCGTTCTTTACGAAAGGTTCGCAACTCTACACCATCTCCTACGACTCGCGTTTCTTGATTCCGGGCATCCGTTTCTCGGCCACACTGACGGGCACGAACGACAAGGCGATGGACTTCTACGGCTTTAACGGCTACCAATCCTACTTCGACTACGAGAAAGTGGATGCCGGCAAGGATGGCGAGAGTTACATCTACACCCCCAAGTACCGCATCGACCGCAAGGCGATCCTCTTCAAGGCCGACTTTATCGGCAATCTCTGGAAAGAGAAGCTCTTTTGGGAGGTGGGCTACCACCTGAGCTATTTCAAGCAGGGTGCTATCAACCGCAAAAAAGTCAACAAGAACAAGGAGGAGCATGAGATCTTCCCCGATGAAGAGCCGACCCTCTTTGAGCAATACCGCACGTGGGGCATCATCAAGGACGACGAGGCCGACGGAGGTTGGAACAGCACGGTGCGCCTGGGACTTTTATATGATACGCGCGACAAGGAGGGTGCACCCTCACGCGGCATTTGGGCTGAAGCGCATGCCATCGTAGCTCCGAAGTGGTTGGGTACGAAACATCCTTATTATAAGTATTCGGCCACGTTCCGCCATTATGTGCCTATCATAGCTAACGACAAACTGACCTTTGCCTATCGACTCAACTACGAAGGCACGTTCGGCAAGGATGCACCCTACTACATTCTCCCCTACATCACCACGATGGGTCAATCCTACGACCGTGACGGCATGGGTGGTTTCCGTACGATTCGTGGTATCATGCGCAACCGTGTGCAGGGTCTCGACATGGCATCGTACAACGCCGAGTTCCGCTGGCGCTTCGTTTCGTTCCCCTTGTGGCGACAGAACATCGCCTTTGCGCTCAACCTCTTCAGCGACGGTACGATGGTGACGAAGGAGTACGACATGTCGTTTGGCCGCACGGCAGCCGACTTCGCTTCGGCCGAGGAGTATGCCCAGGTCAAGGGCGAATACGATGCCTACATGGCGCAGGGTCTGGGGCACGATCGCCCGCACATCACCGTGGGCGCCGGTCTGCGATTTATTATGAACCAGAATTTCATCGTCTGCTTCGAATATGGCAAGCCGATCGGCCAATACCACAAGCAGGATGGTAACGGTGCCTTCTACATGAATATCGGCTATCTGTTCTAACGAATCGTTGATATAAAACAAGACGGGCTTCCAATCGGGAGTCCGTCTTGTTTCTTTATTAGCCAAAGAATCGCTCGTCGAAATTGACCAGATACAACTTCTCGGTGGCACGCGTCAGCGCCGTATAGAGCCAGCGCATCAGGTCGGAATTGAGCGGCTCGTCGCCAAACAAGAAGCGATCGATAAAGACCGCACGCCACTGGCCGCCCTGCGCCTTGTGGCAGGTGACGGCATAGGCGAATTTCACCTGCATGGCGTTGAAATGGGGATTCTCGCGAATCTCCTTGAAGCGTTTGATCTTGCTTTTTACGTCGAGATAATCCTTCTCCACCTCGTAGAAGAGTCGGTTCTGCTCATCGCGCGTCAGCGACGGAGACTCCGAATTGATCGTATCGAGCAGAATTTTACACTCCAACTGCGTGTCGTCGTAATCAGGGAACTCCAACACCGCATTGGCAAAGCGGAAGCCGTAGAAATCTTCAAAACGACGCAGGCGCTTCAGGCGAGCAATATCGCCATTGGCCACGAAGTGCATTGGACATCCCTCGGTGCGTTCCGCGTAGTAATAGTTATTCTTGACAACCATCAACATATCCCCGCTTTCGATCTCCTCCTCAGCCGACAAGACGTGGCGACGAATGCCCTCATTATAGCGGTTGGCACGTTTGTTCGAGCGGGTAATCACGATCACCTCGTCGCGTCCGTATTTGGCATAGGCATCGCCCAAGAGCTCCAAAAAGTCACCACCACTCACTGCCTCGATGTCGGGGAAATCCATCTCAAAACGGGGTATCTTCAGGATGCCTTGCTCCAGCATGCAACGCACCATGGTGGCATTGAACAGAATACCCGACTCGCTCTGCTGGCGTACCACCTCGTCGAGCGTGCAATACTCCACATCGCCAAAACGGCTCAGCGTATCGGGATCAAGTGCAGGGCTGAAATCATACCCTACAGGAGGAAGCTGGGCGCTATCCCCCACCAAAATCAGACGGCAATTCTTGCCACTGCGCACATAGCGCACCAAATCGGCCAACAGCGAGCCACTACCAAAGGTCGTATCAAACGAGGCGTCTGACAACATCGAGGCCTCATCGACGATAAAGACCACATTTTGTTCCCGATTCAGATCGAGCGTGAATTTTGATTCATAATCGGCATTGGTTCTTTCGCGGTAGATGCGCTTATGAACCGTCAGTGCCTTTTCGCCCGAATAGCGGGCCAGCACCTTCGCCGCACGACCCGTCGGAGCCAGCAGTACGGTCTTGATACCAACCTCCTTCAAAGCGGCCACCGTAGCGGCAATCAAAGTCGTTTTTCCCGTACCCGCATAGCCGTTCAGGACAAAAATTCGCGAAAAATCATCAGAAACGAGGTATTCCGACAACTTTTCGATGATTTTTTTTTGTCCAAAGGTTGTTTCAAAACAAATTTTAGTGTAAATTTGAATCGCAATACGAGTACTATCCATTAAGTGCACGTTTTTACACGACAAAATTAATAAACAAAACCTAAATAAAAATGAAAAAAATCGCACAAATTCTTCTTGCTGTAGTGATCATCGCATTTGTGTATGTTATCTACCAGCAGATCTCGACGCCCATCCGCTTCGAGAACGAGCTTAAGTCGAAGAGCGCCCAGGTTATCGAGCGCATTAAGGACATTCGTACCGCTGAGCGCGCCTACAAAACGAAGTATCAGAAGTTCACGGCCGATTTCGACACACTGGCTAACTTCATTCTGAACGACACGCTCGAGATGGAGCGCAAGCTCGTTGACGAGGATGACTCGGTAGGTTTGGCACTGCTCAAGAAGCAGGGTAAGAAGAACATTGAGAAGTTCAAGGTAGCCGTTATCGATACCATCTTCTCGCCCAAGAAGCTCACGAAGGAGGAGGTTTTGAACCTGCGTTATATCCCCACGACGAACAACCAGGCTGAGTTCATCCTGGAGGCCGGTCAGATTACGACCGAGTCGAAGATCGTGATCCCCGTGGTT
The DNA here is from genome assembly GCA_015060045.1 of Rikenellaceae bacterium. GTDB lineage: Bacteria > Bacteroidota > Bacteroidia > Bacteroidales > Rikenellaceae > Alistipes. The sequence continues at coordinate 1,468 of SUZH01000002.1, read as the reverse complement.
GAGTGCCGCGCTCCTTACATCAAGTTCCTCGACACGATCACCTATCGTCAGGACATCATCAACAAGATTGATGACGATGTAAACAACTTCAACCGCTACCCGGGCATCAAGTTCGGTTCGATGGATGCCGGTAATAACGAGGCCGGTAACTGGGAGGACTAATGAAGGAACATTCCAACACACAAAGAAAGGTGTCCATCCGACTCACGGGTGGACACTCTTTTTCGGTAGCTACCCCGACCAAACGGGTCGAGGAGGTGGAGTTGCTGACTCCGCACACGTTGCTTGTTCCCGAGCAATTCTACGCCACGGAGGGTATTAAGGCTGCCTTTGCCGCAGCCGGCATGCCACTCGGAGAGGAGGAGCAGGTACTCCCCATTCGTACCGACAAGGGGATGATGGCACTCGTGGCGCTGACTACAGCCGAGGTAGAGGCCTTAACGCAGGCTTTTGGCCACGATGTACGCTACACCACCCCATTGCTCCACCCTGTGGGAAATATCGAACCTACGATCTGGATTTGCGACACGGAGGATCTTATATATATAAAGGTGTATGATCCGAAGCTGCAAATCGCCGAGGTGGTCTCGATCGCGAGTGAGGCCGATCGCGCCTACCTCATGACGCGCTTGGTAGAGACCTGCGATCCGAATCGCTACACGGTACGCCTCGAACTGCGCAGCTCCAACAAAGCGATCAAACGCCAATATCAAACCTATTTCAACTCTCTCAAATGCGAATAATCAGCGGAACTCTCAAAGGGCGTGCCATCAACCCGCCCAAGAACCTCCGAGCTCGTCCCACGACCGACTTTGCCAAGGAGAACCTCTTCAACGTGCTGCAAAACCTCGTCGATATCGAGGAGTGCGACGTGCTGGATCTCTTTGCCGGTACGGGGTCAATCAGCTATGAATTCTGCTCGCGTGGCGCGAAATCGGTCACCTCGGTTGAGATCAATGCCGTGCACCATAACTTCATCCGCCAGACGGCTCGCGAGCTCGGAATCCGCACGCTCTACCCCGTCAAGGCGAATGCTTTTCTCTATTTGAAGAGCTGTCCGAAGCAATATGACCTCGTTTTTTCGGATGCGCCCTACGATTTGGAGCATAGCGAGGAGATCATTCCGCTCGTTTTGGAGAGCGAAATCCTGCGTGAGGGGGGAATTTTCATCTTTGAGCACTCAAAAGAGAAAAATTTTTCGGATCACCCTTACTTTTGGCAATTAAGGAGTTACGGAAGTGTGCAATTTTCTTTCTTCAAAAAATGAAAAAAAAGTTTGCAAAACGCTTGCAGATTCAAAATTTTGCACTACCTTTGCAATCGCAATGAGGGAACAACGAGGGCGAACGAAAGAACGCTAATCCGAGTTGCAAGGTTCTAAATCTGGTGCGTTAGTTCAGCTGGTTAGAATACGTGCCTGTCACGCACGGGGTCAGGGGTTCGAGTCCCCTACGCACCGCCAGAGAAG
>SUZH01000007.1 GCA_015060045.1 Rikenellaceae bacterium | reverse complement strand
AAGAACATGTTTGCCCTGGGTATCTGCTTCTGGCTCTTCGACTGCCACGAGGATCACGCCTTCCAATACCTGGAGGCCAAATTCCAAAAGAAGAATCCCTTGATCGCCGAGGCCAACAAGCTCGCCATCAAGGCCGGTTATAACTTTGCCGCCAACACCCACCAGCTGGCCAGCCACTACCGCGTCGGCTCGGCGCATCTGGAGAAGGGTACCTACCGCACCATTTCGGGTAACGTAGCTACGGCATGGGGTCTGATGGCTGCCGCCGAGAAGGCAGGTCTGCCGCTCTTCTGCGGTTCGTACCCCATCACCCCCGCCACGGTCATTCTGGAGGAGTTGGCCAAACGCAAGGATCTGAACGTGAAGACCGTGCAGGCCGAGGATGAGATCGCCGGTATCTGCACGGCCATCGGTGCCGCCTATGCAGGTAACTTTGCCGTCACTTCGACCTCGGGTCCGGGTCTTTCGCTCAAGAGCGAGGCGCTGGGTCTGGCCGTGATGATCGAGCTGCCGCTGGTGGTGGTCGATGTACAGCGCGGTGGTCCCTCGACGGGTCTGCCGACCAAGACCGAGCAGAGCGACCTCGTACAGGCTCTCTATGGCCGCAATGGCGAGTGTCCGCTGATCGTCGTAGCGGCCTCATCGCCCAGCGACTGCTTCCACTACGCCTTCGAGGCGGGTCGTCTGGCCATGGAGCACATGACGCCCGTCGTACTCCTAACCGACGGCTTTATCGCCAACGGTTCGGAGCCGTGGCGCATCCCCTCGATGAAGGACTACCCCGCGATCGTACCCCCGATCGTAGAGACCGCGCCCGAAGGTGGCTTTATGCCCTACGTGCGCAACGAAAAGCTGGCGCGCGGCTGGGCCTTCCCGGGTAAGACTGGTCTGGAGCACCGCGTAGGCGGTCTGGAGAAGGATGCCGTGAAGGGTTCGATCTCGCACGATCCCGCGAACCACCAGAAGATGACCTTCCTGCGTGCCGAAAAGGTTCGCAAGGTGGCCGATTATATCCCCGCACAGACGGTTTATGGAGACGAGGAGGGCGACCTGCTCGTAGTAGGTTGGGGCGGTACGCGCGGCCACCTGCAGAATGCCGTGGATCAGCTCCGCGAGGAGGGCAAGAGCGTTTCGCTGTGCCACTTCAACTACATCAACCCCCTGCCGAAGGGTGTGCGTGAGATCTTCGCGAAGTTCAAGAAGATCGTTGTCTGCGAGCTCAACGGGGGTCAGTTTGCCAACTACCTGCGTCAGCAGTTCCAGGAGTTTGAGTACCAGCAGATGAACAAGGTCGAGGGTCAGCCCTTCACGATCGTCGAGCTGAAAGAGAAGTTTGAAACCTTATTGCAAAAGTAGAGCTATGGCAGAATTCAAATATACCGCAGCAGACTTTAAGTCGGATCAGGAGGTACGCTGGTGCCCGGGTTGTGGCGACCACGCCATCCTGAATGCCGTGCAGCGCGCGCTGCCCGAGATCGCCGACGCTACCGATACGCCCCACAACAAGTTTACCTTTGTCTCGGGTATCGGCTGTTCGTCGCGCTTCATCTACTACATGAAGACCTTCGGTTTCCACTCCGTACACGGTCGTGCCAACGCCGTAGCGACGGGTGTCAAGACCGCCAATCCCGACCTCTCGGTGTGGGTAGCTACGGGCGACGGCGACTCGCTGGCCATCGGTGGTAACCACTTCATCCACGCCATCCGTCGCAACGTGGATCTGAACATGATCCTCTTCAACAACGAGATCTACGGCCTGACGAAGGGTCAGTACTCGCCCACCTCGAAGTTAGGCAAGATCACCAAGACCTCGCCCTACGGCACGGTCGAGAAGCCCTTCAACCCGGGTGAGTTGGTGATCGGCGCCAAGGGCTCGTTCTTTGCCCGCTCGATCGACATGGAGGTCATGCTGACGAAGGAGTGCCTTGTGGCTGCCGCCAAGCACAAGGGTATGTCGGTGGTGGAGGTACTGCAGAACTGCGTGATATTCAACGATAAGACCCACGCCCTCTTTGCAGGCGACAAGGCTACGCGCCAGGAGCACACGCTGACGCTCCGCCACGGCGAGAAGATGATTTTCGGCGCCCAGCGCGACAAGGGACTCGTCTTTGAAAACATGAAGCTCAAGGTGGTAACCCTCGGTGTGGATGGCTACACGGAGGATGATCTCTTGACGCACGATGCGCACGAGAAGGATACGACGCTACACGCCATGCTGGCTGCCATGAAGTACCCCGACTACCCCGTAGCCGTCGGTGTGATCCGCGACGTGGATGATCCGGTGATCTACGATCAGGGCGTTCAGCAGCAGGTCGAGGAGGTCAAGGCCAAGAGCAAGATTCGCTGCATGGACGATCTCCTCCACTCGGGCGAGACGTGGGAGGTTGAATAACGAGATTTTACGCTCTTAGGATGAGGGTTGTGGTTGGCCACGACCCTCTTTCTGTGCCAATATCGCTAAGCTAAAATACAAAAAAAGACGGTCGCCGTTAAGCAACCGTCCTAGTGGAGAATATCGGGGTCGAACCGATGACCTCTTGCATGCCATGCAAGCGCTCTAGCCAACTGAGCTAATCCCCCATTGCGAGTGCAAAGGTAACGCAAAAATTCGAAATCACAAATAAAAATAAAAAAAACTTGATTTTCATCTCAAAAAAAGGTTGCGACCCCGAAGGATCGCAACCTTACATACATTATAGATAGATGATTGTGTGACTCATCGCTATCCATTAATAGCCCGGGTTCTGATACTCGTCAGGATTCTCGATGTTAGCCAGTACCCACGTCGGAACGGGACGTACATAGTGCTTCGAAGCGTCGAACTCCGTGATCTGCGGGTTGCACTTCGGCAGACGGCTCTCGAAAGCGCGGAAACGCTTCAGCGTGAACCAACGCATCCACTCACCGCACATCTCACGAGCATGCTCATCAAGCAGGAAGTCCTGGTTGATTGCCGAAGCCGTGATCTGGGGAGCACCAGCGCGCTTACGCAGCACGTTCAAACGATCAGCAGCCTTCTGGTTGTTACCCAGACGCCAGTGAGCCTCAGCCGAAAGCAGGTAGGTCTCACCAAGACGCAGGATGATACAGTCGGCACCCGAGTAGGGCTTCGAAGCATTCGAACCAGCGTAGAGCGACGGCGTATCGAACTTCGAGAGGCTGGGATAGAACTTACCGGGATTCTTGGGATCCTTGTAGTTATCCTCGATGTTGTAGATAGCATAGGGGGCTGCATTGCGCTCCTCCTCCGTATAGGTCTCACGCGAGATGTAAACAGCCAACTCACCCAGACCGATGTTGTACTCGGCGTTGCCTACTCGCTTCGTATCCAGGCCGTAGCGCTTGGCATCCACCTCAGTCCACTGATAAGCCAGACCATCTGCCGTATTGGGCTTATTGATGTAGAACTTATCGTTGAAGAAGGCGTCGTAGCGCTTATCACCCTCCTCATAGAGGTCGATCATGTACTTGCTGGGCTGCAGGTAGTCGTTACCCTTGGCGAGCTTCGGAACAGCCACACCATTCACCTCCGTTGCATACGAAGCCTGAATACCATCGAGATATACACCCGAGTTGTTGGCGTTGAAGGCCGAGAAGTGCTTCCACACGCGGTTGTAGTAGTTACCACGGGGGTTCAGAGCCTGCGTCATCGAGTGGCAAACCACGAAGAGAGCCTCCTCGTTCGACTTGTTGTTATTCTCATCGAATACCTCGGCAACATCGTCATAGAGACGGACATTCAGCGCAGCGGCATTGTCGATCAGGTAGTCGGCAGCCTCCTGGGCCTTGCTATAGAGCTCCTGAGCCTCAGCCGTCGTGATGGCGTCGGCATTACCCTTACCATCCGTATACGAAGCATAGGTCAAGCAAGCCTTGGCATAGAGGCTATAAGCAGCAGCACGCTTCACGTGGCCATACTCGGCATGCGATACGGGCAGGTACTTCTTGGCAAACTCCAGGTCCGAAAGAATCACAGCATAGAAGTCGTTCACCTTCGAGCACTCCAGCACCTTCTTAACCTCGGTGGTCGGGGTCGTAGCCAGGTACTTACCACCGAACTGCTCCACGATATGGTAGAGCGCGTGTGCACGCAGGAAGTGAGCCTCAGCCACCAGGGCGTTGATCTGATCCTCGCTCAGGCCCTGTACCTTCGTTGCATACTCGATGGCTGCGTTACAGGTGTTGAGCGTAGCGTAGAACGAGGTGTAAGCCTCACCCAGCAGACCCGTAAAGTCACCGCTGTAGAGCATCAAGCGGCTCCAGTTACCGTTGCTACCATCGCGCGAATCCTGCCAAATATCGGAACCACCCTCAGCGTTCACCACAAACGTATCCTCAGCCTGGCCGTAGGTAATACGAATAAAATCGTAATAGCAGGCGTTAATCAATTTCTGATAACCGGCGGCCGTCTTCCAATCCGAATCCGTCGTAATTGCGGAGGGATTTTCCTCATCGAGGCTGCAAGCGCACATCAAGAGGCCGGCCATTATTGCAAATAACTTAAAGTATTTCATAGTAAAGTCCTCCTTTTTTTAGAATGAAAGATTAACACCAAATACATACTGACGCGACAGCGGAGCGTAGTCATCATCACCACCCTTCTCAGGATCGTAATTCTTCAGATAACCGCACTTGGTGTGGATAAACGGATTGTCAGCCGTGAAGTAAACGCGGAGCTTCTCCACGCCGAGCTTCTTCAGATGCTTCTTCGGCACGGTGTAACCGAGCGAGATCGTCTTAATCTTCCAGTACGAACCGTCGTAGTAGTCGATGCGATCCTGGTAATCTACCTGACCCGAAGCCTCGGCATTCGGACGGGGGTAGCGAGCGTTCTGATTCTCGGGCGTCCAGTAGTCGCAAATTGCGGGCGAGGGGTTAATACCGTCTGCACGATACCAACCGGTGATACCGTAGAACATCGTATAATCCCAACGAGCAATCATCAAGATATTCAAATCGAAGTTCTTGTACGAGAAGTTGTTCGACCAGCTACCGGTCCACTTCGGCGTTGAGCTGCCAATGATCTGGTAGTCGTCCTGATTGAGCGTACCGTCACCATTGTCGTAAACACGTACATCACCCGGCTTCTGACCGAACTTGGCAGCCTCATCGGCGTCAGCGGTACCCCAGATACCCATGTACTTGTAACCATAGTAGGTGTGGATAGGCTCACCCTTGATCAGGTAATAATCCTCATACTGCAACGGCAGCTCGCTCGTCGTCTTGAGAACCTCCTCCTTGTTCGTTGCAAAGGTTACCGTGCTATTCCACTTGAAGGCACCCGTGAAGATGCGACCGTTAACGGTCAGCTCAAGACCCGTGTTGCGCGTCTCACCAATGTTCGACCACATCTTGAAGGCGCTGCTGGCATAACCACCCAACTCAAGCGGCAGAGCCTGCTCGTAAAGCAGATCCTTCGTGTCGGTGCGATACCAATCGGCCGTGATGTTCAAGCGATCCTTCCACAGACCCAAGTCAACACCCACGTTCCACGAGTAGGACTTCTCCCAACCGAGGTTCGGGTTCGAGATATTGGCAGCATAACCACTATAAGCAACCGTCGTCTCCTGGAAACCGAATACACCCAGACGAGCAGCAGCCTGCGTACCGTAAGCCGATACAGCGGCGTTACCCGTTACACCATACGATGCACGGAGCTTGAGGTTCGAAACGGTCTTCTGGTTCTGCATGAAGTTCTCATCCGAGATGCGCCATGCGGCAGCTGCTGCGGGGAATACATCCCACTTGTTGCCCTCGGCCAATACCGAAGCACCATCCCAACGGCTACTGATCGACAAGAGGTACTTACCCTTGTACGAGTAGTTCAGACGAGCAGCATACGACATCATCTGCGTACCTACGAAGTTCGACGATACGGTCGGCGTACCCGTGGCAGCGCCCAGGTTGTGGTAAGCATAGGTGTTCGAGTCGAAACCGAAAGCCGAAGCCGAAACACCCTCAGTGCGGTTCTTCGTCCACTCCGTTACACCCGTTACGGTGAAGTCGTGATCGTCAGCAACCGTGATGTTGTAGGTCAGGATGTTCTGCCACTTGTAGTTGTAGTTCAGCGTGTTGGGGATGCGAGCCGTCGTACCGGTCTGCAGACCCTCCCACGAGTTCGGACCGATATAAACACCCTGCTTCGTGTTGCGGAAGTAACCACCCAGTACCGAACGCAGCGTCAGACCCTTCACGGGCTTGATCTCTACGTAAGCCTGCGGAGCAACCGAGAGCGTCTTTACATTATTTACATACTGGCCCGAACCCATATCGGCGATAGGCGACATGTAGGCCGTATTGCCGTTCAGCGGGAAGGGAACAACCTCACCCGTCTCATCATACGGCGTACCCAGGGGCGGCGTGCAGAGGATACGGTTCCAAACCTTGCTGTAACGCTTGTCGTTATCCTGCCACATACCATATATATTCACACCATACTTCAACCAGCTCGTGGGCGTGAAGTCAACCTTCGCACGAGCCGAGTAGCGCGACAGCTCATCGTCGGGCAGCTGACCCTCTACGTTGTAGTAGCCGAGCGAGAAGTACGAACTTACGCGGTCGTTAGCATACGACGAGCTCACGTTGTAGCTCTGCGTCTGACCCGTGCGCGTAGCCTCATCGGCCCAATCAACCCACTGGTTATTGTCGAGCAGCGACTGGATGTTCGAGGGGAAGAGCGTAGCGTCATCAGCCGTGCTGTTCCACTGACCTACCGTACGGAGAGCCTCGCGGCGGAACTCCTTGTAAGCCTCACCCGTGTTCAACTCAGGGAACTTCGAGGGAACATTCCAACCATAGTAAGCATCCAGGTTGATCGAGAACTTATCCTTCGAGGGGTTCTTCGTCGTGATGATAACAACACCGTTGGCACCGGCAGCACCATAGATAGCCGTCGACGAAGCATCCTTCAGCACCTCGATCGAAGCGATATCGTTCGGGTTAAGCTCGTCGAACGAACCCTCCATACCATCAATAATAAAGAGCGGCTCATTCGTAGCGTTCACCGAACGGTTACCACGCATGGTCATCTTCATCGAAGCACCGGCATCACCATTCGAGCGGGTGATATCGAAACCGGCTACCTGACCCTGGATGGCCTCCATCACGTTACCGGTCGGGGTACGCATCAGGTCCTCAGCTTTCACCGAAGCCACGGCACCCGTCAAGTCGCGCTTCTTCACAGCACCATAACCTACGACTACTACGTCGTCGAGCATGGCGGCATCCTCCTCCAGCGTTACCTCTACGGCCGTCTTACCGGCTACGGCAACCTGGGCATCTTTGAAACCGAGATACGAAACAGTCAGCGTGGCCTTCTCGTCAGCTTTGAGGACGAATTGGCCATTCGCATCGGTCGTCGTACCGGTCGTCGTGCCATCGACAATTACCGTGGCACCGATCACGGGCAGTCCGTTGGCATCCTTTACCGTACCCTTCACCTGCGACTGGGCAAATGCGAGGGTCGAGATGCCTAAGAAACAAATCGCCAAAGCGATCTTTCTTACGAACGCCGAAAATACATGAGTTTGGTTGTTTTGATTCATGTTTTCGATTGTTTAGTTATACATTGGGTTAATAAAAATTTTATCATTCGGAGTGGCCGAAACAAACTTTTGCAAGTTCTCTATCCGCCATTCGACCGTTTTGGAATACAAAGGTCGCTTTTCTATACCATATAGGGGTGGATTTTTAGACTTAAAAGGTAGACGGTTTTTGTTTTTCATAAATCTTGTCCACCTCCCGAAAAATGCTATCTATCGTGAATCTGAACGAGTTTCGAGGTTGTGAACGATAAAAACGGCTCAGGCGAAACAGATTTTAGATTTTTTGCGTATCTTCGTTGGTAATAAACCATCAAACTATTGAGTCATGCAACAGATGCAAGCGAATGTAGGTCGTGCGTTCGAGGAGCGCTTTGGTGAAGGTGCTATCTTTTTTGCCTCGCCCGGCCGAATCAATCTCATTGGAGAGCATACCGACTACAACGGCGGCTACGTCTTCCCGGGTGCCGTCGATAAAGGGGTGGTGGCTGCTATCCGTCCCAACCACACGGATCAAATTCACGTCGTAGCCCTTGACCTCAATGAAGAAGCTACGTTCGGGCTTAACGAAACGGATAAACCCGCCGCTTCGTGGGCACACTACATCTTCGGTGTAGCTCGCGAGGTGCAGAAGCGCGGCCACAAGATCGACGGTTTCGACGCCGTCTTCTCGGGCAACGTTCCGCTGGGTGCCGGCATGTCGTCGTCAGCCGCTTTGGAGTCAACCTTCGCATTCGCTTTGAATGAACTTTTCGGTTGCGGTATCGACCGCTTCGAGTTGGCCCGTATCGGTCAATCGACCGAGCACAACTACTGCGGCGTAAAGTGCGGCATCATGGATCAGTTTGCCTCCGTCTTTGGCAAGCAGGGATGCTTGATGCGCCTCGATTGCCGCTCGATGGAGTTTGAATACTACCCCTTCGATCCGCAGGGCTATAAACTCGTCCTCTTGGATTCGCGCGTAAAGCACCAACTGACCGGCTCGCCCTACAACGATCGTCGCCTGTCGTGCGAGCGCGTTGCCAAGACACTCGGTCAGGAGTTCCTGCGTGGAGCTACGATGGAGCAGTTGGAGGCGATCCGCGACCAAATCTCGGAGGAGGATTTCAAGCGCGCCCGCTATATCATCGGTGAGGAGCGTCGTGTGCTGACCGTTTGCGAGGCACTCGAAAAGGGCGACTACGAGACCGTCGGCAAAATGATGTACGAAACCCACTGGGGCATGTCGAAGGATTACGAAGTGTCGTGTGAGGAGCTCGACTTCCTGGCCGAGGTGGCCGAGGCGGCCGGTGTCACCGGTTCGCGCATCATGGGCGGCGGCTTTGGCGGTTGCACGATCAACCTGGTGAAGGAGGAGCTCTACGACCGCTTCATCGCCCGCGCCAAAACGGAGTTCAATGCCCGCTACGGCCATGAGCCGATGGTTTACGAGGTGATTATCTCCGACGGTTCACGCCGCATGTAACGAAACTACCTAAACACACCTTATTACTATGAGAGCACTCTTTATGGCGCTTACGGCGCTCATCTGCTCGGTGACGGTCACGGCTCAACCGATCGAGGTCCACGTCTCGGATCGCGCCACCAATCAGCCGACGATCGCCCCCGAAATCTATGGTCAATTTGCCGAGCACCTCGGATCGTGCATCTATGGCGGTTTGTGGGTCGGTGAAGATAGCGAGATTCCCAACGAGGCGGGTTATCGCACCGACGTACTGGAGGCACTCAAGGCACTCCAGGTACCCGTACTGCGTTGGCCGGGCGGTTGCTTTGCCGATGAGTACCATTGGCGCGACGGCATTGGTCCGAAGGAGAATCGTCCCCGTATGGTCAACTCGAATTGGGGCGGCACGGTCGAGGACAACTCGTTCGGTACGCACGAATTCTTGAACCTTTGCGAAAAACTCGGTTGCGAGCCCTACATCAGTGGCAACGTCGGATCGGGTTCGGTCGAGGAGTTGGCCAAGTGGGTGGAGTATATGACCGCCGAAGATGGCCCGATGGCCGAGGAGCGCAAGAAGAACGGTCGCGAGAAACCCTGGAAGGTGAAATACCTCGGTGTGGGTAACGAGAGCTGGGGTTGCGGAGGTTCAATGCGTCCGGAATACTATTCGGATCTCTATCGCCGCTATGCCACCTACTGCCGCAATTTCGACGGCAACCGTCTCTACAAGATCGCCAGCGGCGCCTCGGACTACGATTTCAACTGGACGGAGGTACTGCTGAAACAGATTGGTCACCAGATGCACGGGCTTTCGCTCCACTACTACACCGTCAAGGGATGGCAGGGCAGCAAGGGCTCGGCCACGGAGTTTACGACCGACGATTACTATTGGACGCTGGGCAAAGCGCTCGAAATCGAGCCGGTAATCCGTCGCCACATTGCGCTGATGGATTCGGTCGATCCCGAGCAGCGTATCGGCCTTCTGGTTGATGAGTGGGGCACTTGGTTCGACGTGGAGCCGGGCACCAACCCGGGCCACCTCTATCAGCAAAACACGATGCGTGACGCCATGGTGGCAGCTCTGACGTTCAACGTCTTCCACCGCTATGCGGATCGCATCTCGATGGCCAACATCGCTCAGATTGCCAACGTACTGCAGTCGATGGTGCTGACACGTGGCGAGGAGATGGTTCTCACCCCCACCTACCACGCCTTCTGGCTCTATCGCCCGCACCAGGGGGCAACCTATGTTCCGACGCAGTGTTCGGCGCCCGAGCGTAAGGTGACACCGACCCGTTCGGTCCCTGAGGTGAGCGTAACCGCTTCGCGCGACAAGGAGGGTAAGCTGCACCTCTCGCTCGTCAATCCCGAGTTGGAGAAGGAGGCCAAGCTCGTACTTTCGTTCGATGCCCTGCAGCCGAAGCAGGTTTCGGGTACGATGCTGCAAGCCGATGCAATCGACGCCTACAACGACTTTGGCAAAAACGCCAACCGCGTAGGAATCCTTCCCTTCAAGGGTGCCAAGATTACGCGCACGGGCATCGAACTGACCCTTCCCGCCGCTTCGATCGTAACGCTGGAGATTGAATAGGCGTACGGCAATCGATAATAAAATAAGGTGCTTGACGAATCAAGCACCTTATTTTATTTCTTGAATTGGTTCTTCGCAAGCCCGACCAGTTCCTGCAGGGCCTCCAGTCTAAAGAGCCACGACAACAGGCCATAGACTCCCACGCCAACGGCAATCTGTGCGATCAATCGTCCGAGCGACGGATCATCCAGCCACCACCGCACGCTGCACGTCGCCGCATACATTACTATCGACACCAGCGCAATGGGGATCAACGTCCGAAGGGTTTTCAGCCACGAAAGTTGCGCCAACGGCAGGGCGGCCCACAGATTAACCACGCAATCAAAAGCGGCCGACACAACCAATGCCCAGACAACAGCCTCCACCGAGTGGGGAATCGAAAGAGCAAAGGCCAGCGTCATAAAGGCCTTTTTCACCACCTCAAGGCGAATAATCTGCCGTCCGTCAGCCTTTACCTTCAGCACATTATAGGCCATCATCGCCAGCGGTGTGAACAGGCCTGCCAGACAAACCACCTCGAAGAGGGGCACGGTCGGCATCCACTGCTCGCCCAACAGCACCGCAAAGAGATCGTGCGCAACGGCCGCCATGCCCAACATCACGGGGAAAATCGCATAGGCCACCACCATCAACACCTGCCGGAAACTCTCGGCAAAACGGGGTTGCTCGTGGGCAATTTTTGACAAAGCGGGGAAGGTCACCTGCTGCACGGACTGCATAGCCGATTGTACGGGGAGGTCTTTGAGTTTGATCGCCTGATCATAATAGCCCAATGTCGCATCGGCATACACCTTGCCGATAATCAGTTGCGGCACCTTATTATAGACAGCCGTCACCAAATCCGATGCGAGCAGGCTCATGCTATACGGGGCCATCTCGCCCAACGAGCGCATCGAGGCTTCACCCTGCGGCTTCCAACCCCCTCGCCACCACAAGAGCGCACTACGCACCGCCATCAGCAACACCTGTTGCCACACCAGCGCCCATACGCCCATGCCGACATAGGCCATCATGACGGCTGCCAGACCACTCACCAACTGCGCCGTAAAGACAATCTTCGAGAGGCGCGCAAAGGCAAAATTACGCGTCAGGACGGTCCACTGAATCACTCCCAGCGCATTGAAGGGAATCATCAGGAAAAAGACGGGAGCCGTTTCGCGCAGAATCGGCATCGCATAATAGGAGGCCAAAGTCGGCGACAAGAGCACCAGCAGACCATACACCACGCAGGCCGTCACCAGGTTAAAAAGAAAAACCGACTTAAAATCGCGGGACGAGGGTTGTTGCTTGCGCACCAACATCTGCGAAAAACCGCTATCGACGATCACCAACGCAAACGACGAAATCGCCAACAGAATAGCCACCACCTTCAAATCGTCGGGGAAGAGCATGCGCAGAATCAGCACACGCACAACGAACTGCACGAGGGCGGTCAGGATCTTCTCGCCCAGCGTCCACCCCGTACTCGTGGCAACCTGCTGTTTCAGTTGGCCTTTCATCTGTTTGCAGACTCTTTAGCTGCGAATTTTAAGCGCCTCGATACCCAAGCGATAAGAATCCAGGCCGAAGCCCATGATCGAACCAATGGCCACCGGAGCCAAGAGCGACACGTGGCGGAACTCCTCGCGAGCCAAGATCGACGAGATGTGCACCTCCACCACGGGAGTCGAAACGGCCGACACGGCATCACGCAGCGCCACCGACGTATGGGTGTAGCCACCCGCATTGAGCACCACGCCATCATATACACCGACCGAGGCGTGCAACGCGTTGATCAACTCTCCCTCGACATTCGACTGGAGGTAGTCCAACGTATCGTCCGCATAGGTTGCACGCAGCTCATCGAGCAACTCCTCGAAGCTCTTCGTGCCATAGACATCCGTATCGCGTCGCCCTTGCAGATTGAGGTTCGGGCCGTTGAGAATCAGAATTTTCATAAGATTTCCGTTTTGTCTTTTTGCAAAGATATAAAAAATTCGAGCAAAGTGGCGCTTCTTCGCCTATGTTTCACTATCTTTGTCTAATCATGGGCGAATTTGAACTCATAGCACAAATCCAACAATTGGCACAAGGTTTGCCGACCAACGGCTTCGAGGGAATCGGCGACGACTGCGCCGTGCTGGAGATCGGAGGCGGTGAGGCGTTGGTCTTTACGGCAGACGCCTTGTGCGAGGGGGTTCATTTCCTGCGCGAAGCGATCTCGGCCCGCGCTTTGGGCGACAAGGCATTGGCCGTAAACCTGAGCGACGTAGCCTCAATGGGCGTGCGTCCGGTAGCTGTGCTGCTCTCACTCTCGCTCCCCGAAGGGCTGTCTGCAGGATGGGTAGAGGAGTTAATGGAGGGCTTCACGGCACTGGCTCATCGATATGATGTAGCCCTAATCGGTGGCGACACGACCCGTTCGCACAGTGGCGTCGTGCTCAATATCACTGCTATCGGGCGCGGCAAGACCAGCCACCTCAAACGGCGCAATGCGGCCCGCGAGGGGGATATCGTTTTGGTGAGCGATCGGTTGGGCGCTTCGTCAGCGGGCCTACGCGATGTATTGCAAGGCAACCCGCATACGCAGTTGGCCCATATTCACCACCACCCTATAGCCGAAATTTCGGCCGGGCAATGGCTCGGTGCACGTGCGGAGGTACACGCCATGATGGATCTGTCGGATGGGGTGGCATCGGACCTAAAGCATATCTTGAAGGCCTCCGCCGTTGGTGCCGAGGTGGAGATGTGCGACATCCCCGTAGCCGAGGGAGCTACGCTCCACGATGCCCTCACGGGTGGCGAAGATTATAAACTGCTTTTGACGGTCGACCAAGCAATGAGAGAACAACTGATGCGCGATTTCGAGGCCACATTCCACCGTCCGCTCTACCCCATCGGACACATTACGGCAGCGAAGGAGCTTGTTTGGCTCGAAAAAGGGGTACCCACGACGCAAGATCTTGTCGGTTTTCGCCATTTCTAACCAAGAAAATTGTATATTTGCAGAATACTAACGCAACACCTATCATGAAGGATATTATCCAACTGCATGATCGTCGCTTCAAAGTGATGATTTCGGCCGAGGAGATCGACCGCGCCGTCGAGGCAGTGGCCACCCGTATCAATGCCGATTATTCGAACTGCGATACCCCGATTTTCCTGGCCGTATTGAACGGCTCGTTCATGTTCCTAAGCGATCTGATCAAGAAGATCGACTTCAACAACGAAATCTCGTTCGTGAAACTCGCATCGTACGAGGGCACTGAATCGACGGGCGCCGTGAAGAACCTCATCGGCTTGAACGGTTCGATCGAGGGTCGTCACATCGTCATCGTGGAGGACATCGTCGATACGGGCAAGAGTATCGAGCACATGATCGAGCTACTCCGTGCGCAAAATCCTGCTTCGGTGGAGGTCTGCACGCTCTTCTTTAAGCCCGCCTCCTACCAGAAGCAAATCCCGATTAAGTACCGCGCGATGGAGATCGGTAACGAATTCATCGTGGGTTACGGCCTCGACTACGACCAGCTGGGCCGTTCGTTGAAGGATATCTACGTAGTAACCGAATAATGGCCATTGATCCCCATATCGAGCTCTTGGACGAAGGGCGCAAGTTGCCGCTCGTCGAGGATTTCTATACCATCCAGGGCGAGGGTTTCCACAGCGGCAAGCCGGCCTATTTCATCCGCCTCGGCGGGTGCGATGTAGGTTGTCGGTGGTGCGACGCCAAATATACGTGGAATCCGAAACTCTATCCCCCGACTGCGATCGAAACGGTCGTCGAACGTGCCGCCTCCTACCCTGCACGCGCCATTGTGCTGACGGGTGGCGAACCGCTCCTCTATCCGCTCGATCCGTTGTGCGATGCGCTGCACGAGCGTGGGTTGGAGATCTTCCTCGAGACCTCGGGTTCACACCCATTCTCGGGACGCTTCGACTGGGTTTGTCTCTCACCGAAGCGTCAGCAGCCCCCCTTGAAGGAGGCCTACCGACAGGCCGATGAGCTGAAGGTGATCATCGAGTGTGAGGAGGATTTCGCCTGGGCCGAAAAGAATGCCCGCGAGGTATCGAAGAAGTGCCGACTCTACCTCCAACCCGAGTGGAGCCGTGCCGAGCAGATGATGCCCTCGATTGTCGAGTACGCCAAGGCACACCCCGAGTGGAGCATCTCGATCCAAAGCCACAAATACATGCACATTCCCTAATCGCAAGGCATGAAAATCGAACTCTCGCGTCGTTTTTGGTGGATTGCAACCGGCATTGTCGTGCTCTTTATGCTCGTGTTTGTCGGTCAAAATCTGTTGCATGTTTGGGAGCTGAAACGCGACATTGCCCACCTGGAGGCCGAGGAGCAACACTACCTGGAACGAATTGCCCGAGATAGTTCGCTGGTCGAGCAACTCCGCCACGACGACTACCTCGAAGAGTTCGCCCGTGAACAATTCCAGATGCAACGCGCCAACGAGGAGGTCTTTATCATGCGCTAATACCTATTATTATATAAAAGAGGCTGCGACTTTCGGTCGTAGCCTCTTTTTTTTGCCATGCATTCAACAAAAAAGGGATGTTCAAAAGAACATCCCTTTCAAAAAATCATCGCGTTATACGCATTCTTACTATACCAGACCCGAGAAGCCCATGAAGGCCATAGCCAGGATGCTGGCCGTAATCAGTGCGATGGGCACACCCTTGAACGCCTTAGGAACATCCTCGAAATCGAGGCGCTCACGCAGACCGGCAAAGAGTACGAGAGCCAGCGCAAAACCAATAGCGGTAGCCACCGAGAAGGTAACACTCTGCAGGAGCGTGTACTCCTTCTGGATCATCGTAATAGCCACACCCAGTACGGCGCAGTTGGTCGTAATCAAGGGAAGGAATACACCCAGCGCCTGATACAACGAGGGAGATACCTTTTTCAGGATAATCTCTACCATCTGTACGAGCGAAGCGATCACCAGGATAAAGACGATCGTCTGCATGTACTGAATATCAAAAGCATTGAGCACATAGGTCTGAAGCGGCCAGCAAACCAGGGCCGTCAGTGCCATGACGAAAGTTACGGCAGCACCCATACCCAGCGAAGTCTCCACCTTCGACGATACACCCAAGAAGGGGCAGATGCCGAGGAACTGTGCCAGAACGACGTTATTAACGAAGATGGCACCAATGATGATTGCGAAATATGAAATCTCCATAACTACTTCTTGGCTAATTTGTTAAACAATACCATCAGGTAACCCAACGTAAGGAAGCCACCCGGAGCGAGGACAAATACCAACGGCATCACATCAGCAATACCGAGCGAAACACCGAAGATTGCGCCGCTACCCAGGATCTCACGCACGGCACCGATCACGGTCAGTGCGAGCGTAAAGCCCAGGCCGATACCGATACCGTCGAAGATCGAATCCAGGGGCGAGTTCTTCGAGGCAAAGGCCTCGGCGCGACCCAGGATGATGCAGTTTACCACGATCAGCGGGATGAACACACCCAGCGAAGCGTAAAGCGCAGGTACGAAGGCCTCCATCAGCATCTGAATAATCGTCACAAACGAGGCGATCACCACGATAAAGGCGGGGATGCGCACCTTGTCCGGAATGAGGTTCTTGATGAGCGAGATCACCAAGTTCGACATCACGAGTACGGCCATCGTAGCCAGACCCATACCCATACCGTTCGAGGCCGAAGTGGTCGTACCCAGCGTGGGGCACATACCGAGCACCAGCACGAAGACGGGGTTGCTCTTCAAAATGCCATTCAAGGCGATTTGCAGCTTATTCATTTTGACCTCCTTCCTGAGCCTCAGGCTCCGTTTGTTCATTATTCTCGGTCATGGCCGTCGCACCCGAAACACCGTCGGGAGCATCCTGACCCGTCATGTTCATCATCGCTACGCAAGCACGGTTTACGGCATCCAGGTAAGCTCGCGACGAAATTGTGGCAGCGGTCAAGGCGTCCACCTCACCACCATCCTTCTTCACGCGGAACGTAGCCGTACCCTCCTTGCCCTGTACGCCGGCCAAGAGGGGGTTACCCTCATCGCACATCTTCGTACCCAGACCCGGAGTCTCGGCCTGCTGCAATACATTTACATTGTTGATCGTACCATCATTGAGGAAACCGACCATTAGTTTCACTACGCCGCTGAAACCGCTCTTGGTCATCGTCTCCACGGCATAACCTACAACCTCCTCGCCCTGCTTGGCCGTGTAGACCTTGATCGGCATATCGTCGATCGTCAACTCGGTCGTCTCGGTGGCCTCGAAAGCGGGAAGCACCTCACCCAGAGCAGCCTCCGTAGCGGCAGCCTTGGCGGCAGCGATCGGCTCGACGGTGATCATGTTCACAGCACCGACACCGGCCGATGCGATGAGCGTGATCGTGAAGAGCACGGCTACCATATTAATAAGTGTACTTTTCATCTCTTCATCCGTTATTTCACGCCGAAGCGCTTGGGTTTAATATACTTGTTAATCAGGGGCACGCAGGCATTCATGATCAGGATGGCGAACGACATACCCTCGGGATAAGCACCCCAAAGGCGGATGCACATCGTAATCACACCAATACCCACGGCAAAGATCACGCAACCCTTCGTCGTCATGGGCGAGGTAGCGTAGTCCGTTGCCATGAAGATAGCACCGAGCATAGCACCACCGGCCAATACGTGGAAGAGCGGGAACTGCCACAACAGAGCAGCATCACCACCGCGCGTCAGGGCCACCACGAAGGCAAACACAGCCATCGTGCCGAGCACCGTAACGGGGATGTGCCACGAGATCACCTTGCGCCACAGGAGGTAAACAAAACCTACCAAGAGGGCGAGAGCAGCCACCTCACCGAGCGAACCGGGCATGTTACCCAACAAGAGGTCGGTCATCGGATGCTGACCAACATCGGCACCGAACTTCACGGCGGCCAGCGGCGTAGCACCCGAGAGGGCGTCCAGGCCGGGGTTATCCACCATGGGGAACGAGGTCATCTGCACGGGATAGGCAATCAGCAGGAATACACGACCTACGAGTGCGGGGTTGAAGGGGTTCTTACCCAGACCACCGAAGGTCATCTTGGCCACGGCGATGGCGACAAAGGCACCAATCACCACGATCCACCAGGGAATCGTAGCCGGAAGGTTGAAGGCCAGCAGGACACCCGTTACAATCGCCGACCAGTTCGAGATCGTGCAGGCACCCTTGACCACAAATTTCTGAATCAGGTACTCGAACAGCACACACGAAGCAACCGAAAGTGCCGTCACAAAGAGTACATTCAGGCCGAAGACCACTACCGAGACAACCAGCGCGGGCATCAGCGCGATCACAACATCACGCATGATGGAGGCCGTAGACTGGCTCGACTGCACGTGGGGCGACGGCGAGACAATAAGTTTGTTAGCCATAGTTTATCTTTCTTTTTTTCGTTTACTTTTTCGGTGCCTGTGCGGCCATACGGGCGCGGATCAGACCCATCACGGTCTGCTTACCCAAACGTACCCAGTCGAGCAGCGGCAGATATGCGGGGCAGGTCGACTGGCAGCAACCACACTCGATACACGAGGTGATCATCTCCTCCTCAACACGCTCCCACTGGCGCTTCTTCGAGAGCTTCGACAGCAGGTAGGGCTCCAGACCCATCGGACAAGCCGATACGCACTTGGCGCACTTCATACACTGACCGGCCTCCTTGCGCTCGGCATCAGCACCGCTCATCACGGTAATACCCGAGCAGCCCTTCGTAACGGGCGAGGCGAGGTTAATCATCGCGCGACCCATCATCGGACCACCGTTAATTACCTTACCGGCATCCTCCGGCAGACCACCGGCAGCGTCGATCAAGGTCTGGATCGGGGTACCCATACGCGTCAGGAGGTTCTTCGGCTCCTTCAGCCCCTTACCCGTGATCGTTACGACGCGCTCGATGAGCGGCATGTTCTTCTGTACGGCACGGTATACGGCGTAGGTCGTCGATGCGTTGCAAACCACGGCACCTACGTCGATCGGCAGTGCGGGAGGAGGCGGAACCTGACGGCCCGTCACGGCAGCGATCAGCTGCTTCTCACCACCCTGCGGATACATCACCTTCAGCGGCTGGATCTCCACGCCCTTGAACTTCTTGGCAAGCTCCGTGAGGTGAGCAATGGCATCGGGCTTATTGTTCTCGATACCGACGATCGCCTTATCGACACCGATGGCCTTCATCAGGATCTCGACACCGACGAGCATCTCCTCACCCAGCTCCAACATCGTGCGGTGGTCCGAGGTGAGGTAAGGCTCACACTCCACACCGTTGATAATCAGGCACTCGGCCTTCTTACCGGGAGGGATCGAAAGTTTTACGTGCGTGGGGAACGTTGCACCACCCATACCGACGATACCGGCATCCTTGATCTTGGCAATGATGGCTGCACCGTCGAGCGTGCACTCGCGCTTCAGTTCCGTCGAGCGGTCGATCGTCTCAACCCACTCGTCGCCCTCGCGCTTGATCGTGATCATCATCTGACGCAGACCCTGACCATTGGCTACCATCTCTACCGACTCCACGGTACCCGAAATGGGGCTATGGATGTTGGCCGACATGAAACCCGTAGCCTCGGCGATCAGCTGGCCCGTGAGAACCTTATCGCCTTTGGCCACCTTGGCCGTTGCGGGTGCGCCGATATGCTGGCCGAGCGGGATCTGCACCACCTCGGGAAGAGGCAGCACCTCGATCGCCTTGGCGCGGCTCAACTTATTTTCCTGCGGATGAACTCCGCCCATGGGAAATGTCTTCATATCTTGCTTTTTTTCTTTTTTTGACGTAAAACAAGCTTAGCGCATAAACTTCAGCGGCTTGAGACCCGACTCCTTCAGCGCGACTACCGTACCCTCCACCGACTTATCGGCCTTCGACTCCATCACAGCCTTCTTGGCGTTGAGGAGCTGGAGCGGATTCGTACCCGAAGCCTTCAGAGCAATCGTTGCGGGACCCTCAACGGTCTTCGGAGCGGCAGCGGCAGCAGCAGCCTTCGGAGCAGCAGCCGGAGCGGCCTTCGGAGCCTTCGGCAGCGGATCCATACCTACGAGCGTGATAGCACCCGTCGGGCATTCGTTCACACACTTGCGGCAAAGCTTACACTTTTGCGGATCGATGTAGGCGATGTTGTTCTCCACCGTGATAGCACCAAAGGCGCAAACCTTCTCGCACTTACCACAAGCGATACAGCCGGCCTTGCAGGCCTTCATCACGGCAGCACCCTTGTCCTTCGATACGCACGATACGTACACGGCACGGTTTTTCGGCCACTTCTTACGCAGCTCAATGATCGTCTTCGGACAAGCCTTCACGCAAGCGCCGCAAGCGGTACACTTGTCGGGATCGACCTCCGGCAGACCCGTCTCGGGATTCATCGTGATGGCACCGAACGTACATACGTCGGCACAATCACCGAAGCCCAGACAGCCAAACGAGCAGCCCGTCTCGCCTACGTAGAGCGAAGCAGCTACAGCACACGACTTGGCGCCGTCAAATTGGTTGGTGCGAGGACGCTTGGCACACGTACCACCACAACGAATCGTTGCGGTCTGCGGCTCCTTCTCGGCAGCTGCCTTACCCAGGTATGCGGCCACGGCTTTCATCGTGTCACCACCACCCACGGGGCAGAACAGTGCGGAGATGTCATCGCGCTTCACAAGAGCCTCCGACAGGCCACGGCAACCTGCGAAACCGCAACCACCGCAGTTAGCTCCCGGGAGCATCTTCTCCACCTCGTCAATACGCGGATCCTCCTCCACCTTGAACTTTTGAGCCACAAAGTAGAGAATTACCGCTGCGAGGACTCCTAACACACACAGTGTCAGGATCGTGTAAAATAATACCTCCATTTAATTGTTTGTTGTTATTGTGAAATGAATTGTTTGTTCGATTTTATCCTTCATGAGCCAAAGTGCTCCGTAATAGAGTGCTACGGCTCCGATCGTCACCAACACAGCTATGCCATCACCCAAATGCAACACCTCGGTCGAGAGGATCAAAGCGGCCAGCAGCACTACGAGGGCACCTCCATAGGCCATCGCCACGGCCTTCATACCGATCTGCTGCTTGACGCCCACCAGCACCTCATCGCCGGCTTTGTACTGAGCCCAATCGGTCGTATAAACCTCCACGATCTTCTCCGTCGCCTCGGCCAGGCCACATGCCTGCTTTGCGGCACACGAACCGCACGCGCTACGCGAAGTGATGCGTACCACCACCTTGCCCTGCTCCGTGCTTTGCACCGTACCGCTATGCTGAACAACCTTGGGCACAACTTTGGAAATTAAGAATTAAAAATGATGAGAAAATCAATTTTGAATTTCTTAATCGCCGTATTTATTCGTCAGCGGCATCAGACGCTCGTGGCCGAAGGCACAGGTCGAAAGGCGCAACACGGGCGGGAACTGATAGCGTTTCTTCTCGTTGCGCATGATCATCGCGTGGATCTTCTCCACCACCTCCGAGTCAAAACCGGCATTGATAATCTCCTCGCGGTGCTGGCTCTCCTCGATCATGCGATAAAGAATAGCATCCACCACCTCGTAAGGAGGCAGGATATCACTATCCTTCTGACCGATGTGCAGCTCCGACGAAGGCTCCTTGGCCAGGATATTCTCGGGAATCACATCGTTATGCAGCATGTTGATATAGCGAGCAATGTCATACATCTCGCTCTTGTAGATATCACCCGTCGGGCTGAAGGCACCGGCCGTATCGCCATAGAGCGTGCAAAGACCCAGCGCATTCTCGCTCTTGTTCGACGAGTTGAGCAGCATGTAGCCCGTCTTGTTCTGCAACGCCATCAGCAGGATCGTGCGGATACGGGTCTGTATATTCTCCTCCGTAAAGTCGAACTCCGTGCCGCCGATGACGGGCTTCAGCGTATCGAGTACCGAGTCGTAAATCTCGGAGATCGGAATCACGTTGTAACCGATGCCCAACCCCTTGGCCAGCGCTTTGGCATCCTCGACCGACATATCGGGCGAGAAGGGCGAGGGCATCAACAGGGCATGCACATTCTCCTTACCGAGTGCCTCCACTGCCATGCAGGCTACCACCGCCGAGTCGATACCGCCCGAAAGACCTACGCAGGCCTTCGTGTAGCCATTCTTGTGGTAGTAGTCCTTCAGACCCAGGCAAGCAGCACGATAAACCAGCGCGGTACGGTTCATCGACTCGGGCAGTTCAATGACCGGATGCTCCACATTGGTATCGTAGACAGCAAAATCCTCTTCAAAACTCTTCATCAGGAGGACAGGCTCACCCTTGCGGTTGATCACGCCCGACGAACCGTCATAGACGATCTCCGTAGCGCCACCCACCTGGTTGATCAGCACGATATCCTTCCCCTCCACAAAGGCGAGGTTACGCATCGTCTCGTAACGATAGTGGAGGCTGCCGCGGCTGTACTTGCGGGCATTGATCGAGAGGATCAACTCGGCCGAGCGGTCAAATTCGGGGACACGGCGCAGGTCGTCACCCACGACGATGATGCATTTATGACCCTTGATCGTCACATTCTCGAAACCTTTGGCCGAATTCAGGAAGCCCATCTCACGACGTGCCGAGATATGGTGCTTGCCGACGCAGTGCGTGATCTCGCCCTGCTCGATAACGAGCGCGGCGCTGATTGTACCGTCAGCCGTCAATACAGGCGAGCCGACTACGGCAGCGATGCCGTGGCAATGCGAGGCGATCGTATCGACAGCCTCTTCGCAAAGTTCGAGAAAAGTGGTTTTACGCAAAAGATCGAAGGCGGGGGTTCCGCTCACTGCCTGCTCGGCAAAGAGAACCAGATCGGCGCCCTCTTGTTTGGCTCGTTGGATGGCATCGACAATCTTCGAAGTATTACCCTCAATATCGCCGATGGTATAGTTTAACTGGGCCAGCGCAATTTTCATGGTGGAAACAGTTTAGTGTAGTTCGGTTGATAACTTCGCAAAGTTAACGTTTTATTTGCAAAGTTGGAAATAAAACGCCCTTTAATCTACGATTAAAAGGGCATTTTTGCACGATTCCGCACCAAAAAGAGCGCGAGCCGGAGCAAAAATACTCCGGCTCGCGTCAAACTTCCGAGAGAGGACTACTCGATCGTCTCCTCGGGATCAGCCACCAGGATACGGCCGCAATACTCGCAGATGATAATCTTCTTACCCTGACGAATGTCGGCCTGACGCTGGGGCGGAATGTGGTTGAAGCAACCACCGCACGCGTCACGCTTCACGGTCACAACAGCCATGCCGTTGCGTACGTTGCTACGAATACGGTTGTAGGCTACGAGCAGACGCTCGTCGATCTTCGCCTTTGCCTCGGCGGCCTGCGATTCGAACTCGGCCACCTGGGGTGCGGTCTCGGCCTCGATACCATCCAGCTCCTCACGCTTTACCTTGAGGTCGGCGCCACGCTCGGCTGCTACGGCCTCGGCATCCTCCAGCTGGAGTTTCTTACCCTTCATCGCACCGGCATACTCGCGCAGACGCTTCTCAGCAAGCTCGATCTCAAGCTCCTGATACTCAATCTCCTTCATGATTGCGTCATACTCGCGGTTGTTGCGCACATTGTTCTGCTGTTCCTTGTAGTTGCCGATCATGATCTTTGCCTGATCCACCTCGCGCTTACGCTGCTTGGTGAGTGCATTCAGCTCCTCGATCTCGGCATTGATATTGTCGATACGGGTCTGCAGACCGGCCATCTCATCCTCGAGGTCCTGCACCTCCAAGGGCAGCTCGCCCTTCACTTTGTTGATCGCGTCGATCTTGCTGTCGATCTTCTGCAGCTCGTAGAGCGCCATGATCTTCTCCTGCATCGAATAATCTACTTCGGCAGTCTTCTTCTGTGTAGCCATTATGTTGTATTTTTATGTTGTTCTAAAAGAGATAATTGATCGGATTACGCGTTGCGTCACTCTTCAAGAGTGCAAAGGTACATAATTTTTTTGACAAAATATCAAATAAAATCTCAATTGCGCAGTATTCGCTCTCAAAATGGCCCACATCGGCCACCGTAAGCCCCCCTTCGGGTGCCATAAAGTCGTTGTATTTGAGGTCGGCCGTGATATAAAGATCGGCACCGGCACGCTGCGCCAACGGAATCATCGAGGCTCCGGCTCCGGTACAAATGGCCACGCGGCTCACCTCTTCGGAGGCGATACGGCTGTGGCGGATACATTGGCATCCCAGCACTTCACGCACCATTTGCAGGTACTCCATGGTCGGCACGGGCGCAGGCAGATTACCCACCACGCCAAAGCCGACACCATCCCCCTTATCGCTCGGCTCAAGCACCGTACAATGCTCAACGCCAACCATTTCGGCCAGGCGATAGCTCATCCCTTCGGGGGCACTGTCGAGGTTCGTATGGCAGGCATAGAGGGCGATGCCGCGACGAATCGCCTCCTCCACACATCGCTCCACCTGCGAGGCCGAATTCAGGCGCTTCAGCGGATGGAAGATGATCGGATGGTGGGTAATGATCAGATCGCACCCCTTTGCGACCGCTTCGGCGATGACCTCTTCGGTCACATCCACGGCCAAAAGTGCGGCATGCACCTCATCGTCGGGACGCCCCACGACGAGGCCCGCATTGTCGTACGAGGCCTGCCAACCGAGTGGTGCAAAGGCCTCAATCAGAGAGGTTATTTCGTTGATTTTCATTATTTTTCTTTTATGGCAACTAAAGACAATAAGAACCAAAACCGCTTTTTCATTTTAGGCAAGGAGATTTTGCGCTGACCGCCGTTCGGCTTGGATGGGCTGTACTCAACGTACCACCCATTCAAGACGGACAAGGAAGTGCTAAATATCCCGCGTAAAATGGAAAATCAAAAGAGAGATTGTTCGTAGAAGGCGAATAGTTCCTTCGTCTCCGCCTCACCCTTTTTCTTGCGGGGACGACGGGTCTTGGGCTTCTCGGGTTTCGGCTCTGCGGGCTCTTCCTTAGGCTCATCAATACGAATGACGCAAGGGCCTTCGTGGCCGGGCATCACATCGGGTGTAGCAGCCGTTTCGAGCGTCTCCGGAAGCTCCTCCACCGCAATATCCTCGGCATCCATCTTCAGATCCTCGCGCACCTCTATGAGCAGCGAGCGGATCTTCTGCAGACGCTCCATGAGCTGGGCATTGCGGGCCACCGTACCCTCCTTGCGCTGCTCACGCAGGGCCTTTTTGGCGCCTTCGATCTTCATGCCACGCTCCTTGACGAGGTGGTAGATCGTCTTGAGTTGCTCGACATCTTGCGGCGAATAGAGGCGATTGCCCTTCTTGTTGCGCTTCGGACGCAAGGAGGGGAATTGCTCTTCCCAATAGCGCAGCAACGAGGGTTTCACGTCGAACATTTCGCTCACCTCGCCCATCGTATAAAAGAGTTTTTCTGCCATAATTTATGGAGTTTTAATCGTTTTTCAAAATTCGCAACACATTGGGGTACAAGTTATTCACGCGTCCCCCGATTCGTTTGGCAAAGCCCAGCGGAAGACCTGCACATACCACCAAATTCATCCCTTCGGTAAATCGTTCGCAACCTACCTCCTGCTTGCGCAGGTAGGCCAGCGCCTCCTCCTTCGCCAGCTCGGCCACAGCAACTGCCTCACGGTTCAGCCCCACGAAGTGGGCTAACGCCTGTTCGGGCTTCAGTTTACCCTTAAAGACCTGCCCCATCGCCACGCCCGAATAGATCACGGCACACTGCTCCGAGAGTCGCTTCACCTCCTCGGCCGAGGCCTCATACCAGCCGTAGCAGGTGTCGCCCGCCATGCCGAAACGCATCTTATCAGGCGCTACCACCCAGCGCTTTAGCTCCGCCAGGTGGGCCTTATCCACTGCGCCGAGGACCGATCGTTTGGCCTTCGGCAATCGGCCGTTAGCGACCGTTTCACGCTTCCGAGCCACAGCTGCGAAGAACCCCTCACCCACCGTTCGGTGCGGCATGAATCGGAAGGTTTGAAAAGCCCCTACGCGCCCCGTCACAATTCCCCAGGCGGGATCTACCGCCACCTCGTCGGCCGCCTCAACCTCCTCGGGAAATTGCTCCAGAAATCGCTCCAGCGTCCCCTCATCCTCCTCGCGGTTGAAGGTGCAGGTACTATATATTAATGTACCGCCCGCGCGTAAGGCGCGCCAGGCGTGTTGTAAAATCTCATCTTGGCGCTCGGCACAAAGGCGAACATTCTGCACGCTCCACTCGCCGCGCGCCTCATCGTCTTTACGGAACATGCCCTCGCCCGAGCAGGGTGCATCCACCGCCACCACATCGTACCAGCTCTCCATACGGGCAGCCATCGCGGCATCGCCACACGTCACGGCCACATTGCCTGTACCCCATTTGCGCACGTTATCGGCCAAGACCTGCACACGTTTGCGGTCAATTTCATTCGCCACAACCAACCCCGCAGGCCCCACCTTCGAGGCATAGAGGGTTGTCTTGCCACCCGGAGCGGCACACAGGTCGAGGATGCGCAACCCCTCGCATGCCGTCGGCAGCAGTCGCTCGACGAATTGCGACGAGGCCTCCTGCACATAGTACGCCCCCGCGTGAAAGGCCGGATCGAGCGTAAACGACGGGCGCTCCGTCAAATAACGCCCCCGCGTGCTCCACGGAATCTGCGCCTGCCAGGGCAACTCGGCCTGCTCACCACGCAACGGATGCAACCTGACCGAAGTCGGTTGTTCGCCCTCCAGCGCCGCGAAGAGGCGTTCGGCCTCCTCCGCACCCAGCTGGGCCTGCATCGATTCGACAAATCGCGGTGGCAGCTGCATGTGTTAAAAGAGTTTTTTCTGTACATCCAGGCGATCCACCTCGGCGCAAATACGCTCAAAGACAGCCGGATCGGCCACAAAATCCTCCGTATCCTTCTCCACAATCAGCACACGACCCTCGTAGAGCTCGTCGATCCACTGATTGTACTTCTTATTCAAACGCTCAAGATAGGCCACGTCGATATTCATCTCGTACTCTCGTCCGCGCTTGTGAATCTGCTTCACGAGGGTCGGCACGCTCGCCTTGAGGTAGATCAGCAGATCGGGTTTCTGCACCAGGTTTGTCACCAGGCGGAAAATCTGCATATAGGTCTCGATATCGCGCGTAGACATCAACCCCATCTCATGCAGGTTGCCGGCGAAGATGTGAGCATCCTCGTAGATCGTTCGGTCCTGAATGATATGCAGATCGGTATTCTCGGCCAACATGGCCATCGTCTGCTCGATGCGGCTGGCCAAAAAGCGTGCCTGCAGATTGAACGACCAGCGATGCATATCCTCGTAGAAATCGCCCAAATAGGGGTTGTCGATATTCTCCAGATAGGCCTTGGCGCCATACCGTTCGGTCAGCATCTCGGTCAGGGTCGTCTTTCCGCTACCGATATTACCAGCAATTGCGATATACATGGTTTCTCTATATTTTATTTATTCTTATGCAACAGGTTGTGTAGCTCGTCCGCAATGCGGCGATCGGGCACCAGGCGGGGCACTTTATTTTTTCTACGCTGCTGCAACCACCGCAGGAAGAAGCCCTTCTCGACCAGTGTCAAGTGCTGCCGCTCGATCGTCGAACGGCGTTTGGCATCGTAGTCCGAATTGACGGCCCGCAGGGCACGATCCAACTCCTCGGCGAAGTGCTCCACCGAATCGGGCGCTACGTCAAACTCCACGATCCACTCGTGCGCACCTTGGTGGTCAATCGACATGTAGCAAGGGGCTACCGTATATTCATTCACTACGGCTCCCGTTTTGCGGCACGCCTCCACCAACGCCCGATCGGCATTATCAACGATCAGCTCCTCGCCAAAGGCGTTGATAAACTGACGCGTACGCCCCGCAAAGCGAATGCGGTAGGGATCGGTCGAGGTAAAAGTCACCGTGTCTCCGATCTCATAACGCCAGAGGCCGTTATCCGAAGTAATCAGCATGGCGTAGGTCTTACCACACTCGACACCCTCCAACGGTACCACCTGATCGCCATTGCGGAATTCGTAGAAAGTGCCGTAATCGAGCATCAGCAACATGTCGTCGCGTGACGGATCATCTGCCGCAGCAAAGAAGCCCTCCGAGGCGTTGTAGGTCTCCCTGTAGTGCATTCCGTCCGAGGGAATCAACTCCTGGTAAGCTCGGCGATAGGGAGCAAACTCCACCCCGCCATGCAGGAACAACTCCATATCGGGCCACACCTCCAAGAGATGTCGCTTTCCCGTGTGCTCCAGCACACGGCGCATCAGCTCCAAATTCCACGACGGCACACCCGCAAAGGCGGTGATGTGCTGAGAGGCACACTCCTCGGCAATGCGGGCGATCTTCTGCTCGAAGTCGGGCATCAAGGCCGTCTCGATCCGTGGTGCACGCATCGACATCCCCCAACGTGCCGTCTCATGGAGCAGGATGGCCGAGAGGTCACCCACCAAATTCTCACCCTCCCGGAAACAGGTGCCGCCCAACGTGAGCGTACGCCCCGTCAAGAGTTTCGACTGCGGAAAGGCATCGAGGTAGAGCCCCACTACATCGCGCATACCGAGCGTATGATTCCACAGGATCGAGTGGCGCGTAATGGGAATATATTTGCTACGGTCGGAGGTCGTACCCGACGAGCGGGCATAGAATCCAACCCTTCCGGGTGTCGTTACCGACTTTTCACCGGCCAGCATACGTTCCACGTAGGGCTTGAAAGCCTCGTAATCGAACGTGGGAACGCGCTTTTCAAACGCCTCGATACTCCGCACCTCGGAGAGGCCGTAGTCGCGGCCGAACGCCGTGTGGCGTCCTGCGGCCAGACGTGCCTTCAACTGGGCCTGCTGCACCGCGTGCGGATGACGACGAAAGTGGTCGATCCGGCGAAGACGGTAGTCCAAATAGAGTCGGAATATCTTGCTTGTCAATGACATTGTTTGCGTTGGTTAGTTAAAGTAGTAGCCCACCTTACCGACCGATGCCGGCATCGAGAAGACGACTACGCGATCATAGGGGTTGATCTCCATGCCACCCTCGGCAATGAAGACCTTATCGCCACGCACCACACCGCCGACAATCACATCCTTCGGCAGATCCAGGTCGCGGATACGCGCCTTCGTGGCGGGCGAATTGGGCTTAACGATAAACTCCAGCACCTCCGCCTCACTACCCGTCAGGCACTTAATCGCTTGTACGTCTGTCGACATCGTGAAGCGGAAGATATTGGAGGCCGTCACCAGCTTCTTGTTGATGATCGTATCGATACCCATCGACTCGGCAAGGTTGATGTAGTTGAGGTTCTCGACCTCAGCAATCACCTTCTTTACACCCATGCGCTTGGCCAACATCGCGGCCAGGATATTCGTCTCACTACGTCCCGTCACGGCCACAAAGGCATCCATATTCGAGAGTCCCTCTTCGAGCATCGCCTCCGTATTGCGGCCATCCTCGTTGATGATCAGCGTGCGATCGAGTAGCTCGGCCAGGCGGTAGGCCTTCTCGGCATTGTAGTCGATAAGTTTGATGTTGATCTCCCCCTGCAACTCCATGGCAATGCGCACACCAATGCGCGAGCCGCCCAGGATCATCATATTCTTCACGGCAATGCTCTGCTGACCCGAGAGCTCCATCACCTGCTCGATGGCATCCTGACGCACAATCAGATAGGCCACATCGCCCTCGACGAATCGCTCCTCATCGTCGGGGATAATGGTCTGTCCGTCGCGCGAAATCGCCACCGTACGATAGGCCAGGTGCTCATCGCCGGTACGCCCCGTAGGGGGCTGACCGATGAGGGGCGAGGTGGCATCGAGGTGGAAGACCGTCAAGGAGAGCTTACCGCTCGAGAAATCGACATACTCGGTCGTCGAGGTGTGGCCCAGGAGGTTGATCACCTCACGGGCAGCAATCTTCTCGGGATAGAAGAGGTAGTCGATACCCATATCGATGAACATCTCCTTGTTGTTCGGTTCGAGGTATTCGTTGTTGTCAATGCGGGCGATGGACTTTTTGGCTCCGAGTTTCTTGGCCAACATAGCCGCTACAATGTTGTCGTTCTCCTCGTGGTTTACGGCAATAAAGAGGTCGGAGCGACGTACCGCGGCACGACGCAAGACGGCGAGCGTCGTCGAATCGCCCTCCACGGTAATCACATCGGCCAGCGAAGCCACCTCCGAGAGGAGCTTCGGATCGCTGTCCACCACGGTAATATCGTGTCCGTTACCGCTCAACATCTTGGCCAAATGGCTACCCATCTCGCCGGCACCTGCAATGACAATTTTCATACTCGTCGTTTTTTTGTGCAAAAATGTGTTTTCAAGGCTTGCTCCCGCCCCAACTTCTCAGAACCCGATTGCGGGTGGCTTTTCAAGGCTTGTACACCCTTCCGAAAGTCGATAACGGCGGGGATTTCAAAGCTTGCGCAGTCTTCGAAACCGCAGCATACTTGGCGTATGTGAGGATTTCGAAGGCAAGCGTAACGCAGAAATCACCCCGTTTGCTTTCTTTCCGCCCTCCCTCAAGGCAACATTTTTGCATTTTAACCTACAAATGTATAAATTTGCAGCGGAAAGCACAAATTTATAGTTATAAAAAATTAAAATGATGCCGAGTTGGTTGGTTGTAATAGGAATTTCGATTTTGGCGGTCGGATTTTTTGTAGTCGGGTTGTCGCTCACGCTGATGATCAAGGGACACCACATCGATTCAGAGATCTCGACCAACAAGGATATGCAGCGATTGGGCATTAAGTGCGCGGTGCAGGAGACGCGAGAGATGGACGGCACGGCCGCCTGCTCGGAGGAGGCATCACCGCTGCAAGGATGCTCGGGCAATTGCGGCGCATGCGACATCGAAGAGACGCGCAACAAATAAACTCAACACCACAAAAAAAGAGTCGAAACCGACTCTTTTTTATTTGTATTTCAAGCCATTACTTCGCCTGGCAGTAGAACCAGGGATTATGCAGATTCTCTTCGTTGTAGCGCAGCGAGCCGTGATCGGGCAGGGTACAGGTGCGACCTCCCGCCTCGGAGAGAATCAGCTCACCGGCCGCCGTGTCCCATTCGTAGGTGTTGGTCGTACGCACATAGTAGTCGGCCGTTCCCTCGGCCAGCATACAGAATTTATAGGATGAGCCTTGCTCGACAATCTCCAAATCGGGATGCTCGGCACGCAGGGTGTCGATATGGGCATAGGTCTCTTCGGTGCGGTGGCGACGCGAAAGGGCCACGCGGAAATTACGCGTCGTACGATCAGCCGTAAGCGGTAGCGGCAACCAATCCTGCACGATCGAGAGGTAGTCGTAGGCAGCCTCGGCGTCGGGCACCACGCCTCGCTTAAGGAAGGCACCACGTCCCTCACTGGCCAGGTACATCTTCTCGAAATAGGGGACATAGATCACCGCCGCGATGCAACGGTTGTTCTCCATCAGGGCAATATTAACCGTAAACTCGTTATATCCTTCTATAAACTCGGCCGTACCATCCAGCGGATCGACCAGCCAATAGAGTTCCCAATTACGACGCTCGTCGTAGCGCATTTCACGTCCCTCTTCGCTCAGGATCGGGATACGCGTATGGCCCAGTGACTCGCGGATCGTGCGATGCGCCGTGCGGTCGGCCAACGTGATGGGTGTTTTATCGTTTTTCAGCGTAATGTCGTAGTCATCTTTGTGGCCGTGGATCTTCATAATGGCCGCCCCGGCTCGTACGGCGGCATTAAACATGGCTGGCAACAAGATGGCATTGACCTGTGTATCGATCATGCGTACAGAATTTAGATCGTTCATGATTATGGTGTAGTAAAGTTAAACATTTTTTTAGAATATAACGAGAAAAATGTGACGAATTTTCAAAAACATCCCATTTGGACAATAAAAACATCACTTAGGACTAAACTACGGGCAACTCCTCCGCTATCTGACGAACACGTAGCCGACACAAGAAGGCCAAAAGTAGCAACATCCACCACAGCAAGATCCGCAACAACGAGCCTCCATCGAGCCACCAAACAAACGCAGCAAGCAAAGCCAACAGACTGAAAACGAGCATCGAATGCCATTTCGGAAGATTTTCCCTTCGTAGCGGCATCTCCCACACCCAACGACAACGCTCACGCCTCACCACGCGCATCGAACAATGGGCAAAGCCACCGATACGAATCAGTGCCGCTCGTCGCCACAACACCACGTAGAGCGTGGGGAGGTAGCAGATCTGTTCTACCGCCCCGAGCGGCTGCAGTGCCACCTCGGTAGCCAACCGCTCCACCGCCCCGACTACGGGGTATTCATCCACCCGAAGCGGCAGCAGGTATTCATACGACGCCACCTCAGCCGCTGCATCGAGGGCCGCTACAACACCCGGGGTCCGACAATCAACCAACACCAAGCGGCGAAAGCGCCGTTTGCGTGATCGATACAATCCTCGCACACCCCGCACGGGCAATTCATCGGTCGGATAATACTCGACCTGTATCAGGTGGTAGCGCGCTTTGAGCTGCTCAATCATCACCGCATCGCGTTCGCCATCGAGCACCACGACCACCTCAAATAGTGCATACTCCACTCCCAGTAACCGTTCGCAACGTTCGAGCGTAACGGGACGCGTGACCAATGCCGAGATACCCACCCCCAGCGTACCGCTGCGCGCCCCGTGCATCCGATCGAGCCACACCCGCCGATCGGCAGCCCGTTCGGCCATTCGCCACCGAAAAAGCGCCCACAAAGCCACACAACTCAACACGCAATCCATCAACCACATACCAACGAACGTTTATAGGTTGCCACCAGTTGCACATAGCGTCGGCGTTGTCCCTCATCGAGCAATGTCCGCACCTGTTGCAACGAATAGCCTTCACGCGCCATCGAGCGCATCCATTCACGGCGCACCTCCCGATCCATGCGCTGCACATAGGTCACCACCGCTCGTCGTTGCAAGGGGCGATGCAGTGCGCCAAGCGTATATAAAGCTGCGAGCGAGAGGTCGTCATTCCACGCCTCGCCCACCATCTTCAGCAGCACATCATCCGCCTCCTCGATGGCGAAGTGGCCGACAATAGCCAGCCCCAGACGGCGCAGGTTCGAGTTTTCGGACTCAATAAGCGGCCGATAGGCGATCGGCAAAAGGCCCCTTCGCAGCAGGTGGAGAATCTCCCCCACTTCGCACCGCGTCAAGGGTTCGCCAAAGACCGCGATCCGCCGAAAGACCTCAGCCGGTTCGGCCGCCAACATCACCAGCAAAGCAGCAAAGCGCACCTCCCGTGCCGGATCCTCCAAATAACGTTCAACCTCCCGACGCACCGACTCCAACGGTGGCAACTGCGCCAACAGCAGCAAGCACGAGGCTCGTCGGTAACCGTGGCTACGACGCACCTCGGCCAACAAGGCGCGATCGGTTCCATACCGACACATCAACTTGGCCATCGGCATCGGATCGCACCCATAGACCGATTCGGTGAACTGCGCCACCAATTCGGCCAACAACCGTCCCCGCCGTACGGCACGTTCCAAAGGTAACGAAAGGGAGCCCTCCTGCTCGCCTACCACCCTGCACACCAGCTCGTTGACCGAACGGAGCATCAGCACTTTTTGGTGGGCATTCCGTCGTCGGCAAAGTTGCGTCTTGAGATAACTTCGACCTACCCACAAGCAACACCCCGCGACCAAAACCAGCATCACTCCCGTCAGCCACTCACTCATCGGCCAAGCGCATAGATCACCTTACCCCGCAATCGCGACAGATTCAACGGGAAAGTCATGTATTGATCCACCCCGCTTTCGAGCAGACCGAGCACCGTCTCGTCGCGTTGATGGCGGGCGATCACGTAGATTTCGGGACGTCGTAACGGTCGGGGACGCACACGGCGAAAGAACTCACGACCGCACCACAACGGTGCAGCTTCGAGGACCAGCACCAGGTCAAAAACCATCCGCCGGGCCAACTGCTCGAAACGCATGCGATCGCGGGCCGTACGAATCTCGATATCCAACCCCGCGAGTGCAGCCCGCACCAGTTCAGTGAGCAGTTCATCGGTCGCATAAATCAATAGACGTGCCATAGGAAAAGCCAACAATTAAATGTAGGAAGAGCATGACGAAAAGCGTGCCAAAGCATTTTCAGGCAAAAAAGTTTACGGATTGTTTGTTTATGAAATAAAAAGCCTCTATCTTTGCAGTCCAAATTGTGTTTTTAACACGAACTTTTTAATTCAATGTACGTTATCGTAGAAATCGCAGGTCAGCAATTTAAGGCTGAGAAAGGTCGCAAGCTCTATGTTCACCGTCTCCAGGGCGACGTAGATTCGTCCATTAGCTTCGACAAGGTCCTGCTCGCAGACAATGACGGTCAGGTTAAAGTAGGTGCACCTGTAGTAGAAGGCGCCTCGGTTAAGTGCAAGATCCTGAAGCACCTGAAGGACGACAAGGTCCTGGTCTTCAAGAAGAAGCGTAGAACTGGTTATCAGAAGTGCAACGGTCACCGTCAGTACCTGACCCAGATTCTCGTGGAGGAGATTGTTGCGTAAGTTAAACCTTAAAAAACTGAAGAAGACATGGCACACAAGAAGGGTGTAGGTAGTTCGAAGAACGGCCGTGAGTCGGAGAGCAAGCGACTCGGTATCAAGTTGTTCGGCGGTCAGTTCGCTAAGGCCGGCAACATCATCGTCCGCCAGCGTGGTACGGTTCACAACGCAGGTGAGAATGTAGGTATGGGTAAGGACCACACGTTGTTTGCCCTCGTTGACGGAACGGTTTCGTTCTGCAAGAAGGGTGAGAACAAGTCCTATGTAAGCGTTCTGCCCCTGGCAGAGTAAGACGCCAAAAGCACGAAGAAAAAGGAGTTCCCACGGGGAACTCTTTTTTTTGTTTTTGGCGCCTTTCGGTTATATAGACAATCCCTCCTAAATCCTCCCTTTACGGCAATAAATTGCCGTGACTGCATGCGCGCCTCGGCAAAGACTGCAAGCAGCCTCTGTTCTCGGCTGTTGCGCAGTTGAAAAGGGAGAACTTGAACTATTATGCACTGAAAGAAAAAAGGGACTCGTTTGAGTTCCTTTTTTTGTTTTTATCTTACCGACAATTATAGATTCGGTCGCAGATAGATCGTGCAGGCCGAGAAGTCGAAGATCACATCGAAATGTTCGAGCAGGGCATTTCCTACCAAACCATCGTAGCGCGCATCGGCTAACGAACCTTGTCGGTTCTCAGACCAAGCGGCCTCCATGTCGTGCAGCGTCACTCCGCCCACGGTAATTGTCTTGGCAGCAAATTCATACGCCACACTCGCACCACCGACACCGCCCACCGCACGCTCACGGCGCACGGCATCCGAGATGCGCATTTTCAAATTCAAGCGATCGGCCGTTGTGCTACCAAGCGACAACGCATCGGGCATACCCGTATCGACCAAGAAGTTACCCTTGAAAGTCGAGCCGTCGCCAAAAGCCACCTCAAGCGGCAGAACGATACGCATCTTCGTCTCGTCAAGCCAGGTGCAGGGAATTTTTACAAAATCTGCCGGGATCGAATCCGTCGCGGCCAGCAGCTGCATATAACCATCCTTGTAGTCGAAGAGCACACGACGCCCCTGCATCAGGGTCATACCCACCATGCCGTCGGCCTTCTCCCCCACAATCTTACGCAGGTTCATCACCACGGCCATCGGCTCGGTCATCTCCTCCTTCCCCAGGCGATAGCGCCAGGCGTGCATCGCCATCCGCGCCGACTCCATGCCGTCGCCCGCACCGCCAAACATCGAACGCAGCAGGGGCACACGATCGCCGATCTGCTCTGCATAGAAGGTCGAGTCGAGCAGCAGATGCGTGTTGCCCGTATCGAAGAGCATCCGCGCGGAAATCGAATCGCACAGCTCCACCTCCAGGCAGAGGTGACGATCGTAGTGCATCGGGATAGCCCCTTCGGGGATCTCCTGCTTCGGAGCGGTCTCAACCATCTCGGTCTGTTTGGGCGCACCACCACAAGCCGTGAGGGCTACAAGTGCAAAAAATGCAACCAGCTTATTCATAGGAGGAATCTTAATTCTTAATTTCTATGCGCATCCACCCACTGCGTGAGGGCGACGAAGTCGGCCACCGACAACTGCTCGGCGCGCTTGGAGAAGAATTCGTGCTCCTCGCCACCAAAATTACCAAAGACCGAACGCAAGGAGTTGCGGATCATCTTGCGACGCTGGCCGAACGAGGCCTTGACCACCTTAATGAAGAGCTGTTCGTCGCAATCGAGGTGCTCGACACCGTTGCGCTTCAATCGAATCACGGCACTCTTGACCTTCGGGGGCGGATTGAAGACCGTCTCGTTCACCGTAAAGAGGTAGTCGATATCATACCACGCCTGCAACAAGACTGACAAGATGCCGTACTCGCGTGATCCGGGAGGTTCGGCGATGCGCACGGCGACCTCCTTCTGGATCATGCCGACACACTCGGGGATGAGGTGGCGGTTTTCGAGCACCTTGAAGAAGATCTGCGAAGAGATATTGTAGGGAAAGTTGCCGATCAGTTGCAACCCCTCGGGAAACTGCTCCTTGAGGTTCATCTTCAAGAA
Organism: Rikenellaceae bacterium; assembly: GCA_015060045.1. Lineage (GTDB taxonomy): Bacteria > Bacteroidota > Bacteroidia > Bacteroidales > Rikenellaceae > Alistipes. The sequence goes on along the minus strand of SUZH01000007.1, from coordinate 120,597 downwards.
GTCGCCCTCGATCAATCGGGGCGCAAAGTCGGGATAGTGGGCATGGAGGTACTCCACGCTCTCGGTGTCGATCTCGGCGCCCCAGGTGCGGATATCGTCACGACGAAGCAGAAATTGGGTTAAAACACCCATACCACACCCCACCTCCAGCACCTCGCAAGGGTTCTCTTGCGACCCGCCCGAAAGCGAATCGCAGATTTTGCGGGCTATATTCAGATCGGTCAGAAAGTGCTGACCCAATGCTTTTTTGGCACGTACTTCGGCCATTGTTTCAAATTCAAAATTTAGAATTTAGAATTCAAAATGATGGTTACGAATTCAAAATAACGGCTGCGCGACCCCAAAGGCTTACCGCTCATTCATTTTGCATTTTGAATTCTACATTTTGAATTTGCTAATTTCCTTGTTCGCACATAAACTTGATTCGTACCAGTCGAATCTCCTCCTCCGTATAATCGGCACCCAACTCCTCGATGGCGGCATCGAGCGAGTCGCTCTCGGCATCCTCCTTGAAATAGAGGTAGATATCATCCACCTTATCCTCATCCATGAAGTCGCGGACGTAGTAGGAGATATCGAGACGCGTACCCGAATTCACAATACCCTCGATCTCGGTCAGCAACTCGTCAAACTCCAAATTCTTGGCACGGGCAATATCCTCGAAGTCCATCTTGCGGTCGATGGACTGGATGATGAAGATCTTGTTGCCCGACTTCGAGCCCACGGACTTGACCACCATATCCTGCGGACGGATAATCTCCTTCTCCTCCACGTAGGCCTTGATCAGACGGATAAACTCGGCACCGAATTTACGCGCCTTGCCCACACCGACACCCGTGATATTCTGCATCTCCTCGATGGTGATGGGGTACTGGATCGACATATCCTCAAGCGAAGGATCCTGGAAGACCACAAAGGGCGGCAGGCCGTGCTGCTTGGCCACCTTCTTGCGCAGGTCCTTGAGCATGGCAAAGAGCTCCTCATCGGCCGCTCCGCCACGACCCTGCGGGCCGCCGTGCTCATCGGGCTGCTGCTCCTCGTCGTAGTCGTGGTCGAGCGTGATCGTCACGGCAAAGGGTTTGTCGATGAACTTTTCGCCCTTCTCGTTCACCGAGATCAGACCGTAGTTCTCGATATTCTTGTCGATGAGGCCCAAGATCTGTGCCTGGCGCATCACAGCACCCCAGAAACGGGCGTCGTGCTCCTCGCCGGCACCGAACCACTTCGATTTATGATGGTTGTAGCTCTTAATCAGGGCTGTCATCTTACCCGTCAGCACGGCAATCAGGTAATCAACCTTAAACTTATCACCCAGGTCGCTCAACGCCTCCAAGGCCAGCTTGAGTTGACGCTTGGCATCCACCTTCGGTTTGGGATGGCGGCAGTTATCGCAGTTACCGCAATTGCCCTCCGTGTACTCCTCGCCAAAGTAGTGCAGGAGCGACTTACGACGGCACATCGAACTCTCGGCATACGACACCGTTTCCAGCAAGAGCAGTTTACCGATCTCCTGCTCGGCAATCGGCTTGCCGTGCATGAATTTTTCAAGCTTCTGAATATCCTTGTAGCTGTAGAAGGTCAGGCAATGACCCTCACCACCATCACGACCGGCACGACCCGTCTCCTGGTAGTAACCCTCGAGCGATTTGGGAATGTCGTAGTGGATCACATAACGCACATCGGGCTTATCGATACCCATACCAAAGGCGATCGTGGCTACAATCACATCGACTCGCTCCATAAGGAAATCATCCTGGTTGGCGGCACGCGTGGCGGCATCCATACCGGCATGGTAGGCACGGGCTTTGATGCCGTTTGCCACGAGCAACTCGGCCAACTCCTCCACCTTCTTGCGGCTCAGGCAGTAGATAATACCGCTCTTGCCCTCGTTCTGCTTGATGTAGAGGATGATATCGTGGTCCACGTTGCGTTTGGGACGGATTTCGTAATAGAGATTCGGGCGGTTGAACGAGGAGCGGAAGACCGACGCATCGTTCATGCCGAGGTTCTTCTGGATATCCATCTGCACCTTGGGCGTGGCTGTAGCCGTCAGGGCGATCAGCGGGGCATTGCCGATTTCGTTGATGATCGGGCGAATACGACGATACTCCGGACGGAAATCGTGACCCCACTCCGAGATACAGTGCGCCTCGTCGATGGCGTAGAACGACACTTTGATTTTACGCAGGAAGGCAACGTTATCCTCCTTTGTGAGCGACTCGGGGGCGAAGTAGAGCAACTTGGTCTTGCCATCCAGGACATCCTGGCGCACCTGCTGCACGGCCGACTTGTTGAGCGACGAGTTCAAGAAGTGGGCAATACCCGGGTTTTCGGAGAAGGCACGCATCGAGTCGACCTGGTTCTTCATCAGGGCGATCAGCGGGGAGATGACGATAGCCACACCCTCCATGATGAGGGCGGGCAGCTGGTAGCAGAGCGATTTACCGCCACCTGTCGGCATCAGGACAAAGGTGTCCCGACCGGCAAGCACATTGCTGATGACAGCCTCCTGATTACCTTTGAAGGCCGAGAACCCGAAGTATTCCTTCAGGCGAGCATGCAAAAGGGCAGAATCGTAGCGTTCCATTTTGGTGTTCCTCTCCGTACTAAATGTGTAAAACACAAATTTCAATGTAAAGATAAAAATTTTTTCTAAAAAAAAGTATAACTTTGTAGAAAATTTAGTGAAAAAAGTCAGCATGCGCCTCTACACAAGCGAACTGGTCAAGAAGTATAAGTCCCGCACGGTCGTCAACCACGTTTCGATCGACGTCAAGCAGGGCGAAATCGTAGGTCTACTGGGCCCGAACGGTGCCGGCAAGACCACTACCTTTTATATGATAGTAGGTCTGATCAAGCCCAACGAGGGCCAGATCTTCCTCGAAAACGACGAAGGCGAAATCTCGGAGCTCACGGGACTGCCCGTCTATAAACGTGCCCAGCTCGGCGTGGGTTACCTGGCCCAAGAGGCCTCGGTTTTCCGCAACCTCTCGGTTGAGGACAACATTCGCGCCGTACTGCAGATGACCAACTACTCGAAGGAGTATCAGCGCGACCGCGTCGAGGCCTTGATCGAGGAGTTCCGCCTGCAGAAGGTGAGAAAGAGCTACGGTAATCAGCTCTCGGGTGGCGAGCGTCGCCGCACGGAGATTGCTCGTGCCGTGGCCATCAACCCCTCGTTTATCCTGCTCGACGAGCCCTTTGCCGGTGTAGACCCGATTGCCGTGGAGGATATTCAGGCCATCGTGGCTACGCTCAAGCATAAGAATATCGGTGTAATCATCACCGACCACAACGTCGATGAGACGCTGGCCATCACCGACCGCACCTACCTCTTGTACGAGGGCAAGATCCTCAAGACGGGTTCGGCCGAGGAGTTGGCCGCTGACCCGATGGTAAGAAAGGTCTATCTGGGACAAAACTTCGAGCTCAAGAAGAGCCATCGCCAAGTACAGGAGATGATCCGTACGGGCGCCAAGGCTACGGACGAGGAGACGACGGAGCAACCCGCCGAGGCGGCGCTCCCCACCCCCGAAAACGAGTAGCCTATGGATCGATCTGTCCCGTGCGGGCGGGTTCAAGGCTCGCTCACTCCCCCCTCATCGAAAAGTTATGCACAACGTGCGCTGGCGGTCTCGCTCTTGGCGCAAGGCCCCACTGTGCTCCGCAAACTCGACTTCTGCCAAGATACCCTCTCGGCGTTAGGATGCATCCACACGCTGGGTGCCGAGGTCATTGAGATAGATGAACATACGCTCTCGATCGGCGGCGGCCTCTCGCCCCGCGAAAGTACCCTGCATGTCGGTGAATCGGGGCTTGCCTCGCGCCTTTTCACCCCGATTGCTGCACTGGCGAATCGTCCGCTCCGCATTGTCGGTCGTGGCTCGCTCCTCGAGCGCCCGATGCAGATGATGATCGAGCCGCTCAAGCAGCTGGGCGCACGCGTCACGGACAACCACGGCTACCTTCCCTTTGAGGTGTGCGGTCCGCTACGTGGCGGTGAGGCGGAGGTCGATGGATCGGTCTCGTCGCAATTCATCACGGGCCTGCTGTTGGCCCTGCCGATGGCGGCCACCGACACCACTTTGCACGTTTCAAAGGCCGTTTCAACCCCCTATCTGGATATGACAATCGACACGGCTGCCCGCTTTGGCGTCGATATTTTCCACCGCGACCATGCAGAGTTTTATATCCCGGGCGGACAACGCTACAAGGGGCTCGATCTGACGATCGAGGGCGATTGGAGCGCAGCCGCGATGCTGCTCGTGGCGGGTGCCGTGGCTGGCGAAGTGTGCGTGGAGAATATTTCGGCCCTCTCGAAGCAGGCCGACACGGCCATTTTGGATGCCCTGGCCCGTGCCGGGGCGGAGGTGATCATCGAGGGCGACTCGATTACCGCCAAGCAACGCGAGCTGCACGGCTTTGAGTTTGACGCTACGCAGTGTCCCGACCTCTTTCCGGCGCTGGCTGCTTTGGCCGCCACGGCCGAGGGGGAGACCATCCTTTACGGCACGAATCGCCTCACGCACAAGGAGAGCAACCGCGCCGAAACGATCGCCGAGGAGTTCCAAAAAATCGGAATCTCGGTCGACATCTCCGAGGAGAATGTCATGCGCATCCGTGGTGGAAAAATCCGGGCCACGGAGGTTGAAAGTCACAACGACCACCGCATCGCCATGGCGCTGGCCGTGGCCGCACTTCGCTCGGAGGGCGTGATGCAGATTCATGGTGCCGAGTGCGTAGCCAAAAGTTATCCCGATTTCTTTGAACAACTGGAGTCGATCCGCGTAAAATAGCCCATTATGAATCAGTTTGGAAATTCGTTCCGCCTCTCGATCTGGGGCGAATCGCACGGCGAGTCGATCGGCGTGACGATCGACGGTGTTAAGCCCGGTATAGCGCTCTCGGAGGAGGAGTTTAGGCAGGATCTCAATCGCCGTCGCAGTGGAGCTACGGGGACTACTCCGCGCACGGAGTCGGATCAGCCGCGGCTGATCTCGGGCCTCTACAACGGCCATACGACCGGTGCTCCGCTCACGATTCTCTTCACGAACGACAATACCCGCTCAAAGGATTACTCCAACCTCACCCACCACTTCCGTCCTTCGCACGCCGACCGCGTGGCGCAGGTGAAATATTCGGGGTGGAACGACCCGCGCGGTGGCGGCCACTTCTCGGCCCGCCTCACGGTTGCGCTGGTGGCAGCAGGCGTCGTCGCGAAGAAGATGTTGCCCGAGGGCGTTTCATTCCATACGCAGTTGCTCACGGTCGGAGGCGAAACAGATCCTGCTCGCTTCGAGGAGGTAATTCGCGCGGCACAAGCCGAGGGCGATTCGGTGGGTGCTGTGGTAGGATGCCGCGTAGCGGGCATTCCGACCGGTTGGGGCGAGCCGCTCTTCGACTCGGTCGAAAGCATGGCTGCGCACCTTCTATTCGCGATTCCGGCCGTCAAAGGGGTGGAGTTCGGGGCCGGTTTTTCGGTCGCCACGCGTCGCGGCTCGGAGAACAACGACCTGATCATCGACGCCGAGGGCCACACCGCCACGAACCATGCGGGGGGCATCGACGGCGGCATCACGAACGGCAATCCGCTGACCGTACAGGTTGCTTTTAAGCCTACCCCGAGCATCAGCCGTCGCCAAGAGACCTTCGATCAAGCCACGGGCCGCATCGAACCGCTGGAGATTCACGGGCGTCACGACGCCTGCGTGGCTATTCGCGGGCAGGTGGTGGTCGAGGCCGTGATGGCAATCGTCCTGGCCGAACTCTCGTTACGCGCCTAACACATGCAGGCGAAACACCTCATACAACGTCTACGCGAAGCCGGCCTTGTGCTCTACGACGAGCGCGAGGCGGAGCAGATTGCCTACCTGACAGCCGCTCACCTGGTCGGCTTAGGCGACCATACGGCACCCCTGCGTGTCGATCCCGTGCGCGAGTGGCCGATCGAGGAGGCGCAGATCGAGCAAGCCGCACACCGGCTCAGATCGGGTGAACCGATGCAATACATCCTGGGGCAGACCGATTTCTTTGGCCGCAATTTTGCGGTCGATTCACGCGTCTTGATTCCCCGCCCCGAGACCGAGGAGTTGGTCGATCTGATCCGCCGTTCGGAGCGTTCGGCAAAACGCATCCTCGACATAGGCACGGGAAGTGGCTGCATCGCCATCTCGCTCGCCCTGGAACTTCCCAAAGCGGAGGTTTCGGCCGTGGATCTTTCGCCCGATGCGCTGGAGGTGGCGCGCAAAAACGCCGAGCGTCTGCAGGCCGAAGTCGATTTCCGTGAGGGCGATGCCCTGCATGGGCTGAAGGCGCTATTCGCACCCGCATCATTCGATGTGATCGTATCGAATCCGCCCTATGTCCCCGAAAGCGACCGCCGCGAGATGCACCGCAACGTCTTGGAACACGAGCCTGCGATGGCACTCTTTGTCCCCGATGACGATCCACTACGTTTCTATCGCGCCATTGCCGAGGCGGGCCAACACCTGCTGCGGGAGGGAGGGGCACTTTACTTTGAGATTTACCACGCCCTGGCGGATGAGATGATCCGTCTGGTAGAGGGGCTGGGCTATACGGAGGTCGTGGTTCATCGCGACCTGCAAGACAAACCGCGCATGCTATGTGGCAGAAAGAGAAACCGATAAAGGAGCGCAAGCACTGCACAAAAACGCCCGACGAAGCCCTTGCTTCGCTCATGCGCCTTTGTGCCCGCGCGGAGAAGTGCGAGGGGGATGCCCGTCGTCTGATGCGCGGTTGGGGTGTCGAAGCGCAAGCTGCCGAGGCAGTCGTAGCGCGTCTGGTGCGTGACCGATTTATCGACGACAGACGCTACGCCTCGCTTTTCGTGCGCGAAAAACTCAACTTGAGCGGTTGGGGCGCCTACAAGATTCGCACAGCCCTCAAGCGCAAGGAAGTGAGCGAGGAGATCATCCGTGAGGCCCTGGGTGAATTGGATGGCGAAAAGCTCCGCGCCCGCCTCGACGAACAACTCAAGCGCAAACTGCGCACCCTGAAGGCCAAAACGCCTTACGAGCTGAAGGGCAAGCTGATCCGCTACGGCCTTTCGCTCGGTTACGACTACGAGGCGGTGCTGGATGCCGCCTCCAACACACTCAACCAAGCCGATATACCATGCGACGAATAATCTACTTCATAGCCGTCCTGTTCGCGGTGACCGCGACGGCGCAAAACACCCTCAACCCCACCGACTATATCTACCCCATACGGGAGGTAGCCGGCCTCTACTCGGCCAACTTCGGCGAGATGCGTCCGGGGCACTTTCACGCCGGCATCGACATCAAGACGGACGGCGTGGAGGGGAAACCGCTTGTGGCCGTGGCCGATGGTTACGTCTCGCGCATCGTCGTCCAGGCGGGAGGTTATGGGCGCGCCATCTACCTCACGCTATGCAATGGGCAGACGGCCGTGTATGGCCACCTGCAGCGCTTCCGCCCCGACATCGAGGAGCGGATGCAACGCGAGCGCTACGCCCGTAAATCGAACAGCGTCGATCGCTGGTTCACGGCCGAGGAGTTTCCCGTACGGCAGGGCGACCTGATCGGCTACTCGGGTAACAGCGGTTCGTCGGGCGGTCCGCACCTCCACTTCGAACTGCGCGACACGAAGGATCAACGCCTGCGCAATGTCGTGAGCGAGGGGATCATCACCCCGATCGATTCCCTGCCGCCCCGCTTCATGAAGTTACACTACGTCGAGATCGACTCCCTGCCCTCGGGGGTCTGCATCCATCGACCGATGGAGAGTTATGCCGTGGTACGCGAAAGCGAGGGGCGCTATCGTCTCACGCGTGAAGAGCCGCTTCCCGTAGGTCGCAAGGGTTACTTCATCGCCGAGGTGACGGATCGTCGCAACGGCGTGCAGAACACCTTTGCCGTACACCAGATTCGGGCCGAGCTGGATGGCAAGACGATCTTCGAGTTCCGCATCGACCACTTCACCCATGCCTTCTCGCGCTCGTGCGATGCCGTGAGCTACTACCCGTTGCAACTCACTTCGCGCAACGAGGTAATCCGTCTGGCGCAACTGGAGGGTGCTCCCTCGTTCTGCTACCCCACCCTCGTTGAGCGCGGCCTGGTGCGCACGCTACCGACCGAACAGCGTGCCGTAAGGCTCACGACCACGGATGATTGCGGCAATCGATCCACGCTCGAATTCCGCATCGAGGGGCGCGAAGAGCTTTTCCTCAGCGAGGAGCCTGCCGAGGAGCTGGAGTTGATCCGCATGAAGCAGCCCAAACGTTTCCGCATCGGCAGCGAATGTTCGATCGACCTGCCTGCCGAGGCACTTTATGAGTCGTGTTATGCCAAGGCCGAGGCCGGCATTGTGCCGCCCGTCGATTCGGGGTTATTGGTGCTTTCGCCCGCCTATCGCCTACTTGATCCGACCACCCCGATGCGCAAAGCTGCTACGGTCACAATTCACACCTACGTGCCCGATTCGCTCCGCACAAAGACACTGATGGGCGTACGCAACCGCCTGGGTCGTGCCGCTTCGGCAGGTGGCAGTTATAAAGAGGGCGAGGTGAGCGTTGCCGCGCGTACGATGGGCGATTGGTTTGTGGTGGCTGACCTGTTACCGCCGCGTGTCGAGCCGATTTTCTCGAACGGTGCTGAACTTCGCAAGCAGCTCACCTTCAAGGTGTCGGACAACTTCTCGGGCATTGCATCGTGGCGTCTGGAGATCGACGGCGAGTGGCGACCCTGCGACCGTTATCCAAGCCGTGGCCGACTGATTTTCCACTTCGACCGTCCGGCCGAAAACCGCACCCACAACTACCGTCTGGTGGTGCGCGATGGCGTCGGTAACGAGACCATCCGAGAGGGTACTTTCCGCCATTAAACCGCTTTTTCGACCTAAAAGTTTGCTTTTGGCGTGAAAATGCGTAATTTTGCACCGCCAAAGGGTCGCGTAGCTCAGTTGGATAGAGCAGCAGCCTTCTAAGCTGCCGGTCGAGCGTTCGAGCCGCTCCGCGATCACAAAAGCACTCCATAGACGGGGTGCTTTTTGTGTAGAGGGAAGAAAAAAGAGAAAGAGTTGCAAATTCTTTTAGCCTCTTTTAGCCACCAATTTTTAATTCTTCATTTTTAATTTTTAATTGATTTCACCCCTACCTGAAATCAAATTTCCCTTATTTTTCAACGATTTTTCGATTCAAAGTGTTGGAAAATTGATTTTCATGCCCTATCTTTGCACCCGAAATAAGCCGAAAGGCTGAGCGTTTTTTATTAACCTTACAAAATTTTATAGCAAAATGGCTGTTAAAATTCGTCTGGCACGTCACGGTAAGAAGGGTTATGCCTTCTATCACATCGTTGCCGCAGATAGCAGAGCGCCACGTGATGGTAAATTCATCGAGAAGTTGGGTACCTACAACCCCAACACGAATCCTGCTACGATCGACCTGAACTTCGAGCAAGCACTGGGTTGGTTACTCAAAGGCGCACAACCTACGGACACCTGCCGTGCCATCCTCTCGTACAAGGGTGTACTCTACAAGAAGCACCTGCTGGGTGGTGTAGCTAAGGGCGCATTCACCGAGGCTGAGGCTGAGGCTCGCTTCAACAAGTGGGCAGAGGCCAAGTCGGGCAAGATCGAGGCTAAGACCTCGAAGCTCGCATCGGATGCCAAGTCGGCCGAGAAGGCTCGTCTGGCTGCCGAGGCTAAGGTAAACGAGGAGCGTGCCAAGGCTATCGCCGAGAAGAAGGCTGCCGCTGAGGCTGCTGCTGCTGAGGCCGCTGCCGAGGCTGCCGCTGAGGAGGCTACGGAGGCTGCTGTTGAGGAGTAAATCCTTGACCGCTTACCGAAAAAGAGGCTGTTCCGAAAGGAGCGGCCTCTTATTTTGTTTTTTTGTTCGAAATTCACTAATTTTGAAATCTAAATTCTAAACTTTGAATTTGTTATGACGCTTTGTGGTCGCATCAATAAACTCTTTGGCACGGGCGGAGGCCTGCGCCTGACGCTCTACGAGTCGTTTCCCGAGGATTTCAACCCTGACACCACGCCGCTCATCGTCCAGATCGACGGGCTGGAGGTGCCGCTCTACTGCGACGAGTTCGACTATGTAGGGGCTTCGGGAGCCTCGGTGCGCTTTGCCGATATGGACACCGAGCGTAGAGCCGAGGAGTTGCTGGGCAAGGAGTTCTCGATCGAGTTGGAGGCCGAGGAGCGTGACGAAGACGAGTTCTACCTGGAGGATCTGATCGGCTTTGCGGCCGAGGTGCTGGAGGTACCCTCCGAGCGCACCTTTACAGGCCGCCTGACCGACTACATCGATAGCGAAATCAACCCCTTGTTTGAGCTCGACATCGAGGGACGCGAGGTGCTCGTTCCGGCCGTGGACGAGATGATCGGCGGTATCGACTTCGAGGCCGAAAAGATCAAATTCATCCTTCCCGAAGGACTTATCGATTAGCAGGTTATGGCACGCGTAGTGGTTGGACTTTCAGGTGGCGTAGACTCCTCGGTGGCAGCCTATCTGCTCAAGGAGCAGGGCCACGAGGTGATCGGCCTCTTCATGGTCAATTGGCACGACACGACCGGCACGCTGGAGGGTGACTGCCCGTGGCATGATGACCGTCTCTTTGCCGAGCTGGTGGCCAAGAAACTCGACATTGCGTTACACGTTGTCGATCTCTCGGAGGAGTATCGCCGACGCGTAGTGGAGTACATGTTTGCGGAATACGAGGCGGGGCGCACCCCCAATCCCGACGTGCTGTGTAACCGCGAAATCAAGTTTGACGTCTTTCTCAAAGAGGCACTGAAACTCGGTGCCGACTATGTTGCTACGGGCCACTACTGCCGTAAAACGACCACTACCCTCCCCGACGGCACGGAGCGTTACCACCTCCTGGCCGGCACGGACCCCAACAAAGATCAAAGTTACTTCCTCTGCCAGCTCACGCAGGAGCAACTCCGTTATGCCCTCTTCCCGATTGGTCACCTGTTGAAGCCCGAGGTAAGGCGCATCGCCACCGAGCAGGGACTCGCCACGGCCAAGCGTAAAGATTCGCATGGCATCTGCTTTGTGGGCAAGGTCGATCTGCCGACCTTCCTGCAACAAAAACTCGCGAAGAAGGTGGGTAACGTCCACGAAATCAAAAATGAATGGCCGAAATTCGACCGTCGTCCCATCTACACACCTTCGGAAGCAGAGCCGAGCGATGAGCTCCTCGAAGCACTCGCCGAAAGTTGGCACTACACGGTACGCGACGGCAAGAAGATCGGCACGCACAACGGCGCCCACTTCTACACAATCGGCCAGCGCAAAGGGCTTGGCATCGGTGGACGCAAAGAGTCACTCTTTATCCTCGCCACGGATGTGGCCGAGAATGTAATCTATGTGGGCGAGGGGGACAGCCACCGGGGTCTTTGGCGTCCGGCCCTGAAAATCAACGCCGAAGCAATTCATTGGATCGATCCGGACCGCACGCTGAAGATCGGCGAAACGCTCCGTTGCGCGGTACGTATCCGCTACCGACAGCCCCTGCAAATGGCGACCCTCTATCGGCGCAAGGCGGGCCTGTTCATCCTTTTCGATGAGCCGCAACGCGGCATTACAGCCGGCCAATTTGCTACCCTCTACGACGGCGATGAGCTGTTCGCCTCGGGCGTGATTTGCGAATAGGATGCGCAAATTCAAAATTATTGCGGTCACAATAAAGCGTGTCAGCCTTTTGGTTGCCAATGGCAACCGATTTGAAAAAGAGGAATCCACCTCCAAGGCTTGCTTGGAAAGGTGGATTTCTCTTTTTCAAAGCCACCTAAAGGCGGCTACAAAAGGCTGAAAAAAGATTTAACAAAGCCAATCAATATAAAAAAATATAGACAATCCTCCCAAACCCTCCTTTGATAAGGAGGGCTTAGTCGCTTCGCTCCATGGGTAATACTATGAACGGTTGGGGTGCTGCGACAAAATTCTATCCCTCGCAAAATGTTAGGCAGAACTAACATTGCAAGGTATACCGATGCATATAAAATGGCATGATATTTAGTTTTGTGGGAAAGAAAGTATGCCATGATTTCGCCAATCGATCAATACATTATTGATGCTGTCCGCAAGATGCGACGCGAGCAACATATCTCGCAAGCGATGTTGGGTAGCTGGATTGGTGTATCGCGTGGTTTCATCGGGCAGGTTGAAAGTCCGAAATGCGATGTAAAGTACAGCCCGACACACCTCAACGAAATTGCCAAATATCTTGGTTGCTCGCCCCGCGATTTTCTACCCGAAAAGCCGCTCTAACCATGTGGCGCACTCTCCTATCACTCTTACTGATTACCATCACGCAACCCCTCGTTGCGCAACTCCGTTTTGCCTATTACGACCTGGATCACCTCTACGACACGGAGCGTTCACTCTTCTATCATGACGACGCCTATACCCCCGACGGACGCTACCGGTGGGATGCCGAGCGTTACAGCCGAAAGGTGCATCAGGTAGCAACGGTCATCGACTCGTTGCGGTGCGACATCGTGGCGCTCTATGGCGTAGAAAATGAACAGGTGGTACGTGATATCGCTGCCACGTTGGAGGGTGATTACGCCTATCTGCACCGCACAATCAATTCGTTCGACGGCATGGACTTTGCCCTACTCTACTACGCCGATCGTTGCGAGCCACTCACGGCCGAGGCCAAGCGTGCTATGCTCGTGGTCGAGGCACGGATCGGGCACGACACGACGAACATTGTCTTGGGCGTCGACCCGAGGTATACCCGCATGGAGCTGAATGAGTTGCGCGAGGAGCACCCGACTCATCGCATGATCGTGGCCGGCAAAATTTCGTCGCTCGATCCCGCACGCTACGGGCTGATCGATCGGCTGGCAGCTCCGGCCCGCAGAGGGCATGGCAATCGTCTCCGCAACGGAGGGTGGCAGCTGCGCGATCGCATCTTCACCGACACACTGAGCGGACGGCGCGAAGGAGCCGTATTGATCCGCCGCGAGTGGCTCGACCCGTCGAGCGGAGAACCCCTCCCGACCTATCGGTCGAATCGCTATACGGGTGGCGCAGGTCGCTTCTTACCCGTTTGGTGCGAGATTGAATAATTTTTTCTTGCACAGACCAAAAAAATATACTATATTCGCAATCCGCAGATTGTGGGTATACAATTTGTGGAAAAACAGAAAAATACAAGAACAATTTTTCAATATTTTTTTAATAACATTATCATTTTATGGCAGACGTAAAACGAGTTTACACCTTCGGTAACAAAGAGGCCGAGGGTAATGGTAAGATGCGTGAGTTGCTGGGTGGTAAGGGTGCCAATCTGGCCGAGATGAACCTGATTGGTATGCCGGTACCTCCGGGCTTCACGATCACGACGGACACCTGCGCCGAGTACTACGCACAGGGTAAGGATGCAGTGGTTGAGCTGCTCAAGCCCGAGGTAGAGAAGGCCGTGGCTAACATCGAGAAGCTGACCGGTCGCAAGTTCGGTGACAAGCAGCAGCCCCTGTTGCTGTCGGTACGTTCGGGTGCTCGCGCTTCGATGCCCGGTATGATGGATACGATCCTGAACCTGGGTATGAACGACGAGGCTGTAGAGGCTATGGCCAAGCTCAGCGGTAACCCCTGGTTCGCTTGGGACTCGTACCGTCGTTTCGTACAGATGTACGGTGACGTGGTACTCGAGATGAAGCCCGCTTCGAAGGAGGATCAGGATCCTTTCGAGGAGATCATCGAGAAGCAGAAGGAGAAGCGCGGTATCACGAAGGATACCGACCTCACGGTAGAGGATCTGAAGGAGCTCGTAGCTGCGTTCAAGGCCGCTGTGAAGGCTTCGACCGGTAAGGATTTCCCCGCTTGCCCCTGGGAGCAGCTTTGGGGTGCTATCTGCGCCGTGTTCGGTTCGTGGATGAACGAGCGCGCTATCCTGTATCGTAAGCTCAACAACATCCCCGCCGAGTGGGGTACGGCCGTATCGGTTATGGCCATGGTATTCGGTAACATGGGTGACAACTCGGCAACGGGTGTAGCCTTCTCGCGTGACGCCGCAACGGGTGAGGACATCTTCAACGGTGAGTACCTCATTAACGCTCAGGGCGAGGACGTAGTAGCCGGTATCCGCACGCCGCAGCAGATCACGATCGAGGGTTCGCGTCGTTGGGCCAAGGCTCAGAACATCTCGGAGGAGGAGCGCGTAGCCAAGTATCCTTCGCTCGAGGAGGTAATGCCCGAGGTTTACAAGGAGCTGGACGCTATCCAGAACCACCTCGAGGACCACTACCGCGATATGCAGGACATCGAGTTCACGATCCAGGACGGTAAGCTCTGGATGCTCCAGTGCCGCAACGGTAAGCGTACGGGTGCTGCCATGGTAAAGATCGCTATGGATATGCTCCGCGAGGGTATGATCGACGAGAAGACGGCCGTACTGCGTTGCGAGCCCGCCAAGCTCGACGAGCTGCTCCACCCCGTATTCGATAAGAAGGCCATCGCTTCGGCCAAGGTGATCACGAAGGGTCTGCCCGCTTCGCCGGGTGCCGCTACGGGTCCCGTTGTATTCTTCGCCGACGACGCCGCTAAGGTATTGGCCGAGACGGGTCAGCGCGCTATCCTCGTACGTATCGAGACCTCGCCCGAGGACCTGAAGGGTATGTTGGACGCTGCCGGTATTCTGACCGCTCGCGGTGGTATGACCTCGCACGCAGCCGTAGTTGCCCGCGGTATGGGTAAGTGCTGTGTATCGGGTGCCGGTGAGCTGGAGATCGACTACAAGGCTCGCACGATCAAGGTTGACGGTGTAACGGTTAAGGAGGGCGACTGGATTTCGCTCAACGGTTCGACCGGTGAGGTTTACCTCGGTGAGGTAGCTACGCGCGCTGCTGACCTGAGCGGTGACTTCGGTAAGCTGATGGAGCTGGCCGGTAAGTACTCGGTACTGAAGGTTCGCGCCAACGCCGATACGCCGAAGGATGCAGCCCAGGCATTTGAGTTCGGTGCCGAGGGTATCGGTCTTTGCCGTACGGAGCACATGTTCTTCGAGGGCGACCGCATCAAGGCTATCCGCGAGATGATTCTGTCGGACGATGAGGCCGGCCGTCGCGTAGCCCTGAACAAGCTGCTGCCGATGCAGCGTGGCGACTTTGAGGGTCTGTTCAAGGCCATGCAGGGCCACCCCGTAACGGTTCGTCTCTTGGATCCCCCCTTGCACGAGTTCGTTCCGCATGACCTGAAGGGTCAGCAGGAGATGGCCGACGAGATGGGTGTCCCCGTTGAGAAGATCATCGCCAAGGTAGAGGCTCTGGCCGAGTTCAACCCGATGCTGGGTCACCGTGGTTGCCGTCTGGGTAACACCTATCCGGAGATCACCGAGATGCAGACGCGCGCCATCATCGAGGCTGCTATGAACGTGAAGGCTACGGGTATGGAGGTACACGTAGAGATCATGGTTCCGCTGGTTGGTAACCACAAGGAGCTCCGCTACCAGAAGAACATCATCGACAAGACCGCCGAGCAGGTATTCGCGGAGCGCAACGATAAGATCGACTACATGGTAGGTACGATGATCGAGGTTCCCCGTGCTGCCGTTACGGCTAACCAGATCGCCGAGGTTGCTCAGTTCTTCTCGTTTGGTACGAACGACCTGACGCAGATGACGCTTGGTTTCTCGCGTGACGATATCTCGAAGTTCCTGCCGATCTACCTCGAGAAGGGTATCCTGAAGAACGACCCGTTCCAGATCCTGGATCGCAACGGTGTAGGTCAGCTGATCCGTGAGGCCGTATTCAAGGGTCGCGGTACGCGCGATAACCTCAAGTGCGGTATCTGCGGTGAGCACGGTGGTGAGCCTTCGTCGGTAGAGTTCTGCCACTACGCAGGCCTGAACTACGTGAGTTGCTCGCCCTTCCGCGTGCCTATCGCACGTCTGGCTGCGGCACATGCTGCTCTGAACGAGAAGTAATTCTGAAAAGTTCAGCATACGAAAAGAGGTTGCTCCACACGGGGCAACCTCTTTTTTGTAACGGGAGGAGATAGCGCAACGTATTCCTCACCGACAATAAAAAAAGAGGCGGATTCACTCCGCCTCTTTTCATACGTAGGTACTCGATTTAGAAGTGATACTTCACCGACAAACCGAAGTTCCACATACCCGGGGCAAAGAAGCCCTTATCGGCACCACCGGCCACAACACCCACTACGGGGCGGTAATCTACCTCCAACGAGATCGGGGTTCTCTTAAACTGGCAACCAAAGGCGCACGAACCGGCTACACCGGCCAAGAATCCGGTGCTCTTGAAGTTGTAAATACCAACCGCAGCACCAACACCGGCATTGAGGTACCAATCGCAGGTCTGGGGCGTCCAATCCCACTTGCAGCAACGCCAATTGTAGATACCCGTCACCGAAAGGCCGTCGTAATTGGGCACAGCCAACGTAAACTGCAGGAAGTTGCTCTTCGTGAGCTCATGCTGGTAGAGCAGCTCCACCGAACCACCAAAACGCAGACCAACGGCATGGTCATACTTCTGTGCCTGCACAGCAACCGTAGCCAGACACAAGGCCAAAGCCAAAAGAATCTTTTTCATAACTTGTCCTGTTGTGAGTCCCTGAAGGACTCTGTTTTACTTCGTTTTATAGGCTGCACGGTACTTACCCTTGGCCATACCGAGCAGTTTGCTCTTCAGGAGCTGACGACGCAGCGGTGCCAGGCGGTCGGTGAAGACCTTGCCTTCGAGGTGGTCGTACTCGTGCTGGATGGCACGAGCGCGGAAACCGTCATACTCCTCATCATGCTCTACGAAATGCTCGTCACGATAGCGTATGCGAATCACCTCCGGGCGTCTCACATCTTCATGCAGACCGGGCAGTGAGAGGCAACCCTCGTTCCACAAAATCGTATTCTCCGACACCTCGTAAATCTCAGGGTTGATAAAGACCTTGCGAAAATCTTTGCAAAGCGGGTCTTCTTCGCCCAAAGCCGAGCAATCCACCACAAAGAGGCGGATATTCTTGCCAATCTGCGGAGCGGCCAGGCCGACGCCCTCGGCGGCAGCCATCGTGAGAAACATATCCTCGATGAGCTTCTTCAATTCGGGATAATCCTCCCCGATCTCCACGGAGGGTTTACGCAACACCTCCGAGCCAAAAATTACAATCGGATAAATCATTGTCTAAACTGTAAATAGTCCTCTAAAATAATGGTGGCCGCAATCTTATCCACCACCGCCTTATCGCGGCGTGCCATCTTCTTCATGCCTCCGTCAATCATCGCCCGATGGGCCAAAACCGAGGTAAATCGCTCGTCGTAGAAGACCACCTCCTTGTCGGGATAGGCAGCCTTCAGGCGGCGCGAAAGGGGTTCGATGAAGCGCCACGTCTCGGAAGGGGTCCCATCCATCTGGCTCGGTTTGCCGAGTACGATCACATCGACCTGCTCCTTTTGGAAGTAGTCGGCCAGAAATCGTTCCAACTGCTTGGTCTCGACGGTGGTCAGTCCGCCGGCAATCAGGCGCAACGGATCGCTCACCGCCAAACCCGTACGGCGCACCCCGTAGTCGATCGCTAAAATGCGGCCCATCGTGCTTTACAGGCTCAGTTTCTTAAAGAGCTTGCGGTACGAGCACTCCTCGTCCACCATGCGGCGGAGCTCCGAAATAGCGACACGCTCCTGCTGCATCGTATCGCGGTGGCGTACCGTTACCGTACCATCCTCCAGCGTCTGACCATCGACCGTCACGCAGAACGGCGTACCGATGGCGTCCTGACGACGATAGCGCTTGCCGACCGAATCCTTCTCGTCGTAAACGACGTTGTAGTCGTACTTCAGCTCATCGACAATCTTACGAGCCACCTCGGGCATACCGTCCTTCTTCACCAGCGGCAGGACAGCCACCTTCACCGGAGCCAACGCAGCGGGGAACTTCAGCACAATGCGCTGATCGCCACCCTCCAGCTGCTCCTCGGTATAGGCAGCCGACATCACCTGCAGGAACATACGATCCACACCGATCGAGGTCTCTACGACGTAGGGTACGTAGCTCTCGTTCGTCTCGGGATCGAAGTACTGGATCTTCTTGCCCGAGAACTTCTGGTGGTTCGAGAGGTCAAAGTCCGTACGCGAGTGGATACCCTCTACCTCCTTGAAACCGAAGGGGAAGTTGTACTCCACATCCGTAGCAGCGTTGGCGTAGTGAGCCAACTTGTCATGGTCGTGGAAACGGTAGTTCTCATCACCGAAGCCCAGGGCACGGTGCCAAGCCATACGCGTCTCCTTCCACTTGTTCCACCACTCCATCTCGGTACCGGGGCGCACGAAGAACTGCATCTCCATCTGCTCAAACTCACGCATGCGGAAGATGAACTGACGCGCCACAATCTCGTTACGGAAAGCCTTACCGATCTGTGCAATACCGAACGGGAGCTTCATGCGGCCCGTCTTCTGCACATTGAGGAAGTTCACGAAGATACCCTGTGCCGTCTCAGGACGGAGGTAGATCGTATTGGCACCCTCAGCCGTCGAACCCATCTGGGTCGAGAACATGAGGTTGAACTGGCGCACCTCGGTCCAGTTACGCGTACCCGAAATGGGGCAGACAATCTCGCAATCGAGGATGATCTGGCGCAACTCGTTCAGGTCGTTGTTGTTCAGTGCCTCGGCAAAGCGGTTGTGTACCTCGTCACGCTTGGCAGCGATCTCCAGTACGCGGGGCGACGTGGCGCGATACTGCTCCTCGTTGAACTGATCCTTGAAACGCTTACGAGCCTTCTCGACCTCCTTCTCGATCTTCTCGTCCTGCTTGGCCATCCAATCCTCGATCAGCACATCGGCGCGATAACGCTTCTTCGAATCCTTGTTGTCGATCAGCGGATCGTTGAAAGCGCCCACGTGACCCGAGGCCTCCCAGGTCTTGGGGTGCATGAAGATGGCTGCATCGAGGCCCACGATATTCTCGTGGAGCTTCACCATCGAATCCCACCAATAGCGCTTGATGTTGTTCTTCAACTCGACACCGTTCTGACCATAGTCATACACGGCACCCAGACCATCATAGATCTCGCTCGAGGGGAATACAAAGCCATACTCCTTGCAGTGAGCGACCAATTTCTTAAAGAGTTCTTCCTGTGTCATATCTCTATCTTGTTGTTAATTATCTTCTAACGGACAAAGATACTAAAAAGCATAAAAAAAAGGGACTTTAGTCCCTTTAATTTTTACTCGTTCGGCCAATTTTACAACAAGCCGCTACGTTTGAACGAATAATCGCCTTCGCGCGCTATGATGAGGTGGTCCAGAAACCGAATATCAAACAAGGCGGCCGCCTCCTTCAGCTGGCGCGTCAGTCGCCGATCGGCCTCACTCGCTTCGGCAACACCCGAGGGGTGATTGTGCACCAACACCAAGCGAGTCGAGAGCAGCTCCAGGGCACGTTTTACGACTAATTTATAATCCACAACCGTTCCTTGCACACCGCCCTGGCTCACCTTCTGACACTCGATCACGCGGTTCGACGTCGTCAGATAGATCGCCCAGCACTCCTCGTGATGCAGCCCCTCCAATCGCGGACGCATCATCCGCACGATGTCGTCACTCGATGAAATGACTTCACGTGCGCCGCCCTCCGAAGCCGCCACGCGGCGACCTAACTCGATCGCCACCTGCAACTTACGGGCCCGCTGTGCGCCCATGCCGCCGATCATTCTGAGGCGTGCCCGCTCTTCGCGCGCCACGCCGGCCAACGAGCCACACGCCTCCAACAGCGCATGCGCCATCTTCTCGTCCTCCACCAGCAGGGCGACAAGCTCCTCATCGGTGAGCGAGGCGACACCCCGCACATCCATTTTATCCGTGATATGATTCATCGTGTATGGTCGAAGGCTATTGCGCCTTGCGTTTCTCCGCATCGACAGCGACATGCTGTTTACGCTCCATGCGATCTACGCGATCCAGCATCGAGGCACACTGCTCGTCGGTCATAAAGTTGGCCACCGAGAAGGCAGCCTTCTGCTCGGCCTCCTTCTTCGAATCACCCGCACCGTGACCCATCTCCATGCCGTTGATCAGCACCTTGGTAAAGAAAACGGGATGGTTCGGCTTGTACTCCTTGTCTCGCTCGGTATCGAACTGAATCTGGTAACGGTTCTTCTGACACCACTCGATCAGGCGGCTCTTGAAGTCCGTCTCCGAGTCAGACAACAGATTGACATTCAAATGAGTAGCGTAGATCTTATTGATCAGCAGACGATTCACGAAATCGTAGCCCTGATCGAGATAAATCGCACCCATCATCGCCTCAAAAGCATCGCCAAAGATATGCTTCTGCGAGGCACCCTGCACATGGTTCGAGATGACGAATTTATCCAACCCCAGCTCCTCGGCCAGGTGGTTGAGCGATTGGCGCGAGACAATCTTCGAGCGCAACTGGGTCAAAAAGCCCTCATCACGATCGGGATACTCGATAAAAAGATAGTCGGAGGTCACGGCCTCGATAACGGCATCGCCCAGGTACTCCAAGCGCTCATTGTTGATGGGCTGACACCCATCAATGCTCACCGATGCCGACTTATGGATCAGCGCCAATTTATACAATTCGATGTTGTTCGGCAGGAAACCGAACAGATCATCGACCATGGCATAGAATTGTTTATCCTGCCCGAAACGGCGGCGGAAAGGGCGCAAGAGAAAATCAAACACGGCTCTACTCGGCTGTTTCGGGTTGGTATTTCTTCAGAATGATCGTCGAGTTATGACCACCAAAGCCGAACGTGTTGCTCAACGTGCACTTCACCTCACGGCGCTGGGCCTTGTCGAGCGTCAGGTTCAGATTGGCAGGAATCTCGGGATCGAGTTCGCGGCAGTTAATCGTCGGAGGCACGACGCCGCGTGTCAGTGCCATGATGCAGGCCAGGGCCTCGATAGCGCCCGTAGCACCCAGCAGGTGGCCGTGCATCGACTTCGTGGAGGAGATATTGATCGACGGCAGGGCATCGCCAAAGACCTCAACCAACGCCTTGATTTCGGCTACGTCACCCAGCGGGGTCGACGTGCCGTGTACATTAATATAATCGATCTCCGACGGATCGATCTTGGCATCACGCAGGGCATCACGCATCGACTTGATAGCGCCACGGCCCTCGGGATGGGGAGCTGTAAAGTGGTAAGCATCCGCCGAGTTACCACCGCCCAGCACCTCGCAATAGATCTTGGCTCCACGCTTCAAGGCGTGCTCCAACTCCTCCAAGACGAGTGCACCTGCACCCTCGCCCACCACAAAACCATCGCGGTTCTTATCGAAAGGGCTGGAGGCATGCTCGTAATCCTCGTTACGGGTCGAGAGGGCCTGCATGGCATTGAAGGCGCCCACAGTCACCTCATTGACCGTCGCATCCGAGCCGACAGCCACAATCACATCCGAACGGCCATAGCGGATCGTCTCCATGGCGTTGATCAGTGCGTGGTTCGACGAAGCACAAGCCGAGACCACCGAGTAGTTGGGGCCCATAAAGCCATACTTCATCGAGATGAATCCGGCCGCGATGTCGATGATCATGCGGGGGACAAAAAATGGACTAAACCGAGGAGTATTACCCCCCTCGGCATAGCCCACAGATTCATCGAAGAAGGATTTCACTCCTCCGATACCCGAGCTTGAAATTACGCCGCACTGCTCCAAATCGAGTTGCTCGAAATCGAATGCAGCATCCTCCACAGCCTGATCGGCAGCGATCAGGGCATATTGCGTAAAGAGGTCGTAACGACGAGCCTCCTTACGATCGAAGTAATCGCTCGGATCGTAATCTTTGATTTCGCAAGCAAACTTTGTCTTAAACTTCTCGGTATCGAAATGCGTAATGGGGGCTGCTGCCGAAAGGCCGGCTTCCAGATTCGAAAAATACTCCTCGATGGTTTTACCAAGCGGGTTAATCGTACCAATACCCGTCACTACAACTCTTCTCTCTGCCATGATGGAAGTTTAAAATAAAACAAAGAACTTACTGCGAAAAAGCGTCGCAACGCTTAATTATTTCTTCTGAGCCTCGATGAAAGCGATAGCATCGCCAACGGTGGAGATCTTCTCAGCCTCCTCGTCGGGAATCTGCAGATCGAAAGCCTTCTCGAACTCCATGATGAGCTCAACCGTATCCAGCGAATCGGCACCCAGATGGTTCGTGAAGCTAGCTTCGGGTACTACCTCCGACTCCTTAACACCCAGTTTGTCAACGATGATCTCGACAACTTTAGCTTGAATTTCAGACATGACTTTAAGTTTTTAGTTAAACAAATATTTTGGTATAGAATCTATTTTCCTACCCAATTTGGGGCAAAAATAACACTTTTTTTATTACTTTTGACAAAAGATGGAGATTTTTTTGTATCAATTTTTAGGACATTTAGAACAACGAATAAGATAATAAATTAAATTACAGCCAATTATGAAACTCTTACTTATCTCAAATTCAACCAATGCGGGCGAGGAGTACCTGCGCTATCCGCTGCCCGAAATCGAGAAATTCCTCCAGGGTGTTCGCGAAATCGTCTTTGTCCCCTACGCCGCCGTCACCTTTTCGTACGCCGCCTATGAGAAGAAGGTGCAGGCCCGCCTGGCCGAAATCGGCATTCGCGTCAAGTCGGTACACAAAGCAAAGGACCCCGTGAAGATGATCCGCGAGGCGGAGGCCATCTGTGTGGGTGGCGGTAACACCTTCGCCCTGACGAAGAAGATGCAGGAGCAGGGGCTGATGAAGGCGATCCTGAAGAAGATCAAGGCCGGTACGCCCTACGTCGGCTGGTCGGCTGGTTCGAACGTGAGCTGTCCGACGATCTGCACGACGAACGACATGCCGATCGTGGAGCCCGAGTCGTTCCGCGCCATCGGTGCCATCCCCTTCCAGATCAACCCCCACTACCTCGACGCCAACCCCGAGGGTCATGCCGGTGAGACGCGCGAGCAGCGCATCCTGGAGTATATCCAGGCCAATCCGAAGCGTTGGGTGGTCGGTTTGCGCGAAGGCTGCATCCTGCACTACGAGAACGAGGAGTTGAAGCTGATCGGCCAGCGCCCGATGCGCATCTTCCGCAAGGGCATCACCCCGTACGAGGTACACGCCGGTGATGATCTCTCGTTCTTGTTTCAGAAGTAGTGCTATTATAAGATAGGTATGAAGGTATTTATTGCAGGTCTCGGTTTGATTGGCGGTTCGCTCGCTTTGGCGTTGCGTGACCGTCAATTAGCCGATGAAATTCTGGGTCTGGAGGCTACCGAGGCGCGTGCCGCCGAGGCACTTGCCTGCGGTCTGGCGGATCGTATGGTAAGCTTTGAGGAGGGTGTCTCGACAGCCGACCTTATCGTGCTGGCTACGCCCGTCGATACGATCCCGCTATTGGCCGTCAAGGCGCTGAATCGCGTTAATTCCCGGCAGGTTGTCATCGACCTCGGTTCTACGAAAGCGGAGCTTTGCGAGGTAATTGAGCAACACACTCGCCGCAGCCGTTTTGTAGCCGTACACCCGATGTGGGGTACCGAGTACAGCGGTCCGAAGGCGGCCGTGCATGGTGCATTCGCGGGTCGCACGGTGGTCATCTGCGAACAGGAACGGAGCGACAAGGATGCCCTCCATCTGGTCGAGCAGCTCTTCCGCTCGTTGGAAATGCCGCTCATCTACATGGCTGCCGAGGAGCATGACCTGCATACGGCCTACGTTTCACACATCTCCCACATCACCTCCTTTGCCCTGGCCAACACCGTATTGGAGAAGGAGCGCGAGGATCGCCACATCTTCGACCTCGCGGGCGGTGGTTTCGAGAGCACGGTGCGTCTGGCCAAGAGTTCGTCGAAGACCTGGGTGCCGATTCTGATGCAGAACAAATACAACGTGTTGGATGTCCTGCGCGAGCATATCCATCAGCTGCAACTGATGCGTCGCCTGATCGAGCGCGACGATAAGGAGGGATTGCAGGAGATGATCGACCGTGCCAACTCGATCCAGCGCATCATTCATTAATCCCTACGGGTAAGGCTTTGGCGTCTTACCCGTATTTTTTCGCACGCTATGAGCAACGAGACATTGGATCGTGCCGCGATCGGCCGATTGGGCGAAGAGGCCACCGTCAAGCACCTGCGCCAAGCGGGCTATGAAATTTGTGCCCGCAACTGGCGAAGTGGCAGCTACGAACTGGACATCGTTGCACGTCGTTACGATACGTTACACATCATCGAGGTCAAAACCCGCCAAGCAGATGCCTTAACCTCGCCCGAAGATGCCCTGACGGAGCATAAAATCCGCTCTCTGCACCGCGCTGCACGTATCTACATGGGTGTCTATGCCCGCCGCTACGAAGGTTACGAAGTGCAATTCGATTTGGCCAAAGTACTGATGCAGGAGGATGGCACACCGCGAGTCGAGCTGATCGAGCGCGTCGCCGATTTCGGCTGGTAGGGCCAACTGTTTGTGTATTTGATTTTTTTGTATTATTTTTGCCAGCGCAAAAGCAATACCGAGAGGCAGCAACATGTGGTTTTACGATTTAATCATGAGCCTATACGCAGGCCTGATCCGACTCGTGGGATGGAAATACGAGAAGGCTCGTCTGTGGAGTGAGGGGCGTCGAAATCTCGCGCAGCGCATGCGTAACGAGATCAATCCTTCGGCTCGTATTGTCTGGGTACATGTCGCCTCGCTGGGTGAATTTGAGCAGGGGCGTCCGATCATCGAGGAGATTCGCCGCCAACATCCCGAGTACAAGATCCTGCTCACCTTCTTCTCGCCCTCGGGCTACGAAATTCGCAAGAATTATGCAGGTGCCGACTACATCTTCTACCTGCCGATCGACACCCGACGCAATGTCCGTCAATTCCTCGACATTGCCCATCCCGAAATCGTTATCTTCGTAAAATACGAGTTTTGGCTCAACATGCTCTCCGAGCTGCGCCGTCGTCAGATCCGCACCTTCATCGTGTCGTCGATCTTCCGTCGCAACTCGGTCTTTTTCCGTCCTTACGGAGGGGCTTGGCGCACGGCGTTGGAGACCTTCGAGGTGCTGTTTGTGCAGAATGAGGAGTCGAAGGAGCTGTTGGCCGATTTGGGTTTTGACAACGTGGCCGTCACGGGCGACACGCGTTTTGACCGTGTAGCCGAGATTGCCCGCTCGGCCCGCAAGGTGGAGCTCATCGAGCGTTTCAAGGGGGATCGCCCCGTCTTTATCGCCGGCTCGAGCTGGGGACCTGACGAGGAACTGCTCATCCCGCTCATGAACGACAACCCGAACCTGAAGTTTATCATTGCGCCCCACGAGATGGAGGAGAGCCGCATCGCGCGTCTGCTGCAGGAAACCCGCGGTGGAGCTGTTCGCTACACGCAGTGCAACGAGACGACCGATTTCAGCCACACACAGCTGTTGGTGCTGGATACGGTAGGTCTGTTGGCCTCGGTCTATGGTACGGCCACGTGGGGATACATCGGTGGCGGCTTTGGTGTCGGTATCCACAACACGTTGGAGGCCGCCACGTTCGGCCTGCCGATCGCCTTTGGTCCTAATTACAAGAAGTTCAAGGAGGCGTGCGATCTCATTTCGCTCGGTGCCGCTCGTTCGATTCAGAATTACAAGGAGCTGGCCGCCTGGTTTGCCCCCTTGCGCGATGACGCAGCCCGTTTGGCCGAGGCCTCGCGTACGGCTCGCGACTACACGCAACGCCACCAGGGTGCCACACGCCAGATCATCAGCACCATCTTTCCGAATCGTTAAAAAGGTGCGTATTTTAATCAAAACAAGGAGGGCTGTTCCGACGGAACAGCCCTCACTTATGTTGTTATTCGGCGAAGATCGCCTGCACCTCCTCTTCGGTCACCAGCCGCACCTCGCAACGACCGATTGCCGTCGGAACGACCAGATGCAGGTGAGCACCGACTCGTTTCTTATCTTTTCCCACCTCGCGCAACAGTTTTGCAATCGGGAGGGGCGATTCGAGCGTCATACCCAAACGAATGAGCAAGGCGCGTATGCGGTTACGATCCGCATCGGACAACACGCCCATCCGCACCGCGGCATCGGCCACCAATGCTGTACCGACTGCCACCGCCTCGCCGTGGTTCATCTCCCGCGAGCACTTCTCGATGGCGTGTGCCAACGTATGGCCCAAATTGAGCAGACGTCGATTGCCCGCCTCGCGCTCATCCTGCTCCACGATCTCCACTTTGACACGTACCGCCGCGCGCACCGCTTCGGCCAGCAAGGCATGTTCCTGACGCAACTCCTCCAAC
Source organism: Rikenellaceae bacterium (assembly GCA_015060045.1). GTDB lineage: Bacteria > Bacteroidota > Bacteroidia > Bacteroidales > Rikenellaceae > Alistipes. Next base: position 94,373 of record SUZH01000007.1, on the reverse strand, counting down.
GTGGCACGTTCCAAACGCTCGAACATCGCGGCATCGCCGATGATCGTTGCCTTCACGATCTCGGCCAAACCGGCACGAAACTCGCGTTCGGGCAGGGTCGTGAGCATCGCAGGGTCGCAAATCACAAATTCGGGTTGCGTAAAGCAGCCCACCATATTTTTATAGCCGTCGATATTGACACCATTCTTGCCACCGACCGAGGCATCGACCTGACCCAACAACGTGGTCGAGATAAAACCAAACTGCAGGCCACGCATATAGATCGAGGCCACCAAGCCGGTAATATCCGACACGATACCGCCACCCACGGCCAGCAGGAAGGTCGTTCGGTCGGCATCCATTTTGATCAGCTGACGCACGATCTGTTCCACGGTCTGGAGCGTCTTCATCGTCTCACCGCGACCAATCATGATCTTTTCGTAGGGGGCAATCAAATCGCCATAGAGGCGGTCGATGGTGGCATCGGTGACCACCACAACCCTTCTATCCTGCACCAATTGAGGCAGCAAAACCTCGGCCGAGGCGATATATACGTGGCTCGAACCACGCACCACAAAGTCGGGATTCATCATTCGTTGTGTTTTTGCAACTTCAAATTTAGTATATTTTCACAGAAAATCGCTACATTTGTGGGTCAAAAAATTTCTCTATGCAAAAACTGCGTAATATTGCCATCATTGCCCACGTGGATCACGGTAAGACGACCCTGGTGGACAAGATGATTCTGGCAGGTCATATCCTGCGCGACAACGCCAAGACAGGCGGCGATCTGATTCTGGACAACAACGACCTGGAGCGTGAGCGTGGTATCACGATCCTCTCGAAGAACGTATCGGTCATCTATAAAGACTACAAGATCAACATCATCGACACCCCGGGTCACGCCGACTTCGGTGGCGAGGTGGAGCGCGTACTGAACATGTGCGACGGCGTACTGCTCTTGGTGGACGCCTTCGAGGGCACGATGCCCCAGACGCGATTCGTGCTGCAGAAGGCCCTCTCGCTGGGCAAGAAGCCGATCGTAGTGGTCAACAAGGTCGACAAACCGAACTGCCGCCCCGAGGTGGTCAATGAACAGGTCTTTGACCTGATGTTCACGCTCGACGCCACCGAGGAGCAGCTCGACTACAAGACCATCTATGGCTCAGCCAAACAGGGTTGGATGTCGCACAAGTGGAACGAGCCGACCGACTCGCTCGTACCGCTTCTGGATGCCATCATCGACGAGATCCCTGAGCCGACGATTGTCGAAGGCACGCCCCAGCTCTTGATCACCTCGCTTGAATATTCGGCCTATACGGGTCGTTCGGCCGTGGGTAAGCTCACGCGCGGCACGCTCAAGGCGGGCCAGCTGGTGACGCTCGCCAAGCGCGACGGCACGACGATGGTCAAGACCCGTATCAAGGAGCTGATGGTCTTCGAGGGCCTCTCGAAGAAGAAGGTCGAGGAGGTGCACTGCGGTGAGATCTGCTCGCTGCTCGGCATCGAAGGTTTCGAGATCGGCGACACGATCTGCGACTACGAGAATCCCGAGCCGCTGCCCCCGATCTCCATCGACGAGCCGACCATGTCGATGCTCTTCACGATCAACAATTCGCCCTTCTTCGGCAAGGACGGTAAATATGTCACCTCGCGCCACATCAAGGAGCGCCTGGACCGCGAGCTGGAGAAGAATCTCGCCCTGCGCGTGACGCCTGGTCCTTCGGCCGATTCGTTCAACGTCTTTGGCCGTGGTGTGCTGCACCTTTCGGTCTTGATCGAGACGATGCGCCGCGAGGGTTACGAGTTGCAGGTGGGTCAGCCGCGTGTTATCATCAAGGAGATCGACGGCGTGAAGTGCGAGCCGATCGAGGAGATGATGGTCGATTGTCCCGAGGAGTATTCGGGTACAGTCATCGAGTTGACGACCCGTCGCAAAGGCGTGATGACCAACATGACCTCGAATGGCGACCGCGTACGCCTGGAGTTTGACATTCCGTCGCGCGGCATCATCGGCCTTCGCTCGAACATGCTCACCGCGACGGCCGGCGAGGCGATCATGACCCACCGTCTGAAGGGTTTCGAGCCGTGGGTGGGTGAGATCGAGATGCGCACAAACGGTTCGATCATCGCCTCCGAGACGGGTACGGCCTACGCCTACTCGATCGATAAGTTGCAGGATCGCGGCCGCTTCTTCATCGCCCCGATGGAGCCCGTCTATGAGGGTCAGGTAATCGGCGAGCATACGCGCCAGAACGACATTGCGGTCAACGTCACGAAGGCCAAGCAGCTGACCAACATGCGCGCCTCGGGTTCGGACGATAAGGCGGTCATCGTGCCGCCGAAGATCTTCACGCTGGAGGAGGCACTGGAGTACATCAAGGAGGATGAGTATGTGGAGGTTACGCCCCACTCGATGCGTCTGAGAAAGATTCTCCTGCACGATGTGGATCGCAAGCGCGCCGCCAAAGCCGAGTAACAAAACCGAAAAACCTTAAAACCTAACCAACCGATATGAAAAAAGTAGGTATTGCCAGCGATCACGCCGGCTACGAAATGAAAGAGTTTGTCGTGGGTTACCTCCAGGCTAAAGGCTACGAGGTCTATGACTTCGGCACCCACTCGGCAGAGAGTGTCGATTATGCCGACTTTGGCCATCCGCTGGCCGAGGCAGTCGAGCAGGGTGAAGTGGAGTGCGGCGTGGGCCTGTGTGGATCGGGCGAGGGTATCTCGATGACGCTCAACAAGCACCAGGGTATCCGTGCCGGTCTGTGCTGGCTGCCCGAGATTGCTCACCTGATTCGTCAACACAACAACGCCAACGTGGTGGTACTGCCCGCTCGTTTCATCACCAACGACGAGGCCGTAGCGATCCTCGACGAGTATTTCTCGACCGAGTTTGAGGGTGGTCGCCACGAGGCGCGCATCGCCAAGATTCCGGTGAAGTAGTCGCTAAAATTAAAGCTGATAGATAAAGGGCGTGTCGATCTGACGCGCCTTTTTTTCGTCGTCAAACAGGCCATAGACCGTCGAACCACTGCCCGACATCGAGGCATAGAGCGCTCCGGCCTGCATCAACTGCTCCTTGGCCGCACGAATCACGGGATGGGCCGCAAAGATATGGGGCTCGAAGTCGTTCTTCACACTCCCCTGCCACTCCTCGATCGGACGCGCCAATCGCTCCTGAAGCGGCACCGCAGGTACTGCCGGCCGAACCCCCGCATAGGCTTCGCGCGTCGAGACCCCCTCGTCGGGTTTGATGAGGGCAATCCAAAGTCCTGCAATCGGCAACTCGATCGGGGTCATCTGCTCACCGCGCCCCGTACAAAGTTGAGGGGTGTTGCGCACAAAGAAGGCCGTATCGCTGCCCAACTCGGCCGCCAGATCGATCAGGGCATCCTCGCCGAGGTTCAAGCAAAACAACTCGTTGAGTGCCAAGAGAGTCATCGTAGCATCGGCCGAACCGCCACCCAACCCTGCACCAAACGGCACACGCTTATCGAGAGCAATGCGTACGCCATCCACCCCATAGCGATCGCGCAGGAGGCGGAAGGCCTTGAGGCAGATATTCTCTTCGGCCGGGCAATCGACAGCCAATCCGCGATTCTCAAAAACCACCCCCGAGCCGAGGATGCGCTCCACCTCCAACTCGTCATAAAGGCCCTTAACCGGCACCATGACCGTGGCCAACTCATGAAAGCCATCCGCACGGCGGCGCAGGACATCCAATCCGAGATTTATTTTGCAGTTTGCCTTCAGTTTCATACCACAAAGGTAGGAAATTTTGTAAATTTGTCCCATGAAATTTCGTACAGAAGTAAAAATCTCCCCCTTCAAGCATCCGATTGCCCTCACCGAAAAGATCGTGGCACTGGGATCGTGCTTTGCATCGGAGCTTGCCGAGGCCCTTGCCTCACGCAATCTTCGGGTGTTCTGCAACCCGTTAGGTCCCCTCTACAACCCCCTCTCGATCGCATCAGCCATCGAACGGGCCGTGCAGGGGAAAACCTTCACGGCCGAGGAGATTGCCACCAACCGCGAGGGAGATCACTTCTCGTTCGATGCCTCCACCCACTTTACCGATCCCTCCTGCGAGGAGTTGCTCACCCGCCTCAATGCGACCAACAATCATCTGCGTGACGCGCTCCACGAAGCCGACCGCATCATCCTCACCTTCGGCACAGCCTGGGTCTATCGCCTCGCAGCCACCAACGAAGTGGTGGCCAACTGTCACAAAGAGCCCGCTACGACATTTCGCCGCGAGCGTCTCTCGGTCAGCGAGATTGTCGAGCGATGGAAGGCTTTGTTGCAAGGACCTTTGGCCGACAAACAGATTATCCTGACCCTCAGCCCGATTCGTCATTTAGGAGACGGTCTTGACGGCAATGCGATCAGCAAAGCGACCCTGCGACTCGCCATCGAGGAGTTAGCTTCAGCGTGCCCGAACGTGACCTACTTCGCGGCCTACGAGCTTTTGCTGGATGACCTGCGCGACTACCGCTTCTATGCCGACGACCTGGTGCACCCCTCGCGGCAAGCGGTAGCTTATATTTGGGAAAAGTTTGTCGAGATGTTCTTCACGACTGAGGATCAGCGCCACCTCACGCGCATCGAGCGCGCCCTTGCATTCTGCCACCATCGACCGACGAATCCCCAAGCAGTCGGATACCGACAAGGCATCAAGCAGACCCTCGTCGAGCTACGCGCCCTCGAAGAGGAGGCAAAAATCGATTTTTCGGCACAAATCCAGGCGCTTGAAGCACTACTATAACACGAATTTCGTTATCTTTGCAACTTGAATTTTAATTGCGTACGATGAAACGTCTTTTAACCATATTGCTGTTGCTCTCGATCGGCCTGCAAGCCTCAGCCAAAGCACCCCGTTTGGTGGTGCAATTGGTCGTAAGCTCGATGCGTGCCGGGGATTTGGAACGCTATGAAGATAACCTCTCGGAGGGTGGTTTCAAACGCCTCCTCTATGGTGGCCACTACTTCCCGTACAGCCGCTACGACTACCAGCAGACCACGACGCCCGTAGCACTTGCTACGCTGACGACAGGCGCCATGCCCTCGATGCACGGCGTGATTGGCGAGAGTTGGTTCGACTATACGGATAACTCGCTCGTCCGCCTCACAGCGGGTCGTCGTGGCGAGGGCGGTTACCACCTCGTAGCCCCCACCCTGGCCGAGTCGATGCGCCACCACGACGCCCAAAGTCGCACCGTATCTTTGGCTCTTGACGCCACGTCGGCCATCGTCATGGGTGGTCGCGAGGGGGAGATCTTTTGGATCGATTCTGCGAGTGGCGAGTGGACCACCTCGCTCTACTACACCCAATCGATACCCGAGTGGGTGGCACGTAGCAACCGCGAGGGATATAACCTTTCCTACCTGCTGCCCGATTGGCGTACAATCCTCCCGAAAGAGCAATACCGCAATACGCGTCACGACGATATTCATCTGACGGTAGAGACCCGCCGCAAGGGTGCTCAGACCGCTCGTCGTATCCAGCCGCAGACGGCAGGCGAAAAGCTCTGCTACACGCCGGCCGGTAACAGCGTCGTAATCGGCATGGCCAAGCAGGCCATCGCCCAATTCGAGTTGGGCAAGGATCAGACGACCGACCTGCTGAATATCTGCTTCGACGCTTCGCGTTACATCACGCAGGCCTATGGTCCGGAGTCGATCGAGGCAGAGGATGCACTCTATCGCCTCGACAAGGAGTTGGCCGATTTCCTGACCTTCCTCTTTGCGCAGGTGGAGGAGGAGAATTGCCTGGTCATCCTCACCTCGGACCATGGTACAAGCTCGTCGTACGACCTGAAAGAGGAGCAGCCGACCGACCGTTTCAACGCCCAGCAGTTCCGTGTGATTATCAACGGATTCCTCAACGTACGCTACGGTACGGGCACCTGGGTCTTGGGCTATCGCGATCAGTCGCTCTACCTAAACCACAACCTCATCTACGAGCGCAACCTCAACCTGGAGGAGGTGCAGAACGAGGTGGCGATCTTCGCCCAGCAGTTCAGCGGCGTTTCACACGCCGTGGCCGCATCGGCCTTCCGATCGAGCTACTTCAGCAACGGCTACGCCCGTCGCATGCAGAATAGTTTCTACCCCCGCCGTTCGGGTGACGTGATTCTGAACCTCATACCGGGGCAAATCGAAGAGCGCGACCTTGTCCGCTCCACCTCCGGCTCGATGTATGGCTATGACACGCAGGTGCCGCTGATCTTCTACGGCAACCGAATCGGCGCCAACCGTACGAACCGCGAAGTAAGCATGACCTCCGTCGCCCCCACCGTGGCCCGTTTGGCCGAAGTGGCTGTTCCCGAGGCCTCGGAAGGAGCACCCATCGAGGAGCTGATGCGCTAACCCACAAAAAAAGCACTTACACAACACTATGGATAAGATTCAAGAGGAGATTATCGAAGAGTTTTCGATCTACGACGATTGGCTCGATAAATACGACTACCTCATCTCGCTGAGCGACGAATTGCCCGTCATCGATCCGGCCCACCGCACCGAGGAGTACCTGATCAACGGTTGCCAGTCGCGCGTCTGGGTGGATGCCCGCGAGGAGGAGGGTAAGCTCTACTTCTCGGCCGACAGCGATGCAATCATCACGCGCGGCATCATTGCGCTGCTGATTCGTGTCATGAACGGTCGCACACCGCAGGAGGTACTCGATATGGATCTCTATTTCATCGAGGCGATCGGCCTCCAGGCGAACCTCTCGCCCACCCGCGCCAACGGTCTGCTGGCCATGATCAAGCAGATGAAACTCTACGCACTGGCCTACGCCAATAAAACCCGCTAACGAAGATGATGACCCCCGAAGAGATTTTACAGGTCGAGAAAGATATTGTTCTGACACTGAAGAACATCTACGACCCCGAGATTCCGGTCAACATCTACGATCTGGGACTCATCTACGAGATTGACTTCACGCCCGACGGTGTGGCCACGATCCGCATGACCCTCACGGCACCCAACTGCCCGATGGCCGACATGTTGGTCGAGGATGTCAATGTGCAGGTAGGCAAAGTAAAGCACGTCAAGGAGGTAAACGTGATTCTCACGTTCGACCCGGTCTGGGACAAGAGCATGATGTCGGAGGAGGCTCTGCTCGAGCTGAACCTCTTCTAATTTCGCTTTTTTACGATGGAGGAGGAGCGTCGCCAAGAACTCATCAAACGCCTGGAACGGGATGCCGAAGCCGGTTCGTCCCGTTGTGGTCAGTTTTTGGCAACGCTCGATCCGCTGTTCCGCACCCAACTCTACACCACCCTCCTCTACGAACGTCTGGAGCGCAAAATGCAACTCGTCGAGGAGCTCCATGCGGAGAGCGGCGAGAATTGGAATCAGATCTTCTACCTGCTCTACTTCCGCACCTTAGGCGACAGCCAAAACCAGGAGGCCTACCTCGAATTGGCCCGCCGCGTTCCCTATCGCATCGTCTTGCGCGAACGCTTGACGCCCCACGGCATCGAGGCGATGCTGTTTGGTGCTTCGGGGTTGTTAGACCTCTATCCCCACGACGAATATACCCTGCTTCTGCGTCGCGAATTTACCCACCTGCAAGCCAAATATCAGATCGAGCCGATGCAGGTTTCGGATTGGTCGCTCCACGAGATTCGTCCGGCCAACCATCCGGCCCTTCGCATGGCGCAAGCAGCCGAATTTTTCCGCCAAGACGACTTCCTTTTTGATCGCATGCTTGCCTGCCACAACGAGGAGGAGGTCGAACGCCTCTTCTGCATCGAGGCCAACCGCTATTGGCGCGACCACTACGTGCCGGCGGTCCGCCACGCCAACTCCCGTCCTAAGCGACTCGGCGTATTCAAGGCACATATCCTCGCCATCAACCTCGTGGCGATGCTCCAATTTGCCTATGGATCCTACACGGGCAAGGAGTACCTGCGCGATCAGGCACTCACGCTGCTCGAGAAGCTCCCGCCCGAGGATAATCGCTACACCCGCTTGTGGGCAAATCGCGGTCTTGACCCGCACGATAGCTTCGAGACGCAGGCGCTGATTCAACTCTCCACCGTGCATTGCCTAAAAAAGGGGTGTCGGGATTGTCCCGTTGCCCGTCGCATCAGTTACGAGCTGGAACGATAAAAAAGATCATAGCGTAAAAAAAGGGGGCCAAAATCCCTCTTTTTTTGTTTAATTCGCTTTTTATCACTACCTTTGGAAGATTTATAGCTTTTACGCAAATAACAAAAACAACGATATGGACATTTTAGCCAGTCTGATTAAATTGGTCTTCGGTTCGAAAGCCGACAAGGACCGCAAACAAATTGAGCCTTACATCCAGAAAATCAAGGCCATATACCCCACGATCGAGCAGCTCACGCACGATGAGTTGCGCGCACGCAGTGAGGCGCTGAAACAGAAGATCGCCGACTTCATCGCCGCAGACGAAGAGCGCAAAGCCACGCTCAAGGTCGAGCTTGAGAAGCCCGAAACCGCCCTGGAGCAGAAGGAGAAGCTCTCGAAGGAGATCGACCAGCTCACGAAGACGATCGACGAGAAGATCGAGCAGGTGCTGGACGAGATTCTGCCCGAGGCCTTCGCCATCATGAAGGATACGGCACGCCGTTTTGCCCAGAACGAGACGGTGGTCGTAACGGCCAACGACTTCGACCGCAACCTGGCGGCCGAGAAGGAGTTCGTCACGATCGAGGGCGACAAGGCCATCTACCAGAACCACTGGATTGCAGGTGGTAACGACCTGAAGTGGGACATGGTACACTACGACGTGCAGCTCTTTGGTGGTGTCGTACTGCATAAGGGCAAGATCGCCGAGATGGCTACGGGTGAGGGTAAGACGCTCGTCGCCACGCTCCCCGTATTCCTCAACGCGCTGGCTCGCAAGGGTGTACACGTCGTAACGGTGAACAACTACCTGGCCAAGCGTGACTCGGAGTGGATGGGCCCGATGTACCAATTCCACGGCCTTTCGGTCGCTTGTATCGACGACACACAGCCCAACTCGGAGGCGCGTCGCCGCGCCTACATGGCCGACATTACCTTCGGTACGAACAACGAGTACGGCTTCGACTACCTGCGCGACAACATGGCTTCGTCGCCGGCCGATCTGGTACAGCGCAAGCACCACTTCGCCATTGTCGATGAGGTCGACTCGGTGCTCATCGACGATGCCCGTACGCCGCTCATCATCTCAGGTCCCGTACCCAAGGGCGATGACCAGCTCTTCGAGGAGTATCGTCCCGCCATCGAGCACCTCTACAACCTGCAGAAGAACCTCGTAACGAGCCTGTTGGCCGAGTCGCGCAAGCTCATCACGGAGGGCAACGAGGTCGATGGTGGCGTAAAGCTCTTCCGCACACACAAGGGTCTGCCGAAGTACAAGCCGCTGATTAAATACCTCTCGGAGCCAGGTGTGAAGGTCTTGATGCAGAAGACCGAGAACATCTACATGCAGGACAACAACCGCCGCATGCCGGAGATTACCGACGAGCTCTTCTTCGTCATCGACGAGAAGCTCAACACGGTGGAGCTCACGGATAAGGGTCACGAGGCTCTCTCGCGCTACTTCAACGAGGATGGTTTCTTCGTGTTGCCCGACATCGGTTCGACGGTAGCCGAGATCGAGAAGAGCGACCTGTCGGCCGAGGAGCGTGCTGCCAAGCGTGACGAGGTGATCAACGAGTACTCGATCAAGTCGGAGCGCGTACACACCGTGCACCAGCTGCTGAAGGCCTACGCCATGTTCGAGAAGGATATCGAGTACGTGGTGATGGACAACAAGGTGAAGATCGTCGACGAGCAGACGGGCCGTATCCTGGAGGGTCGCCGCTACTCGGATGGTCTGCACCAGGCGATCGAGGCCAAGGAGCGCGTGAAGGTGGAGGCCGCCACGCAGACCTTCGCTACGATTACGCTCCAGAACTACTTCCGCATGTACCACAAGCTGGCCGGTATGACCGGTACGGCCGAGACGGAGGCATCGGAGTTCTGGTCGATCTATAAGTTGGACGTGGTGGTAATCCCCACCAACCGTCCGATCCTGCGCCACGACCGCGAGGATGTGCTCTACAAGACCAAGCGCGAGAAGTACAACGCCGTGATTGACGAGGTTGTAAAGCTCGTGGGCGAGGGTCGTCCCGTGCTGGTGGGTACGACCTCGGTAGAGATTTCGGAGCTCTTGAGCCGCATGCTGAAGATTCGCGGCATAAAGCATAACGTACTGAATGCCAAGCAGCACGCACTGGAGGCCCAGGTTGTGGCCGAGGCCGGTCGTGCCGGTCAGGTGACGATCGCCACGAACATGGCCGGTCGTGGTACCGATATCAAGCTCACGCCCGAGGTGAAGGAGGCCGGAGGTCTGGCGATCATCGGTACCGAGCGCCACGAGAGCCGTCGTGTAGACCGCCAGCTGCGTGGTCGTTCGGGTCGTCAGGGCGACCCGGGTTCGTCGCAGTTCTTCGTCTCGTTGGAGGATGACCTGCTGCGTCTGTTCGGTTCGGGCCGTATCGCCGCCATGATGGACCGCATGGGCCACGTCGAGGGCGAGGCGATCCAGTCGGGTATGATGTCGAATGCCATCGAGCGTGCCCAGAAGAAGGTCGAGGAGAACCACTTCGGTACGCGTAAACGCCTCTTGGAGTATGATGACGTGATGAACTCGCAGCGCGAGGTGATCTACTCGCGTCGTCGCAACGCCCTCTATGGCGAGCGCATCGAGATCGACCTGAACAACATCATGTACGACTATGCCGGCGACTTCGTGGAGCGCAACGAGGGTGCCGAGTTCGAGGACTTCAAGTTTGAGCTGATCCGCGAGGTGGCTGTCGAGCCTTCGTTCGACGCTGCTGCTTACGGCAAGTTCAAGCATGAGGAGCTGATCGACACCATCGTGAACGACATCAAGGCCACGACGGCACGTCGTGCCAAGGCCGTGGCCGACACGGTACGTTCAACCATGGAGCGTATCTACGAGGATCGCAAGGATCAGCTCGACATGAAGATGTATTTCCCGATGACGAACGGCCACCTGGGCTACAACATTCCCGTTGAGCTGCGCAAGTGCAAGGAGACGGATGGTGCCGAGATCTACCGCGTATTCTCGAAGGTGGTGATGTTCACGACGATCGACGACGCTTGGCGTGAGCACCTGCGCGAGATGGACGACCTGCGCACCAGCGTACAGAACGCCACCTACGAGCAGAAAGACCCGCTCTTGATCTACAAGTTCGAGTCGTTCGGTCTGTTCCAGAAGATGCTGACGAAGGTGAACCGTGACACGCTCGCGATCCTCTGCAAGGCCTACGTGCCGGTGAACGATCAGCGCGCCGAGTCGGCCGCCCAGCGTCAGCAGCAGCGTGCCAAGGTGGATGTCAACAAGCTCCAGGCTTCGCGCATGCAGGCAGCCGCCCAGGCAGGTCAGGCCGAGAAGTCGAAGCCGATGCCGATCCACGTGGAGAAGAAGGTGGGCCGCAACGACCCCTGCCCCTGCGGTTCGGGTAAGAAGTATAAGAATTGCCACGGTAAAGGAATGTAGTGATTTTCACTACATTCCCCCAATTCAAAATGTAGAATTCAAAATGCAAAATTAGGAGGGAGAAGCTGATGGGATACGCCGAAGAGAAGCAGCGACAGTTGGATATTCGCTACCTGAAGATGGCCCGCATCTGGGCCGAGAACTCCTATTGCGTACGTCGCAAGGTAGGAGCCCTGATCGTGAAGGATAAGATGATTATCTCGGATGGTTACAACGGTACGCCGTCGGGCTTCGAGAACATCTGCGAGGATGAGGACAACCGCACAAAGGCCTACGTGCTCCATGCCGAGGCCAACGCAATTACGAAGGTGGCCAAGTCGGCCAACAACTGCGACGGCTCGACCCTCTACATCACCGCCGCCCCCTGCATCGAGTGTTCGAAGTTGATCATTCAGGCCGGTATCAAGCGCGTGGTCTATGCCGAGGAGTATCGCTCGGAGGAGGGCATCAACCTCTTAAAGCGTGTCGGTATCGAGTGCGTACACTACGAGGGCGTATAGAGCCGTCGTTGGATAAACCACAACAAAAAAGGAGAGCCTGAAGCTCTCCTTTTTTTGTTTGAGATCAACTCGGCGATTAGTAGCCGAAGATCTCCTCCTGCGTGACGGTGCGAACCGGACCGAGCGTGCGCAAGAAGTTCATATCCAGATCCTTGATATCGCCCAGGATGCAGTAGTGATAGGTGCGATCCTTGACCCACTTCTCCTGCGTGGCCTTTACATCGGCCAATGTCATCGAAGGAACAGCCTCATAAACAGCCTTCGTGCGATCAACATCAACCCCCATATCCTCCATCGTGATAGCTACATTGAGCGCCTCGCGCTTTACGGTGCGATCGGTACGGATACGCTCCACGAGAGCCTTCTTGGCAATCTCGAAAGCGGCCTCCGACTCGGGCATCTCGTTGATAATCTCATCGAAAGCCTCAATAGCCTGCTGCATCTTATCGTTCTGCGTAGCGATGAAGGCCGTGAAGGTGTAAGGCACGGCCTTGTGCGTGGGCAGGGTCAGCTGTGCAGAAGCCGAGTAGGCCAAACCGCGCGCCTCACGCATCTCCTGGAAGACGATAGCATTCATGCCGCCACCGAAATACTCGTTATAGAGTGCCAACTCGGCATCATGAGCGGGGTCAAACGACTCGCCACGGTTCGAGAACTGAGCATAGTAGATCTGCTTGGCATCATACTGAGCCAATACGACCTCACTCTTATCGGTCTTAACAGCCTCGGGCAGACGATACTCCAGCGGCTCGGGATTCTCCACTACAGCGTGGTGCTCCACAAGCAGAGCAGCAAGCTCCTCCTTGGTCAGCGGGCCATAGTAGAGTACGCGGTGCTGCTTGGCGGCAAGTTTCTTCACCTCGGCAAGCAGGTCGGCCGACTCGAGCGCCATGAGCGCCTTATTATTGAGTGTCGTGCGGGCGATATAGTCACCACCATTCGTGCAATAGCGACGCAGCGCAGCAAAGCAGGCACGCTGGTTATGCTTGTTGTTCGCACGGCTCTTGAGCGTATTGAACTTCACACCCTGCAGTACGGCTTCATCAGCCACAGCGTTGGCGATGTGATCCTCATAGAGCTGCATAGTCGTAGCCATGTGTTCCGAAAGACCCGACAGGGTGATCGTCGTTCGTGTCATACCCGGCATGATGCGGTAGTCCGAAGCGATGTTGTAGAGGGCTACTGCCAGCTCCTCGGCCGAACGCGACGAGGTACCCAGGTAATCCAGGTAGTCGCAAGCGATACCCAACGAGGGGGTATCCTCGATACCCGTATTATAGAAGTATGCGAGCGAGTAGAGATCGGTCGTCGTGTTCTGCTTGTAGAGTACCTCCAGGCCATTCTCGGTCGTGAAGCGCTCCACATCGCTCTTCGGATCGAAGAACTTCGGCTCGATGGGCTTTACCACCGAGTTCTGAACCTCCGTGAGGAAGGCGCTCTGCTTGTCGCGGTTCGTCACGATCGGCGTGATCTGGGGCTTCGAAATCTTCTGCTCGTTGGGGTCAATACCCTGACGCTTATAGACAACGGCGTAGTTCTCGGCGCCGAGCTTCTCGGCAGCCCAGGCTACCACCTGCTCCTTGGTGATCTGCGACAGACGATCCACTGCGCCAACCACATTGGCCCACTCCTCGCCATTAACAAAAGCCTCGACAAACATATCGGCACGACCCTCGTTCGAGTCCATCACCTGCATCATCTGCGCCTTGAGGTTGTTGATCGAGGCCTCCAAGAGGCTCTCATCCCACTCGCCCTTGCGCAATTTCTCCATCTCAGCCAGCATCAAATCGCGCACCTCCTCGAGCGACTGGCCCTGCTTCGGACGGCCCTGCATGATCATCATGCCATAGTCGGGGCGCATGCTCTCGCCGGCAAAGACACCGAGGGTCTTCTGCTGCTGGTTGATGTTCAGATCCACCAGACCCGCCTTGCGGTTCGAGAGGATCGACCCTGCTACGGCTGCCAGGTCGGCATCCTCGCTCGTCGAGCCACCCAAGCGCCAAGCCACGGTCACATTCTCGGCCTCGGGACCGAAGACCTCACGCACGATGGGCGCGGTGATCTCCTGCTCGGGCTCAAACTGCAGCGCAGGCAACGCGGGGTTGGGCTGCAACTGACCGAAGTACTTATCAATCGTGGCGATCATCTCCTCGGGATCGAAGTCACCCGAGAGGCAGATAGCCATGTTGTTGGGCACATAGTAGGTCTTGTGGTAGTTCTTCACATTGGTAATCGAGGGGTTCTTCAGGTGCTCCTGCGAACCCAGCACCGTCTGCTTACCGTAGGGGTGGTTCGGGTAGAGGGTGGCATCAATCGCCTCCCACACCTTGCGCGAATCCTGCGTCAGGGACATGTTCTTCTCCTCGTAGATCGTCTCCAGCTCGGTATGGAAACCGCGAATCACGGGGTTCATGAAGCGGTCAGCCTCGATGCGTGCCCAATTCTCGATCTGGTTCGAGGGGATGTTCTCGATGTAGCAGGTCACGTCCTGCGAGGTGTAGGCATTCGTGCCCGTAGCACCGATGGCCGACATGAGCTTGTCGTACTCGTTGGGAATGGCAATCTTCGAAGCCTCGTAGCTCACCGAGTCGATCACACGGTAGATCGCCTTGCGCTCGGCCTCATCCTCGGTCTGGCGATAGACCTCAAAGAGGCGCTCGATCTCATCCAAGAGGGGCTTCTCGGCCTCATAGTCCTGCGTACCGAACGAGGGGGTGCCCTTGAACATCAGGTGCTCGAAGTAGTGTGCCAGGCCGGTCGTCTCGGCGGGGTCGTTCTTACCACCCACGCGCACGGCGATGTAGGTCTGGATGCTCGGCATCTCATCATTGACGGCCATATAGACCTTCAGGCCGTTGTCGAGCGTGTAGATGCGCGTCCCCATCGGGTCGCCCTTGACGCTCTCGTACTTGTAGTTGCTACAAGCGGTGGCAACGATCGCTGCGAAAATCACCACCAGGGTCAACATTCGTTTCATCTTATTATATAAGTATTGGTTTTACGGGGTTAAAACAGCGAGGCGATGGCCTCGCGCACCGGAGCCCAGCAGGCGGCAATCACCACAGCCGTCATCCAGAAGGCGACGATGAGCTTGATGCCCGTGCCGACGATGAACGCCAGGAACGAGCCGAAGCCACTCTTGAGGGCCTGCTCGGGGCTGCCCGTCTTGCGGCTCATCTCACCCAGCACGGCACCGAAGAAGGGGCCGAGGATCACGCCCATCGGCGGAAAGAGGAACAGACCGGCAAAGACACCGATCGTGGCGCCCCACTCGCCCGCCTTCGAGCCGCCGAATTTGCGAGTCATCCAGGCCGGCAGCACAAAGTCGGCCAGCGAGACGATACCTACAACCACCAGCCAGATGATGAGCGACGTCGAGTCGATCTCGGCATAGGAGGTGAAGTAGAGGCAGACGAGGGCGATGTAGTTCAAGAGGATGCCGGGCAGCACGGGCACGATGCAACCGATGATACCCACAAGCGAAAGCAGAAAGGCCACAATGGCCAGCGTAATATCCATAATGATTCGTTTTTATCGGGTTTCTTGTTTGCAAAGATACCGCAATGGAATTAAAAATGAAAAATTAAGAATTAAAAATTCATACGACGGGCTTTGCGCGGGCAATGGGTCACCGACAAGGAAGAGAAAAAGAGCTCATTTTTCGAGCAAGACGTTTCCGCACAAATAATAAGTTTATCAATTTAAAATTTTGTGTATTTCAAATAATATTCATAATTTTGTGAAAACATTAAAAAATTGTGCCTATGAAACATCGCGTATAGGTTGATACGCACATTTTAGACATATAGGAAAAGCGTTTTAGTTTTATTCTGTCTTCTCAAAAGTTTGGCGACTAATGAATACCGACAAGAATACTACAAAAATGCTCGCACTTCACGGTGCGGGCTTTTGGTTTATTCAGTCGGTAGGTTACGCCAAACACCTTGAGAAGGAATATACTGAAAGTACCGCGCTTTTTTTTGTGCGTATGCAGATATAATTCATGGTACAATATATTAGTAATAACCAAAATTAATTCTAACAATGAAAAATCTCAGAAAATGGATATTTATCTCCATGGTATCTGCCGTAGTTGCTATGACTGTAACATCTTGTGCTGGGCTCAATAGTTTATCGGATGAGGAGGCTTACAATCTTGGCTATGGAATTGGCCGAGTCGCAGGGCATTATCTAAACAACTAATTGAAGACATTATGATTCGATTATCTCCACAAACTTTATTGGTCGCATTTTCCTTGTTTACAATAATATCTTGTCAAAAAGATGTCTATCCCGAAATGGTCTATATTCCAGGGGGAGAATTTATTCTTGGTTGTGACTCGTTAGGAGATACAGATGAATCTCCTGCACATAGTGTAACTATTAAACCGTTTTTGATTGGCAAATATGAAGTAACTCAAGAAGAATGGGTTTTAATAATGAAGAAAAATCCTTCTGAGTTTAAGGGCGCCAAACGTCCTGTTGAGTGTGTGTCATGGAATGATGCTCAGCTATTTATAACAAGACTTAACGATCTCACGGGCGAGAAGTATCGTTTGCCGACAGAAGCGGAATGGGAATATGTTGCAAAATGTGGATATGATTCATCAGCAATTACGGATAGTTTATCTTCCATCGGATGGTGGATAGACAATAGTAATGAAAGGACACACGGAGTAGGATTATTGAGACCTAATAAATTTGGAGCGTATGATATGATAGGCAATGTTCACGAATGGTGTGCCGATCTCTATGATAGCCTTGCGTATGCTAAAGCCGCAGGTGTTATTCCAAACGATATCGCATCTCACAAGGACGAAGCTGTCGCACGAGGAGGTAATTGGATCAGTAAAAAGCATTTCACACGCATATCCAATCGGAATCATGCCCCATTGGATTATCGAAATCCCACGGTCGGATTCAGATTGGCGATGGATGTCGAATAGCTTACTATACACAAGAATGGAGTGTCCCGAAAAGCCATTAAGTGAGTAGGGAAGTATAATATTAAGGATTATGAAAAGACTTTTAACTTTAGTAATAACACTAGTACTAGTTGCACTTACGACTACCGCGTTTGGCCAAAACAGGATTAAAATCAAAGACGGCTTATACTTAGCCACTTACGGAAGTTCTGTTATTATAGAGGATGATATTAATCAAAGAAGCATCAGCCTTAGTATTACAAAGGAAGTCCAAGACTATCAAACCGGGAAAGCAACATATGAGGTTGTTTGTGGTAAATGGTCGAAACGAGTTGTGAAAGATGGATTAAAGCTAGCTATTGCAAGTGGCATTGCAGCCGCTGAAGTATCAGGAGGAACTAGTTTGATGATCAGTGCCGCTGGAACATTAGCAAACTACATCTACGATGATGTATGCGCTTATTATGAAGACCAATACGAATAATTGAAATGATAAGTATGCAGTTTTTACATACGCTATCTTTGTTTATCCTCACGACGTCTCATATTCTTGCAAAAAGAGCCTACCTAAAAGGTAGGCTCTTTCGTTCTCTTCGGTATTTTGCTTACTCGATCAGTTTGTTCGTAGCCGTGTCGGGGAAGATGATCCAGGGCTTAAACTCCTTGGCATCCTCAAAATCCATCAGGGCATACGAGGCGATGATGACGATATCGCCCACCTGCACCTTGCGGGCGGCGGCACCATTGAGGCAGATGCAACCGCTATCGGCTGCCCCCTTGATCACGTATGTCTCGAAACGCTCGCCATTGTTGATGTCCAGGATCTGGACCTTCTCACCCTCGATGATGTTGGCGGCCTGCATCAACTTCTCGTCGATCGTGATGCTGCCCACATAGTTCAGATTCGCCTGCGTGACCGTGACGCGGTGGATCTTCGACTTGATGACTTCAATCTGGAATTTCATATTATCGAATGCGAATATTATCAATCAAACGGATTTCACCGGCCTGCACCGCAATGCAACCCTGGATGCGCTCGGCATCGCTCCAATTTTCGATCTCCTGCATCGACAGCGCATCGACCGACTGGTAGTAGATCGTCTTGAGCAGTTCGGTGCGGTTGATCTCCTCCTCCACCCACTTTTTCAGCTCGGCCGGGGTCATCGTGTGCGACTTCTCGACAGCTGCCTGCAGCGTGCGATAGATCGCGGGAGCGATGGCACGATGCTCGGGCGTAAGGAGCTCGTTGCGCGATGAGAGAGCCAATCCGTCCTCGGCGCGGATGATCGGGCACTCGACAATCTCGACCGTAAGGCCCAGCTGCGCAACCATCGCCTTGATGACGGCAATCTGCTGGAAATCCTTCTCGCCAAAGTAGGCACGGGCGGGCTGCACCATATCGAACAGACGGCTCACGACCTGCGCCACCCCGTTGAAGTGGCCCGGACGCGTAGCACCCTCCATCACCTTATCCACCGCACCAAAATCGAATTGGCGCGTATCGGGTTCGGGATAGATCTCCTCGACCGAGGGCATCAGCACCAGGTCGGCACCGGCAGCCTCCAGCAAGGCAGCATCGGCCTCGGGGGTACGGGGATAACGCTTCAAATCCCCCTTATCGTTGAACTGCGTGGGGTTCACAAAGACACTCACCACGACCGTTTCGTTCTCCTGACGGGCACGCTCCACGAGCGAGCGATGTCCTGCATGCAGTGCGCCCATGGTCGGCACGAAACCGACGCCCTGGGGATTCACCTCCGAGAGTGCTTCACGGAGTGCCTGAACCGTTGTTACAACTTTCATCCTTTTTTGATGGGTAGGTTAATCGTCGCAAAAGTAGAAACAATTATCGAGAAAGAGAAATGAAAAGATCGATTTTTCATCGCTTTTATCTATCTTTGTGGCAAGAAATTTATTGCAAATTAATATGAAAAACATCTTACGTATGGCATCCGTGCCTTTTTTGACGCTGGCCGCTACGGCCTGCACCCCCTCGACCGAGGCTGAGCAGCCCTGGATCGTGGATCGTTTCGACGATATCAAGGTGATTCGTTATGAAGTTCCCGCCTTCGAAGAACTGCCTCTGGAGCAGAAGGAGTTGATCTACTACCTGCAGGAGGCAGCCAAGTGTGGCCGTGACATTCTTTTCGACCAGAACTGCGCCATCAACCTTCCCGTACGTCGTACGCTGGAGACGATCTATCTGAACTACGCGGGTGACCGCGAGACGGCCGAGTGGAAGGCCCTTGAGAAGTACCTCAAGAAGGTGTGGTTTGCCAACGGTATCCACCACCACTACTCGAATGACAAGTTCAAGCCCGAGTTCTCGGAGGAGTACCTGCTGTCGGTGATCGAGCAGGTGGGCGACGCGAAGTTTGGTGAGCTGAACGAGTGGCGCGAGGCGGTATGCCGCGCGATCTTTGATCCGACGCTCTACCCCACGAAGCTGAACCAGAAGGCAGGCGATGACCTGCTCCTGACCTCGTCATCGAACTACTACGCCGGTGTGACGCAGGCCGAGGCCGAGGCCTTCTATGCCAAGATGGCCGCTGCCGACAAGGGCAATCCGCAGCCCGTGTCGTATGGTCTGAACTCGCAGCTCACGAAGAACGACAAGGGCGAGATCGTTGAGCGTACGTGGTATGCCGAGGGTATGTATGGCGAGGCAATCAAGCAGATCGTTTATTGGCTGGAGAAGGCCGAGACGGTAGCCGTAGAGCCGCAGAAGCAGACGATTCGTCACCTCATCGACTACTACAAGACGGGCGATCTGAAGCTCTTTGACGCCTACAACATCTCGTGGGTGGCCGACACGGAGTCGCATGTTGATTTTGTGAACGGCTTTATCGAGGATTACGGTGATGCGCTGGGTCGCAAGGCTTCGTGGGAGTCGATCGTAAACTTCAAGGATACGGAGGCCTGCCACCGCACGGAGGTTATCTCGGCCAATGCGCAGTGGTTTGAGGACCACTCGCCCATCAACCCCGTCTACCGCAAGCCCGAGGTGAAGGGCGTATCGGCCAAGGTGATCACGGTGGCCATGCTCGGTGGCGACTGCTTCCCCGCTACGCCGATCGGTATCAACCTGCCGAATGCCGACTGGATTCGCCGCGACTACGGCTCGAAGTCGGTGACGATCGACAACATCACCTACGCCTACGACAAGGCAGCCCAGGGCAACGGCTTTACGGAGGAGTTCGTGCTGCGCGAGGAGGATCGCCAGCGCATGAAGGAGTTTGGCAAGCTGGCCGACGACCTGCATACCGACCTGCACGAGTGTCTGGGTCACGGTTCGGGCCGTCTGAAGGAGGGTGTCAGCCCCACGGCGCTGGGTAGCTACTCCTCGACTTTGGAGGAGACGCGTGCCGACCTGTTCGGTCTCTACTACATTGGCGACGAGAAGATGGTCGAGCTGGGTCTCGTGCCCTCGTTCGAGGTGGCCAAGGCCGCCTATGCCGACTACATCATGAACGGTATGATGACGCAGCTTTCACGCATCGAGCCGGGCAAGGATGTCGAGGAGTCGCACATGCGTAACCGTAAGCTCATTGCCGAGTGGTGCTACGAGCAGGGCAAGGCCGAAAACGTGATCGAGTGGGTTGTGGAGAACGACAAGCGTTACATCGTCGTAAACGACTTCGAGAAGCTCCGCGAACTCTTCGGCAAGATGCTCTGGGAGATCCAGCGTATCAAGTCCGAGGGCGACTTCGAGGCCGGTAAGGCGATGGTTGAAAAGTATGCCGTGAAGGTAGATCCCGCACTCCACGAGGAGGTGCTGGCCCGCTACAAGGCACTCAACATCGAGCCTTACGGTGGTTTCGTAAACCCCGAGTATGAGCTGGTAAAGGAGGGTGACCAGGTGGTTGATGTAAAGATCTCCTACCCGGCCAACTACACCGAGCAGATGCTCCACTACGCCAAGAACTACTCGTTCCTGCCGAATAAGAACTAACGTTGAGTTTTTCTTGACCTATCAAGCGGGTATCCGATGCATGTCGGATACCCGCTTCTTTTTTCACACACTTTCACGGGATTAAAGACCGAATGTCTCATAAAATTTTCTATCTTTGTATCATACCAAAAACTACGCCCTCATGAAGAGACTTTTTTTCGCCATAATTTCAATGTTGGCCCTCATTGCCTGCTCTGCTGAACTGAAGCAGACCGACCGAGGTGTTGTGCTCAAAACAAACGAGGGCACACGTGTACGCGTGGAGGTCATTAGCCCCACGATTGCCCGTGTGACGGCCACCTGCGACAAACGCTTTTCCGAACGCGAGTCGTTGGCTGTACTGCCTAAAAGCGAGGAGGTAGATTTCAGCATCGACTCATCGAGTGAGGAGTGTGTGCGTCTGACAACCTCCGCGATGCAAATCGCGGTAGATCGCACCTCGGGCCGCGTGCAATTTTTTGATGCAGCAGGCGAACCGATCCTCGAGGAGGATCACCGCGAATTTTCGCCCATCGAGGTTGAGGGCGATCGGGGTTACACGGTGCGCCAAGTCTTCCACTCGCCCGACGAGGAGGCCTTCTACGGCTTAGGACAACACCAGAGCGACGAGTTCAACTACAAGGACAAGAACGAAACCCTCTACCAATATAACACTAAAGTATCGGTACCTTTCATTGTCTCCAGTCGCGGCTACGGCCTGCTGTGGGACAACTATTCGCTCACACGCTGGGGCGATCCGCGCGATTACATGCAACTCGACGAGTTGTTCGACAGCAAAGGGTTGAAGGCGACCTACACATCCCGCAAGGGGCTGGTTGTAGAGCGCATCGAAGAGCGGCTCGACTATGCCGATCTGGAGAAGGTTAAGGCCTTTCCGGAGGAGTTCCTACCTCATTTCTATGGTTCGGAGATTGTTTGGGAGGGCGACTTTACCGCACGCGAAACAGGTACCTACCGCATGATCCTCTACTATGCGGGTTACACGAAACTCTTTGTCGATCACAAGGAGGTCGTTACGGAGCATTGGCGCACGGCCTGGAATCCCAACAGTGTAAAGTTTGAGTTGGACTTCCAGGAAGGCGAAACGAAACATATCCGCGTGGAGTGGAAACCCGACGGCGGTGTATCGTACCTCTCGCTCAAGGGCCTTTCGCCCGTACCGCACGAGGAGCAGCAGCAGATGTCGTGGTGGAGCGAAATGGGCGACGAGATCGACTACTACGTCGTACTGGGAGAAGATGCCGATGAGGTGATTTCGGGCTACCGTACGCTGACGGGCAAAGCCCCCATCATGCCCAAGTGGGCGATGGGCTATTGGCAGAGCCGCGAACGTTATAAAACGCAGCAGGAGATCGTCTCGACCGTGGCCGAGCACCGCCACCGCGGAATCGGTTTGGACAACATCGTGATGGATTGGTCGCACTGGGAGGAGGATGCCTGGGGCAGCCACGAATTTGACCCCGCGCGTTTCGAGGATCCGAAACAGATGGTCGATTCGATCCACGCCCTCGATGCCCGCTTTATGATCTCCGTGTGGCCGAAGTTCTACATCACTACCGACCACTACAAGGAGTTGGACGCAATCGGGGCGATCTATCAGCAGGCCGTCACGGATAGCGTACGCGACTGGATCGGACGGGGCTATATCGGCTCGTTCTACGACGCCTATAACCCTGCGGCGCGCAAACTCTTCTGGCAGCAGATGAGCGAGCACTACCTGCCGCTGGGGGTCGATGCCTGGTGGATGGATGCCTCGGAGCCCGACATCCTCTCGAATGCCTCGCTTGAGTACCGCAAGGCCCTCTCGGGACCCACCTACCTCGGCTCTTCGACCCGCTACCTGAACACCTACGCCCTGATGAATGCCGAGGCGATCTACACGGGACAGCGCACCGAACGCCCCAATCAGCGAGTATTCCTTTTGACCCGCTCGGGCTTTGCCGGTCTGCAACGCTACTCGACAGCCACCTGGTCGGGCGATATTGGTACCTGCTGGGAGGATATGAAGGCGCAGATCTCGGCCGGCTTGAACTTCTCGATCTCGGGTATCCCCTATTGGACGCAAGATGTGGGCGGTTTCTCGGTGCAGAAGAAGTTTGAAAAGGCTACTGAAGGGTCGGAGGCGATGGAGGAGTGGCGCGAGCTGAATGCCCGTTGGCACCAGTGGGGAGCCTTCACCCCCCTCTACCGCTCGCACGGGCAATACCCCTTCCGCGAGCTCTACCACATCGCGCCCGAGTCGCACCCCGCTTACAAAAGCATGCTCTACTACAACCGCCTGCGCTATCGACTGATGCCCTATATCTATACGCTTGCTTCGCGCACCTGGTTCGAGGACTATACGCTGATGCGCCCCCTCGTGATGGACTTTGCGGAGGACCGGGAGGTGCTGAACATCGGTGATCAATTTATGTTTGGCGATGCGCTGATGGTCTGCCCCGTCTATCAGTATAAGGCACGCAACCGCGAGGTCTACCTACCCGAGGGTCTTTGGTACGACTTCTACAGCGAAAAACCCGTGGCGGGTGGTCGTCGTTTCACGGCCGAAGCCCCCTACGAGCATTCGCCGCTCTATGTACGGAGTGGACAAATCCTCCCGATGGGGCCCGTCATCGAGCATACGGCACAAGATACCCGCGGAGAACTGATCATCCAGGTCTATACGGGTGCGGATGCCTCCTTCGCGCTCTACGAGGACGAGGGCACGACCTACGACTACGAACGAGGGGCTTATAGCCGCATCCCGATGTCGTGGGATGAGGCGACCAAGCGCTTTACGATGCATGCACGCGAGGGGTCATTTGATGGAATGATTACGGAGCGTGACGTAACCGTGCGCCTTATTTCACCCAAAGAGGTGACGAGCCACTCACTCCACTACAACGGAACAGAAATTACGATCCAATAAAACCGTGAACCTATGAAGAATCTTTTTTGCCGTTGGTTAGCCCTTGTCGCGTTGGCCTTTGTGGCAGGTAGCTGCACCGCTCCGCAAGCGACCGGTCCGATCTACCTCGATGAAAATGCTCCGATCGAGGAACGCGTGGAGGATGCTTTGAGCCGCCTCACGATCGAGGAGAAGGTGGCCCTTTGCCACGCCCAATCGAAGTTCTCGATCAAGGGTGTGCCGCGTCTCGGTATTCCCGAAGTGTGGATGAGCGATGGCCCGCACGGCGTACGTGCCGAGATCGAGTGGGACAGCTGGAACTATGCCCAGTGGGGCAATGACTCCTGCACCGCCTTTCCGGCGCTGACCTGCCTCGCGGCTACGTGGAATCCCGACATGTCGGCCCTCTTTGGCAAGGCGATTGGCGAGGAGGCTCGCTATCGCAAGAAGGATGTCCTGCTGGGTCCAGGTGTCAATATCTACCGTACGCCGTTCAATGGTCGCAACTTCGAGTACATGGGCGAGGATCCGAAATTGGCTTCGGTGATGGTTGCGCCCTACATCCGGGCGGCACAGCAGAGTGGCATTGCGACCTGCGTCAAGCACTACGCACTGAACAACCAGGAGACGGAGCGCATGCGGGTCAATGTAAATCTCTCGGAGCGTGCGCTGCGCGAGATCTACCTGCCTGCGTTCAAGGCAGCAGTCGATGCGGGCGCGTGGTCGTTTATGGGTTCGTATAACCGCTATAACGGTCAGCACGGTTGTCACAACGATGTACTGGTGAATCAGATTCTGAAGGAGGAGTGGGGCTTCGATGGCGCCTTTATCTCCGATTGGGGAGGTGCACACGATACCTACGAGGCAGCCGAATATGGCCTCGACATCGAGATGGGTACGGGCTCGGATGGCCTGACCTACTCGACCAAAAACCACTACGACAACTACCATCTTGCACTTCCCTACCTCGATGCGCTGAAACGCGGCGAGGTGTCGATGGAGAAGCTCGACGACAAGGCGCGCCGCGTCTTGCGCCTGATTTTCCGTACCGTCATGTCGAAGGATCGTCCCTGGGGGTCGTTTGCCACCGAGGAGCACGCTGCCGTGGCCCGCGAAGTGGCCCGCGAGGGTATCGTGCTGCTGAAGAACGACGGCATCCTGCCCCTGAAGCCCGCAGACGGAAAGCGCATTGCCGTCATCGGCGAGAACGCTACGCGCTCGATGTGCAAGGCGGGTGGCTCGTCGGAGTTGAAGCCCTGGCGCGAGGTGTCGCCGCTGGAGGCGATGGTGGAGGCCTATGGCGCGGAGAATATCCGCTATGCGATGGGGTACGGCAGTGGTCCTTCATCGTATGGCCGCGTAAATCCCTCGCCCTATGATGCCGAGGCGCTGAAAAAGGAGGCGCTGGAGGCAGCAGCTGATGCCGATGCAGTCTTATTTGTGGGCGGCTTGAATAAGAGCCACCGCCAGGATTGCGAGGATGGGGATCGCCTCACCTATGCCCTGCCTTTCGGTCAGGAGGAGTTGATCCGCGCGTTGGCCGAGGTGAATCCGAATATCGTAGTGGTACTGATCTCGGGCAATGCCGTTGAGACGCAGTGGAGCCACCTCACGCGCGCCGTTGTGCAGGGTTGGTATGGCGGCTCGGAGGCGGGCCACGCGCTGGTGGATATCTTGAGTGGTAGGGTGAACCCGAGCGGTAAACTTCCCTTCTCGTTCTACGCCCGCTTGGAGGATTGCGGTGCACACGCCTTTGATGAGTCATGTTATCCGGGCGTCCATAGCGAGTGCTACTACAAGGAGGATATTTTGGTCGGCTACCGTTGGTTGCAGGCCAAGGGAATCAAACCTGCTTATCCGTTTGGTTACGGTCTTTCGTACACCACTTTCGAGCTGGGTGAGCCGGTAGCAAAAAAGTCGAGCTACGGCACGCAGGATCGCATCACGGTCAGCGTGGAGGTAACCAACACCGGTTCGGTAGCGGGTAAGGAGGTGGTACAGCTCTACGCCTCGAAACCGGAAAGTGCCGTTGAGCGTGCTCCGCGCGAACTGAAAGCCTTTGAGAAGGTCGCTTTGCAGGCAGGCGAGACGAAACGTGTCGAGCTTTCGCTCGCTGTCGAGGAGCTGGCCTACTGGGACGAGGAGAGCCACAGCTGGCAAATCGAAAAGGGCGTATATGACCTCTATGTCGGCAACTCGTCGGAGGCCGCATCGAAAGTAACGATCACGGTTCGATAGCACACCGACTTCAACACAAAAAGGGTGACCCGTTTGTGGTCGCCCTTTTTTCATGCTTTAATAGCGCACCTCGACGCGCTCTATTTCGATGCCTTTCGGCGCTGCACCTCGATCCGTGAAGTCGTCACCACGCAACGAGAAGTAGATATTCTCCACCGCGGCCCAATCCACCTCCTTGCCGCGCCCGCCAAAGTCGGGACGATAATAGGGGTTGATACCCGGCCAATCCTGCGGCAGTTGCGGAGCGCGGTCGGCCACGAAGTCCGAGACCGGAATCTCGATCGTCTGCCACTCCTCCTTGATCGCTACGGTGACGCCCCATGCCGCAAAATCATCCTCGCTCAGGAGCAGACGCATGCACTCGGTCGTGGGGGTCAATGCGCGTACACGCAGCAGGATCGAACGGGGCTTTGCGCCTTGCTTCAGGCGATCTCCGATGTAGTGTTGGGCCGAGATGTCGGCCGGGAACCAATACTCCTCTTTCGCGCTCAAATCCTCAGTGTAGAGCTTCAGGTTTCCCGTCTCCGAGGGACGGCTGTCAAACGAGGGGCTGAAGAATCCGCCACGCGTAAAGAGCAGCGTAGGATAGTCGCGTACGGGGTCAAAAATGCGCGTACGCATCGGATCATATGCTACTTCGCCGATACGCTCGACGCCCCGTTTCGAGAGGCGATAGCGGCCCGGCGCAAGCTCCGCATCCGTTTTGAGGCCCGGCAACGTAACCGCAAAGCGATAGGCCCCCTCATCGAGCGTAAAGACACGGCGGTCGATACGCGGCCACTTGAAGGGGTCATCCACCTGGTTCACCTTCGGATAGAGCTCCAGCTCCCACTCCTGCTCGGCCGTGCGATCGAGGAAGTAGATGCGATTGTCCTCACTCTGAACGAGCACCGAAGAGCCGACACCCGCAATGTGACGCAACGTATTGCGATCCAGCTCAAAATCGGCAGGCAGCGAGTTCGTATAGAGCAACGTTTCACCATCGTAGTAGGTGCTGCGATCCGCTTGCCAATCGACCGTCACGGGGCCGAACTGCGAGTTGGCGGGATACACGCCCCAATCCTTGCCACGCGGCAGGGCCTGCATCGCCTTGACGGCAATCATGGCCGAGACAGCCTTCTTCGGCGTATAGACCATATTCAGCAGGTGGGTCTGCCAACCCAGGTTCCAGGGGGCAGTGCCGATCATGTCGTAGGAGAACATGGCAGCCCATTGCACTCCACCCTCACGGAATTCGCGCACCTGGGCCGGATACATGTACGAGCAGGTCAAATCGGGGGCATCGAACTCGTAAACCATCTTCGAGCGCGGACCGATATCGACCGTCTTCATCGGTGTATAGTCGTTCACGTAAGGCAGGAAGTTACCCTTCAGCGTCTCGCCGTGGTTGAGCTGCGTGGGATACCAGCCGTAGGTGGCCGATTCGGCCTTCGAATCGCGCAGGGCAGGAGCCATGTAGAAGTTCTCCGAGAGGTTGTAGGCCACAATCTTCCGACAACCCGTCGCACGAATCGACTCGGTCATCTGATCAATGTAGGCGCGAATCTCGTCATTGCGACCCATGATGCGCGCAGGCTCGTTCAAGATCTCGATGGCGATGATGTGAGGCTCCTCCTTGTACCGATTACCGGTGTATCGGTTGCGGTAGTTCAGGAACTGCGTCATGTAGCGCTGCTGGGCACGGATCGCCTCCTTATCGAAGGTCAGCGCCTCTTTGCCGTAGTGGGCCGTGAAGCCATCGAGGTTGCGATCCCCATCGGGCCACCAGGCAGCGTGAGCCACCGTGGGCGAGAAGAGCATCAGTATACCCTGCTCCGAGGCCTTGTAGATCAGGTAATCCAACAGATCGAGGTGCTCGTTATCGACCAGATTACCCTCCTTGTCCGAATTCTCCCAATCGCCCCAAAATGAGAGGCGCAGGGCACGGAAACCCATGCGGGCGAAGTGCGCCATATCGATATCGATCAGCTGTTTTTTCTCGGCAAGGGTGGGTGCTACTTGATCCGCGGCTCGATAATCCGAAGCCGACGGGAGGCAATAGTTGGCACCAAATACGGCCACCTCGCTATGATCTGCCGTATAACGAATTACGCCCTCGGCGTCTTGATAGACCAGCTCCTGGGCCGACAACGAGCCCACCACGAATAGTGCAAGGGCCAAAAAGAGTTTTTTCATATCGCGTGAAGTCAATTAAGATTCAGCAGCAGGCGGTTCGGTCAGATGGGCGATCAATTGATCGGCCTCACTGCACGAAATCCAAAGTTTATCCTCATAGATGGTTGTCACCTCGACCATGTTGCGCCACTCGGAGGCATAGATCATCAGGCGCTCGAAGTGCTTCAAGTCCAAGAAGTGGCCGTAGTAACCAAAGAAGCCGCAACCGCCAAAGAGCGGAAAGATCCAGCGCATCTCCTCCGGCGCGACACGTCGCACCGAGGCGATCTCCTCGCGTGGGATCTCGGTCATATCCAACAGACAACGCACCTCGAGTTTCTCCTTCGTCAAGATCAGTTTTCGGGGAATCGAGAGGGCCATCAAGAGCAATAGGGCGCCAATCGACGTAGCAAACCAAGCCGAAAAATAACCACCCTCATAGAGCATATAGAGGCCCAAACCCAGCCCCAGGTAGACCACTACGTAAAGCAGGGTCCAATAGCGGGTTCGGCGATCGATGCGATATCGGTAGGTGTGTGTCATCGGACGTTTATGCTTCTTCGTTTTTCGACTCCTCCTCGGCTGCAATCCAGGCGCGCGCCAAGATCAGATCCTCGGGCGTGGTGATCTTCAGGTTCTGACGCTCGCCAGGGCACAAATGCACCCGTTCGCCCAAGGCCTCCACGACCGAGGCATCGTCCGTGAAGCGTACCGAAAAGGGTTGTTCATAGGCTTCATCCAGCAGGGCACGGCGGAAGACCTGCGGAGTTTGCACGATGCGGAGCGGCGTACGGTCCACGATCTGCGAATCGTCCCCATCGACGGCGCGATACGAATCGACCGCCTCCACCACGGGAATGGCCGAGCCATGCACAGCTGCCGCCTCTACCGTCTGACGAATCATCCCGACCGAAGCCAAGGGACGTACACCATCCTGCACGGCGACCAACTCCACGTCGTAGCCCACTGCTTTCAAGCCGTTTTTCACGGAGTGGAAACGCTCTGCGCCACCACTGACTACCGTGTGACGAGCCACCTCAAAGCGCGCCTTGAGATTCTCCCAGAAGGGGATATGTTCTTCGGGCAACACAACGATGAGTTGAGCCTCGGGCAGTGCCTCATGGAAGCGATTGATCGTGTGAGCCAGGATCGGCTCGGCGAGGAGCATGCGGAACTGCTTTGGCAAACCCTCCCCCATGCGTTTGCCGCCACCTCCGGCGACGATAATTACGGCTGTACGTGCCATCCTATTGCTGATTTTGCGTCAACGAATCTACCGGAGCGACCTCGGACAGGATGATCGAATCGACCTGCGTAATGATCTCTTCGGGCTTCACCTCCCCCTCCAGCTCGGCAATGATGCGGTCGCGCACGAACTCAAATTTGGCGCGGTTCTGCTCGTTGATCGGCTCGGTGGGCTCCTGCGGCACCTTGAGCGGGTTGATCGGCGTACCGTTTTTCCAGATGCGGTAGTCGAGGTGCGGGCCGGTCGAAGTGCCCGTCGAACCAACGTAACCGATCAGCTGGCCCTGCGTCACACGCGAACCGACAGCAATGCCCTTGGCGAAGCCGCGCAGGTGGAGATAACCCGTCATGAGGTTGCCCGCATGCTTGATTTTGATCGTATTACCGCCACCACCGCCCCAGCCGCGGAAGGTCACCACGCCATCGGCCACGGCACGCACAGGCGTACCCGCCGGCGCAGCATAATCGACACCCGTATGGGGACGACGCACCTTGTGTACGGGATGCAGACGCGAGTAGGAGAAACCTGACGAAATGCGCGAAAACTTCAACGGCGCCTTCAGGATATTCTTGCGCAACGAACCGCCGTCCGCCTCCCAATACTGGAGTTTGTCACCCTGGCGGAAGGGGATGGCGTAGCGCGTCTTGCCGGCGTGATTGAACTTGGCACCCCACACGCGGCCGATGCCGATCGAGACCGTGTCGTCGATGAACTTCTCGTCGTAGATTACCGTGAAGTCATCACCTGCCTGAATGCCGAAGAAATCGACCGTCCACTGGTAGATATCCTCCAGCTCGGCAGCCAGCGCGTAGGGCAGATCGGCCTCCATAATAGCGCCCCACAGCGAACTCTCGATCACGGCGCTCTTCTTCGTGCGACGTACCGTCGTAGGCTTCTCACCCTTGGTGATCGTCACCGAATCACCCACGAAGCCAAAGACCACATACTCCGCCACGCTCTTCTCATAGGCCAGGTAATCCAGATGCGGTGCATGGAGCGAATCCTCGTGGATAAAGGCCGTGTACTGATGCCCCGGACGGATATTGCGCAGCGGGAAGACCTCGCGCGTAGCCTTATCGAGACGATCAATCAGGCGAGCCGAGACGCCAAAGCCACCCAGGATCTCACCCACGGTCTGTCCGTTCTGCACCTCACCCGTTTCGAGGCGATAGAGATCGGCATCGATGCCGTAGCGAATATTTTTCGGGGTTTCGGGCTCAGCCTCCGCCGCCGTTTCACGCGACGAGCAGGCTCCGAGCAGCACCACCATGAGGGTGATCAAAAAAAGGCGAATATGGGATAAATAGCGCATAGCAATCATTTTTTCGTGTTAATGGCGTAAAGATAACAAAAAAATGGTGGGTTTTCGTATCTATTTTCGGGTAAAATACCCGAAAAAGCAGAAAAGGCGCTTTTCGTTTGGGCATTCAGAAAAAAATGCCTATCTTTGAAAACATAGTGTAACTATACCAACCTAAAAACCATGCGCGATCTGCTATACCTACCACTCTCCTGGCTCTACTCGCTGGCTGTGAACTTCCGTCACCGCCTCTTCGATTGGGGTATCCTGAAGAGTGAGCAGTTTGATATTCCGATCGTCTGCATCGGTAACATCACCGTCGGCGGCACGGGAAAAACCCCGATGGCCGAGATGCTGATCACCTACCTCAAGCGCTCCCACCACGTAGCACTGCTTTCACGTGGCTACGGCCGCCGCACGAAGGGCTATCGTGAGGTGACCATCGATGCCCACTACCGCGATGTAGGTGACGAGCCGCTACAAATCAAGCGCAAGTTCCCCGACACGACCGTGGTTGTCTGCGAGAAACGCGTGGAGGGCATTCGCCGCATCCGCGAGGAGCATCCCGAGGTGAATCTGATCATCATGGACGACGGTTTCCAGCATCGTTACGTGCAACCCAAGATCAACGTGCTGATGGTTGATTCGACGCGTCCGATCCAATCGGATCGCATGCTGCCGGCCGGCTCGCTCCGCGACAATCCCGAGCAACTCTACCGTGCCCACTATTTCGTGGTAACGAAGTGCCCCGAAAAGATGGCACCGATCGACCGACGCATCTTGCGCAAAGTCTTGGTGAAATATGCTTACCAACGCATCTACTTTACCCGCTTTGAGTCCTTCTCGCCCCAGCCGATCTTCCGCAACGAGGGTGATGTAGTGCCTCTCAAGCAACGCGGCAAGGTGATTGCTCTCTCGGGCATCGGTAACCCCAAGCCCTTTCTCTCGACTCTGCGCGAGGCATATCAGGTGGTTGAGGAGGTCACGTTAAAGGATCACCACATTTACCGTGTGCGCGATATGTTGTACCTCGAGGAGCTTTTGAAGCGACACCCGGGGGCAGTGATCGTCACCACGGAGAAGGACGCCGTGAAGATGGGCCGTCCGAACAAGATTCCGGCTCTGGTGCGTCGCAGCCTCTATTTCCTCCCGATCGACATTACCTTTATTGAAGATTCGGCAACGGATTTTCTACAAAAAATAGAAGAAGATGTTAGAAGCAATTAAGCAGACCGCGGCGTGGATCAAGGCCGCAACGAACGATTTTACCCCCGAGGTGGGTATCATCCTCGGTACGGGTCTGGGTGACTTCGGCGAGAAGATCGAGGCCGCCTATGTATTAGATTATAAGGAGATTCCCGGCTTCCCCGTTTCGACGGTCGAGGGACACAAGGGACGTATGATTTTTGGCACGATCGAGGGTCGCAAGGTGGTGGCCATGCAGGGCCGTTTCCACTACTACGAGGGCTACAAGATGACCGAGGTGACCTTCCCCGTTCGCGTGATGAAGCTCTTGGGTATCGAATACCTCTTCGTTTCGAACGCTTCGGGTGGCATCAACACCTCGTTCCGCACGGGTGATCTGATGATCATCACCGACCATATCAACCTGATGCCCAATCCGCTCATCGGCCCCAATCTGGCCGAGTTGGGTCCCCGCTTCCCCGATATGCACAACTGCTACGACAAGGAGTTGATTGCCAAGGCAACCGCTATCGCCGAGCGCGAGGGGATCAAACTGCAGTATGGTGTCTACGTAGGCGGCACGGGCCCCACGTTTGAGACGCAGGCTGAGTACCGCTATTTCAAGGCAATCGGTGGTGATACGGCCGGCATGTCGACCGTACCCGAGGTGATCGTGGCGCGCCACATGGGCGTTCCCTGCTTCGGTGTTTCGGTCATCACGAACTGCGGGCTGTCGGACGAGATTGGCGACCACGAGGATGTACAACGCCAGGGCAAGAAGGCGGCCGTAAGAATGGAGACGCTCTTCAAAGCGATGATTAAAGAGCTGAAATAAAGAAGATTAAAAAAAATATGGTAAACAAAGTAATTTTGATCGGCAACGTGGGCATGGATCCCGAGGTGCGCGCCATGGAGGGTGGCGTCAAGGTTGCCCGTATCCGTTTGGCCACGACCGAGCGTTATCGTGATCGCCAATCGAACGAAAACAAAGAGCACACTGAATGGCACACCATCACGCTGTGGCGTGGTCTGGCCGATGTGGTAGATAATTACGTACGCAAAGGCTCGCAGATCTATGTCGAGGGTCGTCTCCGCACCCGCGAGTGGACCGACCAGCAGGGCAACAAGCGCTATACGACCGAGATCTTGGCCGATACGATGAACCTCCTGGGTCGTCGTGCCGAGGGTGGCCAGGTATCGGACAACACCGGCACCTACACGGCCCAGCCGCGTCCTGCAGCACCCGCTTCGCAGCCTGCCCAACCGCAGTATCAGCAGCCTGCAGCTCCTGCCGTACCGCAGGAGGATCCGGACGATCTGCCCTTCTAATCGGGTTTCCCGCTACCAAATTACCCCCGAACCGTCGGCCGCCTGCCAACGTTCGGGGGTATATTATAATAGGTACGGCCGTTCGTCAGGACGACACACGATGGATCGGCAACCACAAAAAAAAGACGCCTCGAAATCGAGACGTCCATTTTGTTTGGCTTGTGAGTGATTACTCCTCCGTAGCAGCTACTACCGAGAACTTCACCTCAGCCTTCACCTCGCGGTGCAGCTTAGCAACGGCGATGTACTCACCTACGGTCTTCACAGCCTCAACTGCGATAGCCTTGCGGTCGATCGTTACACCCTTCTCGGCGAGAGCCTCAGCCAAATCCGTAGCCGTAACCGTACCGAAGAGCTTACCCTCCTCAGCCTTAGCCGAGATCGTAAGCTGCAGGTTCGAGATCGTCTCAGCCAGAGCCTGAGCGTCAGCCAGGATCTTGGCATCCTTGTGAGCACGCTGCTTCAGGTTCTCGGCCAAAATCTTCTTAGCCGAAGCCGTAGCGGCCTTTGCGTAACCCTGCGGAATGAGGTAGTTGTTAGCGTAGCCGGGCTTTACGTTCACGATGTCGTTAGCGTAGCCCAAGTTCTCCATATCTTTGATCAGAATAACTTCCATAGCTTGTCCTCCTTATTTATTATTTCATACCATCGGTCACGAAGGGCAGGATAGCCAGGTGGCGAGCACGCTTAACGGCCTGTGCAACCTTCTTCTGGAACTTCTGCGAAGTACCCGTAAGGCGGCGGGGCAGAATCTTACCCTGCTCGTTGAGGAACTTCTTCAGGAACTCACCGTCCTTGTAATCTACGTACTTGATGCCAAGCTTCTTGAAGCGGCAGTACTTCTTCTTCTTCACGTCAACCGATACCGGGTTCAGGTAACGGATCTCCGACTGTGCTGCGTTGTTCTCCTGTGCCATAGTTTACTCCTCCTGTTTGTTAGCAAGTTTAGCACGACGCTTGGCCGAGTACTCTACGGCAAACTTGTCCTGCTTGAAAGTTAAGAAACGGATCACGCGCTCGTCGCGGCGATACTGGGTCTCCAGCTTGTTGATGATGTCACCCTCAGCGGCGAACTCGATCAGGAAATAGAAGCCGGTGGTCTTCTTCTGAATCGGATAAGCGAGCTTCTTCAAGCCCCAGTTCTCGCAATTCACGATCTGACCGCCGTTCTCGGTGATAACACCCTGGAATTTGCCAGCGACCTCCTGTACCTGAGCATCCGACAGAACCGGCGTGACAATGAAAACGGTTTCGTAGTTGTTCATACGTGTTTGTTAATTAAAAATTTGTGTTTATCCCATTTTGGGACGGCAAAAGTACGGATTAAAATTCGGAATTCCAAACTTTAGAATTCAAAATTAAGCATTTAAGCCTCAAAAAACTACTTGATCGCCTCGATTTCGCGTACAATACGCTCGAATACCTCCTCGATCGTACCCTCGCCATCGACTTTGACATACTTACCCTGTGCCTTGTAGTGCTCGGCAACAACCGCCGTCTGAGCCCAATAAACCTCCAAACGCTGGCGAATCACCTCCTCCGAAGCGTCATCGGCACGGCCCGAATCCTTACCGCGCAACAGGATGCGACGAATCAGCTCCTGCTCCTCCACCGTGATGCGGATCATCAGGTCGATCTTCAGCCCATTCTCGGCCATAATCTGATCGAAAGCCTCGGCCTGGGCAGTCGTGCGGGGGAAGCCGTCGTAGATGCAACCCTTCGAATCGCGGTGCTCGGCTACGTAGTCGGCAATCATCTTAATCACCAACTCATCGGGAGCCAGCTCACCACGCTCGATGCAGGCTTGGACCTGACGGCCCAACTCCGTACCACGACGGATATGACCGCGAATCACCTCGCCGGTCGATACATGTTCGATACCGTAATGCTCCTTCAGCAACGCTGCCTGCGTTCCCTTACCGCAGCCCGGAGCACCAAATAAAACAATATTAATCATAATAGAAAAAGCCTGTTGTGTTGTTTTGGCCGGACAAAAATACACTATTTTTTTGTAAGCACCCAAAGTTTTCGTAATTTTGTAAAAATTTTGCAAAATATTTACCACAACTATGAATAAAAAGCGCACCGAGATCGCCGAATTGGGCGAATTTGGGCTGATTGACCGCCTGACGGCCGGATTTAAGCACCACCACGACACGACCTTATGCGGTGTGGGCGATGATGGCGCCGTGATCGCCACACAGGCCGACGAGGAGTTGGTTGTAACGACCGACTCATTCTTCGAGGGTGTCGATTTCGATTTGACCTACTTCCCGCTTAAGCACTTGGGCTACAAGGTGGTAACCGCCGTTGTCAGTGACTTGGCAGCTATGAATGCCCGCCCGCGTCAGTTGATGATCTCGCTCGGTATTTCGTCAAAGATTCCGGTCGAGGCGTTAGACGATCTCTACGAAGGTATCCGCTTTGCCTGCCATGAGCAGCAGATCGACCTCATGGGTGGCGACACACGTGCCTCGATGACGGGTTTGGTCATCACGGCCGCGGCCACGGGTGCTGCCCGGCGTGGCACGACGGTACGCCGTTCGGGTGCCAAGCTGCACGATTTGATCTGCATCACGGGCAGCCTGGGCGCTGCCTACATGGGTTTGCAGCTGCTGGAGCGCGAAAAGCGCGTACTGGCCGAGGTGGATCTGCCCGAGCCGCAGTTCAAGGGCTACGAATACCTGCTCGAAAGATACCTCAAGCCGCGTCCGAGAACCGATATCCTGGACGTACTGGAGGAGGAGAAGATCCTCCCGACGGCCATGATTGATTTGACGGATGGCCTGGCAAGCGACCTGATGCAACTCTGCCGCAGTTCAAAGTGCGGTGCACGCATCTATCTTGAGCGCATGCCGATTGCCCGCCAAACCTCGGAGCTGTGCGAGGAGATGCACCTCGACCCCGTCATTGCCGCCCTGAACGGTGGCGAGGATTACGAGCTGCTCTTCACCGTGCCGATCGCCCTGCAGGAGCAGGTGATGCGCCTCGGCGTGGTCGATGTGATCGGCCACATCACCGAAGAGCAGACCGGTTGCTACCTGGTCACGCCTGATGGTGGTGAGATCAAACTCAAAGCGCAAGGTTTTCCCGAAAAGTAAGCCCACCGCACGATGACCCTTTGGAGCCGCTATAAAGAGCAATACCGCAAGAACCTCGCACTGTCGTTGCCCGTCGTCCTGACGCAATTGGGCCAGATGCTGACGCAGCTGGCCGACACGATCATGGTGGGGCAATTCGGTGGAGCGGATCCTCTGCCCTTGGCGGCCGTATCGTTCGGTTCGTCGATGGCCTTTCTGATCCTGATCGGCTGCATCGGCGTGGCACTCGGTTTGACGCCGCTGGTCGGAGAACGCTTCGTAAGAGGCGAGCACCAGGAGTGTAGCCAACTACTCCATAACGCGGTCATCTTCTACACCTTATTAGGTATCTTCGTCGGCATCGCCCAATATGCAGCTGCGCCGCTGCTCTACCTGATGGGGCAACCCATCGAGGTGGTCGATGGGGCGATTCCCTACTACCGGATGCTCTCCTACAGCATCCCCTTCATGCTCTTTTTCTTCGGCTTCAAATCCTTCCTGGAGGGCACGGGCAACACGAAGACCGTAATGACGATCACGATCATCGTCAACGCCCTCAACGTCCTCTTCAACTGGGTCTTGATCTATGGCCGTTGCGGCCTGCCTGCCATGGGCGCAACAGGTGCCGGTTTAGCAACTACCCTCTCGCGTGTCGCTTCGGCAGCAATGGTGCTCGTCTACTTCCTCTACCACACGAAGTATCGGAGCTACCTCCGAGGATTCCGTCTGCGTCTGCCCGAATGGCTGCACGTCAAGCAGTTGCTGCGCATCGGCCTGCCAATTGCGGGGCAGATGTTCCTCG
Organism: Rikenellaceae bacterium; assembly: GCA_015060045.1. Taxonomy (GTDB): domain Bacteria; phylum Bacteroidota; class Bacteroidia; order Bacteroidales; family Rikenellaceae; genus Alistipes. The sequence goes on along the minus strand of SUZH01000007.1, from coordinate 57,263 downwards.
AGTCGTCGGCCTTTGTCGGCACGGCCATTATGATCGGTTGGCTCGGCACGATCGCTCTGAGCGCCAACCAGGTCGCCACTACGTTGGGTAACTGTGCCTTTATGGTGATTCTCTCGATCGGATCGGCTGCCACGATCCGCATCTCGCACTGCTACGGCGAGCGCAACCACGAAGAGCTTAAGTTGGCGACCCACGCCACCTACCACCTGGTGCTGCTTTGGTCGTTGTTGGCCTCGCTCCTCTTTATCCTCCTGCGCCACGACATTCCGCGCCTGTTCACCGACAACGAGGAGGTGATCGCACTGACGGCCGACATGATGTTCTTCGTTGCGCTGTATCAGTTGTGGGATGGCATGCAGAATGTCTCGGTGGGTATTCTGCGCGGCTTGCAGGATGTGAAGATCATCATGCCGATCGCCTTTGTGGCCTATTGGCTGATCAACATGCCGGTGGGTTACCTGCTCGGCATCACGGCCGGCATGGGACCTTCGGGTTTCTTCCTCAGCTACTCGTTTGGCTTGGGTGCCGCAGCCCTGCTGCTCATGGCCCGCATTCGACGTGACATCCGCAAATTCAAAGTTTAGAATTTCGCATTCCATGAAAAAACGGAGAGGGGAAATAATTTTGAATTTTGCATTCTAAATTTTGAATTAATTTCTTACCTTTACGCCAAATATACCAACCAATATGGATTTCGATCAGACACAAGATACGGTCAAAAAATGTTGCTGCCGCCCCGTTGTCGGGCGCGGTTGCTGTTTCACGGAAGGGGAGTTCGGCCCCGAGGCCTTCGCCAAAGAGGGTTGCTTCAAGCTCCACGAGGAGAATTGGTTAGAGGAGTATCCCCAGCACGCCGAAGGCGATATTTTCGAGGTGCGTTTCAAGAATACCCGCCGCGGGTTCTACCAAAACGTCAATAATCTGGAGCTCAAGCGAGGCGACATTGTCGCCGTGGAGGCTGCTCCTGGCCACGATATCGGTATCATCTCCTTGACGGGCGATATGGTCCTCAAACAGATGCGCCGCACGGGTTTCAACCCCCAGAACGGCGAGTTCCGCAAGATCTACCGCAAGGCCAAGCCCTACGACATCGAGCGTTGGCAGGAGGCAATCGCGCTGGAGCATGAGACGATGATTCTCTCGCGCCAGATTGCCGCCGATATGGGGCTCAATATGAAGATTGGCGACGTGGAGTATCAGGGCGACAAAATCAAGGCGATCTTCTACTACATCGCTGACGAGCGCGTCGATTTCCGCGAGCTGATCAAAGTTTTTGCCGAGCGTTTCCACATCCGCATCGAGATGAAGCAGATCGGTGCCCGTCAGGAGGCGGGTCGCATCGGCGGCTTGGGTGCGTGCGGCCGTGAGCTCTGCTGCGCTTCGTGGATGTCCACCTTCTCCTCCGTCACAACGGGTGCTGCCCGCGCACAGGACCTCTCGCTCAACCCGCAGAAGTTGGCCGGTCAGTGCTCGAAGCTCAAGTGCTGCATGATGTACGAATATGATGCCTACGCCGATGCCCGCAAGGCATTGCCGCGTGTGCGTGAGCCGCTGCAGACGGTCGATGGCGAGTGGTTCTTGGTCAAGACCGACATTTTGGCCGGTCTGATGACCTTCTCGTCGAGCAAGGATACGATGTCGAACCTGACGACCCTGACGGCTGCCCGCGTGGAGGAGATCCAGGCTGCCAACCGTGCCGGCAAGCGTGTCGACCAGCTGCAGGATGCCGAGGAGACCACCGAGCAGATCGAGGAGCCGACCTACCGTTCGGAGGAGGACAGCATCACCCGCTTCGACAAGGCCAAGCGCCGCAAGAAGAAGAACAAGCAGCAGGCCAAGTCGGAGCGTAACGAGCAGGAGCAGAAGCCGAGCCAGGAGCCCAAACAAGAGCCGAAGGCGGAGCAAAAGGCTGCCCCCAAGCAGGAGAACAACCAGGGCGAGAAACAGGAGGCCAAACAGGAGGCCAAGCAGGAACAGAAGCGCGATCAGCGTGGCGGCAAGCGCGACCAGCAACCCCGCCAGCGTCATGAGCAGCGCGGTGAGCGTCCACGTCCCCAGCAGGAGGCCGCAACGGCTGCGGCAGAGGGTGCTCAGCAGCCTGTCGAGGGCGAGGAGCGTCCGTCGAACCACCGTCCGAACCACCGCCGATTCAACCGTCGTCGCCGTCCGAATGGAGCGAACAACGGCGGCAACCAGGGCGGAAGTGCCGAGTAGCCATGCGCCGGAGTGCATTTGTAGGGATCTTGAGTCTGCTGCTGGCGGGTGGGTGCACCACGCAGGAGCAGGCTTATGTCACGGATGTGACGGCGTTCGACCCCGACCATACGGCAATCGTGCGCATGGAGAATCACCGTGCAAACAACTACGGGGAACTGAAGATCTTCCTACGTACCGATGATCGTTTCACGGAGGACAGCCTGACGGTGCGGGTCGTGACCTTCACGCCCGATTCGCTCCGCACCGAGGAGTTGCATCGTCTGATCCTACCCCGCCCGAAGCGCATCAATGCCTTGAAACAGATCCTGGAGATACCCTACCGTCGCAGCGTCCGTCTGCAACACGAGGGGACCTACTACTTTTCGCTGACCCCGACCCGCTCCGTAGCGGGTATCGAGGCGGTCGGCATCCGTTTTTCAACCGAATAACCGAACTTATGGGAAAAGATAAACTGCGTAAATTTGCCGAAAACGAGACCTTCGCCTGCTTCGTGCAGCCCGAATTCGACACCGTTTTTCGCTGCGACCACCCCCTGAAGGGGAATTGGCGCAAGGAGTTCTTCCACAACGATCGCCCGATCATCCTGGAGCTGGGTTGTGGTAAGGGCGAGTATACGGTCGGCCTGGCCGAGCGCAACCCCGACAAGAACTACATCGGCATCGACATCAAGGGCGCCCGCATGTGGCGTGGTGCAAAGACCGCCACGCAGCGAGGCATGGCGAACGTGGGTTTCCTGCGTACGCGCATTGAATTCATCGAGAGCCTCTTTGCCGAGGGTGAGGTGGACGAGATCTGGATCACCTTCCCCGATCCGCAGCTCAAGACCAACCGCGCCCGCAAGCGCCTCACCTCACCCCTCTTTCTGGAGCGTTATGCCCGCCTGCTGAAAAAGGATGGCCGCATCAACCTCAAAACCGATTCGCAGCATCTCTACGCCTACACGAAGGGCGTCATCGACCACTTTGCGCTCCCGTGCGAGGTGGCGAACGACGACATCTATGGTTCGGGCTACGCCGATGAGGTACTCTCGGTGAAGACCGCTTACGAAAGCCGTTTCCTGGAGATGGGGCTGCCGATTACCTACCTGCGCTTCGGATTGGGCGAACGACGCGAATTTCCCTGGTTCGATTGGGAGGGCGACGAGGTGGCCCGCTCCGAGAAGGACAACGAGGAGAACCGCGAACGGGCATTCTAATCCCATTATATCTTTTTGACACCACTTACCATGAAACGACTGCTGCTTATCTGGATGCTCTGCCTGGCTCTTCCCGTCCTGGCGCAAGATCCGGAATATGACGACATCATCAAGCCGACCTTCAAAGGGGGCGACCTAAACAGATTCCGCGCATGGATCGTCAATCGTATGCATTTAACACCTGATCAGCTGGTAAATGATACCCTGCGAGTGTCGTTTGTAGTCGGCAAAGCGGGTAAACTGGAGGATATCACCCTCATTCGAGGCGTTGAACCCTATATCGACAAGCACGTCATGGGCATCCTCAAGTACTCGCCCAAATGGAAGCCCGGCATAAAAGACGGCCAACCTGTACGGGTCAAATACACACTACCGATCGTCTTTCGGAAGTCGGGCGGAGATTCTCCTTCCGGCCAGACAACAGGTTACGAGCAACGTGTAGGGCGACGTCCCTACTCCGAAACCGGGCAGCACGAAATGCACAGTCCATCCCCCAGCCACATGCGAAGTGGTTTTAGGCGTTAACCAAGGATCGAAACAGTGTGCATCAGCGAGCAAACAAGTGGTCAAATCGTACAATTTGGCCACTCATTTTTTATTTTTGCCGACATAAAACGTCAAATTATCATCTAAAAAACAAGGAGCAAGCGTTTAGTTTGTATTTTTGACAGATTCTTTCTATCATTGTGTTACCATCATCAAACATATCATGCAAAGGAGAAAGAATCCCGATCTGACTCGAGGAGAAGAGCAGATCATGCAAATTCTGTGGGATCTCGACCAAGCAAACGTCGGCGAGATCATTGCAAAAATGGAGGAGCCCAAACCGGCCTACACGACCGTGGCCACCTTCATGAAGATCCTGGAGGAGAAGGAATTTGTGGATCGCAAGCCATCCGGCCGCAGCTTCACATACTTCCCACTCATTGAAAAGCGCACCTACGCACGACGCGTATTAAAGGCGATGCTCAACAACTACTTCCATGGATCGATTGCGGATCTTGTTGCGTTTCATGCCGAGCATACCACCTGGACTGAAGAGGAGCGCGCTCAAATGCGCCAATTGCTCTAAAGAACTTCCCGCTAAGTAACCCAAAAGAGGCCATCCCCCGAAAGGATGACCTCTTTTGATTTTGTAGGATCCTGCCAATTACTTCTTATCCTCGGCAAAGACATGATCCTTGGCCGAAGCTGTGGTCGGAACACCCGCAAAGCCGCCCATATTACAATCCGTAAAGGCGATTGCGTCCGTGTGCTCCATCGAGAGACCAATCTTTGCCTCATCCACACGCACACGCTTCAGATGCACATCATGAATCGGCTCGGCCGCGGTACCCTGCAGCACGACGGCTGCCGCACGCGCCTTTTGGCACGTCACGTCCTCCACATAGATATCATGCACGGCCGTGAAGTGGTGGTTATCCAACCCCTCACCGGCATACATCGAAGTGACGAAGATCAAATCCTCCACCTCGCCAAACTCGCAGTTATTGACAAAGATGTTGCGGATAAAGCCGCCGCGATCGGGGTTGGTCTTGACATACAAACCGCGCTTGCAATAACCTCCGTAGGTGCAATTTTCGATAAAGATATTCTCCACACCCGACGACATCTCGCTACCGAGCACCACACCGTGCAATCCCTTGAAGCGGCAGTTGCGGATGACGATACCCGACGAGGGGGTTGCCGTCGCACGACCGTCGTCATCACGACCACACTTGATGGCCACATTATCGTCGCCATTGTTGAACTCGATGTTCTGGATCAGTACATCCTGCGCATACTCGGGGTCGATACCGTCGTTATTGACCAGCTTGGCATCGTAGCGCAGGCCGTCGCAGATGATATTTTTCGACTTGAGGAGGTGGATGCACCAGAAGGGAGCATTCGTAATGAAGACACCCTCCAACGTGATGCGCTCGCACTCGTAGAACTGAATCAAATGAGGACGGAGGTAGTGTCCCTCGCCGAAGATGCGCTCCTCTACGGGGGTCTGCTCGTGGTTGTATTTGCGGCTCAGGTCTTTACTCGGGCCCTGCAACGCGCGCCAGGTAGCAAAGGTCGTAGCAGCATTGCCGTCAATCACACCACGGCCCACGATCGAAACATCCTTCAGCCCGCGGCCATAGATGAAGGGGCTATAATTATAAAGGAAGGTACCCTCCCAGCTCGTAGCCACCACAGGGAGGTAGCAGCTCGGCTCAGGGTTGAACTTCAGCGTCGAGCCCTCCTGCAATTCGAGGCAGACGCGGCTCACAAAGTGGATCGGGCCACAGAGCCAATACTCACCGGCCGGCACCACGATCCGCGCGCCACCCAGCTCCTCGGCACGCTGCATCGCCTGATCAAAGGCGGGTTTACAGTCGGTCACGCCATCGCCGACAGCCCCAAAATCGAGGATCGAGAGCACCTCGGTCGGTTGCTCGGCACCCGTAATACGTGCCAAAACGGCATCGCGCATCGCCTCACGATCGAGCGTCGCGGGGGCCTGCTCCGTGCAGGCCGTAAGCCCCAGTAAGAGGGCTGCAAAGAGGAAAATTCGTTTCATGTTGTGTTACCAATTTATGGGCGTCTGGCCCGTGGAGATCAGGTATTCGTTGGCTTTCGAGAAGTGCTTGCACCCCAAGAAACCGCGGTAGGCCGAAAGGGGCGAGGGGTGCACGGCCTTCAGGATGCAATTTTGCGTCGGATTGGCAATCGCACCCTTACGCTGGGCGTAGCTGCCCCACAAGAGGTATACCACCCCCTGCTTCCGCTCGGCAATCTTGCGCACCACGGCATCGGTGAATTGCTCCCACCCCTTGCCTGCATGCGAAGCGGCCTCGTGTTCACGCACCGTGAGTACGGCATTGAGCAGCAGCACCCCCTGCTCGGCCCAACGGTCGAGGTTGCCCGACACGGGAATCGGTGTACCGATGTCGGCAGCCACCTCCTTGAAGATGTTTTGCAACGAGGGGGGATGCGGCACACCTTCAGCCACCGAGAAGCAGAGGCCATGTGCCTGCCCCGGGCCGTGGTAAGGATCCTGGCCGATGATGACCACCTTCAACTTGTCGAGCGGGCACTTATCAAAGGCGCGGAAGATATTGCTGCCCCGCGGGTAGATGCGGCGTGTGGCATACTCCTCCTTCACGAAGCGCGTAAGCTCCTCGAAGTAGGGTTTTGAGAACTCCTCCTCGAGCAGTGCTTTCCAATCGGGGGCAATTTTTACATCCATACGAAAAAATGTTTTGGTAAAGATACAAAAAAAGCGGTACAACATTCACCCTTTTTTACTAATTTTGCCTTACTATGAAACATTTATTCTCGCTTTTCTGCTTTTTTGCATGCATCGGATGCTGCACAGGGACTTCGGAGAAGGAGCCCGAAGTAAAAAATCTGATCTACCTGATCGGTGACGGTATGGGCTTGGCCCAGGTCGGAATGCTCGAGATCGAGAACGACTACGCCCCCACGGCCTTCTCGGAGGCGGAGCACGTTGCACTCATTACAACCCGCTCGGCCAACAACCGCGTGACGGACTCGGCAGCGGCCGGTACGGCCCTCGCCTGCGGTGCGAAGACCAACAATTCGCGGCTGGGACTCTCGCCCGACTCGGTGCGCCTGACCTCCATGATGGAGCTGGCACGCGATCGCGGCATGGCAACGGGTCTGGTGGTGAGCTGCTACCTGCAACACGCCACGCCGGGCGCCTTCTATGCCCACCAGACAGGACGACACCTCTACGACGAGATCACGGATGATTTGGTCGCTTCGCACTTCGATGTGATGATTGGTGGCGGCACACGCTGGCTCACCGATGCACACCGTGCCACCCTCGCCGAGCAGGGTTATACGCTCGCCATGACGCGCGAAGAGGCTCTGGCGGCAACCACGACGCCCCTCTTGGCAATGGTCGAGTCCGAATACCTGCCCCATGCCCCCGAGCGTGGCGACTTCATTCCGCAGGCTACGGCCAAAGCGTTGGAGCTGCTATCTCAGGACGAGGATGGCTTTATGCTGATGGTCGAGGGTTCGCAGATCGACGGCGCAGGTCATGCCAACGATCCCCGTTACCTGTTGGCCGAGATGCAGGATTTTGAGCAGGTGGTACGCCTATCTGTAGATTTTGCCGATACCCACCCAGGTACGCTGGTGGTGGTCGTGGCCGACCACGAGACGGGCGGTCTTTCGATGCCGAGCGGCAAGAGCGACTTCACCCTTTCGGAGAGCGGTATCGACTACCGATTCGGCACGGGTTCGCACTCGGCCATCCGCGTTCCGGCCTACCTCTATGGCGCAGGAGCCGATCAGTTCAAGCCCATGCTGGAGAATACGGAGCTGGCCAACCGCATCATGGAGTTGATGAAGTTGAAAGTTGAAAGTTGAAAGTTTTTTGTCGTGCTTTAAGCCGCTCAAAAAAAATTGGGAGATAGCCTAAACCGGTGGCTATCTCCCTTTTTGTTGAGCTAACTTTCTACTTACCCGAGGTAGGATTTCAGCAGTTTCGAACGCGACGAGTGGCGCAGGCGACGGATCGCCTTCTCCTTAATCTGGCGTACGCGCTCGCGCGTAAGGTCAAACTTCTCGCCGATCTCCTCCAGCGTCATCTCCGAGCAACCGATGCCGAAGAAGTACTTGATGATGTCGCGCTCACGCTCCGTCAGGGTCTCCAGTGCGCGATCCACCTCCGTCGACAGCGACTCGTTGATCAGGCCGCGGTCAGCATTGGGCGAATCGGGGTTTACGAGCACATCCAGCAGCGAGTTATCCTCACCATCGGCAAACGGGGCATCCACCGAGACGTGACGACCTGCTACACGCAGCGTATCGGTCACCTTCTCCTTCGGCAGCTCGAGCTCGATAGCCAGCTCCTCGGGCGACGGGGTACGCTCGTGCTCCTGCTCGAAACGAGCCAGCGCCTTGTTGATCTTATTGAGCGAACCCACCTGGTTCAGCGGCAGACGTACGATACGCGACTGCTCGGCCAGCGCCTGCAAGATCGACTGACGAATCCACCACACGGCATACGAAATAAACTTAAAACCGCGCGTTTCATCGAACTTCTCGGCTGCCTTGATCAGACCGAGGTTACCCTCGTTGATCAAATCGGGCAGCGAAAGGCCCTGATTCTGGTATTGCTTAGCCACCGAAACCACGAAACGAAGGTTTGCCTTCGTCAGCTTCTCCAAGGCCTCCTGGTCTCCCTTCTTGATTCGTTGGGCGAGTTCCACCTCCTCCTCCACGGTGATGAGCTCCTCCTTGCCGATCTCCTGCAGGTACTTATCGAGCGAGGCACTCTCGCGGTTGGTGATGGACTTGGTAATCTTTAATTGACGCATATCTTCTCTTTAGTTTGTTATTGCTCCATCCATAAACGGAAAACCGACCCGCTTTCGTATCCCGAAAAGCAGAGGCGGCTGGTCTACAACCAACCGCCTCGGATACCTCATTCGGGTTTCTCTTTTCGACTACCCTACTCCGTTCAAATTCCTTCGCCTCAGCAGATTACTCCACCAGCACATAGGATGCCGAACGACCGTTGGGATAGACTCCGTCGATCGAACGGACCTTGCCCGTGAGCTTCTTCAGGTCCGACAGCGAATAGACGGTGCGGTTGTTGATGTGGGTGATCACGAAACCCTCCTTGACACGTGCACGAGCCAACAACCCATCGGCCTTGATTCCCGTCACCTGCACACCGCCGCGAATATCGAGTTCACGACACACCTTCTCGCTTGCATCGATGAACTTTCCGCCCAGCGTCTCGCTTACGTCGATGTCCTCTTTCGTAAGGAGTTCCGTTTTACCGGCTTTATTACGCAAAGTAACCTCAAAAAGTTTCACTTTATCGTCTCTTTTTACCGATATTTTCACCTGATCGTTGGGGCTGTGGCGTGCAATGCGCTCACGAAGCGTCGCTGCATCGTTCACGGCAATGCCGTCGATGTGGGTGATGATGTCACCCTTACGGATGCCCGCCTCCGAAGCGGCACCGCCCTCCTCAACCGAACCGACGTAGATACCGCCGATCTCCTTGATGCCCGTCTCCTCGCCCATGCGATCGACGAAATTCTGGTCAATCACCTGGAAACCAATACCCAAGAGGGCACGCTGCACCACACCGTACTGCTTCAGATCAACCACGACCTTCTTCACGATCGCCTCCGGCACGGCAAACGAATAGCCGATGTAGCTGCCCGTCTGCGACTGAATCAGCGTATTGATACCAACCAGCTCGCCGCGCGTATTGACAAGCGCACCGCCCGAATTGCCGGGGTTCACGGCCGCATCGGTCTGGATGAACGACTCGATCGAGAAGTCGTTCGGGTCATTCGACAAAGCACCCAACGTACGGGCCTTGGCACTCACGATACCGGCCGTAATGGTCGATTGCAGGTTGTAGGGCGAACCGATGGCCAGCACCCACTCACCCAGACGGAGGTTATCCGACGAGCCAAAGGGTAACGTAGGCAGCTCCTTCTCATCGATCTTCAACAGGGCAATATCTGTAGCCGAGTCCTTGCCGATGAGCTCGGCATCGTAGGTGCGACCATCATTGAGCTTCACGCGCAACTTCGTAGCGCCATCCACGACGTGGTTGTTCGTGACGATGTAGCCATCCTCCGAGATGATCACACCCGAACCACCCGCCTTGCGCTCTTGGTACTGCGGCTCCGACTGACCACGACGACCATAACCCTGGGGAATACCGAAGAACTCGAGGAAGGGGTCATAACCGAATTGACCGCGCTGCGGCATTTCGACACGCTGCACGGCCTCGATATTCACGACCGCCTTCACGGCATTCTCGGCCGCGTAGGTCAAATCGGGATAGTTGGCCGCCTCGTAGGCCGTAAAGTGGGTACCGAGCTGCGTTTCGTGCTCAGTAGCGGGGGTGATATACTCAATTTTAGCGGGGCTTTGCTCGGCTACATACCAGGCCGTTGCACCTCCCGCGGCGGCAGCCACTGCTGCTACGCCCAACATCATCATAATTTGTTTCATGACTTTTCCGTTTAATGGTTTATATTATTCAGCGGAAAATTTCTCCATAGGCAAATGTGCTTAATTTGACTACTAAACGGATCTTCGGTGGCAAATCGTATGCCGCTGCCGAAAAAAATTAGCAGAAAATGACCTTTTACCTGCCACCCACAAAAAAACGTCACCCTACATGTGCTGGAGTGACGTTTGTTTACGATCGAGGCTGCACTTACAGGCCAAACTCCTGCTTCAACTCCTCGACGCGATCCAGGCGCTCCCAACCGAAGAACTCCACCTCGCGCTCCACCTCGTGACCACCCTCGTAGAAGGTCACGGCCTTCGTATAGGGACGGTTACCGAAGTGGCCATACGAAGCCGTAGCCTCGAAAATCGGGTTCTTCAGGCCAAAGCGACGCACGATAGCGGCCGGCTTCAGGTCGAAGAGCTTGGCAATGCGGCGGGCGATCTCACCATCCGAGAGGTGGCTGAGGGCGGGATTCTTCGTGTGATAGGTATCCACAAAGACCGACAACGGCTCGGCGATACCGATTGCATACGACAGCTCGACCAGCACCTCGTCGGCAATACCTGCGGCCACCATATTCTTGGCCATGTGGCGGGCGGCATAAGCTGCCGAGCGGTCCACCTTCGAGGAGTCCTTACCCGAGAAGGCACCACCACCGTGAGCACCGCGACCACCGTAGGTATCGACAATGATCTTGCGACCCGTCAGACCCGTATCACCGTGCGGGCCACCGATCACGAACTTACCCGTGGGGTTCACGTGGAGGATATACTCCTCGCCAATGAGCTCCGCGAGTTTATCGTTGGCGCGCTCCAAACGAGCCTTCACGCGCGGAATGAGGATCGTACGTACATCCTCGCGGATCTGCTGCTGCATCTGCTTTTCGGCCTCCTTCTCGGTGAGCGTCTCCGAAGGGAGAATAAACTCATCGTGCTGGGTCGAAACCACAATCGTATGTACACGCAGCGGCTTACGCGTCTGCTCATCGTACTCGATCGTCACCTGCGACTTCGAGTCGGGGCGCAGGTAGGTCATCACCTTACCCTCGCGGCGAATATCGGCCAACTCCTTGAGGATCACGTGTGAAAGAATCAGCGTGGCAGGCATCAGCTCACGCGTCTCGTTGCAGGCGTAGCCGAACATGATACCCTGATCACCGGCACCCTGCTCCTCCTCCGTCTCACGAGCCACGCCCTGGTTGATATCGGGCGACTGCTCATGGATGGCCGAAAGAATACCGCACGAATTGCAGTCAAATTGGTACTCGCTCTTCGTATAACCGATTTTGCGGATCACACGGCGAGCCACCTCCTGCACATCGACATAGGCCTCGGCACGCACCTCACCGGCAACCATCACCAGACCCGTCGTGCAGAGGGTCTCGCAGGCTACCTTGGCCGTGGCATCGTGGCGCAGAAACTCATCAAGAATTGCATCGGAAATCTGATCCGACACCTTATCGGGATGTCCTTCCGAAACGGACTCCGAAGTAAACAAAAAACCCATATATACGTCTTTTAATAATGAACGGTATAAATGGGAAAGCAGGCTGAATGATAAAAAATGTGCTGTTTTAGCGATTTTTTATTGTGGTTGCAATCAGTCCAAATCTTTCCACATCGAGGGGCAAAATTACGGCAAATTCCCATATTTACAAAATTTCACCCTATTTTTATTTGATTTACAGGGTGGAGCCCCTCGATGTGAAGCATCCCAGACCACCCCCTAAATCCCCCACACGGAGGAGGCAAGCACCTCCGTGTGAAGCATCCCAGACCACCCCCTAAATCCCCCTCCCCTGGAGGGGGACTTGAGGTAGGGAATCTGCTATGAGGTGGGATTCATTTGTTGCTTTTTTAGATTTATTGTACTATATTTCCTTTTTTTTCGTATATTTGCACCGCAAACTAAATCTGAACAGTATGAAAAACATCTTCAAATTGTGCCTTGTAGCACTCGCAACGCTTTGCGCAACAACTACTTTTGCCCAGTCAGCTGCCGATAAGATCCTCGGAGTTTACTCCGTAGAGGAGGAGGGTCGCCAGTCGAAGGTTCGCTTCACGAAGTGCAACGACGGCAGCTATCAGGGTCAGATCATCTGGCTGTCGGAGCCTAACAACGCTGACGGCACGCGCAAGATGGACGTAAAGAACCCTGATCCCGCCAAGCGCAACACCCCCTCGGATCAGGTGGTCATCGTCTATGGTATCCGCTACGACGCCAAGAAGAACGTTTGGAACGGCGGTAAGGTCTACAAGCCGATCAACGGTAAGACCTACAAAGTGGATTGCTCGTTCGACGACGAGAAGACCCTCCGCGTGAAGGGTTCGCTCGGCCCCATTTCGCTCTCGCGCTATTGGAAGAAGATCGAGTAATAAATCTTTCGAAAAAAGAACGGACAGTCGCTTTGCAGGCTGTCCGTTTTTCGTTACCTTTGTCACCTCATGAAAGGTTTATTGGATTTTATACGCAAATGGACGCTCCCGATGGCCATGCTGGTCGGTGTAGCCTCCTATTTTATCTTCACGGCCCTGCCGTGGCCCGATGGCACCTATCGCATTGCCGAGGAGGCGGTGGCCTTTATTCAGCCCACCCTGCTCTTTTTGATGCTCTTCCTCTCGTTCTGCAAGATCCGCCTCAGCGACCTGAAGTTCAAGCGCTGGTTCTGGTGGCCGCTCCTGATTCAGGTGTCGCTCTTTGCCCTCTTTGCGGCGGTGCTCTATCTCATGCCTGACCACCCCTCGAAGATCCTCATCGAGAGTGCCATGCTCTGTTTCCTCTGTCCGACGGCTGCCGCTGCCGTGGTCTTTACGGTCAAGCTGGGCGGTAGTGCCGCCTCGGTGACCACCTATACGCTCTTGATCAACTTCGTGGTGGCGGTATTGGCTCCGCTGGTACTGCCGCTGGTGCATCCGCAGGAGGGCGTATCGTTCCTGCCCGCCTTCTGGGCCATCAGTAACCGCATCTTCCCCGTCTTGATTCTGCCCCTCTTTGCGGCCCTTGCCGTGCAGAAATTCCTGCCCCGATTCCATCGGCTGTGTGCCGAGTCGAAGGATGCCGCCTTCTACCTCTGGGTCTGCACCCTGACGCTCGCCATCGTCGTGACGACGAAGAGTTTGGTGCACGACCAATCGCCCGTGATCTACCAGGTGGGCATTGCGTTGATTGCTCTCGCGGGTTGCGTCGTGCAGTTCTGGATGGGTCGCAAGATCGGTCTGAAGTATGGCGAACAGGTCGTAGGCGGTCAGGCCATGGGCCAGAAGAACAACGTCTTCATCATCTGGCTCGGCTACACCTTCCTGTCGCCCATCACGGCTCTTTCGGGTGGTTTCTTCGCCATCTGGCAGAATGTCGTCAACGCCTACCTGCTCTATCGCAAAGAGCGCGAAAAGAGCGCCGCATAGGCTTGCTTTTTGTCGCCGTTTTTGCTACCTTTGTCTCCACGAATAACCACAGATCACATGGCTCTCGCACCCCTTGCCGAACGTTTGCGCCCGCAACAGCTCGATGACTACATCGGGCAGGAGCACCTGGTGGGCGAAAAGGGCGTCTTCCGTAAATTTTTCGAGACGGGAAACGTCCCCTCGTTCATCTTGTGGGGTCCTCCGGGGGTAGGCAAGACCACGTTGGCAAAGATCGTCGCCACGCAACTCGAGCGCCCCTTCTTCACCCTCTCGGCCGTCACATCGGGCGTGAAGGATGTACGCGAAGTGATCGAATCGGCCAAACGCCAACGTTTCTTCGATCAGCGTGCCCCGTTCCTCTTCATCGATGAGATCCACCGTTTCAACAAATCGCAGCAGGACTCCTTGTTGGGCGCTGTCGAACAGGGTGTCTTTACGCTCATCGGAGCTACGACCGAGAACCCCTCGTTTGAGGTGATTTCGCCCCTCTTGAGCCGTTGTCAGGTCTATATCTTGCGCTCGCTCGAGGAGGAGGATCTGCAGAAGTTGCTCGATCGGGCCCTGCAGAAGGATACGGAGTTGCAACGCCGCGAGATCGAGGTAAAGGAGACGGCCGCCCTGTTTCGTTTCTCGGGTGGCGATGCGCGCAAACTGCTGAACATCCTCGACATTGTAGTCGGTGCAACCGACGGCAAGGTGGTCATCACGGATCAATACGTCACCGACTGCCTGCAACAGAACATTGCCCTCTACGACAAGCAGGGCGAGCAGCACTACGACGTCATCTCGGCCTTCATCAAATCGGTGCGTGGCAGCGACCCCAACGCCGCAATCTACTACCTGGCCCGCATGCTGGCCGGTGGCGAGGAGCCGCGCTTCATTGCCCGACGTCTGGTGATCCTGGCCTCGGAGGATATCGGCTTGGCCAATCCCAATGCGCTGCTCTTGGCCAACGCCTGCTTCGACACGGTGCACAAGATCGGCATGCCCGAGGCGCGCATTACGCTGGCCGAAACGACCATCTACCTCGCCACCTCGCCCAAGAGTAACTCGGCCTACATGGCGATCAACAAGGCGCTGGCGCTGGTCGAGAAGGATACGACGAATCGACCCGTCCCCCTGCACCTAAGAAATGCCCCCACCAAGCTGATGGCCGAGGCAGGATATGCTGCAGGCTACAAATATGCCCACGACTACGAGAATCACTTTGCCGAGTTGGAGTTCCTGCCCGAGTCGTTGTCGGGTACGCGCTTCTACGAGCCCGACCTGCAAAATGCGGCCGAGCAGAAGATCGCCGAGCGCATCAAGACGCTTTGGAAGGGAAAATATTAACCGCATCCCACGATGAAACGCATCGGCATCATCTCCGATACCCACTCCACCTTCGATGAGCCGCTTCGGAAATTTCTCGCCGAGGTGGACGAAATTTGGCATGCAGGCGACATCGGTTCGGTCGAATTGGCCGACGAGATTGCCGCCTTCAAGCCCCTGCGTGCCGTCTATGGCAACATCGACGGAGGCGTTGCACGGCGCATCTACCCCCAATTTGCCTCGTTCCGATGCGAGGGGGTGCAGGTGTTGATGACCCACATCGGCGGCTATCCGCGCCACTACGCCCCGGGCGTAGCACAACGCATCCAACAACTGCGTCCTAAACTCTTCATTGCCGGCCACTCACACATCCTCAAGGTGCAATACGATCCGGTCTACGACCTGCTGGCGGTCAATCCGGGAGCTGCCGGCATGTACGGCTTCCACAAGGTGCGCACCGCCCTGCGCCTGACGATCGATGGCGAGGACATGCGCGACATGGAGATTCTGGAACTTCCTCGCGGATAATTAGTTACAATCCAACATCAACCCCTTACATACTATCGGGTCGTGCGTTTGCGTTCCTACGGGGCAATAACGTTTGAAGCCTATGTACGCAAACCTTTCCAAAACGCTCGAGGGAATCTTTGCCCGCGTAGCGTTCCAAGCTGCCAAACACGGCACGACCCATCGCCTGCACCACCACCTCGCTCTGGCGCTGCTCGACGAGGAGGGATCGCTGGCCTATCAACTGCTCACGGCTCGGTTGGCCGACTGGGAGCTGTACCAACTGCGCCTGCGGATCGAGCAGGAGATCAACGCCTCGTCGCACCCGACGGAGTCCGATCCGGAGCGTTTCTTTCGCGAATTTCACGCCCAACTTGCGGCGCGTTTTCCCGATGTAAAGCGGCTATCGACCGTTCATGCCCTGCTGCACCTCCTTGCCGACGGGGAGCAACCCCTCGCCCACCTCTTTGCTCGCTACCACATCACCTCTACGATGCTGGAGGAGGAGCTGCGTCGCATCACCGACGAGGAGGCGGATCGCATGGAACCACTACGCCAGTTGATTCAGCAGAGCGCCCCGACCCACCCGACACCCAACCTGCTGCAACGCCTGGCTACCGACCTCACGTCGCTGGCCGAGCAGGGGGCTTTGGATCCCGTCGTCGGGCGTGAAAAGCAGATCGATCGGTTGATTCGCATCCTCGCACGCCGTAAAAAGAATAACCCGCTCCTTGTAGGGGATGCGGGTGTCGGGAAGACCGCCCTCATCGAGGGGCTGGCCCAGCGGATCGCTACGGGGGATGTGCCCGAGGCGCTGCGTCGGAAGCGCATCTTCTCGCTGGAAGTAGCCACGCTCGTGGCAGGAACCAAATTTCGGGGTGAATTTGAGGAGCGCATGCAGCAACTCGTTGATGAGTTGCGCAAAAATCGCTCGATCATCCTCTTTATCGACGAGATACACACGATCGTAGGGGCCGGCTCGACGCAAGGGTCGCTCGAGATGGGGAATATCCTGAAACCCGCCTTGGCTCGGGGCGAGATGCAGCTCATCGGTGCCACAACCCACGAGGAGTATCGGCGCGAGATGGAGCGAGACGGGGCGCTGGAGCGACGTTTCCAGCGCATCGACCTCGAGCAGCCGACCCCCCACGAGACGCTCCAGATTTTACGGCGAATAGCTCCGACCTATGCCCAACACCATGCCGTACACTACACCGAGGAGGCACTCGCAGCCTGTGTCGAGTTGGCTGATCGCTACCTGACGCAGCGCTCTTTTCCCGACAAGGCGATCGATCTGATGGACGAGGCGGGGGCGCGGGCGGCGCATCTACGCACACGGTCGGAGGAGAGCACCCTTACGACACTTCGCCAGGCCCGCCAACAAGCCTTGGAGGAGGGACGTTATCCCGATGCGGAGGCTGCACGGCTGGAGGAGCTCGCCCTCAAGGCGCAGACCGAACGTACAACCGACGCGCCGACAACGGTCGATGTAGCGATGATTCGTAGCACACTGACCGAACTGACGGGGATTCCCGTCGAGGAGCTCTCACAAGATGAGGCGACACGGCTCAGCCACCTCGCTGCGCGTCTGCAACGACGCGTCATCGGACAAACGGAGGCCACGGAGCGGTTGACGCGCACCCTGCTGCGAGCCCGCACGGGACTTCAACCCGAGCATCGACCACTCGGAGTCTTTCTCTTCGTGGGGCCGACGGGAGTTGGCAAAACGCTCTTGGCCAAGGAGCTGGCCGCCGCTCTCTTTGACGAAAAGCGGGGATTGATCCGCATCGACATGAGCGAATATGGCGAGAAGCACAACGTTGCCCGCCTGATTGGCGCACCACCGGGTTATGTCGGCTACGGCGAGGGTGGCCAACTAACCGAGGCGGTGCGGCGCCATCCGCACGCTGTGGTGTTGCTCGACGAGATCGAAAAGGCGCACCCCGAGGTGCTGAACATCCTCCTGCAACTCTGCGACGAGGGGCAACTGACCGATGGTGTAGGACGCAAGGTCGATTTCCGCCACACGATCCTTATCATGACCTCCAACGTCGGATCACGCCGCGTGAGCGAGGCTACACGACCGATGGGTTATGCCACCACCCCGCAACAGGCGGACGGACAGAAGAGCGCCGAACAACTCTACCGCAAGGCCTTGGAGCGACACTTTGCCCCCGAGCTGCTCAACCGGGTGGATGAAGTTATCCTCTTCAAACCCCTGGGGCGCACGGAGTTGACTCAGATTATCGAGTTGGAGCTCACCACCTTGAGCGAGCGTATGCAGCGGCTCGGTTACACGCTGCGGATCTCGTCCGAGGTCAAAGAGCACCTGCTCGCGCTCGGCTACGATGCGCGCTACGGAGCACGGGCCTTACGGCGGTTGGTGGTTGAACAGTTAGAAACACCCCTGGCCGAATGGTTGGTCGAACAACGGGAACTCCACGCAGGGGAGATCCTCGTCGAGCTCCACCCGCAAACAGGGATTCGTCTGCGAGCCGCCTAAAAACGAAGCGCCTGCATGACCATTCCTATCATGCAGGCGCTTCGTCCAGTTCTATCGCACGATCAACGATTGGCGTACATCTCCTCGTAGTACTTTTCATACTCGCCCGAGGTAATCGACTCAAGCCACTCCTCGTGCTCCAAATACCAACGTACGGTACGCTCGATTCCCTCTTCGAACTGCAGCGAAGGCTGCCATCCCAACTCGCGTTGCAGCTTGGAGGCATCGATCGCATAGCGCAGGTCGTGGCCGGCTCGATCCGTCACGAAGGTAATCAGGTGATCGGACGTCCCCTCCGGATTGCCCAGCAGACGATCCACGGTCTTGACCAGCAGACGCACCAAATCGATGTTGCGCCACTCATTGCAACCGCCGATGTTGTAGGTCTCGGCCAGCTTTCCCTGATGGAAAATCAGGTCGATTGCCGCAGCATGATCCTCCACATAGAGCCAATCGCGTACATTCTCGCCACGGCCATAGACCGGGAGCGGCTTGCGGTGGCGAATGTTATGGATAAAGAGCGGAATCAGCTTCTCGGGGAATTGGTAGGGGCCGTAGTTATTCGAGCAGTTCGTCACGATGGTCGGCAGGCCGTAGGTATCGTGGTAGGCACGCACGAAGTGATCCGACGAGGCCTTCGAGGCCGAATAGGGCGAGTGGGGATTGTAGCGCGTAGTCTCCTCGAAAAGCGCCTCGCCATAGGGAGCCTCCGCACGCTCTGCCTGGAGCTCCAGTGCACCATAGACCTCATCGGTCGAGATGTGGTAGAATCTTTTGCCGGCAAAACCCTCCGCAGTGGCCTTCCACGTCCGACGAGCCGCCTCCAAAAGCGTGAGCGTACCCAACACATTGGTGCGGGCAAAGGTGAAGGGATCTTTGATTGAGCGATCGACATGGCTCTCGGCGGCCAGGTGGATCACGCCGTCCACCGCATACTGCTGCATCACGCTCACGACCTGCTCAAAATCGCAAATATCGCCCTTTACAAAGCAATAGTTGGGCGCCTCCTCCACCTCCTGCAGATTGGCCAGATTACCGGCGTAGGTCAGTTTATCGAAATTGATGATGCGGTAATCGGGATAGCGCGTCACCATGCGACGCACGACGTGCGACCCGATAAATCCGGCACCTCCGGTAATGAGTATATTACGCTTGAAGTTCATCCAAACAACGTTTTAAAGATTCTTTCCAATGGGGAATTTTCAGTGCCAGACGCTCCTGAATCTTCGTCTTGTCCAGCACCGCATTTTTCGGACGGCAAACCGCCGAGGGATACTCCTCGGCACGACAGGGATGGATTCTCACCGCGCGGCCTGCTAAACGGCAGATCTCCTGGGCGAACTCCCAGCGTGAACATTCACCGAGGTTCGTGTAGTGGTAAATGCCCCCCACGAAGCGGCGCTCACGGATCACCTCCGCAATTGCCTCGGCCAGATCGCCCGCATAGGTCGGTGAGCCGATCTCGTCACACACCACACGGAGTTCGTCACGCTCGGCGCTCAGGCGCAAAATGGTCTTGACGAAATTACGGCCATAGGCCGAATAGAGCCACGCCGTGCGCCAGATCATGTAGTTGCAACCCGACGACTCGATCGCCCGCTCGCCCGCCAACTTCGTGCGGCCGTAGGCGTTGATCGGCCGGGGTTGTGCCGTTTCGGGTAATAGGGCACAACAACCACCCATAAAGACAAAATCGGTCGAGATGTGGATCATCAACCCCTCCCGTTCACGCATCGCCTCGGCCAGATGGCCTGCAGCCTCGGCATTCACGGCATAGGCCTTTTGTTCCTCTGTTTCGGCGCACTCGACATTGGTGTAGGCGGCACAATTAACCACCACATCGATCTGTTCCTCCCGTGCGAAGCGAAGTACCGCCTCGCGATCGGTCAAGTCCAATTCCCGATCCGTAAAGAGGCAACGATCCGACGCATCGCGTAACACCTTACGTAACGATCGACCCAACTGGCCCTCAGCGCCGGTAATCCAGATGTTCATCTCTTAAAAGCATTTAGCATCGGCCAGCAACGGATGTTGCTGATCCTTGGGCGATAAGCACACCTCGTCGGGCGCGATGGGCCACGCGATGGCCAACGTGGGGTCATTCCACGCCACACCACCCTCGGCCTCGGGGTGATAATAGGCACTGCATTTGTATTGCAGGACAGCCTCCTCGCTCAATGCCACAAAGCCGTGGGCAAAGCCCTCGGGGATGTAGAGTTGGCGACGGTTTTCGGCCGAAAGCGTCACAGCTACATAGGCGCCAAAGGTCGGTGATGAGCGACGCATATCAACCGCCACGTCCCACACTTCGCCCCGCACGACCCGAACCAATTTGGCCTGGGCATAGGGCGGCAGCTGGTAGTGCAGGCCACGCACAACGCCTCGCTTCGAGAGGCTCTCGTTCTCCTGCACGAAGTGCGGATCGATCCCCGTCAGACGGCGGAACTCCTCCTCACGGAAGGTCTCCATGAAGTAGCCACGCTGATCGGCATGACAGTTCGGTTCGAGGATCCAAACGCCCTCGATATTGCTCTTTTTTATCTCCATATCGGTTCGGTAGCCAAACGAATCATATAAGCGCCATAGCTATTATTGCGCATCGGCTCGGCCAAGCGCAACAACTCCTCATCCGAGATCCACCCCTTGCGCCAGGCGATCTCCTCGAGGCAGGCAATCTTGAGGGATTGACGATTCTCGATCGACTTGACGAAGGCCGTAGCCTCATAGAGCGACTCATGCGTTCCCATATCGAGCCAGGCAAAACCACGTCCCAACTGCTGCAGATGCAGCGCATCCTCGGCCAGGAAGGCACGATTGACATCCGTGATTTCCAGCTCACCACGGGCCGACGGGGTGATCGTCTTAGCCACCTCGACCACACGATTCGGATAGAAATAGAGACCGGTCACAGCTATGTTGGATTTCGGGATTTGCGGTTTCTCCTCCAGGCTGCAAACGCGACCATCCGCGTTCACTTCGGCCACGCCATAGCGCTCGGGATCGTGTACCGCATAGCCGAACAGCGTAGCCTCGTGTTGTTCTTCGGCGCGGCGAACAGCATCGAGCAGCATCCCCGTAAAGCCCTGGCCATAGAAGATATTATCACCCAGAACCAGGCACACGGCATCGTCACCGATAAACTCTTCGCCGATCAGAAAGGCCTGCGCCAAACCATCGGGCGAGGGTTGCTCGGCATAAGCAAAGCGCACACCATAGTCCGATCCATCACCCAGCAAACGCCGGAAGCCGGGCAGATCCTGCGGCGTAGAGATGATTAAAATCTCACGGATTCCGGCCAGCATCAGCACTGAAATCGGATAATAAACCATCGGTTTGTCGTAGATCGGAAGCAGCTGTTTGCTAACCCCCTTAGTGAGCGGATAGAGGCGTGTGCCACTTCCGCCGGCCAAGACAATTCCCTTCATTGTTGTTCGTGTTAGGTCCAACCATGCATCTTACGCCACAGGTAGTGTCCGACCTTAAACAAGGGGGCCGACAGCACCTCTGCCGGGTAGTGATGCAGGTATTTCAAATTGCGGTATTGGGTTCGGGCCGCCTTACTTACGCGTTGCAGGAGGCGGTTCGAAGGATCAAATTTACCATTTATTTTTCTTTCTTCCAAAGGAAGTAGCTCGGCCATGAGCATTTCTCCACTCCATGCATCCCCCGACATAGGGAGCGAAGCGGGCTCCATCCCGAGCCAAACCTCCAACAGATACATCACGCCGCCGGTAAATCGCTTGAGTCCCATACGCTCCGTCCAACAACGGAAATCGGCACACTCCTCGGCCGTCATCCCCTGTTGCAGCAGGTAGCCGTAATCGACCACGCGACGGAGCGTAAGTCCCTCCTCGAAGAGGTGGCGGTACATGTGTACCAGGAGGTAGCGTTGCAGAAAATCGATCGTCGGAACGGCCACCGCTTGATCTGCCAGCCGAATCGTACGCAAAGGGGCAAATTGGCGACTGCGCTGCTCTTCAAACCAGCGTTGCAGGCGACGATTCCTGCGCCAACCATACATCCAACTGGGCGCGAGGTGCAACTCCACATGCTCCTCCCCACCGATATGGGCATCCACATGGTGATAGACGGGTCGGCAAGCGGGATTTGTCGAACGGGCATAGCGCACCACCTCCTTTCGGTCGCCCTCGATCCACAGATCAATATCTCCCGCGAGGCGTTGCCTCGGTTCGGGGTAGCAGACCGCCACAGCCTGGCCCTTCAATAAAAGGGCTCGCCAACCATCGGCCTCGACCTGCTGCATCACACGACACACCGTCTGCTCCTGCAGTTTAGACTTTTCACCGATCCGTTCGGCCGAAAGCGCCCACGCCAACCGCACCGGTCGCGGTGGTTGTTCATCCACGGGCAGGCGCGCCACCACGGGCCACAACCACCCCGCCACCTCGGTCTGTACCGCCCATGCGTAGAGCTGCGGCCACTGCTCCTCCGACACCCGTAACGACGGATGTGGTTCATGGCAATAGGCCGCCTGCACGAGGGCGATGAGCGTCTGCAACGGGAGTTGGTGGGTCATAAGCAGGCGTTATTCGCGGCGACGAATCTTGATGCGGATCGCCTCCACAGGCGGAACTTCACATACAAGTGCCAAGTAACCACCGGCACCGGCACCCGAGAGCTTCCAGGCCAAAGCCTGATCGCGATAGCGATCGATCCAACGCTGCACCTCCTCCGAAACCATCGCCGGGAACATGGCCACCTGTGCCTCAAACGAGGCTTGATAGGCCGCTGCAAAAGCCTGTAAATCGCGCTTTAGGATCGCCTCCCAGCACTGATCGGCTGCCGCCGCAAGGGCCTTTACACCCGCCTCGTCAATTTTGCAGCCTTCTACCACCGACGTACCCTCCGGACGAGGGAAGGTGGGGATCAGGCAGAGATGCTGCTCGAGCCATCGAAGAATCGCCTCGTCGTGGATCGTCTCGATCTTCTCGGGCCAATAGTGATTGTTGTAGTAGTGACGGCACAACCCCGGTACACAGATACCGATGGCATCCTGTGCACCCGAGATATGACCACCCTTTTCCGGCTCATTCTCGAAGCAGAATACCAATTTGGCCAACTTCTCGGGATCGTAGGCCGGCAGGTTGTAGGGCCAAATCTTCTTCATTGCATTGCGCGTCGAGGTGGACATGCCGCCACGCTCCATGAATTCGATGGTCGGCTCGAGCGAAATGGTAATCGCCCACCCTGCCCCGTACTTCGAGACATAGGGTTGATCGATCCACGTACCGGCCAAGTCGAGGCGGTAAGGGAGTTGCGGTTTGACGGTCGTACGGATCGACGTGGTTGAGCGCACCTCCAGGCCGGCATCCGGCTCACGCTGCAACACGACATACTCAATGCCACGCTCGGCGCAAAATTGACGTTTGGTCTCCGTGCTACCATCCTCGTTGACCACGAAGATATCGGGTTTCACGCGATCGACCGTCTCGATGAAGTCCATCATACCCGAGCCCGTGTTGATAAACGCATCTTTCACGTAACGTATTGCCTTGACCATGTACAAACGCTCAGCCTCGGCGCAAATCGTGCGTCGTGCCTTGAGCTGGAAGATCGTGGCATCCGATCCGATGCCCACGTAGAGATCGCCGTAACGTGCAGCCTCCTTAAAGAAGGCCACATGACCGCTATGCAGCATATCGTAGCAACCCGAAACAAAAACTTTCTTTTCAGCCATAATCGGTTCTTTATCTATTATTTGTTCTCTTTATAGTCGTATCTCTTTCACAGCGTTCCAATCGATCTGCGCTGCAGCCGTCGCCACATCCGCAAAGCAAAAATCCTGCAGGTAACGGCGTAGCTTCTTTTCAGCCCCTTTCACCCCGACATAGGAGCGAAAACGGCGCATCGGGGATAGTCCCTGCAATACGGGCTGATCGCCATCCAGGTCACGCGGATGGATGTAGGCCATCAGGTAATCGACCTGTCGCTGCGACCAGTGTCGGATCAGCCGGTAGGGCATCAGGCGAAAATAGCCTCCCCCCGAAAATGCCACATGACGCCCCAGTAGCGACTCGGTCGAAATCGGGAACTCGCGAATCTCGGCCTTGCCACAACGGATGATCGCTGGCTCGGAGGCGCCATACTCGGGCATACCGCCGTGGGCATGCGAAGCAGGGAAAATCGAACAATCGTACTCAATTCCCAACTCGGCCAACGTTTCAAAAGCCCACCGTTCACTGCTACGGATCGAGAAACCCGGAGCGCGGAAGCAGGTAACGCGTTGTCCCGTCACATCCTCCAAGCGGTGGATCGACGAGGCGACATCTTCACGAAAGGCCTTCGGCGATTGCTGCCAGACGAGTTGATGGTTCATCGTATGGCTGCCGATCTGATAACGTTGTGCAATTTCGCGCACCAAATCGGGATAGCGTTTAGCGATCCAACCGATGATAAAAAAGGTCGCCTTCGTGTCCGTCTCCTCCAAGAGACGGAAAATACGCTCCACATTCTTGTAGATACGTACCTCGTACTTCTCCCACTCCGCCTCGGTACGCGTAGCGTCGAAATCCAACAGATGGAACCACTCCTCTATGTCGAAGGTCAGAATCTGCATCGTATCGTTTATTTCCGAACGGGAATTTGGCGGACCACTTTAGCGGGTCGTCCCGTGGCCACGGTCCAGGCCGGGATGTCGCTCGTAACCAGCGATCCGGCCCCTACGATCGCCCCTTCGCCGATGGTCACATGGGGCATCACGATCGAATCCATCCCGATCAGGCATCCCTTTTTCAGGTGTATTTTACCGTAGCGATAGCCCAATTTGGCATAATCGTCCCCCACGCAATAGTTCGACAGGTCGCGCTGATGGCAAAGCAGGCGTGTACCTGCAGCCACATGTACATGATCCTCCAGAATAATCAGGTCGGCATGATTCATATCGACACGGACGTAATCGCCGATGAATACATCACGGCCGACGGTTGCCCCCAAAGCACGCAGCAGACGCGGGCGCAACAAACGCGGATTGAAGGGCGCCAAAATGACCCAATTCATCATACTCACGAGCAGTGCCCGATAGTAGGTTTTGAAGAATTGGCCGACCACCCGCAGGAGCGAAACGTCACCATACTCCTCCTCGCTATAATTCAGTCCCATACGCCGCAACAGGCGGTACGTAAGGCTTAACTTTTTTGCCATATTGCCTCGTTTAAGTCGTTCATCGGTGTTTCGCCCCGAAGTCTTGCCCAAAGGATGGAGATGCTCCAACAGCACACCATCCATGTAAATTTACAGTAGTTGGCGATCAGTCGGAGGTTTATTTTACGCCAAAACAGCCCAGTCACGCCCATCTTTTGCGCCCACCGGGGCGGATGTTTCAATTCGCCGAGCGAAAAGCGGAAAGCTGCACCGACGCCAATGCAGACCCCACGTTGCAAATAGGGCTGAAGACGGGCAGCGAAGAGATCCTGCTTCGGGGCGCGCAGCGAGAGCCACACCACATCGGCTCCGCTGGCCGCAATTTGGGCCGCGATCGACGGATAGTCATAGTCATCCAGCTCGCAAAAGGCGGGCGAGAGTGTTCCGACGATCTGCCGCGAGCCCTGCTCGGAGAATTTCGTGCGCATTGCCTGCAGGGTCTCCTCCGTATCACCCAGCAGGAAGTGTTTCAGCCCATGCTCTGCATGGCCGACCAACCGCACAAAGAGATCGGGGCCCGTAGTGCGTTGCACCTCTCGCAAACCCCACAAACGCGCCATCCAGACAAGCGGCATTCCATCCGGCAGACACATCGCAGCACGGTGCATCACCGCCCGGTAAGCGGCATCACGGTTGGCCAGGGTCACCGTTCGTGCGTTGGAGACGCAGACATAGGAGGGTGTCGATCGCTGTGCCAACTGCACGATGCACCGATCTGCCTCCTCGGGGCAGGTGGCCGTAATATAGACCTTACCTATGCGGTATCTCTTGTTTTCCATCTGACGCTATCGGTGAAAAAGTAAGGAACACAAGGTATGATTGGAGGCACTGCTCCAGGTCGTTTTGCGTTGCAGTTGTTGGTGGCGATCATACCGACACAACTCCACGCGGCGATAGCGCGTCATGCGCAAGAGTTGCACACACGCCTTGCATCCCGACACCAGGCGCCACAACCCGTTCGGGAAACGGGGCAACGTACCTAATGCACGTTCCACCTCTTGGTCGTAGCGATCCTCACCGGCTACCGACAGGCTATCCGGACGGCGGCGGAAGGCGGCCAGCGGCCGATCCACCTTGACCAGCGGGGCATGAGCAGCGAAGCGCATCCATAGTTCAAAATCGCCTGCCGAGCGGTACGTACGATCCAGCCCTCCGCTCCGCAGGTAGAGTGCTCGTCGCCAGAACATACTCTCCTGCTGCAGGGGACCCAGCACCTCGCGGCGACACCAACCATTGCGCATGTCGCGCTGCGAGCGGGCACTGCATTTCGGGTATATCTCGCTCACCTCACCCGCGGCATTGAGGAAGGCGTAACGACCTCCGATCCACTGCACATCCTGCCACTTCGAGAAGATCTCCGACACGGTCTGCAGTGTCCACGGGAAATAGCAATCATCGGCATTGAGCCACGCCATCACCTCGCCCGTAGCCCGTTCGAAACCCTTTGCCAGCGCATCGTACATACCGCCGTCGGGCTCGCTCACGTAGTAGGCCAAGCGATCGCGATAGCGCTCGATGATAGCCTGTGTACCATCCGTCGAGCCACCGTCGATAACGATATACTCCAGATTCGGGTAGTCGGCATCAAGCACCGAGCGTAAGGTCTGCTCGATGTAGGGTGCCATGTTGTAGCACACCGTAACGACGGATATCTTCAGCGACGTCATCGTTTAATGTCGATCGGGGCTCCACCACTGCGGGAAGAGCAGGTGAACTAAGTTGGACACAAAGGT
Source organism: Rikenellaceae bacterium (assembly GCA_015060045.1). Lineage (GTDB taxonomy): Bacteria > Bacteroidota > Bacteroidia > Bacteroidales > Rikenellaceae > Alistipes. Next base: position 30,241 of record SUZH01000007.1, on the reverse strand, counting down.
TGCACAGGCAGGCACAAGACCAAAGTGTTTGCGGCGGTAGTAGAAATACTCGATCGGATTGGCCCCGGTCGGTCGCCACATCGCCTGCCAACGCTCGCGTAACGGTTTTTCGGGATTCTTCCACGTCGCCACCGTTGCATGCAGGTCGCAAGCTCCCAAAAAGCCGGGGGCAACCAGCACGCATACCCCTTTGCGATGGGCCATCAGACCGTAGTCATAATCCCCCATCGCATGGCGGTAATGGGCATCATTGTAGCCCACCTTTTCAAACACGGCACGCGGAATCAGCACGATATTGCCATTCATATAGCGACACGGCATGGCTCGTGCTGCATCCAGCACATACGCTCCGTTTTCCGCTTTACCGCCATAGGTGATCTGTTGCTCGGTTGCCGTGTCACACGTCGAGCCCAGCACGATGGCTTGGTGCGACTCCTCGGCCGAGGTTCGCAGCAACACCTCCAGCGCACGATCGAAGAGGAACGTATCATCGTTGAGCCAGAGGTAAAAGTCGGGATTCTCCCGAGCCGCAGCTTTCCACGCAAGACGCATACCGCGATTCCAAAAGAGCGTTCCGTCGCCCTGCAACATCTCCACCTCGGGGAATTGCTCGCGCACGGCCTCCGCAGTACCATCCGTACACCCGTCGTCGGTCAAAAAAACACGCAAACGGTAGTCCGACGGGAGCGGCACGGCATAGAGCCTCCGCAGAGCATGCAACGTCTTCTCGCGGCGGTTATGCACGGTAAGCAGGACGGCGATGGTCTTCATACGTGGTAGGTTTTAGACTAAAATTGACAAACGGCAGTGCCAGGAAGATCGGATAGTTCAAGAAATATTCGCCCTGCAGCAGTAACACCACCAGCAACAGAACACTTCCCTTGCGACGTAGGGTTCGGTTGCGCCACAGCGAAGCCAGGTAGGCGATCATAAAGAAAACGCCGAGTGAAGCGATATTGCCCGTAAAGCCGTTACTAAAGGCATCCAGTTCCTCCTCGTCGTAATAACCCAAGTGGTCGGCGAAACGGGTAGACATCACCAGTCCGTTGCCGATCAAGGGGTGTTTTTTGATGTAGTGCATATCGAAGACGAGTGAACCCATGCGCGAAAAGTTGATCTCCTGCTCATCTTGCTCGAGGGCCTGTTCATACTCCGAGGTCAATTTATCGTTCAGAAACTCCAACTGCATAAAGACATAATAACTCAGCGGGAGCACCAGGCAAAGTATCGGCACGAGCAACCACTTTCGGCGTAGTTGCATCGCAAAAAAGAGCATCAGCCAAACAAACAGCAGCAGGTAGCCCGTCGTGCTGGTGGTTGTGAGTAGGGCTACGAGCAGCAACACGGCATAGCCTCGGTAGCGCGTCACCAACAACCGCCAATCGTTGGCAAAGAGCACCGGCACAAGCATCAGATAACCGGCAAAGGCACCTGGTTCCCAAAACATACCGGCGTTGCGATACGCATCCTGTATCGAGCTTTGCAGCTGTGTGTAGAGGAAGATCGATTCGCCCTTCGTATCGATCTCACACAAGGCCGGAAAGACCACTCCCAGGCAATTCAGCGCATAGCAGCAGATACTGATCACGGCCACAGCGCTGATCGTCTTGAGGTAGACCTGCGGGAAGCGATCGCCCAGGACATAGGCGCCAAAGATAGCCACCGAAAGTTTGACGATGTAGTTGGCCGAAGCTAGGAAAATGGCCGAACCAAAAACAAGGCCCTGCGCCAAGAAGATCGCCATCAAAAAGAGTCCCCATTTGGCCACTCGTCGAAAGGCCGTGGCAGGAATGCGGCGACCATAACCAAGGATGATCACCAGCAACATGCCGAGCGGCACATAGCGCGTCAGCTCCCCTTGCGAGGTCAGGCACGGATTACCACTCACACAGAGCAAGAGGAACATCAGCAGGCCATCGGCAAAGCTGTGGCGCGGATGGGGCAATGCGGGATATGTCGGCCGGGGTTGCATCATACGTTTTGTTCCAAAATCGTGCGGTAGACCTCCTCCTGCAGGCGGGCGATGCGACATGGATCGTGTCGCTCACGTGCCAGATTCGGCGTTGGTGTTTCGCCGGCTTGTTGCAGGCGGTGCCATCGTTGTTCGATTGCCGTAGCCAATGCTGACGGCGTCAGGTTTTCAACCAAACTTTCGGCATCATCGGCCATCAGTGTCGGCACGCCACCCACGGCCGTAGCCACCACCGGAACACCCAGGTATTGCGCCTCGCAGAGGCTGTTCGGGCTGTTATCGATCCACGAGGGGTGGACATACAGGGTCGATTGCAGGAGCATATCGATCACCTCCTCGGCACATTTCACTCCCTCGTAATGCACCATCGGTAAGGAGGACTTCAGCCCCGATCGGCCATAGCAACGGGCCGTCAGGCTATCGGCCGTCACCCCCACCACATGCCAACGGAAATCGGCCCCGCGGCGTAGCAGTTCTTGAGCCGTCTGCAGCAGCACGTCAAGTCCCTTGTAGGCTACATCGGAGAGCGTCGAGAGGAGTACCAACTGTTTTGTCGTGCGTGGTTGCCACGTAGGCGCTTCGTAGAAGGGGGCACGCAACACCTCATCGACCTTGAAATAGCGGAGCTTGGGATTTTGCGCCAACACCACCTCCCGATCCCACGCCGTGCGACCAATCACAAAGCGAGCCTGCTGCAAGAAGTGCGCTTCGCGTTGCGCCGTATAGCGCATCAACTGATGATTGAAGGCTTGACCGTTGTTGAGCACACACTCCCGCCACGGGGAGGTACGGCGAAAATCCCACGCCGAAATCGTAGGCGGGAAGAAGCGGGGATAGATCTCGCCCAAAAGGCCCTGCAGGTGGACCACACACGGCACCTGCAACGAATCGATCACATAGCCGAAATCGGCCTCCGTGCCAAAGATATGGACCACATCGGGGTGGAAATCGGCCACCACCTCCTCGACCTGTCCGACGATCGATCTCTCCTCCACGGCCTTCCGATAGCCGTGCCAATAGTACCACCACTTACGCAGTCCACGACGCGGCGAGCGGGGAAGCGGATAGTAGGTCGTGCGACCCTCGTGCAGCTTCGGCATCGGTTGATCGGCCGGAAAGGCCACGGCCAACTCCAGGGCGGTATATTGCTCCAACGCACGGTGCAGACCGGCTACCCAGCCGATACCGTGGTAGGCCGTCTGTTGTCGGCCGTACAAAACGGAAGAGGTGGTAAGCAGCAGAACCTTCATAGCGTTAACATTTCGGTTGTCGGGCAACCTCCTGACGACGGAAAATTTTACCGAACAGTTGCACCAAAGTTTGGCGTTCGCGGCCATTCATACCCACGTAGAGGGCGACAACGGAGGTCGAAAAGAGGGCACCGACCATCACCAGCCATGAAGCAGCCGTCGTCGTGGGAAGCAGGTGTTGTAGCCCCAGCGGCAAAAGCAGCGCGAGGAGCGTCACCACCACCACGCGGCATAGTACCTCCCGCACAAAGCCCCCAACGGGCAGTTGCACCAAGCGATGCAGGATCGACAGGCGAATGATCAGTTGCAGGAGCGCCACACCCCCATACACGGCGTAACACACGGCCGTCGGAGCTCCGTGGGCAAAGAGCCAACCCGTGAAGGCGAAGGCAACAAGGCCCAGCGACCCGATGATCAGTTGGCTGTTACGGATCTTGCCCGTCGCAAAAATCAAGGTCACCAACGTCTGCGAAAGTACCGTCAGCAGGGCAACCCCCAGGGTGCATTGCACAAACAGCACCGCCTCGGCGGGAAACTCGCCCAACCACAACTGCAACACGTAGCGGCACTCGAGGATGAGCGGCAGGGCAACGAGCAACATCAAAAAGTAGGCATATTTAGCTCCCGAAAAGACCAACTGTTGCGTATAGGTGTGCTCCTCGGCGGCATGACTCTTGGTTATCTGCGGATTCAGGGCCGTCATAAAGTTCTGCACGAAGCCCATCACGGCATACTCCACCTGCAGGGCAATGCCACGTGCAGCACCTACCACCACGCCGAAGAAGGTATTGATCATCACATTCATACCCGATGTAGAGAGGATGTAGGAGCCATTCTCGAAGCTGTTCCAACCGGCAAAGGCTCCGATCTGTTTCATCAGCGATGCGTCCCACGTCCAACGCACCCGACAATCGGGCCATCGGCGACGACAATAGATTACGTAGAGTAGGCGCACCCCCACGCTCACCAGCAACATCAGCGTAGCATAGAGTTTCAGGCGGTCGGCATGCCCCACCACCAGCGCGTAGGCAATAACCAGCTTCAGCACCACCTCCAGCACGCTGATATAGGCAAAGGCCGACATCTTTTCATGGGCGATGATCAATGCCTGGTACGGAATGCCTATCAACCCCACCACAAAGGCGGCCAGCGAGCAGTGCAGCACCCAATAGGCGGCCGTGAGGCGCTCAGGCGGGATCACCAACTTATGTCCCACAAACCATACACCGAAACTCTCCCCCACAAGCAGGATCACCCCTCCGAGCAAGAGCTGCACGAAGAGCGCCGTGGAGAAGATCTGCGAAAGGCGTTGCATCGAGACCCGTTGTCCGAGGGCGTAGGTCAGGAAGCGGCTGATAGCCGTCGACAGCGAGCCCGAAAGCAGCGTAAACGAGGTCACGAACCCACCCACGGCCGAGTAGATACCGTAGTTGTCCACGCCCAACTCCCGCAGCACGATGCGCGAGGTGTAGAGCGAAACCAACGTCACGAGCAGCATCCGCACATACAACAGCAGCGTGTTGTGCGCCATGCGGGTTCGCTCGAATTGTTTGTCGGCAGCCATCGGCAGGTCAGAATGGTTAATTATCCGATTTTGCTATAGACGAAGCCGGCGGCATGCAACTCCGAGGCCTCATAGATATTACGACCGTCCAACACCAACGGCACATGCATCAACTCCTTCAGACGTGCCCACGCGGGGAGGCGGAACTCCTTCCACTCGGTCACCAGCAACAGGGCATCGGCCCCCTCGGCGGCATCGTACATATCCCGTCCATAGTAGACCTGCTCCCCGACCAGGCGACGACACTCCTCCATGGCAATCGGGTCAAAAACACGCACCCGACAACCCGCCACAAGCAGGCGCTCGATGAGCACCAGCGACGGAGCTTCGCGCATATCGTCGGTCTCAGGTTTGAACGAAAGGCCCCACAGGCAGATCGTTTTTCCTTGCAGATCGCCCTCGTAGAAGTGTTGCAATTTCTCGATCAAGCGACCCTTCTGCCGTTCGTTCACCTCCTCCACGGCCTGCAGTACCCGCATCGGATAGCCGACCTCCTCGCCCGTATGGATCAGGGCCTTGATATCCTTCGGGAAACACGAGCCGCCATAACCGCAACCCGGGTAGAGAAACTTCGAACCGATGCGTGCATCCGTACCGATCCCCTTGCGGACCAGGTTCACGTCAGCACCCACCTTCTCGCAGAGGTTGGCGATGTCGTTCATGAAGGAGATGCGCGTTGCCAACATCGCATTGGCCGCATATTTGGTCATCTCGGCCGAGGGGATATCCATGAAGATCACGCGGAAATTGTTGATCAGGAAGGGGCGATAGAGCTGCGTCATGAGCTGCTTGGCCCACTCCGACTCGACACCCACCACCACACGGTCGGGTGACATAAAGTCCTTGATCGCAGCACCCTCCTTCAGGAATTCGGGATTCGAGGCCACCTCGTATGGTACCGAGACACCACGTGCAGCCAGTTCCTCCTCGATCACGGCACGTACCTTCTGCGACGTACCGACCGGCACGGTTGACTTGATAACCAAGATCGTACGGCGATTCACCGCACGGGCAAAGGTGCGCGCCACGGCCATCACGGCACTCAAATCGGCCGAGCCATCCTCGGCAGGGGGCGTACCCACCGCTACGAAAACCATCTCCACCTCATCCAGACAATCCTCCAGGCGGGTCGTAAAGTGGAGACGATGGGCTGCCGCATTGCGCTTGAGCATATCACCCAAACCGGGCTCATAGATCGGCACCTCGCCTCGGCGGAGTGCCTCCACCTTCTTTTGGTCGATGTCCACACAGGTCACATCCACACCCATCTCGGCAAAACAGATGCCCGAAACCAAACCGACATAGCCGGTTCCTACAATTGCAATCTTCATAATACTTAAAGTTGGTCGATCGTTTGGCGAATCCGACGGAACACGGCGTGGTGTTCACAATGCGAATGCGCACTCCAACGATGCAATACGCGATAGATCCGCGTTTGATGAACGATATGATAGGCCAAAAAGGCGTATAGTCCGAAGGTAAAGAGGAGCGAAAGACTCACCACCACCGAGAGTTGCACATGCACCGAATAGCCCAATTGCATGAGCGACCACCAGGCAGCCACGATCAAGAGGTTCAGCCCCACAATGATCACCGTGCCCCCCAGGTGCGAGCAACCCAACTCGAGCAGGATGTGGTGCAGGTGGCTCTTGTCGGGATGGAAGGGCGAGACACCACGGCAAAGGCGTGTCGTCATCACGCGCAGGGTATCGAAGACGGGAATCGAAAGCACGGCTACCACGAAGGGGACCAGGCACTCACTCACCCCTTCGCTCACGGCACAAGGCGACTGACGATCGATCGCCTGCAGCACGAAGGCAGCGAGCAAAGCGCCCAACAGCAGCGTACCGCCATCGCCGATAAACATCTTCGAGGCATAACCAAAGACATTGTGGCAGAAGAAGGGAACGAGCGCACCGGCCGTAGCGGCGGCAATCATCGCCATCGTTGTATGTTCGGTCCGATAGAAGAGTACCGCAAAGAGTAGGCAGGCCATTACCGAGTAACCCGACGAAAGGCCGTCGATACCGTCCAGCAGATTCAGTGCATTGATAATCCCCACCACGGCCACCAGCGTAAGCGGGAAGGCTACCCAGTGAGGAATCGCATCCAGGCCGAAGAGTCCGTGGAAATCGTTCAGCGAGCCGAGTCCGGCCACCACCAAAAAGAGGGCCATGAGCACCTCCACCACCAGGCGTAGCCGCGGCGAGAGGCCAAGGATATCGTCCATCATCCCCATGTAGAGCATCGCAGCCAGCACCAGGTAGAGCGGCAGCAGCTCCTTCGAGCCGGTGGTCAGCACCATCAGCATCATACCGACCGTCACACCGATAAAGATGGCGGCACCACCCAGCACGGGCACCGGACGACGTTGCACTTTGCGCTCGTCGGGACAATCGACAATCTGCTTGGCCAGGGCGATGGTCAGGATCTTGGGAAAGACCCACGCCACCACGGCAAAGGCCGCGCAAAAAGGCAATACAAGGTGTAAAAATACCGACATAGAGCAAAAGTGTCATCCGTGTTTTTCGGAAGAGCGCATAATCCAGGGGCTTTGGGATCTGCATTGCATACTGATTCCCAATCAATTACGCCCATCCAAACGAGGCTTTCCGAATCTGACCCGCATCCTCGACCACAGCTGTTGAGCCGATCAGTATGACACAAAGATAGAGATAATATCTTAAAGCTCAAAGAAAAAGGGGCAAAAAACCGAGCGACGGGGCTTCCAACAAAAACACCCACAAGAAGCTGACAAACAGCATCTTGCAGGTGTTCGTGTTTTGATCACCGACCCTTTGCGGGAGTGATAAACCGAAAGGGAGGATTCGCTGCGCCCTTTCATGCGCCTCTCGACACTAAATTTCCGAGGTAAAGTAGAAGCGGATATCTTTGAAGTTTTCCTGCGCCAGAGCGAGTGCGTAGCTCGTGTCAGCCAGGAAGACATCGCGGCCATGCTTATCGACGGCCATGTTGGTATGTTTGCGGCGTTTGAAATCACGCAGTTGCTCCTCGTTGTCACTCTCAATCCAGCAAGCCTTATAGATTGAAATCGGCTCCCAGCGACACGAAGCGCCATACTCGTGCTCCAGGCGGTATTGGATCACCTCAAACTGCAGCGCACCCACCGTGCCGATGATCTTACGACCGTTGAGCGACGAGGTAAACAACTGAGCCACACCCTCATCCATCAACTGATCAACACCCTTGGCCAGCTGCTTGAACTTCAGCGGGTCGGCATTCTCGATATAGCGGAACTGCTCGGGAGCAAACGACGGAATACCCGTAAATTTCAATTTTTCACCCTCGGTGAAGGTATCACCGATCTTGAAGTTACCCGTGTCGTGCAGACCCACGATATCGCCCGGGAAGGCCTCGTCGATCACCGACTTCTTCTCGGCCATGAAGGCTGTCGGCGAGGAGAACTTGAGCTGCTTGCCACTGCGCACGTGGAGGTAGTTCTTGTTGCGCTCGAACTTACCCGAGCAGATCTTCATGAAGGCGATGCGGTCGCGGTGGTTGGGGTCCATGTTGGCATGGATCTTAAAGACGAAGCCCGTCATCTTCCCCTCATCGGGGCTTACCGTGCGCTCCACCGTCGGGGCGGGACGCGGCGAGGGGGCGATGCGGATAAAGCACTCCAAGAGCTCGCGTACGCCAAAGTTATTCACGGCCGAACCGAAGAAGACGGGGGCCAGCTCGCCACGCAGGTAGGCTTCGTGGTCAAACTCGTCATAGACACCCTCCACCAGCTCGACATCCTGGCGCAGCTGATCGGCATATTTCTGACCGATGTAGCCATCCAGCTCGGGGCTCGAGAGGTCCGAGAAATCGACCGTCGAGGCATCTGCCGTCAGCTTTTCGTCCGACGTGAAGAGCGAGAGGTTCTTCTCGTAGAGGTTGTAGACACCCTTGAATGTAGGGCCGTTCGAGATGGGGAAGGCCAGGGGGCGCACCTTGATCTTGAGCTCGGCCTCCACCTCATCCAGCAACTCAAAAGGCTCCTTCGAGGGGCGGTCCAACTTATTGATAAAGACGATTACCGGCGTATTGCGCATGCGGCAGACATCCATCAGCTTGCGCGTCTGCGCCTCGACACCCTTTGCACCGTCGATCACGATGATCACCGAATCCACGGCCGTCAGCGTACGGTAGGTATCCTCGGCAAAGTCCTCGTGACCCGGCGTATCGAGGATATTGATCTTCGCACCCTGGTACTCGAAGCCCATCACCGACGTAGCTACCGAGATACCACGCTGGCGCTCGATCTCCATGAAGTCGGAGGTAGCACCCTTCTTGATCTTGTTACTCTTCACGGCACCTGCCACGTGGATAGCACCACCAAAGAGCAGGAGTTTCTCCGTGAGGGTCGTCTTACCGGCATCGGGGTGAGCGATGACGGCGAATGTTCTGCGTCGTGTAATCTCTTCCTGTAAAGTCATTCTGTAGTATTATGCTTTTTTCTGATAATCCGTATTGTAGTGGCAACCCACCGACTCCTGCAACTCACGGCCCTGCTTGATCACCAGGTAGGCCACGGCAATCATGTTGCGCAGCTCGCACAGCTCACGCACGGGTTTGGTCTTGTTGTAGAGCTCCTCGGTCTCCTCGAAGAGGATCGAGAGGCGGTGCATGGCACGCCCCAGCGAGAGATTCGAGCGGACGATGCCGACGTAGTTCGACATGATCGACTGCACCTCACGTTTCGACTGGATGAGCATGAGCATCTCCTCGGTGTGCTGCGTACCCTCGAAGTCCCAATCGGGAATACCCTCCTGGAAGCCCACCTTATCGAAGCGCTCGATCGTGTGTTTGGCAGCCTGGTCGCCATAGACCACCGCCTCGATGAGCGAGTTCGAGGCCAGGCGGTTGGCACCATGCAGACCCGTGCAGGAGGCTTCGCCCAGCACGTAGAGGCGTTTAACCCAGGATTGGCCGTTCAGGTCCACCTTCACACCACCGCAGGAGTAGTGGGCTGCGGGTGTGACGGGAATCCAATCCTTCGTGATATCGATACCGATCGAGAGGCACTTCTCGTAGATATTGGGGAAGTGGTCGCGGATCGCATCGGGATCCTTATGCGTCACGTCGAGGTAGACATAATCCTCGCCTCGACGGGTCATCTCGCGGTAGATGGCACGAGCCGTGATATCACGCGGCGCGAGCGACTTCATCGGGTGGTACTTATCCATGAACTCCTCGCCGTTTTGCAGGCGGAGGATGGCACCAAAGCCACGCATGGCCTCCGTGATGAGGAAGTTGGGCGTCTCGCCCGGGTTGTAGAGCGTCGTGGGGTGGAACTGGATGAACTCCATATTCTCGGTATGCGCCTTGGCTCGGTGGCACATGGCGATACCGTCACCCGTGGCGACGTGGGGGTTCGAGGTCGAGGAGTAGATCTGACCGCAACCGCCCGTGGCTACAATCGTAAAGCGCGAAAGCATGGTCAGGATCTCGCCCGTCTTCTCGTTGAGCACGTAGGCGCCGAAGCAGGTGATATTGCGCGTGTGGCGCGTCACGAACTCGCCTAAGTGGTGCTGCGTCAAGAGGTCGATGGCAAAGTGGTGCTCCAGCACAGTGATGTTGGGGTGCTGGCGAACCGACTGGATCAAGGCTCGCTCGATCTCGGCACCGGTAAGGTCCTCATAGTGGAGGATGCGGTGCTCGGTGTGGCCGCCTTCGCGGTTCAGCTCGAAGCGACCATCGGGGGTCTTGTTGAAGCGTGTACCCCAGGCTATGAGGTCCTGGATCAGCTCCGGAGCGCGTCGTACGACCAGCTCCACGGCCTGGACATCGCAACGGCCTGCACCGCAGACCAGCGTGTCGGTGATGTGTTTCTCGAACGTGTCGGGTTCATAGGTTACCGAACAGATACCACCCTGGGCATAGTTCGTATTACACTCGACCATCTCGCCCTTCGTGACAATTGTCACGTGGCCCTTTTCGGCTGCTTTGAGTGCAAACGAGAGTCCCGCAGCACCCGAGCCGATCACCAAAAAATCGGTTTTCATGGGTTTTTGTTTTATCACGTGCTGTTTTGCAGGGCAAAGTTAGGAAATTCTTTGTAATTTTGTCGCTCCAAAGTACTAAAATATGGAGAGATACATCGACATAAACGACTATAATTATACACTGCCCGATGAGCGCATTGCCAAATTTCCGCTCGAGGAGCGCTCGTCGTCGAAGCTGCTCGTCTATCGCGGGGGCGAGATCGCCGAGAGTCATTTCCGATCGGTAGCCGATTTTCTGCCCGAGGGGGAGATGCTCGTCTTCAACAACACGAAGGTGATCCGTGCCCGCATCATCATGCACAAACCCTCGGGAGCCCGTGTCGAGGTCTTCTGCCTCGAGCCGCATACGCCGGCCGATTATGAGCGTGCGCTCTCGGCAACTGAAAGTGCCACGTGGTCCTGCATCGTCGGCAACTCGAAGAAGTGGAAGGAGGGCTACGTGGAGATCAACTTCGAGCACGAGGGACGCGAGGAGTGGCTGCGTGCCTGGCGCGAGGGGGAGCGTGGACGCGAACAGATCGTGCGCTTCGAGTGGTCGGCCCACATGTCGTTTGGCGAGCTGTTGGAGCTCTTGGGACGCATTCCCATTCCCCCCTACCTCAACCGCGAAAGTCAGGAGATTGACAACACCCGTTACCAGACCGTCTACTCGAAATTCGAGGGTTCGGTGGCTGCACCGACGGCAGGTCTGCACTTCACGCCCGAGCTGATCGAGGCGATGCAGGGGCGGGGTTATACCTTTGGCGAGGTAACACTCCACGTGGGAGCGGGTACGTTCCTCCCCGTCAAGGAGCAGGATGCCACCCAACACCCGATGCACACCGAGCACTTCGAGATTCGTCTTTCAACCTTGCGCCAACTGCTTGCCAAGCAGGGACATATCACGGCAGTGGGGACGACGTCGGTACGTACGTTGGAGTCGCTTTCGGCCCTCGGCTGGCGTATTCGTCAGGGGGGTACACCCGACGCCGAGCGCACAATCGGACAGTGGGAGTTGTACGACCTGCCTGCCGACTTTACGGGTGCGGAGGCACTCCGTGAGCTGATCGGTTACCTCGAACGCGAGGGTCTGGAGCGACTGAAGTGCTCGACGCAGATCATGATCACCCCCTTAGGCTATCAGTTCCGCATCGTGAGCCATATCATCACCAACTTCCACCAACCCTCTTCGACGCTTTTGCTGCTCGTATCGGCCTACGTTGGCGAGGATTGGCGCAAGATCTATCGCTATGCGCTCGATCACGATTTCCGTTTCCTGAGCTACGGCGACTCGTCGCTCTTGATGCGCTAACTTTTCTGACAAAGGAGCGCAGAAGGGGGAGGGGAATCACCCGACGAAGGATCACCGCACACTTGTCGGACAGGCACAAAACAAGGGCCGGCCCAATCACGGGTCGGCCCTCTTCTTATTAAGTGGGGTTGGTTTGGTTTACTTACCCAGCATCTTCTTCACCTCCGCAGCTACGGTCGTACCGTTGTAGCCGAACTTCTCATCCAGCACCTTGTAGGGAGCCGAATAGCCGAAGTGGTCGAGGCCGTGGATATAGCCGTTCTCACCCACCAGACCCAGCAGGTTCACCGGAAGACCCGAGGTCATACCGTAGCGCGGTACACCGACGGGCAGAACGCTCTCCTGGTACGAGCGGGGCTGGTCGCGGAACAGGCCCTCACTCGGGACGTTCACCACGCGGACAGCAATACCCTCCTCGGCCAGTTTCTCGGCACCCTCCACGAGGGTCGAAACCTCCGAACCGGTAGCCACCAGCACAGCAGCGGGCTTCGCAGCATCCATCACCACGTAACCACCCTTCGAGATCTGGAGGGCCTCCTCACGACGCTGCTGGCCGAGCGTCGGTAGAGTCTTGATGTTCTGACGCGACAGGATCAGAGCCACGGGACGCTGCTCCTCGAGCGCCAGCTTCCAAGCTGTAATGGTCTCCTCGCCATCACCCGGACGCAGCACAACCATCGAACGCTCACCGTGGTGGTTCTTCAGGTGCTCCATGAGGCGGATCTGTGCCTCGTGCTCGATCGGCTGGTGGGTAGGACCATCCTCGCCCACGCGGAACGAGTCATGCGTCCAGATATAAATGACATGCAGGCGCATCAGGGCCGAAAGGCGCACGGCGGGCTTCATGTAGTCCGAGAATACAAAGAAGGTACCGCAGGCGGGAATCACGCCACCGTGCAGGGCCATACCGTTCATGACGCAGGCCATCGTCAGCTCCGAAACACCTGCCTGGAAGAACTTACCCGTGAAGTCGCCCTTCTTGAAGGCCGTGGTCTTCTTCAGGTAGCCATCCGTCTTATCCGAGTTCGAAAGGTCGGCCGAAGCCACCACCAGGTTCTCCACCTTGTCAGCCAGGACGCTCAGCACCGTAGCTGAAGCGGCACGCGTAGCCACGTCTGCTTTCATCTCGATCGACTTGTAGTCAATCTCGGGCAGCTCGTTCTTGAGGAACTTATCGAGCTTCGTCGCCAGGGCCTTGTTCTCCTGACGCCAAGCCTTCTCCTTCGCAGCCATCTCCTCGCTCCAACCCTTCAGGGCCTCCTTGCGGGCCGCAAATACAGCCTCAGCCTCGGCAAATACCTGGAACGGGTGCTCGGGATCGGCACCCAGGTTCTTCATCGTAGCGGCGAAATCGGCACCGGCAGCCGTCAGCGGCTGGCCGTGGGTCGAGATCTTATCCTCGAACGACGAACCGTCGGCAGCCAGAGCACCCTTGCCCATGATCGTCTTGCCGATGATGATCGTCGGACGCTCGGTCTCCTCATTGGCAACCACCAGCGCAGCACGAATCTCGTCGATGTTGTGGCCATCCACCTTCAGCACGTTCCAATTCCAAGCCTTGTACTTCATCTCCACGTCCTCGGTATCCACCTCGTCCACCTTGGTCGAGAGCTGTACGTTGTTCGAGTCGTAGTACATGATGAAGTTCGAGAGGCCCAGGTGACCGGCGATGCGGCCTACGCCCTGAGAGATCTCCTCCTCGACAGCACCGTCCGAGATGTAGGCATAGGTCTTATGTGCCATCCACTCGCCAAAGCGAGCCACCATGAAGCGCTCGGCAATCGCAGCACCCAGGGCAATGGCATGGCCCTGACCCAGCGGACCCGACGAGTTCTCCACACCGCGCATTACGTCCACCTCGGGGTGGCCGGGGGTAACGCTCTCCCACTGGCGCAGGTTCTCCAGGTCGTTCATCGTGTAGTTGCCCGTCAAAGCCAGCGTCGCATAGAGCATCGGCGACATGTGGCCCGGATCGAGGAAGAAACGATCACGGTAGGGGTGATCCATGCGCAGGGGATCGTAGCGCAGGAACTCTGCAAAGAGGACGGCCATGAAATCGGCACCGCCCATCGAACCGCCGGGGTGACCCGACTTGGCCTTCTCGACCATCGCTGCGGACAACACACGGATGTTGTCGGCAACACACTTCAATTCGGAATTAGTAGTCATTGTGGTAAAAATGTATTTAGTTCGGTTATTGCTTATCCTACTTGTTTGAGTTGGGCCAGATTGGCTCTTTCGAAGCGCTCACGGGCATACTCCAAGGTCACCGTGAAGCGCTTCTCGTCGCTCGACGGCAGCTCGTACATCGCATCGGTCATCACCGCCTCGGCAATCGACCTCAGACCACGGGCACCGAGTTTGAACTCCACGGCCTTATCGACGATATATTCCAGCACCTCGGGCTCGAACTTCAGTTCCACCCCGTCCATGGCAAAGAGGCGCTCATATTGGCGCACAATGGCGTTCTTGGGCTCGGTCAGAATCCTGAGCAAGGCCTCGCGACCCAGGGGCTGCATGAAGGTCAGCACCGGTAGACGGCCCACCAGCTCGGGGATCAGACCGAACGAGCGCAGGTCCTGCGGCAGGATGTACTTCATCAAATTGTTGCGATCGACCTGCTCGGTCATCACCCGGCCATAGCCCAAGGCGCGGGTATTGAGTCGCTGCGCGATCTTCTTCTCGATGCCGTCAAACGCACCACCGCAGATGAAGAGGATGTTGCGCGTATTGACCTGGATAAACTTCTGGTCGGGGTGCTTGCGGCCACCCTGGGGAGGAACGTTCACCGTCGTACCCTCCAGAATCTTCAGCAGGGCCTGCTGTACACCCTCACCCGAGACGTCACGCGTAATCGAGGGGTTATCCCCCTTGCGGGCGATCTTGTCGATCTCGTCGATGAAGACGATGCCGCGCTCGGCAGCCTCGACGTCGTAGTCGGCCACCTGCAACAGGCGCGAAAGGATGCTCTCGACATCCTCACCCACGTAGCCCGCCTCGGTCAAAACCGTAGCGTCCACGATCGTAAAGGGGACCTTCAGCAGCTTGGCAATCGTGCGGGCGATGAGCGTCTTACCCGTACCCGTAGGGCCTACGAGGACGATGTTCGACTTGTCGATCTCGACCTCATCCTCCGACGGACGCGCCAAAAGGCGCTTGTAGTGGTTATAGACGGCCACGGCCATGGCACGTTTCGCGTCGTCCTGTCCGATCACCCATTGATCCAGAAACTCCTTGATCTGGCGCGGTTTCATCAGCTCCTCCTGCTTCAGGGGGGCAGCCTGCGGCTTCACTGGTTGGGCCACCTCGTTGTCCAAAAGGATCTTATGCCCGTTCTCGACACACTTGTTGCAGATGTTGGCCCCGTTCATGCCCTGAAAGAGGATCTCGACATCGGCCCGTTTCGCGCCACAGAACGAGCAGCAGTCGCCCGTATGGTTTCCGCCTCCGCGGCGGTTGTTATTCTTCGTTTGCGTCATGCTTTTTCGTTAGCGTTTTCTCAGCACCTCATCAATCAAGCCATAGCTCTTCGCCTCCTCGGCCGAGAGCCAATAGTCGCGGTCGGCATCGCGCTCAATCTGCTCATAGGGAGCACCCGAGTGGGCAGCGAGGATCTCATACAGCTCGCGCTTGGTCTTGAGGATCTCGCGGGCCGTGATCTCGATGTCCGAAGCCTGACCCTGCGCACCCCCCAGCGGTTGGTGGATCATCACGCGGGCATGGGGCAGCGCGGAGCGTTTACCCGCAGCACCTGCCGTCAGCAGCACGGCACCCATCGAGGCGGCCAAGCCGGTGCAGATCGTGGCCACGTCACACCCCACCAACTGCATCGTATCGTAGATACCCAGGCCGGCCGTCACCGAGCCACCGGGCGAGTTGATGTAGATCTGCACATCCTTCGAGGGATCGACCGACTCGAGGAAGAGGAGCTGGGCCTGGATGATGTTGGCCGCGTCGTCATAGATCGGCGCACCGAGGAAGATGATGCGATCCATCATCAGGCGCGAAAAGACATCCATCTGGGCCACGTTCAGCTGTCGCTCCTCGATGATCGTAGGCGACACGTAACCCTGTGCAATCGACTGAAAATCATGCAATTTCAGCGAACTGATCCCGCAGTGTAGGCGGGCGTATTTCTCAAATTCCGAAGCCATCGCTTGTCTTGTCAAATAAAAAGGACTCTGCAAACATCACGCCTGCAGAGTCCAAAGATACGTTTTTTTTCTGGAAAATCCTACAACGTCTTGGCCAATTTTGCGAAGTCGTCGGCCGAAACAGCCTTCTCGGTCACCTTGATCTTGGCCTTCACAGCCTCTACAACCTTCTGCTCGAAGAGCTTCTCGTAGATCTTCTGTGCCTGCTCCTTGTTCTCCAGAATCTGCTTGGCGTAGCCCTCCAGCATATCCTCCGGAGCCGACGGCATGCCGTACTGGGCAAACTGGGCAGCAGCCAGCGCCTTGGCCTCCGTGGTGGCGTCCTCGGGCGTTACGGTGAGCTTCTCGCTCTCGATCAGCTGCTTCTGGATGAAGTTCCAGGTGAACATCTGCAGGAACTGGTCGAAGTCCTTCTCAATGTCCTCCATCGAGAACTTACCCTCATTGATCGTGTAGAGCCAACGCTTGAGGAAGGCCTCCGGCATCTTCAGACCGGCCTTCTCGATGAGGTAGTTGCGCACCTGGAGCGTGAACATGTAGTCGCTCTCACGACCCAGCTCGCGGGCAATCTCCTCGTCAAGCATCTTGTCCAGTTCCTTCTCGTTGGTCACGTTACCGGCGGGGAAAGCCATCTTGAAGAACTCCTCGTTGAGCTCCGGCTCCGAGAACTTGCGGATCTTCGTGATCTCCATTTCGAACTCGGGCTTGATCGAAGCCAGCTCCTCGGCCTTTACCTGGAGGATTGCAGCGCGCTGAGCCTCCGTCTTGTAGAGCTCGTTCACATTGACCTGCATCTTGTCGCCCACCTTCTTACCCAGGAAGGGCTTGCGCTCCTCCTCGGTCATCGAGATCAGACCTACATAGGCATCCTGGATCTGCATGTCGCCGTTGTCCAAAACAACCGTCAGTGCCTCGTCCGAAGCAACCTCCTCGACATCTACCAGGCGACCGAAGCGGCGCAGGTAGTTCTCGCGGTAGTCGGCGTGCATCTTCTTGTCGATCTTGATCTTGTTGTAGGTCAGCTTGTCCTTCTCCGTAAGCTCGAGGTTGAGGGCGGGAGCCTCACCAATCTCGAACTTGAACTCAAACTCGGTGCCGTTCTCGAAGTCGAAATCGCCCTGCTCCTCCGAGGGGATTACATCACCCAGGTAGTCGATCTTCTCCTGCTGCAGGTACTCGAACACGGCGTTCGAAGCGATGCGGTACGACTGCTCGGCCAGGACACCCTTGCCGTACATCTTCTTGACGATGCCCATGGGCACCATGCCCGGACGGAAGCCCGGAATGTTGGCCTTGCGACGGTACTCGCGCAGCGCCTTCTCCACCTCGGCAGCATAGTCTGCCTCGACAACTTTCACGCTCAGGATCGAAACACCACCCTCGCGCTGATCACGTAAAATGTTCATATTAAATAGATTATATTCGTTATTTTTTGATTTTTCGGCACAAATCGGGAGGCAAAGGTACGAAAATTATTTGTAGAAAGGAAGATTACATCACGAAATTTTAGAAAAACCTATCTAAATAGGTACGATTTCGCCAGCTTTTCGTATCTTTGTAGATTGGAAATTATTTTTTGACTAAACATGAAACCGCTAAGAATAGTAATTCTGTTACTTGTCATCCTGCCCATGGCCTGTGCCTGTGGCGGACGCAAACGTTCAGTCATGATTGAGCATCCGGAGCCAACCCACTATACCTACCGCGTGGTGGCCGAATACCCCCATTCGAGGGAGGCCTACACGCAGGGACTCCACTACACGGAGGGGCTTCTTTGGGAGGGCACGGGCGAGTATGGTCGCTCGTTACTGAAGACCACCGACCTCAGGACGGGCCGCGAAGAGATCCTCCACCGCCTTCCCGAAGGGGAGTTTGGCGAGGGCATCACCATGCTCGGCGACACGATCTACCAGCTCACCTGGACCGAGAACATCTGCCACCTCTACAGCCGCTCTTCGGGGCGCAAAATCGGCCATTTCCGCTATGCGGGCGAGGGCTGGGGGCTCACGACCGATGGCCACAAGCTCTACTTCTCGAACGGCACCTCGACGATCTACCGCCTTGACCCCAAGACCTTCCGCCGCGAGGGCTCGATTGTCGTGACCCTCCGCGGTGAACCGATCGACTACATCAACGAGTTGGAGTGGATCGACGGACGCCTCTGGGCCAATGTCTATCTCACGGACGAGATTCTGATGATCAACCCCCGCTCGGGTGTTGTCGAGGGGATCCTCAACCTCGCGGGCATCCTCCCCGAGTCGGAGCGCGAGCTGATGACCGACGTGCTGAACGGCATCGCCTACGATGCAGCCGCCGACCGCATCTTCATCACGGGCAAGAAGTGGCCGAAAATCTATCAAATCGAACTTCAGAAGCAATGACAAACCAACTCCATACGGCGCTCGCGGAGCGCATCCTGCTGCTCGATGGCGGCTTTGGCACGATGATGCAGCAAAACCACTTCGGCGAGGCCGACTATCGCGGTGCCCGTTTCCAGGCGCACCCCACCCCCCTGAAGGGTTGCAACGACCTGCTCTCGCTCACCCAGCCTGCCTCCGTGGCCGAGATCCACGACAAGTACCTCCGTGCCGGAGCGGACATCGTCACCTCCAATTCGTTCAACGCCAACCGCATCTCTCTCTCGGACTACGGCCTTGCGTCGTATGCCCGCGAAATAGCCCGTGCAGCCGCCCAAATTGCCCGCACGGTGGCGGATCGCTATACGGCTCAAAACCCCTCGAAACCCCGCTTTGTGGCGGGCTCGGTGGGTCCCACGAACCGCACCGCATCGCTCTCGGCCGAGGTTGAGAATCCCGCCTCGCGCGAAGTGACCTTCACGGAGCTGAAAGAGGCCTACCGCGAGCAGATCGAGGGACTCGTGGAGGGTGGCGTGGATATCATCCTCATCGAGACGGTCTTCGACACGCTCAACTGCAAGGCGGCCCTCTACGCCGTGGAGGAGGCTCGCTGCACGCTCCCCGTCATGGTGTCGGGCACGTTGGCGGACAAGAGCGGTCGCACCCTCTCGGGACAGACGGTCGAGGCCTTTGCCGCCTCGGTCGAGCATGCCGACCTCCTCTCCGTGGGTCTTAACTGCGCCTTCGGAGCACGCGAACTAATGCCCTACATCGAACGCCTCGATGCCGTGGTTGCGTGCCGCATCTCGGCACACCCCAATGCAGGGCTTCCGAACCTCACGGGCGGCTATGACGAGACGCCGCAGATGTTTGCCGAGGATATCCGCCGCTACCTGGAGCGTGGCCTGCTGAACATCGTGGGCGGCTGCTGCGGCACGACACCCGAGCACATCTTCGAGCTGAACAAGATCGTCCGCGACTATGCACCCCGACCCCTCCCCGAAAAACGACCCGTGACCCGATTGAGCGGCCTTGAGCCGTTGGAGATAACGCCCGAGAAGAACTTTATCAACGTGGGCGAAAGAACCAACGTGGCCGGCTCGGCCAAGTTTGCCCGCCTCATTCGCGAGAAGCAGTACGAGGAGGCGCTCTCGATAGCCCGCCAGCAGGTCGAGGCAGGGGCACAGGTGATTGATGTCTGCATGGATGACGGCATGATCGACGGCGTGGAAGCGATGCGTACCTTCCTGGCGCTCATTGCTTCCGAACCCGAGATTGCCCGTGTCCCCGTGATGATCGACTCGTCGCGCTGGGAGGTGATCGAGGCAGGACTGCAGATGACGCAGGGTCGCTCGGTCGTAAACTCCATCTCGCTCAAAGAGGGCGAGGAGGCCTTCCTCGACAAGGCGCGCAAGATACGCCGCTACGGCGCTGCCGTGGTCGTGATGCTCTTCGACGAAGCGGGGCAGGCGGCCACCTACGAACGCAAAATCGAGGTCGCCGACCGCGCCTACCGCCTCCTTACCGAGGATGGCTTCCCTGCCGAGGCGATCATCTTCGACCCCAACATCTTAGCCGTGGCTACGGGCATGGAGGAGCATGACGGCTACGCCAAGGCCTTTATTGATGCTACGCGCACGATTAAGGAGCGCTACCCTGCCGTGCAGGTGACGGGTGGCGTGTCGAACCTCTCGTTCTCGTTCCGCGGCAACAACACCGTCCGCGAGGCGATGCACGCCGCCTTCCTCTACCACGCCATTCGGGCAGGTATGCAGCTCGGCATCGTGAACCCTGCCCTGCTGCGCATCTACGACGACATCGAGCCCGAACTCCTGGAGCGGGTCGAGGATGTGATCCTCTGCCGCCGCAAAGATGCTGCGGAGCGCCTTACGGAGTATGCCGAAACGATCAAATCGACCGCCACAACCGCAACCCACGACACTGACTTGTGGCGCACGAAGAGTTGCCGTGAAAGGCTCGAATATGCCCTTTTGAAGGGCTTCACGGAGCACATCGAGGCCGACACCTTAGAGGCCTACGAGGCCGTAAAAAGCCCCATCGGGGTCATCGACGGAATGCTGATGCCTGCCATGGAGCAGGTGGGACGACTCTTTGGCGAGGGTAAGATGTTCCTGCCGCAGGTCGTCAAGAGTGCCCGCGTCATGAAACGTGCCGTGGCGGTGCTCACCCCCTACATCGAGGAGCAGAGCCACACGACCCACTCCGCAGGGCGCATCCTGCTGGCCACCGTGAAGGGCGATGTGCACGACATCGGCAAAAATATCGTCTCGGTGGTGATGGCCTGCAACGGCTTCGAGATCATCGACCTGGGCGTGATGGTCGAGGCCGAAAAGATCATCGAGGAGGCAATCAAGAACCGCGTGGATGCCATCTGTTTGAGCGGTCTGATCACCCCTTCGTTGGACGAAATGATCACCGTCTGCCGCAAGCTCGACGAACGGGGACTCTCGATCCCCGTCGTGGTGGGTGGAGCTACCACCTCGCCACTCCATACGGCCGTGAAGATGGCCCCCCACTATCGGGGCATTGTGGCCCACTCGGCCAACGCCAGCCAAAACAGCCGCATCCTGCAGGGGCTGCTCGGCCGTGAGGGCGAAGCCTATGCCCGTGAGCTCCGTGAGGAGCAGGAGCGCCTCCGCCAACAATACGCCAATGCTGCGCAACAGCGCACCCTCCTCACGCTCTCCGAAGCGCGCCAAAAGGGTGCCGAGACGGCCAACCACACCCCCATCGCGCCGCTCCATGTGGGTCGCCTGATGTTCCACGATGTGGCGATCGAGGAGGTCGAGGGGCTGATTAACTGGAACTTCTTCCTTGCCGCCTGGGGGCTCAAGGGGCACTACCCCGCCATCTTGGATGACCCTGCAAAGGGCGAAGAGGCCCGCAAGCTGATGGCCGATGCCCAAACGCTCCTGCAAGAGATCAAGGCCAAGAAACTCCTTACGCTGCAAGGCGTGGCCGCCATCTACCCTGCCCGCCGTGAGGGGGATGATATCCTCATTCAGGGCAAGCGCCGCGAGGTGCGCCTGGCGATGCTCCGCAACCAAACCCAGGGGGAGGAGAACCGCTCGCTGGCCGACTACATCGCTACAGAGAACGACCACATCGGCTGCTTTGCCGTGACGGCAGGTGTGGGGCTCAAGGCCCTCACCGAGCGCTTCAAGGGCGAGGGGGACGACTACCGTGCCATGCTCGCGAAGCTCCTCACGGACCGCCTCACGGAGGCCTTCATGGAGCATGTCCACCGCTTCGTGCGCCGCGATATGTGGGGCTACGAACAGGGCGAACAGCTCGCCCCGGAGGCCATCATCGGCGAACGCTACCAGGGTCGTCGCCTGGCGATGGGATACCCCGCTACGCCCGACCACTCGCTTAAACGCGAAATCTTCGACCTGCTGGCTGTCGAGGTGCTGACCACAATGCGCCTGACGGAGAATTGGATGATCGACCCTGCCGAGGCGCTGTGCGGCCTGTTGATTCCCGACGGGGAGTACTTCTCGGTGGGCAAGATCGACGAGGAGCAACTCGCGGACTACGCCCGTCGTCGCGGCCTCGATATAGAAACCGTTAAAAAGCTAATACCCAACAACGTATGAATGTTGTAGAACTCATACACGAAGCCGAGCGCACCCACACCACGCGCTTCGCCTTCGAGCTCCTGCCCCCGCTCAAGGGGGATGGCATGGAGGGCATTGCGGCCATGATCGACCGCCTCCTGCCCTACGACCCTGCCTACATCAACGTCACCTTCCACCGCGAGGTGCTGAAGGAGGTACGTCGTGCCGATGGTACCGTGGATCGCCACATCGTGCGCCGTCGCCCCGGTACGGTCGGCATTGCCACCGCGATCCGCGAACGCTACGGCGTGGAGGTTGTTCCCCACCTGATCTGTGGCGGACACTCGCGCTACGACATTGAGGATGCGCTGATCGACCTCGACTTCCTGGGACTTCACAACGTCCTGGCCCTGCGCGGTGACGCCTTCACAGGCGAAAAGCAGTTCAAGCCCCACCCCGAAGGGTATGCCCACGCGGTGGATCTGGTACGGCAGATTGCCGCCATGAACCGCGGTGAGTTTGTCGATGGGGAGGTCGAGGAGACCCACCGCTCCCGCTTTACGATCGGCGTGGCGGGCTATCCCGAGATGCACGGCGACGCCACCTCCCCCGAGGAGGACCTGCGACACCTCAAAGCCAAGGTCGATGCAGGTGCCGAGTACATCGTGACGCAACTCTTCTACGACAACCGCCGTTTCTTCGACTTCGTGGCGCGTTGCCGTGCGATCGGCATCACCGTTCCGATCATTCCGGGCATCAAGCCCCTTGCGACGGTGCGCCACCTGGAGCTGCTGCCTGCGACCTTCGGTTGCCACATCCCCGAGGAGCTGTCGCGCGAGGTGCTGGCCCATGCCGAGGACAAAAAGGCTGTGCGCCAAATCGGCACCGAGTGGGCCATCCAACAGAGCCGCGAGCTGAAGGCTGCGGGTGTTCCCGTGCTGCACTACTACCCGATGGGCAAGGCCGAGAACATCGAGCAGATTGCCAAAACGATCTTTTAAGCAACCGCTGTGACCATGAATACCATCGACTTCCGTCGCCATCTGCACCGTCATCCCGAACTCTCGTTCGAGGAGCATGAGACGGCCCGGTTTATCCGCGAGGCCCTCACGGCCGAGGGAATTGCCCACCGTCCGATTGCCACAACGGGCACGCTGGCCGTGATTCGGGGTGCCAAAACCACCCCCGCGACCGAGCACCGTG
Organism: Rikenellaceae bacterium; assembly: GCA_015060045.1. Lineage (GTDB taxonomy): Bacteria > Bacteroidota > Bacteroidia > Bacteroidales > Rikenellaceae > Alistipes. The sequence goes on along the minus strand of SUZH01000007.1, from coordinate 6,861 downwards.
CCGTCATCCTCCGTGCCGACATCGATGCCCTCCCGATCGAGGAGCAGACCGCACTTGCATACGCCTCCTGCCATTCGGGCGTGATGCACGCCTGCGGCCACGATATGCACGCCGCCACGCTCTACGGCGCGCTGCTGAAGCTGCACGAAAACCCCGACTTTGCGGGTACGGTCTTCGGGCTCTTCCAACCCGGCGAGGAGTGCAACCCGGGTGGCGCTTCGATCGTCCTCGAGGAGCACCCCTTCGAAGGCTACGAGATCCTGGCCTGCATCGGCGAACACGTCGATTGGCAGCTGGAGGTGGGCGAAGTGGGGCTACGCGCCGGCGCCTTTATGGCCGCCAGCGACGAGCTGCGCTTCACGGTGCATGGAGTCGGTGGACATGGAGCCATGCGCCCCTTGCTGAAAGACCCCGTGCAAGCAGCTGCCGCGCTAATCACCCGACTCCTCGCGCTCAACGGCGAAGATGAGGTCCTCTCGATCGGCAAGGTGGAGGCCGCAGGTGCCACAAACGTCATCCCCGACGAGGTCTATCTGGAGGGTACGCTCCGCACGTTCGATGAGTCGCGCCGCCGGGCTTTACACGCCGAGATTGCCCGCCTCACAACGGAAAACGACACACAACACGCCACCTCGACCCGATTCGATCTGAGCCACGGCTACCCCGCCGTGAAGAACGATCCGACCCTGACCGAACTGCTGCAGACCCACTGCACAGCCGAGGGGCTCACGTTCCGCACGCTCGATCGCCGCATGACGGCCGAGGACTTCGGCTTCTACACGCTCCACTACCCCTCGCTCTTCTACCGCCTCGGTGTAGGTGCAGCCGCGGGACGCTCCCATACGCCCCATTTCAGCCCCGATGAGCGTGCATTGGAGGTGGGCGTACAACTCATGCAACAACTCGCCATTACACTACTGCAATAGGATGAAAAAGGAGAAAAAGAGAGGCCGTCACGATCGCGCCTCGGTCATCATCAACCTTTTTCGGGAGTTCCCGAACAACAAGTTTTCACTGAAGCACCTCGCAGCCGCCTCGGGCGGCGCAGGGCGCGACGGCGTACGCGAGACACTCGCCATCCTCGACCGCCTCTACGACGAGGGGGTCATCGAGGAGTGCGCCCGCCACAAATACCGACTCACGAATCGTCACCTCCCCCACTACGAGGGAGTGTGTGACATGATCTCGAGCGGCTCGATCTATGTCAAGTGTGAGGGACTCGAAAGCGACATCTTCGTCCACCAGCGCAACACGCATGGCGCCCTGGAGGGTGACCGCGTCGAGGTGGTCGTGATGCACCGCAGCCGCGACGGCAAGCTCGAGGGTGAGATCATGCAGATCCTCGAGCGCAGCACCCGTCCCTACGTGGGCATTGCCGAGGTAGGGGCTCACCAGATCTTTGTCCGCCCCGACTCGCGCCGCCTGCCCTACGACATCTACCTGCCGAAGAAGCAGTACCCCGAGGTACGCGACGGCGAGAAGGTGGTGGTCCGCATCGTGGAGTGGACGCCCGGCTCAAAGAGCCCGCTGGGCGCACTCGTTGAGCGCCTCGGCATGGCCGGCGACAACGACACGGAGATGCACGCCATCCTGGCCGAATATGACCTTCCGTACCGCTTCGAAGAGGAGGTCGAGGAGGCTGCCCGCAAAATACGCGGTGAGATTACGCAGGAGGAGATCGACCGTCGCCGCGACTTCCGCGACGTGCTGACCCTGACGATCGACCCGGCCGATGCCAAGGACTTCGACGATGCCCTCTCGGTGCGCCAAATCAAGGAGGGCGTCTGGGAGGTGGGTGTCCACATCGCCGACGTGACGCACTACGTCCGCCCCCACTCCGTGATCGACGAGGAGGCAATGGCCCGTGGCACCTCCGTCTATCTGGTCGATCGTACGATCCCGATGCTCCCCGAGCGACTCTGCAACGAGCTTTGCTCGCTCCGTCCGAACGAGACGAGCCTCTGTTTCTCGGCCGTCTTTACGCTCAACGAACAGCTCGATATCCTCGACGAGTGGTTTGGTCGCACGGTGATCCACTCCGACCGTCGCTACTCCTACCAGGAGGCTCAGCAGATCATCGAAACGGGCCGTGGCGACAACGCCGAGGCGATCCTGACGCTACACCGTCTGGCACAGGTGCTGCGCACCGAGCGCTTCAAGAGCGGTGCCATTGCCTTCGAGGGCGAGGAGATGAAGTTCCGCCTCGACGAGAGTGGCAAGCCCATCGAGGTCTATTTCAAGGTGCAGCAGGAGGCCAACCAACTCATCGAGGAGTTTATGCTCCTGGCCAACCGCCGCGTAGCCGAGTTCTGTGCCCACCGCATCTCGGAGAAGGGGCGCAAGACCCCCCGCACGATGCTCTACCGTGTCCACGACCAGCCGAGCAGCGAGAAGCTCGACCGCTTCCGCGAATTTGCCCTGCGCTTTGGCCACCTCTTCCGTGCCTCGAAGGGTCGTGCCATTGCCAAGGAGATGAACAAACTCTTGGGCAAGGTGAAGGGTTCGGCCGAGGCCAATGCCCTCTCGACGATGGCCGTCAGGTCGATGGCCAAGGCGGTCTACTCGACCGACAACCTCGGCCACTACGGCCTGGCGTTCCCCTACTACACGCACTTCACCTCGCCGATTCGTCGCTACCCCGATATGCTCGTGCATCGCCTCCTGGCGCACTACCTCGACGGAGGCAAGTCGGCCGACAAGGCGCAACTCGAAGCGATGTGCGAATACGCCTCGGAGCGTGAGGTGGTGGCTGCCGATGCCGAACGTGCCTCGATCAAGTACAAGATGGTCGAGTTCATGAAGGAGCACCTGGGCGAGGAGTTCACGGGCCACATCTCGGGCATGAGCGAATGGGGCGTCTACATCGAGCTGGAGGATACTCACATCGAGGGCATGTCCTACCTGCGCGACATTCGGGGCGACTACTTCTCGTTCGACCAGGAGCTCTACGAGCTGCGCGGCGAGCGTTCGGGCATCCGCCTGACGCTGGGCGATGAGATGCGCGTAAAGGTGGTGCGTGCCGACTTAGAGAAACGACAACTCGACTTCGAGGTGCTCTCCTACCGTAAAATCCGCAACTAACCCTGCGTCATGGCTACACGTCGTCTTACGCTCCTGATTCCGACCTACAACCGCTCCTGCGAGCTGCTGCGCGCCCTTGATTCGGTCGCCGCGCAGTCGCTCGACCCTGCGCTATGGGAGTGCATCGTGGTGGATAACGCCTCGACCGATAACACCGCCGAAGTGGTCGAGCGTTTCGCTGCAGAGCACCCCGCGCTCCACATTCGCCGCGTCTATGAGCCGACGGCAGGCGTATCGCATGCCCGCAACCGCGGCCTCAAGGAGGCTACAACCGAGTTGCTCGCCTCGATCGACGACGATGAGCGCATCAATGCCGACTTTCTCGCGGCCTACCTCCGCTTCTTCGATACCCACCCCGAAGCGAATGTGGCGGGTGGCAAGATCATCGCCGAGTACCCCTCGGGACGCCCCCGCTGGATGAGCCGCTGGACCGAACGTCCGATCGCCAATCCGATGGACTACGGGGCGAAGGTGCGCCCCTTCCCCAAGGGGGCTCTGCCCGGAGGGGGCAACATGGCCTACCGCCGTGAGGTAGCCCTCCGCTACGGTTTCGACACCGAGCTGGGCCGTGTCGGCGGCAAACTGATCGGTGGCGAGGAGAACGACTTCTTCCTGCGCCTACGCGAAGCGGGTGAAACGCTTTGGTACGTACCCGATGCCGTGATGTGGCACATCATCCCCGCCGAGAAGCTCACGACGGAGTACCTCAAACGCCTCAGCTACCACATCGGCATCAGCCAACGCCGCCGCGCCTTACGCCGAAATACACTCCGCATGGCCCGCCTGAAAGAGCTCCTGAAATGGGTTGTAACGCTGCTCCTCATCTTCACGTTACGCCCGTGTCAGTGGCTGAGGGTGGTCCAAATGCGCCGTGAAATCAGCCGTGGATTGTGGCAAAAAGAGAAGAGTTAAGTGCCCAAAACGACGAAATAAGTATAAATACTTATCCGCATCGCTCAAAATTTCGCTACTTTTGTTTGATGTAATGTGCGGTATTGTGTCAGGCAAGCTGCACAAGGAAAAGTAAACTCAAAAACTTAAATACAAAACAGCTATGGTAGATATTTTTGATCGCCTTGAAAAGAATGCCGGCGGCCCGATTGGTCAGTACATGGGTTTTGCACACGGCTACTACGCCTTCCCGAAGCTTGAGGGTGAGATTGGTCCCCGCATGAAGTTCCGTGGCAAGGAGATGCTCAACTGGAGCTTGAACAACTATCTGGGTCTGGCTAACCACCCCGAGGTGCGTAAGGCCGACGCCGAGGGTGCTGCCAAGTTCGGTATGGCTGCCCCGATGGGAGCCCGCATGATGAGCGGTCAGACGATTTATCACGAGCAGCTCGAGCGTGAGCTCTGCGCCTTCGTAGGTAAGGAGGATGCCTTCCTCTTGAACTTCGGCTACCAGGGCATGATCTCGATCATCGACTGCCTGCTCACGCCGCGCGACGTAGTGGTTTACGACGCCGAGGCTCACGCCTGCATCATCGACGGTCTGCGTATGCACAAGGGCAAGCGCTTTGTCTTTGGCCACAACGATATCGACTCGCTCCGCCTGCAGCTCAAGCACGCCACGGATCTGGCCGAGGAGCAGCGTGGAGGTGTACTGGTCATCACGGAGGGTGTATTCGGTATGAAGGGTGACCTGGGTAAGCTGGATGAGATCGTAGCGCTGAAGAAGGAGTTCCAGTTCCGCCTGCTGGTGGACGATGCACACGGCTTCGGTACGATGGGTCCCCAGGGTCGCGGTACGGCTGCCCACTTCGGTGTGGTTGACGGTGTGGATGTACTCTTCAACACCTTCGCCAAGTCGATGGCCGGTATCGGCGCATTCGTTGCCGGTCCCCGTTGGTTGGTGAACCTGCTCCGCTACAACATGCGCTCGCAGCTCTACGCCAAGTCGCTCCCTATGCCGATGGTAATGGGTGCTCTGAAGCGCCTCGAGCTGATCCGCGAGCACCCCGAGTATCAGGAGAAGCTCTGGACGATCGTTCGCGCCATGCAGTCGAAGCTCGTGGAGAACGGTTTCGATATCGGTGTGACGAACTCGCCCGTAACGCCCGTATTCCTCAAGGGTGGCGTACAGGAGGCTACGAACCTCGTAGTGGATCTGCGTGAGAACCACAACGTATTCTGCTCGATGGTCATCTACCCCGTAATCCCGAAGGGCGAGATCATCCTGCGCATCATCCCGACAGCTGCTCACACGTTGGAGGATGTAGACTACACGATCGAGGCCTTCAAGCAGGTACGCGAGAAGCTCACGAACGGCACCTATGCTGCGATGCCGATTCCGCTGCGCGCCGACGAGGGTTTCAAGGTTCGCTAAACCACAGAAACACACACAGTAAAAGCACTTCCGTTTTCGGAGGTGCTTTTTTTAATTAAGAATTATGAATTGTGTGGGGCCCGCAAGGGAAGCGCGAAAGGTACCGCATAAAATAAACACCAAAGAAAAAAGCGAAATATTGCGATAAGGAGAAAGTATCCTGATTGTCTGCGAGTTAGGTTTGGGATTCAGTGCATTGCATAGGTTGAAAAACAACCTTTTGGCAAAGCTAAGCACAAGTTGAGTTCCCATATCGTTACCAGACAGTCAGGATACTTTTTATTGGTAAGGTTATAGTATTCAGTGATTTGCGGTATTTTGCATACCCTCAGATAACTCACTATGAAGTAATTTTGTAAACAAAAAATTAGTGAGTATGAGAAGTACATTTAAGATTCTCTTCTATGTGAAGAAAGGCAGCGAGAAGCCCAATGGCAATCTTCCGCTGATGTGCCGTCTGACCGTTGATGGCGAAGTAAAGCAATTCAGTTGCAAGATGGATGTTCCACCACGATTGTGGGATGTGAAAAATGGTCGTGCTACGGGCAAGAGCCTTGAAGCACAAAAAATCAACGCTGCAGTTGATAGAATCCGTGTGGATGTAAACCGCCACTATCAGGAGTTGATGCGTAGCGATGGTTATGTTACAGCCGCCAAACTCAAAGATGCCTATCTCGGTATCGGAGTAAAGCAGGAGACACTGGTAAAACTCTTCGAGCAACACAATGTAGAGTTTGCAAAGAAGGTAGGACACAGCAGAACCAAAGGTACATACTCCCGCTATTGTACCGTATGTAATCACATCAAGGCGTTCTTGCAACATACCTATCGCAGAACGGATATCCCGTTGAAGGAGTTGAATCTCACATTTATCAACGACTTTGAGTATTTTCTCCGTACCGAGAAGAGTTGTCGCACCAATACGGTTTGGGGCTATTTACTTGGATAATAATATTAGAGAAGCCCAACCAAGACCGCATTGATAACGACCTCAAATACCGCTACATCAAGATGAAAGGTGATGCTTCAGCAGAGCAGATAGCCACATTGGAGGAGATCTTTGAACTCAACCGCAACACCGAAGCAATCGAGCAGATGCACAGATATTAAAGGATTTGTAGAAAGCGAAGATGTTTAGCAAAATTCAGCTTCTCCTTGTAAGAGAAACTTTTTTAACCCTTATGGCTGATAATCAATATGATTTTTCACCCTTTTGCTAAACATAATAGCACATTCCGATAGTTATTTATGATTTTGCTGGCTGCTATTTAGTTCTATTTGTTGATTTTTTGGTAATTTTGTATCGAAATGGAATGGTGATATTCAGATGGGATACGATGATTTTATATTGACCGTCAATTCGTCCAGCATCATCCTATTATTAGGGATGGCCGCTGTACTGCTTGCCGCTACCCGTTTTCGTGGAGAGAGCGGATATGCGGCTGCCATTATTG
>SUZH01000001.1 GCA_015060045.1 Rikenellaceae bacterium | reverse complement strand
ACTACAAATGCAACCGAACTGGCTGCAAGAACAATGTATCGGCAAAGAAACTGCACCGCCTGTATGCCGAGCTGTTGGATAGCTACACAATACCACCTATGCTGTTGGAGTGGTTCAGCGATGTGGTGTCAGGCATCATTTTCGAGGAGGATAGCGAGCATAAAGAGCAGTTGTCGCTTTTGAAGAAGCAGAAGAGCGAGTTGGAGAATAAGTTCAAAAAGTGCAAAGTGAATTTCGGTATGGGCAATATTGACGAAGATATTTACACGACCACCGTGGAGGTTATCCAAGAAAAACTCGCAAAAATTGAGGTAGAAATGGCAAAGGTCAAAAGAAATTTATCGAACCTCACCTCAACGGTCGATGAAGTGGTTGCAACCTGCTGTAAATTAGGCGGTTTGTGGAGTAATTCGGAGTTGGAATTATGCCAGAAAATCCAAAATTTGCTGTTTCCGAGCGGAATTTTTTGGGACAAGGAAAATGAGAATTATCGAACCATTGACTGCAATCAGGCACTCTCTATAATTCAAAGAATATCAGATAGTTATGAAAATAAAAAAGAGGGAAAACTTGAAAATTCTCCCTCAAAAATAACTCTGTGCGGATAAAGGGACTCGAACCCCCACGCCGTGAGGCAACAGATCCTAAGTCTGTCGTGGCTACCAATTACACCATATCCGCTTGAAATCGAAGACAAAGGTAGGCAAAAAATCCTAAAAGTCAATCACAACAGAGAAAGATTGCATTTTTTTGTCTATTTTTGTCTTTCGGAAATCACAATCTATGCCCGTAAAACTCACCCTACAACTCCAGCCCCGTGAGGCTGCCGATGCGAAGCACTACACCGCCTTGGCGGCTCGACGGCTCGGTATCTCGGACCGCGACATCGCCCTGGTGCGGGTTGTGAAGCGTTCGATCGATGCCCGCCAACGTCGTCCCCTGGTTAATCTTTCGCTTGAGATCTACGTCGATCAGGAGGAGCAACCCGCTCCGCTCCACTTCGACTACCCCTCGTGCGTCGGAAAACCCGAAGTCGTGGTGGTGGGTTCGGGTCCTGCCGGCCTCTTTGCCTCGCTCAGACTTATTGAGTTGGGCTATCGGCCGATCCTCTTGGAGCGCGGCCGCGATGTCTCGGCCCGCAAGACCGACATTGCACAAATCAACCGCGGCGAGGCGATTAACCCCGACTCAAACTACGCCTTTGGCGAGGGTGGCGCAGGCACCTTCTCGGATGGTAAGCTCTTCACGCGCAGTAAGAAACGCGGCGACTACAACAAGGCGCTGCAGACGCTGGTTTTCCACGGGGCAAACCCCGAAATCTTGTTCGAAGCACACCCCCACATCGGCACCGACAAGCTCCCCTACATCATCCGCCGCATCTGCCAGACAATCACGGCGTGTGGTGGCGAGGTGTTGTTTGAGCGTCGCGTGACGGACCTGATTATGCGTGAAAACCGCGTCAAGGGTGTGGTGTGTGGCAACGAGCGCATCGAGGGCGCGGCCGTGGTGCTGGCGACGGGTCACTCGGCCCGCGACATCTACCACCTACTACACAAGCGCGGTGTACGATTGGAGGGCAAGGCCTTTGCCATGGGTGTTCGCATCGAGCATCCACAACGCCTCATCGATCAGATTCAATACCACCAGCCCGAGCGCGGAGAGTATCTTCCTGCTGCCTCCTACTCGCTTGTCAGCCAGGAGAATGGGCGTGGTGTATACTCCTTCTGCATGTGTCCGGGCGGCTTCATCGTCCCGGCCATGACCGATGCGGCCCATTCGGTCGTAAACGGCATGTCGCCCAGCGGTCGCACCTCGCCCTATGCCAATTCGGGCCTGGTGACCGAGGTGCGGGAGAGCGATTATGCCCACCTCGTCGAGAAGTGGGGCCCGTTGGCAGGCCTGAAATTCCAAGAACTCTTCGAGGAGGAGGCACGTCGTCAGGGTGGTGATCGGCAGGTCGCACCTGCCCAGCGTGTAGCCGATTTCGTCTCCGGTAAGGCCTCTACGGGGCTACCAAAAAGCTCCTATGTACCCGGCATTACCCCTTCGCGCCTCGATCTGTGGATGCCAAGCTTCATTGCCGAGGGGCTCAGGATGGGGCTTTCGACCTTCGGGCGCAAGCTGCGAGGCTTCGTGACGAACGAGGCTGTGGTGGTCGGCGTCGAGTCGCGCACCTCGACCCCTGTGCGTATTCCGCGCGATCCGGAGAGTCTGATGCACCCCGAGATCGAGGGTCTTTTCCCTACGGGCGAGGGCGCAGGTTATGCCGGAGGTATCATCTCCGCCGCCCTGGATGGCGAACGAGTGGCCGATGCAGTGGCTCAATACGCAAAATAGTGAATGCTGAAAATCAGCATCTTATGACCTATTGTTAAAAATTCTTCAAAATTTTTGAATTTTTTTTATTAAAAAACTTGCACAACTTCTAAAAAGCCCTTATCTTTGCAACGAAGTTTTAAGGTTCATTTTAGGTTAGTAGTTTTAGGTTGGTGAGGAAATCGACGAATCGTGAGCGTTCTGCCCGATTCACGGTTTCCTTCTTTTTTTGTCCCTATCCCAACCGAAAACAAGCCATCCGTGGCTGTCCGATCAAACCATCAAAAAGGCGTCCGCCTAGCGAACGCCTCTCACCAATCCCAAAATAGAAGGTCCTTCGTAAAATCAGAACATCTTCACAAAAACCTCTATTGCCTGATATTCCGCCATACCCAGCTTGTCATACAACATGGCCGTATGCTGCGTACGCTCCTCGGCGCGCTGCCAGAACTCACGTGTATCACTACCCGGGAAGGGAACAATATCCTTTTGCGACACGTGACGATAGATCGCGTGACGTTTCTTGATCAACTCATCGGGTGACAGCGGCACGGCCATATCGACCATACCCAGATCCCACTCCATCCAGGCACCACGGTAGAGCCACATATGGCAACGCTGAAGCCACTCGTCCTCCTTGACCACCTCCAGGGCAGCCAATACGGCCTCGATGCAGACACGGTGCGTGCCATGCGGATCGGACAGGTCACCGGCGGCGTAGATCTGGTCGGGCTGGATCTCGCGCAGAAGCTTCACCACGATCTCGATATCGGCCTCTGTCAGTTGCCCCTTCTTCACACCGCCCGTCTCGTAGAAGGGCAGGTTCAGGAAGTGCACATGCGAAGCAGGCAGGCCAAACGAACGGACTGCCGCTTTGGCCTCGGCGCGACGGATGGCCCCCTTCAGATCGAGCAATACGCGCGGCTCGGTCTCCTTCTCGCGCTTGGTACGAATCACCTCCTCAATCTCCGCAAAACGATCGCCAAAGCCCAACTCCTTGGCCGTGTCGATGTGCTGCAGAACCACATCATCATGCACGGCCACGTTGCCCGAAGTCTCGTAGGCGACATGGACATCGTGACCATGCTCCACAAGGCGGATAAACGTACCTCCCATCGAGATCACATCGTCATCGGGGTGGGGCGAGAAGATCAGCACACGCTTCGGGAAGGGGGTCGAGGGGACAGGACGCGTCGAGTCATCAGCGTTGGGCTTGCCACCCGGCCAACCCGTAATCGTGTGTTGCAGGTCGTTGAAGACCCGGATATTGATCTGGTTGAACGAACCTGCTGCCTCGAGCAGTTCGCCCAACGAATTTTCGATATAGTCGTTGTGGGTCAGCTTCAAGATCGGCTTATTCACCTTGCCACACAACCACACCACCGCCTTACGCATAAAGCGCGGTGTCCATTCGCAAGGACCTACCAACCAGGGAGCTACCTCGCGCGTCAAGAGGCTCGCAGCGTTCTCATCCACTACGACCTCCATGTTGCTATGGCGCTGCAGGAACGAGGCCGGCACAAGGCTCGTTACATCTCCCTCGACGATATCGCGGATCACCGAAGCCTTGCCCTCGCCCCACGCCATCAGCACCACCTTATCGGCGCGCATGATGGTGTCGATGCCCATCGTGATGGCCATCTTGGGCGTTTCGTTCATGTTGTGGAAGAACTCCGACTGCACCTTGCGCGAATTGTGCGAGAGCTGTACCAGACGCGTGCGCGATTTCTCGTACGAACCCGGCTCGTTGAAACCGATCTGGCCCTGCTCACCGACACCGATAATCATCAAATTGATGCGGCCAACCTTGTCGTACACCTCACTATAGTGCGAAATCTCATCAGCTGCCACCGTGCCATCAAGGATATGGATATTCTCGGGACGAATGTCGATGTGATTCAGAAATTCGTGGTGGATGCGGTAGTTGCGGCTCTGCGGGTTGCTTTGCTCAATCGGATAGAACTCATCGAGGCTATAAACCACCACGTTGCGGAACGACACCTCGCCCCGCTCGTAGCGCTTCACCAGCTCACGATACAAACCCACCGGGGTACGACCCGTCGTCAGGCCCAACACAAAGGGGTTGAAGTCCTCGTAGAAATCATCCTGGCCATGCTCGGCATTGTGCTTACAAAGCATCTGCACGATCATATCGGCCAAGTACGTAACACCCGCCTGCTCGGTCTGGAAGACACGCGTAGGCATCTTCTCATAGCGGTGCAACAAATCGCGCGGCACATCTTTTTCGATCAGTCCGCCATCCTTCGGTAATGTGTATTTACCCTCCATACTGCTTAACACTCATTAACTGGGCCAAAGCCCTAAAAAAGGCCGTGAGCAACTCCGTGAGGAGGCCTCACAGCCTTGTTGTGCCCATAGCCCCAACCAAGGGGCTATGGACTAAATGATTTCTACGACTATTTGTCGAGGCAATCTACGCGGATGCAACCCAGCGAAGCATTCGGGTGCAATACGTAGACGTACATGTAAACACCGTCAGCCGAAACCTTCAGGGCGCAGTCGGTATTACCACCTGTCGAACCCGTATTCCAACCGTAGTCACCCGTCGGGATACGCAGCACACCGGCCTTGAAGTTATCGATCGTCGTGACATCGGCCATGTAGATCGAAGCATCGGGCAGTGCCCAGGTGAAGTAGGTATCGCAAGCCGTTGCGAGGTAGTAGGCATTATTGAACTGCTCAACATCGATGCAGACAGCACCGCAGTTGCTGTTCGTCGTCACCTGAATAGCCTGTGCCGTACCATTCTCAGCCCAAACGAAGCAGTTGCTCGAATAACCGGTCATGAAGTAGGGAGCACCGGCACCCATATCACGATAAATTACGTCACCGTTGTTGTTGTCAATCTTATCCGTAATCGCACCGGCAGCAATCTTCGACCAGTAACCACCATCGGCAACACCGCCAACCACCTGATAGAGCAGGTGACCCGTCGTACCCGATGACCAGGGCGAGTACATCAACGTTACGCGAGCATCTCCATAAACGTCACCGACAACCGAAATATCCTTACCATACTCGGTCGAAGCACGCTCGATAAATACCTCCGGCGTGTCGGTAATCGACTTCATACGAGCCACACGGAAACCGACAGCATCCTGGAACGTACTAATAATGATATTGTTGGCATCATCCTGCGTTACGGCAGCAACCGTCAGATCGCCCACATTCAGCGTACCCACATACTCACCCGTCGTAGCGCTCAGCACTACGGGCGTTGCACCGGGCGAGCTGATGATTACATAGTCATTCGTTACAGCAATATGATCGGCAGTGGCAGCGTTCAGACCCGGGATATCGGCAAGTTTCACGTTGAAGGCAACCTCCTCCGAACCTGCACGGTAACCATAAGGCAGCAGCTTCACGCCATTCACCTGAACGATGGTGATCACTACCTCGTAATCTGCAGCAACGAGCTTCACGGTACCCGTGCGCTCGGCACCCATATTCTGCTCAACGACCAGCGTCACCTTACCCTCGGCAATCGAACCCGTGATCCAGTTCTCAACCGGCACGACGGTCAACTCATCCGAGAAGGTATAGGGAATCTCGATCGTCTCACCGACACCCTCAGCCTCAACGGTCATGCCGAGACTTACCTTGGCGGTAATAACCGAGCTCTGATTCTCGTCACCGAAGTAGATAATGGCAACCTCGCCACCCAGATCTGCGCACGAAGCGTGAGCAGCCGTGGGAGCCGTGATCGACCAAATGCCCGTCTCGGCATTGAACGACGACTTCCACTCATCGGGGGTCGTAACCACGGTCTTCAGCACACCTGCCGACTCCATCTCGAGCTCAACGGTCTTGCCAAACTCAACAACAACCGACTCGGGAGCCTTGCCCTTGAAATTGATATAGAGCTCGCTACCCAAAGCGATCTCGATCGTCTCACCATTGAGGAATACGAAGACAGCCGTGTTGGTATCCTCATCCACATAGGCCTCCTTGAACAGACCACCGGCACCACCCGAGGTCGTCACGGGCGTACCATCCTCCAGCAGGACGCGCTCCCAGGTCTCGCCACCATCGTAGCTTACCTCCCAGTAGCCGGTCTCACCCTCCATGACAACGCGCATGGTAGGCGTATCGCCCTTCTCACCCTTCACGGGGAGCTTATTGCCGTTGTTGTCGAGCAGGAACTCGGTCTTACCATCCTTCGTGACAGCCCAATAGTACTCGCCGTCCTCATCCTGCATCACGGTAACCGTTACGCCGTCCTTACCGGCCTCACCGGCCTTACCATCGGCAATCGAAATCTTCTCGCCATTGGTGAAATAGACGTCATAACCCGTCTCACCCTTGACGATCTTCGAAACATAGACATTGTTCTGCATGGCATCCACGAGGGTGCGCACGCCGGCGATGTCCTGATTCAAGGCAGCAATCGTCTCCTCCAACTCAACCACGCGGTTCTCGAGGTCGTCGATACGGTTGTTGAGCTCCGTATCGTCGTACTCACACGCGGTAAAAAGCATACCAACGGCAGCCACCAGATAGAATAATTTTTTCATAGTGTGAAAGTTTTATAAAGTTTAGGTTTTTATTTGCTTCAATAATTATTAATAAGGTATCACCACTCACTCCACCCTCATCTATCCCTCTTCTGATAGATTGTAGTGACACGTGTACTTTGCGGAACAAAGATAATAAAAATAATATCTGAATTGCAAAAAATAGAGAAAAATATTTTGCTAAATTTTCGAATCTTGCTAAAAAAGTTTATAATGTTTCCCAAAAAACCACAACAAAGACACCGAAAGCGAGCAATCTTTATGATTTTTGAAACTTTTTTCGTAGCTTTGCATCAAATAGGCGTAAAAAGCATCGCGTGACGCGCCACTTTTTATACCCGAACCAACCAACCGGACTACAAAACATGGTAAAAACTTCCTCCTTAGACGCGCTGACCAGCGGCAAAAAGTCTGCCCAACTCAAGCGCGAAATCCTGCGCCGCTATACCCAAAACGGCGGCGAGAGCATTGCCGATCTGAGCCGTGAGCTCGGATTGAGCGTTCCTACGCTCACGAAAATCGTGGGGGAACTCATTGAGGAAGACCTGGTTACTGACCTTGGCAAGCAGGGCGCCACGGGTGGCCGTCGCCCCAGCATCTATGGCCTAAATCCCTCGGCAGGCTACTTCATGGGGGTTGATATCAAGCGCGATGTCATCGTGATGGGTATCATCAATTTCCGAGGCGACATGGTCGTTTCGCGCCAATACGATTTTACGATCGAGAACACGCGCCAATCGTTTGACGAACTATGCAATCAAATCTCGCAATTCATCTCCACCTCCCGCATTCGGCGCGATAAACTGCTGGCCATCGGTATCAATCTCTCGGGTCGCGTCAATCCCGAAACGGGCTATTCGTACTCCTACTTCTTCTTCGACGAGAAACCGCTCACGACCGTGCTGGAGGAGCGATTAGGCTATCGGGTCTTTATCGAAAATGACTCACGCGCAATGACTTACGGCGAGTACATGTATGGCGTAGGCAACGGCGAACAGAACATGCTTTTCCTCAACCTGAGTTGGGGTTTCGGCATCGGCATGATCCTCGGTGGGGAGCTTCACTACGGCAAGTCGGGTTTCTCGGGCGAGTATGGCCACTTCCCCTTCTTCGACAACGAGATCATCTGCTCGTGCGGCAAGCGCGGCTGCCTCGAAACGGAGGTATCGGGCTGGGCTGCCCATCGCCAATTTATCGAGAAGCTTAAGCAAGGCAACATCTCCTTGCTATCCAAGCAGTTCGAGAGCGGCCAGCAGATCACGCTGAGCGACATTCTCGACGTATTGAGCAAAGAAGACATGATGGCCATTGAGGTGATGGAGCAGATCGGCGCCTCGCTTGGTCGCGCCATTGCCGGCCTGATCAACATGTTCAATCCCGAGGTGATCGTACTCGGCGGAACGCTCTATGAAGCAAAGGATTACCTACTGTTGCCGATCAAGAGCGCCATCAACAAGTATGCCCTTAATTTCGTATCGAAGGATACCGCCATCAAGGTCTCGAAGTTGGGCGAATCGGCCGGTTTGATCGGTATTTGTGCCATCACACGCAACCGCATGTTAGGATTATAAACTACTAAAAATAAGATTATTAAACTCATCCAAACTATCATCATGGAACAAGCGCAAACGAAAAAATCGCCGCTATGGTGGGTGCCGTCCGCCTATTTTGCCATGGGACTGCCGTTGATCTTGATCAACCTCGTAGCCCCGCTGATGTTCAACGACTTCGGTATCTCGGACGCACAGGTTGCCTTTTGGACCTCGTTGCTGATCCTCCCGTGGTCGCTCAAGCCCTTCTGGAGCCCCCTGATGGAGATGTATAAAACCAAAAAATTCTTCGTCGTTACGACTCAGCTCGTATCGGGTATTTCGCTGGCAATCATTGCGATGGCGTTGCCATTGCCGAACTTCTTCCCCTACGTGGTGGCCATCATGACCGTCCTCGCATTCAGCGGCGCGACGCACGACATCGCGCTCGACGGCGTCTACATCACGGAGTTGGACAAGACGCAACAGGCTCAATTCGTAGGTTGGCAGGGTGCCTTCTACAACCTGGCCAAAGTGACCGCCATGGGTGGTTTAGTTTACCTGGCCGGCGTGCTCGAAAACAAGCTTGGTGTACTCTACGCCTGGGTGATCATCATGCTGCTTTGTGGTCTGTTACTCACCGTGTTAGGTCTCTACCACTGGCGCGTATTGCCGACCGGCGGCGCCGAGGCAAAACAGCATGGCACGATGGGCGAAACGATGCGCGAAACGTGGGGCGTAATCGTGCAGTTCTTCCAGAAAAAATACATCTGGATCTACATCGCCTGGATCGTCTTCTACCGCTTTACGGAGGGCCTGGTAATCAAAATCGTACCCCTCTTCCTAAAGGCCGACACAGCCGTACAGGGCTTGGGTCTTACGAAAGACGAAATCGGTCTTTATTACGGAACGTTTGGTGTCGTAGCCTTTATCGTAGGCTCGATTTTGGGTGGCTATTTCATCTCGTGGCGCGGCCTGAAAAAGGCGATTTTCCCGCTCTGCTGCATCTTCAACATCCCGTTTGTAGTCTATGCAATGCTGGCTCTCTATCAGCCCGAAAGTGCCTTCCTGGTATGCGGCGCAATTGTCTTTGAATACTTCAGCTACGGATTTGGTTTCGTGGGACTTACGCTCTTCATCATGCAGCAGGTTGCACCGGGTAAGCACCAGATGGCCCACTACGCTTTTGGCTCCGCTTTGGCCAATTTGGGCGTCATGTTACCGGGTATGATTTCGGGTGTCATCAGCGACGCGATCGGTTACGAGAAATTCTTCTTGTGGGCACTCGTCAGCGCCATCCCCGCCTTTGTGCTGACCTGGTTCCTGCCCTTCACCTACCCCGATCCGCAGGAGAACAAGTAGAGCCTCCAAAACCTCTACCAAAAAGATTGAAGAGTTGCCCTTTGGGCAGCTCTTTTTTTGTGAAAAAGCAGCAATCTAAATCTTTTTATCGGCAACCATAAACTTTTTTAAAATTATTTATTTCAGTTTTTATGGGCGAATATACATCTATTTATCTGTATATCTGCTATTTATTTTATTTTCGGCAAAAATAATCTTCTTAAAATTTATTTAAAAAGATTTGTAATGTGGATAATTTTATTTAATTTAGCGCAGGAATATAACTATAACAACCGAATATGATGAAGAAGTTATTCACATTGATGATGTCTATGGCCTGCATCGGCCTCTGTATCAGCTGCGAAAAGGAGACTACGCCGGAGTACATCTTCCCCGAGCCGGAGACTACGCCGACCGTTACCATCACCCCGATCGAAAAGGGTACGGATTACACGATCCTCCGCATCGTCTCCTACTACGCCACCGATTGCGCCTACCTCTATGCCGAGGGCGAGACGTTGAGCAAGACGATGGATCAGATTTTTGCCGAGGGTACCCCCATCACGGGCGAGTCGGCCGAGGTAAAAATCGAGGGGCTGACCCCCGAGACGGCCTACACCTTTATTGCGGCAGCCAAGGATGAGCTTCACGGCTCGGTTTGCGTTCCCGTGACGGTGATTACGGCCAGCGACGCTCCCGAGTCGAACTACCCGAAGAAGATGACCTTCGAGAAGTTTGAGCGCACCTTCGCCGATGGTGGCGTAGCAAAGGGCTACATCGCTATTGCCGATCTGAAGACCAACACGAAGCTCCGCTTCACCCCCACGCACCTCAAGCCCGCCGAAACGCCGACCGAGGTCTTCGCTTCATTCTCGTCGCTGGGCAAGGGTGTTCCCTACGCTGTGTCGAATGGTGGTTACTTCTGGGATGGCGCTTCGCTCAGCCTCTGCATCACGGATGGCGAGGTGAAGTCGATCGCCACCGAGTTGGCCTACCCGACCGTCAATGGTGAGCAGATCATCGCCTACCCCGTACGTGCTGCGCTGGGCCAGATGGCAGACGGTTCGTTCGAGGCTACGTGGGTCTATTGCATCAACCAGAAGCCCTACTCGTTCCCCTCGCCGCTCGACAACAACGAGCTGACCGAGACCTACATGTCGGCACCCCCGACCACCACGACCGCAGGCGCAACCCTTTGGGAGCCGCAGCAGGCGATTGGCGGTGGCCCGATGCTGGTCTACAAGCGCAAGAACGTAGCGATGGATTACTACTACCGCGAGATTATGCACACGGGTGGCACGGCAGGTCAGTCGCGTCAGCCCCGCACGGCCATTGGCGCCACGAAGAGCGGCAAGGTGATGTTGCTCGTTTGTGACGGCCGTGGTCAGAACGGATCGAATGGTCTTACGCTGAGCGAGATGGCCGATATCTTCGTAGAGGCCGGTATGGACTTCGCCATCAACCTCGACGGTGGTGGTTCGTCGGCAATCGTCGGCTACGACGGTCAACTCTGCAATGCACCCAGCGACGGCAGCCAGCGCGCTGTCCCGACCGCCGTGGTAATTTCGGAAATGGCACAATAAAATCCCATTAATAAATTAGGTATAACCCCAATTATGAAGAGATCTATCTTTCTGCAGGTGGCAGCAGCCGTAGCTCTGCTCCTTATGCTGGGCAGCTGCGCCCCCACCGAGCAAACCAACAAACCCGTCTACATGTGGGTCGATTGCGAGGCTAACTTCGAGCGCATGAGCTATCCCGACTCGATCGCCTACTACACCGAGAAGATGCTGGCGATCGGCGTGACGGATATCGTAGTCGACGTGAAGTCGATCATGGGCGAGACGCTCTACGATAGCGAAATTGCCCCCTACATGGGTGAGTTTGAGGGCACGGTACGCCCCCGCGAATACGACATGATGCGCCACTTCATCGACGAGGGCCACAAGCGCGGCATGCGTGTACACGGCTCGCTCAACATCTTTGCCGGCGGCCACAACTTCTTCGGTCGCGGCATCATCTACAACGAGCACCCCGAGTGGCAGTCGATTGTCTATCGTCCCGATGGAACGCTCGTTCCCATCAGCGAGATCAAAACCAACTACAACGGCATGCTCAACCCCTCGAATCCCGAGGTACGCGAGTATCAGAAGAGTATCCTCGTAGAGTTCGTGGAGCGTTATCCCGATGCCGACGGTATCATCTTCGACCGCCTGCGCTACGACAACATCACGTCGGACTTCTCGCCCCTCTCGCGCGAGCAGTTTGAGGCTTGGAGCGGTATCAAGCTGGAGAACTACCCCGAGGATGTGCTGACCTGGGCCGACGAGAAGACGTGGAAGCCGGGTAAATACTTCAAGGAGTGGGTCGAGTGGCGTGCCACGATCATCAAGTCGTTCGTCGAGGAGGCGCACGAGGCGATTCACGCAGCCAACCCCAACATCCTGATCGGCGACTACACGGGTGCCTGGTATCCGACCTACTACCAGCTGGGCGTAAACTGGGCAAGTACGCAGTACAACCCCTCGGAGCGCTACCCCGATTGGGCTTCGGAGAACTACCACAAGACGGGCTATGCCGAGTTACTGGATATCTACATGACGGGCCTCTACTACACGCTCGTGACGAAGGATGAGGTGGATGCCGCACAGGGTCGCGTCATCGGTGAGCGTGGCGAGTCGGGCATGGATCCCAACGATTTGACCTACTGCTACTCGGTCGAAGGTGGTGCCGAGCTGGCTCAGGGTATCACCTGCGGCGTGGTTCCCGTGGTGGGTTCGCTCTACGTCGAGCAGTACAAAAAGAAGGATGCCGAGGGCAACGAGGTGGATGATCCCGAGCAGTTCGGCAAGGCCGTAGCGCAGGTGATGAAGAGCTGCGAGGGCGGTCTGATGATCTTCGACCTGGTGCACATCATCAACCACGATTGGTGGGACATCCTCGAGGAGAACATCCGCGTGCAAAAGTAACGGAGGAAATCACAAACTTAAAACTCAATAACTATGAAACATTTATCCCAAACAAGAAGGGGGGGGGTCGTGAGCTTTTTGCTATCAGCCCTTTGTGCACTCTTCGTGGTTTTGAGCCCGAGTCTGGCTTGGGCTCAAAACAGCGTCAAGGGAACGGTCGTCGATGAGCTGGGTGAACCGATCATCGGCGCCACGGTCATTGTGGTAGGTACTCAGACGGGTACCACAACCGACATCAACGGTCAGTTTGCGCTGCAAAACATCAAGAAGGAGAGTGTTCTGCAGATTTCGTTCATCGGTTATCAGACCGTGACCGTCCCTGTCAATGGCGTTACGAATCTGAAGGTGGAGCTCAAGAGCGATGCCGAGAAGATTGACGAGGTGGTGGTCGTAGGTTACGGCGTGCAGAAGAAGGCCTCGGTGACGGCGGCTATTTCGCAGATCTCGGGCGAGGAGCTGGAGAAGGCTCCCGTGGGTGACGTGACGAACATGCTGGCCGGTCGTGTGGCCGGTGTGACGGCCGTACAGTCGTCGGGTCAGCCCGGTGCCGATGGTTCGTCGATCATGGTACGTGGCCAGTCGGTACTCTACATCGTGGACGGTGTGCCCCGTGACATCAACCAGATCAACCCCGAGGATATCGAGTCGATCTCGATCCTGAAGGATGCCTCGGCAGCTGCCGTGTATGGTCTGGATGGTAACACGGTTATCATCGTGACGACGAAGCGCGGTCAGCAGGGCGATTCGACCATTTCGTACAAGGGTACGTTTGGTGTCAGCTCGAATGCCAACCCGATGACCTTATTGGATGGTCCGGGTTACGCTTATTGGTACAACAAGGCCCTCGAGCTCGATGGCAAGCAGCCGATCTTCACGGCCGACATCGTGCAGAAGATGCTCAACGAGGAGGACGGTTGGGGTAACACCAACTGGTACGATAAGGTCTTCGACGTGGGTACGACCATGTCGCACACCCTCTCGGCCAACGGTGGCAACGACAAGATGAACTATTTCGCTTCGCTCGGTATGTTCGACCAGAAGGGTAACGTGGATAACTTCAACTTCCGTCGCTACACGGCTCGCGCCAACCTCTCGGCCAAGATCGCCAAGAACCTCACGCTGGAGGTAGGTATCGCCGGTCGTATCCAGGACCACGATCAGCCGATCTACTCGGCCGATCCCGATGCTTGGAACAATGTACCCCAGCAGGCCATTCGCGTACACCCGTATGTACCCGAAAAGGTAATGATCGACGGCATGGAGTACCACACCGCTACGCCGACCGCTTCGGCCACGGTGAACCCCGTAGCTGCCTACGAGGAGTCGGGCTCGTACAAGAGCCGCGCCACCTACATCCAGCCCAACATCTCGTTGCGCTGGGATGTACCTTGGGTAAAGGGTCTGGCTACCAAGTTCTTTGCCTCGTACGATATGACCTTCCAGCACACGAAGGCCTTTACGACACCGTATAACCTTGCCTTGGGTAACTTCTCGTATGACGAGAATGGTTACATCAACAAGATCAACTACTCGGTGAGCAACACCTATTCGGGCCTGGGTTCGGAGACCACGCTGCAGGAGGCTTCGTACTACACCTACTATGGCATTACGCAGACCTCGCTCTCGTATGACAACACCTTCGGCAAGCACCGCGTAGCTGCCCTGGCACTGATCGAGACGCGTGACTACAAGTCGAACAACCACTACGGTCGCATGTACGACCTGTTGTTCGAGAACCTCCCGGAATTGAACTTCGGTGACGGTGCAAGCGACAAGCGTGCCGTGGGCGGTATGAGCAACCGCACGCGCCAGGTAGGTTTCGTAGCTCGTCTGAACTACGACTTCGACAACCGCATCTATGTTGAGCTCTCGGGACGCTACGATGGTACGTACCTCTTCTCGGGTATGAACGGCTCGCGCTGGGGCTTCTTCCCCGCTGCTTCGGCCGGTTGGCGTATCTCGGAGGAGGAGTGGTTTGGTGCCGAGTGGGTGGATAACCTGAAACTCCGTGGCGGTATCGGTCTGACGGGTACGTCGGCCATCAGCGCCTACCAATACCTCACCTCGATGTCGATTTCGGACGGTAATGCCGTCGTAATCGGTAATCAGGGTCAGCAGAGCATCTACACCACGTCGGTTGCCAACCCCAACATTACGTGGGAGAAGAACCTGAACTATAACGTCGGTGTTGACGCTACGTTCTGGGGTGGCAAGTTGGGCGTAGAGGCCGATGTCTTCTATACCTATAAATATGATATGCTCTCGAGCGCATCGGGTGCCTATCCTCCCTCGGTGGGTGGTTACTTCCCCGCTTACGAGAACAAGAACAAACAGGATGTAAAGGGTTTCGACCTCACGCTCTCGCATAACAACCGCGTAGGCGACTTCTCGTATGGCATCAAGTTCATGGGTTCGTATGCCAAGCGTCGCTGGCTGCTCTACTCGGGTGATGCTGCCAATGCTCCCGACTACCAAAAGCTGACAGGTAAGGAGGTAGGTTCGGTGATCGGTTTCATCGCCGACGGTCTCTACCAGAGTGAGGAGGAGCTGCTCAACTCGCCGACGATGATCGGTAAGCCCGTTCGCGTGGGTGATATCAAGTACATCGACCGCAACGGTGACGGCAAGATTTCGTATGAGCAGGACCGTGGTTATGTAGGTACGAGCGTCTACCCGAAGTTTACGGGTGGTTTGGCCTTCAACGCCGCTTGGAAGGGTATCGACCTGAACTTCCTGTTGCAGGGTGGTATAGGTTCGACCATCGCCCTGACGGGTGTATACGCCTCGAACTACGTGATGGACAACACGGCTATGACCAAGCCCTTCTACCACGATGGTAACTCACCGCTCTACCTGGTAGAGAATTCGTGGACGCCCGAAAATACGGATGCCTATTTCCCGCGTCTGTCGCTCGCCTCGAGTTCGCACAACGCCCACTCGTCGACTCACTGGTATCGTCCGGGTGATTACCTGCGTCTGAAGACCGCTCAGCTGGGTTACACGCTGCCTTCGCAGATCACGAAAAAGGTCGGCATTCAGAAACTGCGCATCTATGTTGAGGGATCGAACCTCTTCACGCTCAGCCATGTTGGCAAGTACAACATCGACCCCGAGCAGCCGAGTGTGAACAACGGTTACTACCCGCAGCAGCGCGTGATCTCGGTAGGTTTGAACATTACGCTCTAATCCGAAAACTATGAAAATTATGAAAACGAGAATTTTAGCCCTCGTCTTATCGTTCGCAGCGCTCGGATTGACGAGTTGCAACGACTGGTTGGACCTCACGCCCACGGACCGCGTGTCGGATAAGTCGGCTTGGGAGTCGCAGGAGGCAACCGACCTCTATATCAACAATTTCTACGAGTACATCGCTATCTACGGCCAGTTTGGTGACCAGCAGTTCAATGGTAACCTGACGGAGGGCCTTACGGATACGTTCAAGTATGGTTCGCCGATCACGGGTTCGCGTGCCGGTGACTCGAACAACTATGTACTCACCCCCGAACAGCTGACCAGCGCAGGTAGTCTGCTCGATTGCTGGACCAATACCTACACGCGTATTCGTCGCATCAACGAGTTCCTCGCTGCCCAGCAGAACTACTCGACCTACTCGGAGGAGGTGAACCTCCGCTACGAGGCACAGGCCCGTTTCTTCCGCGCCTTCCTCTATTTCCAACTCGCCAAGCGCCACGGTCAGGCGATCATCTTCAAGTCGCTGGCCGAGACGGTGAAGAACACGCCGCTCACGTCGGCTGCCGATACCTGGCAGTACATCTACGACGAGCTGACCTTCGCTGCCGAGAACCTGCCCGAAAGCTGGAACTCACAGCATACGGGTCGCGTAACGAAGGGTGCCGCCTACGCTATGTTGGCACGCGCGATGATCTACGCCGAGCGTTGGGCCGATGCCAAGGCTGCCGGTGAGGAGGTTTTGAAGCTGGATTATAAGCTCGCTTCGACCTACGAGGCTGCTACGAAGGGTGGCAACTCGGAGTCGATCTTAGAGTTTAACTACCTGGTAACGGGTCCCAACCACTATTGGGATCGCTACATGTGCATGTACCACGAGTACACGACCGCCGGTGGTGCTTCGCCCACGCAGGAGATGGTCGAGAGCTACGAGGCCAAGGATGGCTCGAAGGTCGATTGGACGAAGTGGCACGCTGCCGAGGGCACGACCGAGTATCCTCCCTACGAGAAGCTCGAGCCGCGTTTCGCCGCCACGGTACTCTACAATGGTGCAACCTGGAAGGGCGTGGAGCTGGAGTGCTGCGTAGATGGTAAGTATGGCACCTACGTGGATTACGGCGTAGAGCCGTATCCTTACGGCAAGACCGTTACGGGTTACTACATGCGCAAGTTCCGCCAGGAGGCCAACACCGACCTGACGAACGTAGCTTCGACCTCGACCTGGGTGGAGATTCGCCTGGCAGAGGTACTGCTGATCCTGGCCGAGGCCGAGATGCGTTTGGGTAACGATGCTGCAGCAATGGGCTACATCGCTCAGGTACGCGACCGCGTGGGTCTGCCGACCGACGAGTCGCTGACGGGTGATGCCGTCTTCGAGGCACTGGTACATGAGCGCAAGATCGAGCTGGCCTACGAAGGTCACCTGTGGTGGGATATGCGCCGTTGGAAGCTCGCAGAGGAGGCCTACACGGGCTACCGCGTGCATGGTCTGAAGATCACGAAGGAGGGTTCGGGCTACCGCTATGCTTATGTAGACGCCGATGGTCAGGATCGCAAGTTCCTCAGCCGTATGTACCGTCTGCCGATCCCCGATGCCGAGTTGCAGAACAACAATGCTGTTCAACAGTTCCCCGAGTGGAATTTCTAACAAAGCGACGACTATGAAAAAGAGTATAATTTGGATGTTATTGGCCGTTGTGCTTCCCTTCACGGCGTGCCAAGAGCCGGAGGAGTTGATTCCGGCCATCGCCAACAAAGGCATCAACAACCTGACGGTCTACCCCACGTGGGAGGGCTATCACACGGCCGATGCCTCGGGCTTTACGAGTAAGATCGACTACGACAAGCGTACGATCACGATTCAGGTGCCCTACACGCTGCCTGTGGAGTCCGACAATGTACAGAAATTGGAGAATTACACGAAGGTATGGGCGCTGTTCAACCTCGACGACAACGCTACGTTGGAGCCGAAGCTGACGACCATCGATCTGACGCAGACCTACAAGGTAACCTTGACGGACCAGAAGAAGCAGAAGAGTGAGTGGACCATTAAGGCCGCCCTGGCCAAGAGTTCGGCCTGCGATATCGAGAGCTTTGCGATTCCGTCGCTGGGCTTGTCGGCTGTGATCGACAAAGCGGGTGCCACTGCTTCGCTGATCTACTTCGAGGAGCTGCAGAATGTCTTTGGCGAGGTGGTTGTTTCGCCCCACGCTACGATCGTTCCCGACCCTGCAACGACCGCCTTCTGGTGTGCCCCGGGTACGCCGAAGAAGTTCACGGTGATCGCCCAGGACGGCGTAACGAGCCGCGAGTGGGTACTGCAGCAGACCGAGCCGGCACGTGTCAATGAGGGTATCCGCCCGGGTAGCGGCAAGCTCATGTGGACGGCCAAGCTCTCGTCGCTGGGTGTTTCGACGCTCAACATGACGACCGGTATCGCCACAACGGACGACTACCTCGTCATCAACACACGCGGTGAGGATCCGCTCGTAGTGGATGCTAAGAAGGGTACGACCATCGGCACGATCAGCCTCGGTTCGATCAAGGGTGCCACGTCGAGCTACTACATGACCTCGGACCACAAGGGTCACCTGGTGATCAACAACCGTGTGCCCGATGATGGCGGCGTATTCCGTGTATGGCGTATGCGCGACATCAACTCGACGCCGGAGCTCTTCATCGAGTTCCCGACGACGGATGTCTATGGCGACCACATCTCGGTATGGGGTGATGTATATGGTGACGCTACGGTACAGGCTGCCTACTGCGGTTGGACCTCGACGGGTACCACCTCGAACCTCACGTGGCAGGTCAAGGGTGGCCAGACAGTCGATATGAACCCCTACTGGTGCCAGATTTCGGGCGTAGGTGGCTGGACGAACGGTGATGCCATCCGTCTCGGTACGGAGCTCACGTCGGACTTCCTCGCCTGCGGTTACTCGATGAACAAACTGACGTGGGTCGATGGTACGAACAATACGGCGTTGACCTATATCCACGGTGTACTTTCGGGCAACGAGGGTATGAAGGCTGTCGATGCCGTACCGTTCAACGGTATCAACTACGTGGCTGCCACGATGGAGTCCTTCTTCACGTGGGGTGTTGCGGGTGACATGTGGGTCTTCGAGGCGAAGTATCCGCAGACCTTCTCGGGTGAACTTATCCAGGATACGGCTACGGGCCTGATGGGATACCCCGACTGCACGGTCTTCAACCTCAACAACGATGACGGCAACGACAACAGCGGTTGCTACGGTTTCTACGGCGGTCGTGCCAACGACGGCGTGAACAGCAACGCCATTCAGGATGTGAAGCTGCATGTGACCTCGGATGGTTACTTCATGTACGCCTACTTCATGTTCTGCAACGGTTATGTGGGTTGCGTGCAGTTCGACTGCATCGCCCAATAGGCCGATAAAATCCATAGCCCTTTGATCGGGGCTATGGGTACAAAATTTAACGACAAAAAAGAACGATAAGATGAAAAAGTTTCTGTTAAGTATTGGTTTGGCAGCCGCCTTGGTTGCCTGCACCGAGGATAAGACTCCGGTGTACGAGTATCCTGCACGTCCCGATGTGGAGCCGATGCCCGCCGTGACGGTAACCCCCGTTGCCGCCGAGTACAACGCGCTGGAGTTCACCATCACGCCCGTCAATGCCGAGGAGTGCGCCTACTACTGCATCGAGACGGTCGATGACGACGTCCAGCTCACCGCTTCCGAGGTGTTTACCAAGGGTAAGACCGTTTCGGCTACGGAGGTTGGCACCTACCGCGCCGAGGGGCTCTACGACGAGACCTCGTACAACGTCTACGCGGCCGTGCGCAAGGGAGATCGCGCTTCGGTCAGCGCCATCAAGATGAAGACCGCCGTAGCTCCCGCTCCCGCAGGTCCGACGACCAACCCGATGTATATCTGGGTCGATGCAGCCGCCAACTTCCCCGACTTTGCCAACAGCAAGGATAACATCCTCCGCGACCTGACGCTGGCCAAGGAGGCCGGTTTCACGGATGTCGTAGTAGATGTACGCCCCACGAATGGTGACGTCTTGTTCAAGACCGATAAGTGTGATCAGGTGGCTTGGCTCGGTGCATGGACAGCGAGCGGTTATAGTAAGATCAACCGCACGGCCGACTTTGACTACCTGGGTGCCTTTATCGAGATTGGTCACGAGCTGGGTCTGCGAATCCACGCCGGTTTCAACACGATGGTCGGTGGTAACACCTCGAACCTCGGTGCACAGGGTATCCTGGTACGCGATAGCTCAAAGAAGGAGTGGGCCACGGTACTCAACACGAAGGGCGGCATGGTCAACACGCTTGACTCGAGTGAGACGACCTATTTCTTCAACCCCCACAACGCCGATGTCCAGAACTACATCTGCGACCTGTTGAAGGACCTGGCCGCCTACAAGGACCTGGATGGTATCATCCTCGACCGCGGTCGTTTCGACTCGATGCTGAGCGACTGCTCGACGACGACGCTCAAGGCCTTTGAGGAGTATGTGGGTGAGACGGTCGATTTCAACAAGGACGTACTGCCTGCCGGCTTCACGGGTACGGTCAATGCCGATATGCCCTATGAGCACAAGCACTTGAAGAAGTGGCTGGAGTTCCGCGCCAAGGCGATCCACGACTTTATGACCAAGGCCAAGGAGGCTGTTCGCAGCGTGAATGGTTCGGTGAAATTCGGTGTCTACGTCGGTGGTTGGTACAGCACCTATTACGATGTAGGCGTGAACTGGGCAAGCCCCAACTTTGACACCGCAGCCGCGTTCCCCCGCTGGGCTACGAAGGAGTATAAGGAGTTCGGTTATGCCGACATCATGGATCACATGCTCATCGGTGCATACGCCTCGCCGGGCAATGTCTATGGCTCGTCGGAGTGGACGATGCAGGGCTTCTGCCAGCTGGCCATGAAGTACACGGCCGGTTCGTGCCCGCTCGTATGCGGTGGTCCGGATGTGGGTAACTGGGACTACGACGACAAGTACACCGATGCCCAGGAGTATGAGGCGATCACCAAGTCGGTGAAGGCTTGCTACGACGCTTGTAACGGTTACTTCCTCTTCGATATGATTCACCTAAAGAAGGCGAACACCTGGCAGTATGCCAAGGCCGGTATCGACGAGGTAAAGGCATCGTTGTAATTCGAAATTCAAAATTGGGTAGAGCTATGAAACGCATCTTGGTTGCTTTGCTGGCGCTGATGGGTGCCATTCCTTCGATGGCACAATCGGGCTTTGGTGACTACTACGACTGCCGTTTGGCAGCCCATCGTAAGGCGGGGATGCCCACAGGCGCCCTGGTGTGGATGGGCGACAGCATTACGGAGCAGGGTTGGTGGGAGTTCCTTAGCAAGGAGCGTAACATGGTCAACCGCGGTATCGGTGGCGATAACACACGTGGCATGTTGGCTCGTCTGCCCGAAATTTTGGAGGCTGCTCCGCGCAAGATCTTCATCCTGGCGGGTGTAAACGACCTCTCGGGCAACCGTCCCGTCGAGGAGGTGACAGCCAACGTGCGTAAGATGTTGGAGATGATCCGCGAGCAGGCCCCCGCATGCGAGGTCTACCTGCAGAGTGTCATCACGCCCAACAACGAGGTGCTGGCCTACGCCTACATCAAAAACAAGCAACACCTGATGCGCCAGCTCAACGAGCAGTACAAGGCGCTGTGCGATGAGGGATTGGCCACGTGGGTCGATCTGCGTCCGATCTTGGAGAATGATGAGGGTGAGTTGCGTGAGGAGCTGACGAAGGATGGTATCCACTTCCATCCCGAGGCCTACGTTCTCTGGACCGACTACCTGAAACAGCTGAAATACCTGCGTAAATAGTGAAAACAATGAAGCGAGTAGCAGCGATCGATGTATTGCGAGCCTTGGCCATTATCGGCATGGTTGTTTCGGGGCAGATGCTCTGGAACGCCGAGCTGCCGGCCTTCATGTTCCATGCCCAGCTGCCACCGCCGACCTTTGCCTTCAACCCCGAGGTGCCGGGCATCACGTGGGTCGATCTGGTCTTTCCGTTCTTCCTCTTCTCGATGGGTGCCGCCATGCCGTTGGCACTGCGCCGCCGCGAGGAGCAGGGGGCAGGTCTCGGAAAGATTGCGGCAAGTGCTCTGCATCGCTTTGTTTGGTTGGCTTCGTTTGCCATCATCCTGGGCAACACGCGCATGGGGCTTTTGGCCTCGCTCGCTCCGTGGAAGGCGGCGCTTATGACGCTCGTGGTGTGGGGGTTGTTCTTTGCGATGTTTGTGCGCCTGCCAAACGTGGACAAGCGTTGGAATCAATGGCTCAATTGGGGCGGTTTTATGGCACTGATTGCCTTGACAATCCTCTACAAGCCCTGGTTCGGAGTCGAGGTATCGCTCCACAAGAGCGACATCATCATCCTGATCCTGGCCTCGATGGCCCTTTTCGGCACACTCCTGTGGTGGCTGACGCGCAATTCGCTCCCGATGCGTATCGTGTTGATTGGCGCTATTGCCCTGCTGAAGATGGCCTCCTCGGTCGAGGGGTCGTGGTGCGCCTGGCTCTGGCAACAGACACCGGCCGTATGGCTCTTCCGATTTGAGTTCTTGAAATACCTCTGCCTCGTACTCTCGGGTACGGTGGCGGGCGATGTGATCCACCGCGCGCTACGCACCGAGCTGCCCATCGAGCAACCGAAAACAGGTCGTTCGGCTTGGCTGACGGCGATCCTCGTACTCCTGATGGGTGCCTTGATCATGACGCAACTGTGGGGACTCTTTGTCCGCGAATTGGGTTGGACGGTAGGGATTTCGATCCTGCTGTGTGCCGTGACGGGTGTAGTGCTGAACTACCTGAAGACGGCTGAGCAGCCGCTCCTTCGAGCGCTCTTTGCATTGGGTGTGGTGCTGCTGATCATCGGCCTTGTAGCCGAGCCGCTTGAAGGGGGCATCAAGAAGGATCACGCCACGATCAGCTACTTCTTCGTCACGGGCGGCATGGCCACCTTTGTGCTCATCGCAGCCCTCGCGTTGGAGATGCGTTTCGGGATTCGTTTCCGCGCCCTGGAGGCGTGTGGCGCCAACCCGATGTTTGCCTACACCGCATCGGGCTACCTCATTACGCCGATTGCCACACTGACCTCGCTCTCGGTGTTGATCGAACGCTTTGCCACGCTGACCCCCTGGTGCGGCTTCTGGCGCGGCGTGCTGTTTGCCCTCATGGTGATTGCGGTAACCTACCCCTTCACCCGCAAAAACTACTATTGGAAATCGTAAAATAAGGAGATATAAG
The DNA here is from genome assembly GCA_015060045.1 of Rikenellaceae bacterium. Classification (GTDB taxonomy): domain Bacteria; phylum Bacteroidota; class Bacteroidia; order Bacteroidales; family Rikenellaceae; genus Alistipes. The sequence goes on along the minus strand of SUZH01000001.1, from coordinate 327,351 downwards.
ATGAAAATTACCGGAACATTTCTCGATGAGATCAGCCACGACATCCCGCACCAGAATTGGGGCGAGAAGGAGTGGGATGCCGACTTCCAGCACATGCGCTCGATCGGCATCGACACGGTGATCATGATTCGCTCGGGGTATCGCAAATTCATTACCTACCCCTCGAAATACCTCATCGGCAAGGGGTGCTATGCCCCCTCGACCGACCTGCTGGATCTCTTCCTGCGCCTGGCGGACAAGTACGGCATGAAGTTCTACTTCGGCCTCTACGACTCGGGCCACTATTGGGATACGGGCGACATGTCGAAGGAGACCGAGTACAACCGCTTCGTGATTGATGAGGTGTGGGAGAACTACGGACAGCACCACCCCTCGTTCGGCGGCTGGTACCTCAGTGGCGAGATTTCGCGCCGCACGAAGGGTGTCATCGAGGCCTTCCGCGAGCAGGGTGAGCACTGCAAGGCCGTTTCGGGTGGTCTGCCGACGCTGATCTCGCCCTGGATCGACGGCAAGAAGGCGGTGATGGCTGCCTCCGCAACCCTCTCGAAGGAGGATGCCGTATCGGTGGCCGACCACGAACGCGAGTGGGAGGAGATCTTCGCCGGTATTCACGGCGCGGTGGATGCCGTAGCCTTCCAGGACGGCCACATCGACTACGACGAGCTGGATGCCTTCTTCGAGGTCAATAAGCGCCTGGCCGACAAATATGGCTTGGAGTGCTGGACCAATGCCGAGACCTTCGACCGCGACATGCCGATCAAGTTCCTGCCGATCAAGTTCGAGAAGTTGCGCATGAAGTTGGAGGCTGCCGCCCGCGCCGGTTACGACAAGGCTATTACCTTCGAGTTCTCGCACTTCCTCTCGCCCCAGTCGTGCTACACCTCGGCACACCACCTCTTCGATCGCTATCGGGAGTACTTTTTAGGCGAGAAGCTGTAACGAAACGATGACCTTCGGGTCTAACCTACTGAACAAAACAAATGGGGAAGCCCCTAACCTTAAGTAATAAGAAGCTATGATGCAAATAGATGCCTTGATCCAACAATACCACGACGAATTGCACAACCGCGTGCTGCCCTTCTGGCTGGAGCACTCGCAAGACAAGGAGTATGGCGGCTACTTCACCTGCCTCGACCGTGACGGCTCGGTCTTCGACACCGACAAGTTCATGTGGCTGCAGGGGCGTGAGGTGTGGCTCTTCTCGATGCTCTGCAACAAGGAGGGTATCCGCCCCGAATGGTTGGAGTGCGCTCGTCAGGGTGCCGAGTTCATGCTCAAGCATGGCCACGACGGCGACTACAACTGGTACTTCGCCCTCACGCGCGAGGGTCATCCCCTGGTAGATCCCTACAACATCTTCTCCTACACCTTTGCCGCGATGGCCTTTGCCCAGCTGCACAAGGCGACGGGCGAGGAGCGCTATGCCGAGGCTACGCGCCGCACCTTCCAGCACATCATGGAGCGTTGGGACAACCCCAAGGCGCAGTGGAACAAGGCGCATGCCGGTACGCGCGATATCCGCGCCATGGCCCCTTCGATGATCCTGTGCAACCTGCTGCTCGAGATCGAGCACCTGATCGAGCCGGAGGTGGTCGAGGAGTCGATCGACCGCGCACTGGGCGATGTGATGAACACCTTCTACCGCCCCGAGCTGGGTTTGGTCGTTGAGCATATCAACGCCGACGGCACGTTGAGCGACACGTTCGATGGCCGACTGATCAACCCGGGCCACACGCTCGAGACAATGTGGTTCGTGATGGATCTGGCGCGTCGTCGTGGCGATGAGGAGCTCATCCGAAAGGCTGTGGAGATTGGTCTTAACACGCTCGACTTCGGCTGGGACAAGGAGCACGGCGGCATCTTCTACTTCATGGACCGCAAGGGTTGCCCCCCGCAGCAGTTGGAGTGGGATCAGAAACTTTGGTGGGTACACATTGAGTCGACGATCGCCATGCTGGAGGGTTACCTGCTGACGGGCGACGAGCGTTGCAAGGCGTGGTTCGAGAAGTTGCACGACTACACCTGGTCGCACTTCCGCGATGCGGAGCATCCCGAGTGGTTCGGCTACCTGAATCGCCGTGGCGAGGTGCTCTTGACGCTCAAGGGCGGCAAGTGGAAGGGTTGCTTCCATGTGCCGCGTGGCCTCCACAAGTGCGAGTGCCTGCTTCGTGAGTTGAAACAAAAGATGGAGAAATAGCCATGAAGCGACTCTTGATCTTGGCGCTGACGCTCCTGTGGTGCGGCGCAACGTGGGCCGTGGAGATCAGCACGCTGAAAGGTACGGTGCGCTGTGACGGTAAGGGGGTAGCAGGTGTCATCGTGACCGATGGCGAAAGTTTTACCACGACCGATGCCAAGGGACGCTTCGCGCTCCCCTCGGCGGATGATAACAAGCTGGTTTACATCACCGTTCCGTCAGGCTACCGCGTCGATTCGAAGATGAGTGTGCCGCAATTCTGGCTCAAGAAGGAGTCGGGTAAGAAGAGCTACGACTTCACGCTGCTGCGTAAGGCCGAGGACGACACCCACCACGGTTTTATCGTCATTGCCGACCCGCAGATTTGGCACCAGAAGGAGTTCCCTGCCCTCCGAGAGGGCATGGCCGACATCCGCCGCACGGTCGAGGGGTATGAGATCCCCTTCCACGGCATCTGCTGTGGCGATATGATCTCCTACGACCACACCTTCTACCCCACCTACAACGAGGTGACGGCCACCTCGGGTCTTGACTTCTTCTCGACCCCGGGCAACCACGACATGACCCTCTACAGCCGTTCGCACGAGACCTCGACCCGCCTCTGGGAGGAGACTTTCGGCCCGGTCTGCTACTCGTTCAATGTCGGTAAGGCGCACTACATCGTGCTGAACGATAACTTCTACATCGGCCGCGACTACTTCTACATCGGCTACCTCGATGAGAAGCAGTTCGCCTGGCTCGAAAAGGATCTCAGCTACGTGGAGAAGGGTTCGACCGTCTTTGTCATTCTCCACATCCCCTCGACCTGCGAGGAGAGCGACCGCAAGCAGTTCAGCTACGGCAACATCGCCAACGTGATGACCAACGCCCCGCAGCTGCACCGCATGCTCGCCCCCTACAACGCCCACATCCTCTCGGGCCATACGCACACGACCTACAACCAGATCATCACCGAAAAGCTCTACGAGCACGTGATTCCCGCCTTGAGCGGTGCCTGGTGGCAGGGCATGCTCTGCACCGACGGCACGCCGCGCGGCTATGGCGTCTTTGAGGTCGATGGCGACCGAGTGCAGTGGTACTACAAATCGACCGACTTTAAGCCCGACCACCAGATGACCCTCTACACGGAGGCCGACTCGGCCGATTTTGCCGGTCAGGTGGTGGCTAACGTATGGGCGGCGGATGCGAATTGGAAGATCGAGGCGCAATTTGACGGTGGGGAGAAACTCCCGATGGAGCGTTTCACGGCCTACGATCCGGGGGCACAAAAGATGTATGCCGACCGCGAGAAGTTGGACCACCCCTACGTCTATCCTACGCCGTCGGACCACTTCTTCCGCATCGTGATTCCCGAAGGAGCCAAACAGGTGACCGTCACGGCTACCGACCGCTTTGGCAGAAACTATCAAGAAACCTTGAACTTATAATCCATGAAACAACTTATCAACTACGCCGTAGCCCTCGTGACTGCGGCGTTATTGACCGCATGTGGCGGTGAGCAATACGATGTAATTGTGGTCGGTGGTGGTGTCAGCGGCACGACGGCCGGCATTCGCGCGGCACGCTTGGGCGTCAACACGCTCATCGTCGAGGAGGGCCCCTGGCTGGGTGGCATGCTCACCTCGGCCGGTGTGAGCGCCACGGACGGCAACTATCGCCTGCGTGGCGGTATGTGGGGCGAACTGCGCGACTCGCTCGAGGCGCACTACGGCGGTGCCCAAGCCCTCAAGACGGGCTGGGTGAGTAACCTGCTCTTTGAGCCGAGCGTGGGTGCCCGCATCTTCCGCGCCATGGCCGAGCAGGAGGAGCTGCTGACCGTGAAATTCGAGACCAAACTGTCGCACATCGAGCGCACGGAGGAGGGGTGGAAACTGACCCTCCACGGCCCGCACGGCAAGGAGCAGGTAACGGCTCGCGTTGTGATCGACGGCACGGAGCTGGGCGATGTAGCGGCTGCCACGGGTGTCAAGTACGATATCGGCATGGAGAGCCGTTCGGTTACGGGTGAGGATATTGCCCCCGAGGAGGCCAACGGCATCATCCAGGACCTGACGATGGTGATGATCCTGAAGGACTACGGGCGCGATATGACGATCGAGCGCCCCGCCGACTATGATTCGACCCTCTTTGCCTGCGCCTGCGACAACGCCATCTGCCACACCCCGAAGGAGGCTAACCGCCTCTGGTCGAAGCAGATGATGATGTCCTACGGTCGCCTGCCGAATGGCAAAATCATGATCAACTGGCCGATCGAGGGCAACGACTACTACGTCAATATGATCGAGATGACGGCCGAGGAGCGTGCCGAGGCGGTCACGAAGGCGAAGGCCCATACGCTGAATTTCCTCTACTTCATCCAGCACGAACTGGGGCTGAATACCCTCTCGCTGGCCGATGACGAGTTCCCGACCGAGGACCTTATGCCCCTAATGCCCTACCACCGCGAGTCGCGTCGCACGCATGGCGAGGTGCGTTTCCAACTGAACCACATCACCGCTCCTTACAACTATACGCTCTACCGCACCGCGATCGGCGTGGGTGACTACCCCGTCGATCAGCACCACACCCGCTACACGGGTTGGGAGGCGTTGCCGAACCTCTATTTCCACTCCGTGCCTTCGTATGGTGTGCCGATGGGTGTGCTGCTGCCGAAGGGAGTCGATGGGCTGATTGTGGCCGAGAAGTCGATCTCGGTGAGCAACCTCGTGAATGGCTCCACGCGCCTGCAACCCGTCGTATTGCAAATTGGTGAGGCTGCCGGAATCGTGGCGGCGCTGGCAGTAAAGCAGGGTATCGAGCCGCGCAAAGTCTCGGTACGCGATGTACAGCGCGAGGTCCTGGAGGGTGGCGGATACCTCCTGCCGTTCCTCGATCTACCCGCTACTCATCCCCACTTCAAAGCGCTGCAACGCATCGGCGTTACGGGTATTATCGAGGGCGAAGGGATGACGGTCGGCTGGGAGAATCAGACCTGGTTCAAGGCCGGCGAACCGATCTCGCTGGCGGAGCTTTCGCGCGGACTGAACCGCTACGATGCCAAGTTTGAAGTAAGCAACGAGCAACGCTATACGACGCTTGCCGATTTGGAGCGCTGGTTTGGTGAGATCAACGATGCGATCTGGAACGCCTGGGGATTGGAGGACTACAACGCAAACCGCGCACTGACACGTGAGGAGTGTGCCGTAGTCATTGATGCCCTGTTGCGCCCCTTCTACAACTATCCGGTAACCCTTCAAGGTGAATTTATACGATGAAACGAATCTTTTGGATCATGACCCTATGTGCGGCCCTGACTGCTTGCAGTGGCGAGAAAACTACCCCGATTGCCGATTCACCCGCCCGTGTGGTGGGACGTACGGCGACGCTTGACGACGGCTCGATCTCGTTCGATTGGAGCGGTGTCTATATCGATATCCGCTTCCGCGGCAGCTATTTGGCCGTGGAGCTGAGCGATACGAAACGCAACTACCTCAACCTTTGGATCGACGGCGAGGAGCAACCCAAGCTCACCTCCGAGGGCGAGCACACGACGCTGGTGCTGTTTAACGACCCGAGTGCCGAGGGCGAGCACCTCATCCGCCTGCAGAAGGCCACCGAGGCCGAGCAGGGGCGCATCACGCTGCACAGCCTCACGACCGATGGCCGACTCCTGGCAACCGATGATTTGAAGCTTCAGCGCCACATCGAGTTCTACGGCGACTCGCTCACCTGCGGCTACGGCACGGAGAGCAAGTCGGGCAGCGAGCCCTTCCTCCCCGAGACGGAGAATTGCCGCTACACCTACGCCGCCCTGACGGCAGCCCACTTTGGTGCCGATTACAACCTCATTTCGCACTCGGGTCGCGGCCTGGTCCGCAACTACGGCGACTCGCTGCAACTCTCTGACCCCAAGACGACGATGAGTTCGCGCGCTTTTCGCCTCTTTGACGAGGATCCCGACTCGGCTTGGGACTTTACGACGAGTCCCTACCGTCCCGATGCCATCGTCATCACGCTCGGCACGAACGACTTCAGCACACCGCCTCACCCCACCGAGGAGCAGTACATCGCAGGCTACCGCGCGCTGATCGAAAAGTTGCGCACGGCGTGGGGTAAGGAGTTGCCCGTCTTGTGCGTCGTCCACTCGCCCTATGCCGTAAAATGCGTTCAGGAGATGGTCAAAGAGCTCCCCAATACGGCTATGGCCGATATATCGTGCGATGTTTACAACCGTACGACCGACCTCGGTGCCTCGGAGCACCCCAACCGTTACGGCCAGGAGAAGATGGCCCGCGTAGTGATCGAAAAATTTGCCCAACTGACGGGGTGGTAAACGCTGCGATTGGCCGAAAAAGAATAAGGCTGCCTCTATCGGGGCAGCCTTATTTTTGTTGGGTGAAGTTGTTAAAAAGCAAAAGGGTCGGCCTCAACAACCAACCCTTTTTCCAGTGCCCAGGACAGGAATCGAACCTGCACGCCTTGCGGCACACGCACCTGAAACGTGCGCGTCTACCTATTCCGCCACCTGGGCATTTCGGAATTGCAGGGGCAAAGGTAGTGAAAAAAAACCAACCTGCAAGCATTTTGCAAAAAAAATCGCAAAAATGTAGCTTTCTGCCCGCTTTTTATTTGTTCAAATACTTAAAGTGGAACAACAACAGATAGACCACGGCCACCGAAATATAGCTGTCAGCTAAGTTGAAAACGGGGCCGAAGAAGTAGTTGTTGTGGTCCACGAGGAACGAGAGCCACGAGGGGCAACCATTCCACTGGAAGAGCGGGAAGTAGAACATATCGACCACTTTACCCATCATAAAACCGGCATACGAACCACCGAAATGGGCCACCGTGAGCGGCGTCGAGGCCGAGAAGCAAAGGCCGTAGAAGGCCGAGTCGAGGATGTTACCCACAGCACCCGCCAAGATCAGCGCCACACCGACCAACACACCCTTGGGGGTATCCTCGCGGCGATTCAGGTAGCTCAAAAGCCACACCAAAGCGCCCGATGCCACGATGCGGAAAATACCGAGTATCAGCTTACCCCAATCGTACCCGTCGCCAGTCACGAGACGCATACCGAAGGCTGCACCGGGATTCTCAATGAAACGCAGCTGGAACCAATCGGGGAAGACCGTGATGCCATCGCCCAGCGCAAAGTGGGTCTTGACCCAAATCTTGAGTACCTGGTCGGCCACTAACAGGATGACCACCAACAGGTAAAGTTTTTTCAAATTCATCTTCATAGGTTGCAAAGATAGCGCAAGAGGAGCGCAATGCCAAAAAAATGGGAAAAAAGAGGGCGGATTGGGGTGGAAATTTATGCACAAACTCCTCCTCGCGCTTGCCGAACCAAACTTTTGCATTAAATTTGTAGCAAACGTAACAGCGATGAAAAAGATCTTTTTACTATTCCTATGCAGCATGGTAGCGCTCGCGACCGAGGCGCAGGTGAAGTGGACGGAGGGTTCAACCGATGCTATTCATGAACAAGCCGTCAAGAGCGGAAAGTTGGTCTTTATCGACCTTTATGCCGATTGGTGCGGTCCGTGTCAGATGATGAACAACCGCGTCTTTATGGACCGGGAGGTGGGCGAATTTTTCGCACAACATTTCGTAGCCGCCAAATACAACATCGAGCGTCCCACGGGACGAAAATTGATGCAGCTCTACGGCAAAGGGTCTATCCCTTTGTACCTGGTTTTCAACACCGAAGGAGAATTACTCGGCTCGATTTTGGGAGCCTATCCGAAAAAGGAATTTTTACATCACCTGGAACAGATCATCGCACAAAAAAAGGAGGCTCGATAGCCTCCTTTTTCAGCATTTTTATTGCGCCTTGTTTTCGGTCGACAACAGACCGCAGGCCGCTTGAATATCTTCGCCACGCGAAGCGCGGATCGTGGTCTGGATACCACGCGCAGTGAGTGTATCGCGGAAACGAATCATCGCCTCATCATCGGGCGAGAAGTAGGGCGAATCGGGAATCTTGTGGAAACGAATCAGGTTGATGCGGCACTTAATTCCATCCAGCAGGCGGCTCAATTCGCGAATATGGCGCGGCGAGTCGTTCAATCCGCTCATGACAATATACTCAAACGAAACACGGCGTTGGTGCGTGAAGTCGTACTCGCGCAGGATCTCCGTCAGCTCATGAATCGGATAGGCTCGTTCGATCGGCATGATCTCCTTGCGCTCCTCGCGGAAGGGGTTGTGGAGACTGACCGCCAAGTGCACCTTCGTCTGATCCAGGAAACGGCGCAGGTTGCTCACCACACCGGCCGTCGAGACCGTGACACGCGTAGGCGACCAACCAAAGCCCCACTCCGAGGTGATGATTTCGAGCGCCCGTAACACTTCGTCCAGATTATCGAGCGGCTCGCCCATGCCCATAAAGACCAGGTTCGTCAGCCGGTCGCGCTCGGGCAGCGACACAATCTGATTCAGAATCTCGGCCGCTGAAAGGTTGTGCTGCAGCCCTTGTCGGCCCGTGGCGCAGAATTTACACCCCATGCGACAACCCGCCTGCGACGATACACAAAGCGTGGCACGATCGCCATCCGGGATATAGGCCGACTCGATGAAGTGGCCCTGCGCGGTGCGGAAAAGGTATTTTTTCGTTCCATCCTTCGACTCCGACACCCGGATCGGAGCCGAGAGTGCCGGTGCGAAGCGTTCGGCCAGCAATTCGCGGTTCTTTTTCGAGAGATCGCTCATCTGCATCGGATCCTCCGTATGGCGCTGATAGAGCCATCTTGCCAACTGTCCGGCGGCAAAACGAGGCAGGCCGAGCTCGGCACACACAGCGGCCAACTCGGCAGGATTATTTCCGTAAAGCGTCTCCTTAGCTCTTGTCATGACTCTTGAAATAAGCTTCCGTGCGACAAAAATAGCTATTTTTTGAAGTTTTTTTGTCGATTGTGATACATTTTTGATTTTTTCTCTTTATATTTGTGGTGCATTGGGTACGTATGGTTTTGCCATACGAATGCTTTGGTGTGGAAAAACAATTAAAAAACTACAATAGAATGGAGATTAAAAAGAGTCCCAAAGCAGACCTGCAGAACAAGCGAGGTCTTTTGCTGGAGATTGGTCTGGCTGTTGCCTTGGCCATCGTAATCGGTGCCTTTGCCTGGACGCCGAAGGAGAAGCGTATTGAGCAAGTCGATCTGAACTACGCCATCGTAGAGGAGGAGATCACCGAGATTACGCGTCAGGATCAGAAGCCGCCCGAGCCGCCGAAGAAGGTAGAGGTGAAGGTGATTGCCGACCTGCTGCAGGTGGTAACCAACGACACGAAGATCGAGACCTCGATGACCTTCGACGAGTTCGATGAGGATGCTGAGGTATTCCAGGAGGTTGAGGTAGTAGAGGAGGAGATCGTTGACGACGAGCCGTTCCTCATCGTAGAGACCATGCCCTCGTTCCAGGGTGGTGACCTCAACACGTTCCGTAACTGGGTTCAGTCGAACGTTCGTTTCCCGCAGATCGCTTTGGAGAACGGTATCCAGGGTACGGTAGTTCTCTCGTTCGTGATCGAGAAGGACGGTTCGCTGACGAACATCCAGGTGCTGCGTACGCCCGACCGTTCGCTCTCGGAGGAGGCCTCGCGCGTGCTGGCCAAGTCGCCGAAGTGGTCGCCCGGTAAGCAGCGTAACCAGGTGGTACGTGTAAAGTACACCCTGCCCGTAGTCTTCAAGGTACAGAACTAATCGGGGTTAACCCCACACATAAGATAAAGGGTATCTACCGTGAGGGAGATACCCTTTTTGTGAGAAAAGGAGGGATTGCCGTTCGTCGGCAATATTCACGCTAATTGCACAAATTTGGAAAGAGCCGTATTAGTCGCCGTTATCCGCGACAATCAAGAGCCTCGTCAAGCCGAGGAGTTTTTGGACGAATTGGAGTTTCTGGCCGAGACCGCCGAGATTGAGACCGTGCGCCGCTTCACGCAGCGCCTGCCTCAGCCCTCGTCACGCATCTACGTGGGCCCGGGTAAACTGCAGGAGATTGCCGACTACTGCAAGGAGCAGGAGATTGACGTGGTGATCTTCGACGATGAGTTGAACCCGTCGCAGACACGTAACATCGAGCAGGCGATGCCCTGCCGCATCTTGGACCGTACGCGCCTGATTCTCGATATCTTCCTCTCGCGTGCACAGACCGCCTATGCCAAGACGCAGGTGCAATTGGCCAACTACGAATACCTGTTGCCGCGCCTGAGCGGTATGTGGACCCACTTGGAGCGTCAGCGTGGTGGTACGGGTACGCGCGGTGGTGCGGGTGAGCGTGAGATTGAGACCGACCGCCGTCAGATCCGCAACCGCATCTCGAAACTGAAGGAGGATCTGAAGAAGATCGACAAGCAGATGGCCGTGCAGCGCTCGAACCGTGGTTCGATGGTGCGCGTAGCACTGGTGGGTTACACGAACGTGGGTAAATCGACCCTGATGAACCTGATCTCGAAGAGCGAGGTTTTTGCCGAGAATAAACTCTTCGCCACGCTCGATACGACCGTCCGCAAGGTGGTCTTCGACAACCTGCCCTTCCTGATGTCGGATACGGTCGGTTTTATCCGCAAACTCCCCACCGAGCTGATCGAGTCGTTCAAATCGACCCTCGATGAGGTGCGTGAGGCCGACCTGCTGGTGCACGTGGTTGATATCTCGCATCCGCAGTTTGAGGATCATATCGCCGTGGTGAAGCAGACCTTGCAGGAGATTGGCGCCGGTGACAAACCGGTCTATCTGGTCTTTAACAAGATCGATGCCTATACCTATATAGAAAAGGATCCCGACGACCTGACCCCCGCCACACGCGAGAACCTCTCGCTGGAGGATATGAAGAAGAGCTGGATTGCCAAGGCCAACACACCCTGCATCTTCCTCTCGGCTGTCGAGAAGATCAACATCGAGAAGTTCCGTACGGACCTCTACGGCATGGTTCGTGAGATTCATGCAGGACGATATCCGTTTAACAACTTTCTCTATTAGCAACACCCTTAAACTTCCATAACACCATGAAGATCAACATCCTTTCGGAACAGAACTCGGTACTCAACACCTTCCTCGCAGAGATTCGCGACCGCCAGATTCAGGTCGATTCGATGCGTTTCCGTCGCAACTTGGAACGCATCGGCGAAATCACGGCCTACGAGCTCTCCAAGACGCTCGTCTACTCGCCCCGCACGGTCGAGACACCGCTGGGTGAGGCTGTCGTGCAGCAGATTGACGATCAGCTCGTCATCGCCACGATTCTGCGTGCCGGTCTGCCGTTCCACCAAGGATTTTTGAACTACTTCGACCACGCCCGCAACGCCTTTGTCTCGGCCTATCGCAAGAACCACAAGGACGGTTCGTTCACGGTCAAGGTGGAGTACATTTCGTGCGGTGAGCTGGAGGGTAAGACCCTCTTGCTTGTGGACCCGATGCTGGCCACGGGTCAGTCGCTGGTGCTGGCCTATGAGGCGATGTGTGAGCGTTGCGGCACGCCCGCAGCCCTGCACGTAGCCGCTGTTATCGCCTCGGAGCAGGGTGTGGACTACGCCAAGAGCCACCTGCCGCAGCATACGACCCTCTGGGCCGCAGCCGTGGATGAGGAGCTGACCTCGAAGTGCTACATCGTGCCGGGCCTGGGTGATGCCGGTGATTTGGCCTTTGGCGAAAAGATTTAACACACATCGTTCGAACTTCGCATGGGTAAGAAATTGCGATTTTTAGCGGCCACCTGGATCTCCACCCTGCTGTTGATGGCGATCCAGAAACCGATCTTTCTGCTCTACTACGCGGCTCAATCGGCCGAACACAGCGTAGGCGAGTGGTTGGAGGTGATTCGCCACGGTCTGTTGCTCGACTCGACCATGGCGGGTTATATCACGGTGCTGCCGTTGCTCTTTACCCTGGTAACGATGTGGACGGGGATCGCCGATCGCATCGGACAACGGGTGATGAAGATCTACTTCATCCTCATGGCCGTTGTGGCCGCTACCCTCTTTGCTGTTGATCTGGGACTCTATGCCTATTGGGGCTTCCGCCTCGACTCGACGATCCTGATCTACCTCTCCGATCCCAAGGGAGCGATGGCAAGCATCGACCTGCCCCTATTCCTAAAGCAGGCTGCGATCGGTACGGCCTATGGCGCCCTGCTCATTTGGGTCTGGATGAAGGTAGCTGCACGCTTTGACGGGACTCGCCTACCGGCGAAACGGGCACTCGGCTGGTTACCGCTTATGATCCTGCTGCTCGGGTTGGATTTTCTCTCGATTCGTGGCGGTCTCGGCACCTCGGTGGCCAACGTCTCGAAGGTCTGCTTCTCATCGAAGCTCTACCTGAACCACGCCGCCACGAACCCCATCTTCTCGTTCCTCTCGACCATCGGCAAGCAGGCCGATTATGCTGCCGAATACCCCTTCTACGGGGCCGAGGAGTTGGCCGAAACCTTCGATGCGATTCGCGGTAACCGACCCGGAACGATGCCGGCCGATACGCTGCTGACCACCTCACGCCCCAACCTCCTCTTTGTCATTTTGGAGGGCTTCGGCTCAACCGTCATGGAGGCTGAGGAGGGTGGCAAACCGATCGCCCCCAACCTCAACCGCTTGAAGGAGGAGGGCATCTTCTTCTCGCATCTTTATGCCAATTCGTTCCGTACGGATCGCGGTCAAGTGGCTCTCTTGAGCGGCTTCCCTGCCCAGACGAAAATCTCGCTCATGAAGCTCACGCCCAAGTGTTTGGAGCTCCCGTCAATTGCCCGCTCCCTGGCGCGCGAGGGGTATCGCACCCACTTCACCTATGGCGGCGACATCAACTTCACAAACCAATCTTCGTATATGTACGCCACGGGATGGCAGGAGCTCTATTGGCAACAAAACATGTCGTTCGATGCCCCGACCTCAAAGTGGGGTTACGACGATCGGGTGGTGGGTGAAGCCTTTGCTGACAAAGTGTCGCAGCTGAGCAGCGAGGAGGGCCCCTTCCTCGCCGGATGGCTCACCCTCTCGAGCCACGAACCATTCGTCGTGCCCTTCGAAAAGTTTGAGGACAAGATCGCTAATTCGATGGCCTTCACCGATGACTGCATCGGCCGCCTGATCGAGCGCCTGAAGGCCTCGCCCGCGTGGGAGAACCTGCTCGTCGTGCTCGTTCCCGACCACGGCATGGCCGGTTTCCGCCGCGGCTCCTGGAACGAAACGGAGGTACACCGCATCCCGATGATTTGGGTGGGTGGCGCGGTCAAAGAGCCGCGCACGATCGATTGCTACGGCTCGCAAATCGACATTGCAGCGACCCTCCTCGCTCAACTCGGCATCGACCACAGCGATTTCGACTACTCGAAGGATCTGCTCGACCCCACGCTCCCGAAGTTTGGCTACTACACCTACAACGAGGGTTTTGTCGTGATCGACGAACGGGGTGAATCGGGTTGGGATGCCCCTTCGGATCGTACGACCGAGGGCGCCGATACGACCCACATCGCATGGGGTAAAGCGCTCCTGCAACAGACCTACGAAGATATCGCCCGCCGCTAAATACCTGCTTTTGGGGATTGCACAGGGGAGCGAAAAGAGTTATATTTGCTCACGAAAAACGAGATGTACAAGGTAACATACTATACGAGTGAGGATCGCATGAGCGACTTGGTGTCGGAGCACTATGTGGTGCTTCAGATCATGAGCCGCTTCGGCCTCTCGCTGGGTTTTGGCGAAAAGACGATCGGGGAGGTCTGCGCCGACCACCGGGTCGATGCCGCCACCTTCCTTGCAGTAGTCAATCTGCTGCTGGGTAATGAGCATCCGGCCTCCACGGCGAACGATGTTTCGGTCGCCACACTGACCCAATACCTGAAGAATGCCCACCGTTACTTCCTCGATTTCCGCCTGCCGTCGATTCGTCGCAAGCTGATCGAGGCGATCGACTGCTCGTTGAGCGATGTTTCGTTTGCCATCATGCGCTACTACGACGAGTATGTGGCCGAGGTGCAGCGCCACATGGCCTACGAGGAGCAGACGGTTTTCCCCTATGTCGATTCGCTCCTGGAGGGTCGCCCGCAGAGTGACTATTCGATCGATATTTTCCGCTCACTCCACGACAAGGTAGCCGACCACCTGAAGGAGCTCAAGCAGATCATCCTGAAGTATTACCCTACGCAGAGCTCCGACGAGCTGAACGATGTGCTGTTCGACATCTTCACCTGCGAGCAGGAGCTCACGGCCCATAACCGCGTCGAGGATGAACTCTTCATCCCTTCGATCGAGGCCCTGGCCGCCCGTGTCGAGATCGCCCCGAAGGCAGAGGCAGAGGCCGAAGCACTGAGTGCCCGTGAGCGTCAGATCATCGTCTGCGTTGTCAAGGGGCTCACGAATAAGGAGATTGCCGATGAGTTGTGCATCTCGACCCACACCGTGATTACCCACCGCCGCAACATCGCCTCGAAACTCCAGATCCACTCCGCCGCAGGTCTTACGATCTATGCCATCGTCAATAAGCTGGTGGAGTTGTCCGAGATTAAGGAGACGATTAGTCGGGAGTAGAAATGTCACTTGCGATAGACTCATAAAAAGGGGATCTAAAGACTTTGCAAGTCTTTAGATCCCCTCTGATTTTTAATTCTTAATTAACTTTCGGCTTTACGCTTCGCCCATCTTGGGACCGGCACTCGGCGTAGAGATCGGGGTCGGAATCTCGATCTTTCCCATCGTGGTTTCGTAGCGGGCAATATTCTCCTGCAGCGTACGCAGCAGACGCTTGGCGTGCTCGGGCGTGAGGACGATGCGACTCTTCACACGGGCTTTCTGCATACCGGGCATGACGGTGGCAAAGTCGATCACAAACTCCGAAGTGGAGTGGTTGATCAGGGCAAAATTCGAGTAGATGCCTTCGGCAACCTGCTCATCGAGCTGGATCTCCAGACCCGTCTGTTTTACTTCAGCCATAGCTTGCATGTTTTTTGACAAGGCAAAATTAGCCCATCAAGGTTTGCAGTCTGCAACTTCAAGACCAAAGTTTTCGATAATTTATCAACATCTTTGCATTTTCACACCTCGGATGACACCTTTTTTTCCTATCTTTGCGAAGAAATTAGGGTTTATAGCTCACAACGATGACAGTAACATTGATAGAGGTTCTCCTGCGCGGCCTGATGGTGGGTGTCGCAGCATCGATTACGGTTGGTCCCGTGGCGGTACTTTGCATCCAGCGGACCCTCTCGAAGAGTCGCCGTTCGGGTATCGTCTCGGGCTTCGGTGTAGCTGCCGCCGATACGATCATGGCCATCGTGGCACTGCTCTTCTACTCGATGCTTGAGCACCAAATCCAGCAGTACGACACGTTGCTGCGCGTCATTGGCGGTATCTTTGTCGTGGTCGTAGGCGTCTATATCTTCTCGCAGAACCCCGTGCCGCAGATTCGTCGCAACCGCGCCGGTCGCTCGTCGCTGTGGCAGGATTTCGCCTCGATCTTCGGCCTCACGATTGCCAACTTCATCATGGTGATCCCCTACATTCTGGCCTTCTTTGCCGTCTTCGAGATCTCGGCAAACGACATTACGGGCAGCGGCCTGGCAGGTTTCATGCGTGCCATCCTGACCATCGGGGGCTTTTTCGGCGGTGCCGTGGCCTGGTGGACCTTTGTGGCCTTTGTGATCAACCTCTTCCGCCGCCGTTTTCGTCCGCGCCACATGCTCACGATTAACCACGTGGCAGGCCTTTTGATTGGTCTGCTCGGTATATATACCATCTTATCCACCTTCTTTGATATTTTCCCGGATGTCCACTAAACACGATAAAATCATCATCGCCATTGATGGCTTCTCGTCGTGCGGTAAAAGCACCTTTGCCAAAGCCATCGCTGCCCGCCTGGGCTATATCTTTATCGACACGGGCGCCATGTACCGCGCCGTCACCCTCTACGCCCTGGAGCATGGAGCAATCCACTCGGGTATCGTAGACGAGGATGCAGTGGTTCGACTCTTGAAAGAGATTCAGATCACCTTCCGATTTAACCCCGAGCGCGGAGCGAGCGACATCTATGTCAATGGCGATCGTGTCGAGGGCAAGATCCGCACGATCGAGGTCTCGAACTGCGTGAGTGCCGTCAGCGCCATCGGCGAGGTACGCGAAATGCTCGTCCGGATGCAGCAGGAGATGGGTCGCCGAAAGGGTGTTGTGATGGATGGCCGCGACATCGGTACGGTCGTATTCCCCGATGCCGAGCTGAAGATCTTCATGACGGCCGATCCGAAGGTGCGTGCACAGCGTCGTTACGACGAGCTCACGGCCAAGGGCGACAACGTATCGTTGGAGGAGATCGAGCAGAATGTCCGCGACCGCGACTACCAGGATATGCACCGCGCCATTTCGCCCCTGCGTCAAGCCGAGGATGCCATCGTATTGGACAACTCGCACATGACCGTCGAGGAGCAGATGACCTGGGTCATGGAGCGCATCGAGGCGCTACAGCAGGCGTAGTTTCACCCCTCCCGGCCAACCCGGGATCAACATCCGTATAGCAAGATGCAGATCAAAATAGACGATAATTCGGGATTTTGTTTCGGCGTGGTACGCGCCATCACCGAAGCCGAAAAGGCGTTGGAGGTGGGCAGTACGGTCTATTCGCTGGGTGACATTGTCCACAACCGCATGGAGGTGCAACGCCTTGAGTCGCGTGGCCTACGGACCATCACCCATGCCGATATGGATCAGTTGGCTGGAGCACGTCTCTTTATCCGTGCCCACGGAGAACCCCCTACGACCTATGCAAAAGCCCGTGCGCTGGGGATCGAACTGATCGATGCCACCTGCCCCGTAGTGGCTCGTCTGCAACAGCGGGTCGTGGAGGCCTACGAGAAGATGGCCCCGATCGGAGGCCAGGTAGTGATCCTCGGTAAACGCGGCCATGCCGAAGTGGTGGGCTTGACGGGCCAGGTGGAGGATCGTGCCCTGGTGATCGAGAACGAGCAGGACTTGGAGCGCATCGATTTCACGCGCCCGATCTACCTCCTCTCGCAAACCACCCAATCCATTGCTCTCTTCAACCGCCTGGGCGAGGAGATCATGCGTCGCGCCATCGATCCCGAGCAGGTCACCATCGTCGATACGATCTGTCGTCAGGTCTCGGGACGCGAACAACACCTCACGGAGTTTGCCGCCCGTTTCGATGTGGTGATCTTTGTCTGCGGTCGTAAATCCTCCAACGGCAAGGTGCTCTACGAGGTGTGCCGCAAGGCGAATCCCCGCACCTACAACATCGAGGAGGCCAAGGAGCTCGACTCCGCCTGGTTTGAAGGGGTTCACTCGGTCGGTATCTGCGGTGCCACCTCCACCCCGAAATGGCTGATGGAAGCGGTGGCCGAAGCCGTGGACACGTTGCAAACTAAGCATTAAAAATTAATAATTATTTCAATAGGGCTGATCGCAGACCACTAATAACTTAACATCATGAAATATTTGATTCGTTCGCTGAAATATTTTGTCGCCTTGTGCGTTTTATGTGTCGTACTGATGGCGTTGATGATCCTTACGGGCAGTTCAAACTTGACAGCCGAGGAGACAATCTACCTCATGTTCCACTCCGACCGCTTTGTACTGTTGGGTGTTGCCATGGTAGTGTTGGCTGCAGCCTATCCCCGTTTCGGCTTCATCACGCGGCGCGTGGAGGGCGACGTGGAGCAGCACCGTACACAAATCAACAATGCCCTGCACACGGCCGGATTCCGCCTCGTGAAGGAGGAGGATGGCGTACTCTTTTTCCGTGGCGACGGGCTGCTGAAGCGACTCTCGCTCCTCTTCGAGGATGAGATCTCAGTACGCCAATATGGTCAGTGGATTGAGATCGAGGGTATCCGCCGCGGTGTTGCCAAGGCATGGTATCTGCTCGACTCCTACATTGAAATGGTAAAACGCAATGAGAAATAGACTTTACAAAACACTCCTTTCGGCGACAGCCATAGCGACCCTCTCGCTCGGATTCCTCTACGGACATCGGGAGGACTTCGGCCTGGGGCGTAACATGGAGCTTGCGATCAACATGATGCGCGAGCTCTCGCTCAATTATGTCGATTCGGTCGATACGGATCGCCTGATGGAGGGGGCCGCGGCCGGCATGGTGCGCGACCTGGACCCCTATACGGAGTATATCCCCGAGAAGGAGGTATCGGACTTCGAGCTACTCACGACGGGTAAATATGGCGGTATCGGTTCGATGATCCGCAAAAAGGGCGACTACGTCATCATCGCCCAGCCCTACGAACATTCACCGGCCGACAAGGCGGGTCTGAAGATCGGCGATAAGATCCTCAAGATCGGTGACGAGGATGCCAAAGGTTTCACGACGGAGGAGGTATCGTCGCGTCTGAAGGGTGATCCGAATACGACCGTCACGCTCACCATCGAGTCGCTCAACGGCGAGGTGCGCGACCTGCAACTGATGCGCGAACGCATCGTCATTCCGGCCATTTCGTATGTTGGCTGGGTGGCCGACGGGATTGGTTATATCCGCCATACAGACTTCACGGACAGCTGTTACGACGAGCTGCGCACCGCGATCGAAAAACTCCGCGGGGAGGGTGAGCTGAAGGCGCTCGTACTCGACTATCGTGGTAATGGCGGCGGCTTTATGCACGAGGCGGTCAAGATCGTAGGTCTCTTCACACCGCGTGGCACGGAGGTGGTTCGCACGAAGGGCCGCACGAAGGAGGAGCGCTACAAGACGCAGGGCGACCCGGCCTATCCCGAGCTGCCGTTGGCTCTGCTGGTCAACAGCAATTCGGCTTCGGCTTCGGAGATCGTAGCCGGCTCGTTGCAGGACCTGGATCGTGCCGTCCTGATTGGCCAGCGCACGCTGGGTAAGGGTCTTGTTCAAACCACCCTGCCGCTCGGTTACAACGCCATGCTGAAACTTACGACCGCGAAATACTACATCCCCTCGGGGCGTTGCATCCAGGAGGTGGACTACTCCCACTCGCAGCAGGGTAAGGTGCAGACGATTCCCGACTCGCTGATTCAGGAGTTCAAGACCCGTGGTGGCCGCAAGGTCTACGACGGTGGCGGCATCATGCCCGATATTCGCCTCGAGCCGGAGTACATCAGCCGCTTTGCCGCGACGCTCTATGCGTTGGGTTTTATCGAGGATTTCGGCGACGACTACATCCGCCGCAAGGGATACGAGAAATTGGATCTGAAAACCTTCCGCATCACGGACCAGGACTTCGAGGATTTTGTCCGCTTCATGGAGGACAAAGAGGTACCCTATGAGTCGGAGACCCGCCAGGCGTTGGAGCTGATCAAAAAGGCGGCCAAGAACGACCGCTACAAGGATATTCAAGAGAAGATCGAGACGCTGGAGGCCGAGCTGAAGGACGACACGCGCACGAACCTGGACAACTACCGTGCGGAGGTGGCCGAGGCCATCACGAGCGACATCGTCCTGCGCCACGGCTACACGCGCGGCGTGGTGGAGAACTCCCTGCAGGAGGATCCCGAACTGAAGCGAGCCATCGAGCTGCTCTCGGACACGACCGAATACAACCGCATTCTGCGCGAGCAGGACACGGCACGCAAATAACCCTTTTAGCCTGCACCTGCCATGAATTTACGCAAACTTCTCTCGTTTCGTAACCGCGTCGTTCTGATCGCGGTCGGTGCGTTGTTGGGAGGCATCTCGTTGCTCTACACCAACAACATGGCCCGACGACTCAAGGAGAAGGAGCAGCACGACGTGGCACTGTGGGCCCACGCCATGGAGCGGCTGAATCGCAACGTACTGAGCGGTTCGGGCATGGCACCGGATCCGCTGGTCGATGACCTGATCTCGAGCAACAACAACATTCCGTTCATCATTACGAACGAGAATCTGGAGGTGATCTCCTCGCACCTGATTCCGGATGAAGTCATCGATCACCCCGACCGATTGCGCCAGCAGATCGACAAATTCACCGAGGAGAATACCCCGCTTCAGGTGCGTTTCAGCTGGACAAACCAGCACTACCACATCATCTTCTACGGGCAGTCGTCGCTCCTAAAGAGCCTCTACTACTTCCCCTACATCCAGCTCACCGTCGTCGTCGCCTTCATTCTGTTGGCCTTCATCGCCTTCCGCTCCTCGAAACTCGATGAGCAGAATCGTGTCTGGATCGGCCTGGCGAAGGAGACAGCCCACCAGCTGGGTACACCGACCTCTTCACTTTTGGGTTGGATTGAGTACCTCCGCATGCAGCCGATCGACCAGACTGCTGTCGAGGAGATGAACAAGGACCTGACCCACCTGATGAAGATCGTCGATCGCTTCTCGAAGATCGGCTCCGAGACCCCTCTGACCACAGCCAACATCAACGAGGTGGTGGGCGAATCGGTGATGTACTTCCGCAAGCGCATTCCGCGCAACGTAACGCTCGACTACAACGGCCTGGCAATTGCCCCCGTGCAGGCAGCCATCAATACGGCACTCTTTGAGTGGGTCGTTGAGAACCTGATGAAAAACTCGCTCGATGCCCTCCAGGGACATGGTGCGATCCATGTGCACATCTCCTCGAACGAGAAGCAGGTGATCATCGATGTCCGGGATACGGGCAAGGGTATTGCCAAAAGCAACTGGAACCGCATCTTCGAGCCGGGATTTACCACCAAAACGCGCGGCTGGGGCCTCGGTCTGTCGCTCTCGCGCCGCATCATCGAGGAGTACCACGGCGGAAAGATTTTTGTAGCCGAGTCGGAGATCGGCAAAGGTACCACCTTCCGCATTCTCTTAAAACGCGCCTTTGAAGGATGAGCCACCAATTCCCATACCGCATAGATCCCCCTGCACCACCCGTGCAGGTCGAGGTATTGCAACCCATCGAACCGGATTCGTTGGGGGTGGATTCCGTGGCCCTGGATTCGATCGCAGCGTTGCAACCCATCGAGCCGCCCATCGAACCGCTCCCTTTTCAGCCCTTCAGCGACCTCACCCTCGTGGAGGATAGCCCGACGGGGATCTACCGCCACGTAAGTCCCGAAGAGGTCTTCGGTTATAGTTCGATGCAGGCCGAGATTCCCTTTATCGGCTCCCGTCCCGCTTCGCTGACCGCGACCCCCGCATTCAACCTACTGGTGCTGGCCATTATCGCCTTCTACTGCCTGATGCTCTACCAGCACCTGGGCGATGCCGTGCAGCTGATCGGACGTGTGACCCGCGAACGCGCCTCGGGTGAACGCCTGTCGGAGGACTCGAATGGCGACTATGCCCGCTTCCTGAACCTCTGCACCACGCTCGGCATCCTGCTGACGGGTGTGACCATTATTCGCATGGCAGCCCCGATGTTACACCTTACACCCCTCGCCCTTTGGCCTCAAAGTGGCGCCTTTTGGGGAGCGGTGGCCTTGGCCGTTGGCTTGGGTGTCGTGATCCTCTATCAGGTAGGCGTATGTGCCTTGGTGGGACGACTGACCTATACGCAACACCTCCTGGAGCAACTTTTTATCCTCAAACGCACCTTTTTTGCACTTTTGACAATCGTAGCCACGCCCTTTTTGGCCCTTTGGCTGCTCACTCCCGCCGGGGAGACGAATCTATGGTTTTGGGTGATAATCATCGAGTTGATAATAACTCTCATTTTATACCTCCAAGAGACACTTTCGCTCTTTATTTCAAAAAAAATTTCAATTTTGCATTGGTTTTTGTACCTTTGCGCCGTCGAAATCTTCCCGATCAGTTTTCTGGTCCTTTGGGCTGTAAGATAAGACATTAGTTGGACAGCAAATAAAGATACGAAAAACGTGAAGAATATACTGGTATCGCAGCCGAAGCCGGCCGTTCCCGAAAAATCACCATTCTACGAAGTCGCTCAAAAACACCATGTTGAAATAGGCTACAAGCCGTTTATCCGCGTTGTAGGTGTTACTTTGAAAGAGTTCCGCTCGCAGCGCATCGAGATCCTCGACCACACGGCCGTGATCTTCACCTCGCGTTCGACCGTCGATAGTTTTTTCCACATCTGTGAGGAGGCTCGCATCACCGTACCCGAGACGATGAAGTACATTTGCCAGACGGAGGCCGTGGCGCTCTATCTGCAGAAGTACATCATCTACCGCAAGCGTAAGATCTCGTTTGCCGATGGTTCGTTCACCTCGCTCGTCGAGCAGATCGTCAAGCACAAGGAGGAGAAGTTCCTCCTGGCACTGAGCGAGCCGCACAAGCCCGAGCTGCCCGAGACACTCAAGACGCTTAAGCTGGCCGTCGATCCGGTGATTCTGTCGCGCACCGTAGCTGCCGATCTGGAGGAGGTGGAGCTCGACAAGATCGACCTGTTGGCCCTCTACTCACCCTCGGACGTAAAGGCCCTGATCGAGAAGTTCGGTACCGAGAATCTGCCGCCGATCGCCGTCTTTGGCGAGGGTACGTTGCGCACGGCTTGCGAGGCCGGATTGACGGTCGTAGCCAATGCCCCGACGCCGCAGGCCCCCTCGATGGTCAAGGCAATCGACCTCTACCTGCAAAAGGTGGCTAAGGGCGAGACGATCGAGCCGGTGATGCCCGTCGTGGATAGCGAGAAAGAGGAGTTTATCCGTACCCAGCAGCACAAGCTCGCCAAGAAGAGCCGTACGCGCCGCACAACGACCGCTACGAAGTAGCACACCATAACCCCAAAGCCATGCCCGATAGGAGACTTGCCCATCACGAAAGGCTCCGTACGTTGGGAGCCATTCGCCGTCTGTTCACAGAGGGCGAGACGGGTTTTGTCTATCCTTTCCGTTACCTTTGGTATGCCGAGGCCGATACCGAGCCCTCGGTGGAGGTGCTCTTCTCGGTCCCCAAGAAGTACCACAAACGTGCCAACAAACGCAACCTCTTGCGCCGCCGAACGAAGGAGAGCTACCGCCTGCAGAAGGAGTTGCTGACGCTCCATGTCGGAGCGCGCAACCTCGATCTGGCACTCATCTATTCGGCCCGCGAGGTGTTGCCTTCGAACAAAATCCGCCATGCTGTCCACCGAATTTTGGAATCGATTGTCGAGCATCTGTAAGCGCATCTTGATCTGGCCGCTCGTCGCGCTGGTGCGCTTTTATCAACTCTGCATCTCACCCCTCACACCCCCGTCGTGTCGCTACACGCCCACCTGCTCGCAATATGCATTGGAGGCGTTGCGTAAGCATGGCCCGATCAAGGGTTTGTGGCTGACCCTGAAGCGTTTGTTGCGTTGCCATCCGTGGGGTGGCAGCGGCTATGATCCCGTCCCCTAACCTGTTTCGGCCATGTCGATCGATGCCCTGCAAGCGCGCCTTGCCGAAGCCCCCTTGCTGAAATTGTTGCCGCTCCTGATCCTCGGCATCCTGCTTCATCGCTATTTCGAGTTCCCGATTTGGATCGTGCTTGCACTCTTTGTGGTGGGTGGTATCGGTGCCCTGCTGCTGCAAAAAACCACATGGCTCATTCTTTCACTCACGACGGCTGGTTACCTGGCAGCCGATCTGCAACCCCAACCAACACCCCTACAGACCGACGAACCCCTACGATTGGAACTTTCGATCCTGGACGATGGGGCGCGCCGTACGGATCGCATGCGCTACGAGGCCTCGATTCGAAGGTGGTCGCACTCCGACGCCACCGCGTGGCAAACGGGCACGGGCCGACTATGGCTATACAGCGACACCACCATCCATCTGCAAGGCGGTGACCGACTGCAACTTGCTGGGAAAATCTACCCCTTTCGATCCGACTCCGAATCCTTCCCCACTTTGATGCAGATGCGCGGTTACGTGGGCCGTTGCTACCTCACGCCCTACAACCTGGAGCAACACGCCTCCGATGACCGCACGACCCTGCACCTACGTGCTTCGCGCGCGATGCGTAACCGATTGGAGGTGGAGAATGACCACGCCGCCTTGGTTCGCGCCATGACGGTCGGCGATCGCAACGGCATCTCGACCTCGCTACGCACGGCCTACTCCCGCAGTGGCACGTCGCACCTCTTGGCCGTTTCGGGCCTTCATACGGGTATGGTCTTTTTGCTTGTCAACCTACTCACGCTGTGGCTCCCGATTATCCACCGCGGACACCGATTGCGTAACCTGCTGGTAATCGGTGCCGTATGGCTATTTGTCGCCACGGCCGGTTTCCCACCCTCGGCCGTACGTGCTGCCATGATGTGCACGGTATTGCAGTGGGCACTCTTTACCTCCTCGATCTATCGCGCCATCAACGGCTGGGCCGCAGCTGCCCTGCTACTCCTCATCATACGCCCTTATTGGCTCTTCGACATCGGTTTTCAGCTCTCGTTCCTGGCCGTGTGGGCTATTCTGGTGTGGGGCGTTCCGCTCTGCCGCCTGCTCCACACCCGCTACCGACTGCTGAATTGGGTGGTGGATGCCTTCGTGATCAGCCTGATTGCTACGCTCGCCACCCTGCCGCTCGTCTCGCACCAATTCGGTATGATTCCTCTGTTAGGCGTACTGATCAATCCGCCGGCAATTCTGCTGGGAACATGGATTGTTTTAGGAGGCCTGCTGCTCCTGTTGCTACCTCCTTTGGCGCCCCTCTTGCGGCCCATGGTACTGCAATTGGCCACGTGGCAAAACAGATTGGTCGAGTGGGTTGCCTCCTCGGAGGGCAGTTACCTCGAATACCGCTGCTCGGAGGGGACGACCTGGTTCGTTTATGCCCTTTTTCTCCTTTTGACCCTCCTTGCATGGTGTCGGGATCGGAAAAAAAGTGTACATTTGTAAAGGATGCTGACACGCGAAGAATATATCCGTCTTTGCAGCGACGAACTACGTACTGCTATTCGCACGAACCGCCACCGCGACCCGCTCACGGTGGCTATGGATCGTGCGGTACCCGACGCGCGGTTAGTGGCTACACAACTCAAATACCTCGCCCGTGCCGAGGCGAAACTCCCCACCTACGCCGAGCAGGGTTGTATCCTGCCACCGAGGGCCTTCGAGCAGGCCTCGAGCGAACGCTGCGCCGCCCACAAACCAATTGAGGGTCGTCGCGTGCTCGACCTCACGTGCGGTCTGGGCGTCGATGCCTACTTCCTCAGCCGACGCTTCGAGGAGGTCGTGACATTGGAGCGAAACGAGGTGCTGGCCGATGTGGCTCGGGAGAATTTCCGACGTCTCGGCGTCGCCAACATTACCGTCGTAACGGCCGATGCGGAGGCCTTCGTAGCCGCCTGCAACGAATCGTTCGATTGGATCTATGCCGACCCCGATCGACGCTCGGAGAGTGGCAAGAAATTGGTACGACTGGAGGATTGTTCGCCCGATGTGCTGCGTCTGATGCCCCACCTAAAGCGCCTCGCCCCACGGTTGGCGTTGAAAAACTCCCCGATCTTCGATGTGGATGAGGCGCGCAGGCTCTTCCCCGATGCCGCGATCGAGGTGGTCTCGCTCGGTGGCGAATGCAAGGAGGTGCTGATCTTCACGGGCGAAGGGGTCACCCCCTCGCTCACCGCCACGGCCTTGGACCGAGGGAGCTATACCGTGACCGCGCAGCAGGCGTTACCGACCCCTCCCCCCTTTGATCCGACCCGCTACCACTACCTGATCCAACCCGATGTGGCCCTGCAGAAGGCACGATTGGTGCGCCATCACCTCAACGGGAAGGCCGATTGTTGGAGCGAAAACGGCTATGGTTTTGCTACCGAACAGCCCCAAGAGGTATTGGGGCGCATCTTCGCGATTCAAG
This sequence comes from Rikenellaceae bacterium, assembly GCA_015060045.1. Classification (GTDB taxonomy): domain Bacteria; phylum Bacteroidota; class Bacteroidia; order Bacteroidales; family Rikenellaceae; genus Alistipes. The sequence continues at coordinate 301,521 of SUZH01000001.1, read as the reverse complement.
CCATCGAGCCCTACGATCCGAAGGCTCTCAAGCGCACCTTGAAGGGGAAGAAAGCGGAGCTCATGAAGCGTGATTTCCCGATCGAAAGCAGTGAACTGCATCGTCGCCTGGGCCTTCAAACGGGCAACGAGGTACGCTTGGCCTTTACAAAAATCGGAGCCTCGTATTGGACAATCCGGTTAAAATAAGTAGTTTTGTATCGCTGATACTCAGTCTGCATGAAACTGAACGAACTATACACCTTCTTCACCGAGACGATCTTCAACCGCGAAGATCAAAGCTGGGAAAATCCTCTGGTACGCTCCCTGGTGAGACTCTACAAGCTGCTCTTCTACATGGTGCGCGGCATGTTGAACCACGGCACGCTGGTACGTAGTGCCGCGATGACCTACTACACGATCACCTCGCTGGTGCCGATTGTGGCCGTAGCCTTTGCCGTGGTGAAGGGGTTCGGCCTGGCCGATACACTGGTCGGATCGCTCTACGGCCTCTTCCCGCAATACCCCGAGATCATCGATTACCTCGTTTCGTTTGCCGAGAATGCCCTGGCCCGTACGCAGGGAGGCGTCGTAGCAGCCGTGGCTTTGGTGATGCTCTTCTGGTCAGTCATTCAGCTCTTCGGCTCGATCGAGAGCGCCTTCAACAACATCTGGGAGGTGAAGACCTCGCGCAGCATCGCCCGTCAATGGAGCGACTACCTCGCCGTGACGCTCATCGTGCCGATCCTTTGGATTGTGGCCTACGTCATGGGCAACTACATGGAGGATGTGTTACGCGATACGTGGTATTTTGCCATCCTGTCGCGCATGAGCTCGATGCTCTTCATCTGGCTGATGTTCACGCTCCTCTACCTGATTATCCCCAATGCGAAGGTAAAATTCGCGAGCGCCCTCACCGCGGGCATCGTGGCCGGCACCTGCTTCCTGCTCTTCCAGTGGGGATATGTCTATATCCAGAAGGCAATGACCTCCTACAACGCCATCTACGGTAGTTTTGCCGCCCTCCCGCTCTTCCTTTTGTGGGTGCAGATTTCGTGGCAGATCCTCCTTATCGGCGGCGAATTGTCGTTTGCCTACCAGAACGTAACCCGCTTCGGCGAGGAGCACGAGTGGCAACGCATCAGCTACGATCAGCGTCGTAAGGTGATGCTGGCCGCCATGGTGTTGGTCGTTCGCCACTTCCGCAACCGGGGCGGAGCCGTCTCAGCCGAGGAGCTACGCCATGAACTGAACCTGCCAACCCGCATCGTCAACGACGTCTTGTTCCACCTGACCAAGGCGGGGCAGTTGATCGATGCCCGCAAGAGCGAGGATGAGCGCGAAGCCTCCTACGCTCCGGCCTACGACATTGCACAAATGACCCTCTACGGGATTTTGGCTGCGGTGGAAAATTACGGGGAGAATCCGCTCGAGTTCCAGCCCGACACGGACCTTAAACGCGTGGAGGAGGTGCTGGATGGTATCAAGCGCGATTCGCTCGCCTCGGCACGCAATATTCACTTAACCGAACTTTTGTAATGATTCGTCGAGTCGTTTTGATTGGTAGTGGCAATGTCGCCGAGAGCCTGGCTCAAGCCATCGCCGAGATGCAGGGGGTGGAGCTTGTACAGCTCTATGCGCGCAACGCCGAACGTGGTGCGACGGTCGCAGCGTTGGCCGGGACGACCCATACGGCCGACCCGTCGGCACTCGATCCATCGGCCGACCTCTACCTGATTGCCGTTAGCGATCGCGCGGTGGAGGAGGTGGCTCATGCGCTCCCGATTCCCGAGACGGCCATCGTGGCCCATACGGCAGGCAGCGTGCCGCTTGATAGCCTGAAGCCCTATCCGCATCGTGCTATTTGCTACCCCTTCCAGGGTTTTTCGGTGGGCCGCAAAGCCGATTTTCGAGCCATTCCCCTCTTCTTGGAGGTGGCCGATCGCGCCGATTGGGAGCCGCTGGAGGCCTTTGCTCGCGGGTTGAGCAGCCAGGTCTATGAGGCCGACTCGGCACGTCGCAAACAGATTCATCTGGCGGGTGTCGTGGCCAATAACTTCGTCAACCAACTCTACGCTTCGGCCACGGATCTGCTGCACGAAGCGGGCCTGCCATACGAGGTACTCAAACCCTTGATTCACGAGACGGCCATGAAGGCGCTCGATGCCGCACACCCCGCACAGGTGCAGACCGGTCCTGCCAAGCGCGGTGATCGTGCCACGCAGGAGGGACACCTCGCCCTCTTGGCCGAGAATCCCACCTTGAAACGGATTTACGAACTTTTAAGCCAACTGATATGGGAAACTTCAAAGAAGATATAGCCCGCGTCGAAGCGATGATCTTCGATGTGGATGGCGTGATGACCGATGGTCGCATCATCCCCACCGCCGAGGGGGATTTTATCCGTTGCTACAACTGCAAGGATGGTTATGCGCTGGCCTATGCGATTCGTCACGGCTACCGCGTTTGCGTCATTACGGGCGGTTATGGTAAGATTCTGGAGCGCCGCCTCCGCATGCTCGGCATGCAGGATTTCTACATCGACTGCATGGATAAGATTTCGACCCTGCGCGAGTACATGAAAAAGTACAACCTGAACCCCGAAAATGTCCTCTACATGGGCGACGATATTCCCGACCTGGAGTGCATGCGCGAGGTGGGTATGCCGGTCTGCCCGGCCGACTCGGCAGCAGAGGTAATCGAGTGCTCGCGCTACGTCTCGGAGTTCGAGGGTGGCCGTGGTGCCGTGCGCGATATCGTGGAGCAGGTACTGCGTGCCCGTGGCGATTGGGCCAAGAGCTCGGAGGGCGTGACCCCCTCGTCGCTCGTGGCATCACGGTAGAGGTCAAATTTATTACTATTAGTGAGAATCAAGGAATTGGTTCTCACTATTTTTTTTGGAATATCGCTCTTTTTTGCTATCTTGCATTACCTTTACTAACGCTTATCTAACATGATGAACCGATTTCTGCTCCGTTTCGGGGTGCTTGTCGGGGTTACATTAGGCCTTTGGATGTGTTCCAAAGAGCCCGATGTTGCGCCACGTAAATCCCAAGAGCCTCTCTATTCGGTGGCCAAAGCGCGCGCCTATTACGATGGTGCGAGTTGCACAACCCGTACCATTGCAGAGCCGGGGCCTTTAACGCCGGGGGATTATTCGCTCGATTGGGAACGAGCCGAGGTATCGCTCGATTCGCTCCTTTCGAGTGTCGATGTCCCGATTGATATGCAGTACCGCTACTACCGCTACCTGCAACCCGAGGCCGACAGCGTGGAGTTAGTCCCGATTTACAGCAAATTGGTGGTTGTCAAAGAGCATCCCACCCTACTCGAAGGGTGCTACATCCGCCATCTGATGCCCGCGCGCTCAATGATCAGCGCTTACCCCGACTACGACTATGATGCACTGCTCAACAGCCGCCCTAAAACCGATTTTTCGGGTGTTTCGCTCTACACCGACCTCAATGGTTGGCCGATGTGCGTAGCCTACTATTACGAAGGAGAATGGCTTTGTGATGCTTTCATTTTCGACAAAGCTCACTCGTTGGAGGAGAACATCGAGCGGCTGTACGATCTGTTGGGCGATTTAACCGTAGCTCGGTGCACTCAAGTGGGAACAAGAGCGACCGAGACAAATCAAGATGATGAAAATCCATTAAATGGCGGTACTATCAAAGATGTTATTATTCTTCCCGATTGGCAAGATTATCTTGAACATCTGCAAACCAAACTCGATCTTCAAAATGCGCACATGCACGATTTACCAAATCCGGATATCGGAGGCGGTGGTGATACAGGCTCCACGAATAGTGGCGGAGGTGGAGGCAATGGTTCTTCGTCCTCAACCTCCGGCGATAGCGAGGATAGCTCCAGCGAGCACAACGAAAACATCAAATACGAAGACGAAGAGACCAAAGAACTGATTGAACCCCTGCTCGATTCGATCAGCCAAGACTGCATGGGAAAAACCCTGCTTGATGCACTGGATGGGGTGACGATTAAAATCCATCCATATAGCGAACCTCTCAACTATAATAAATACGATTTTAAAGATAATATCATTCATTTAGAAGCCGACCAAACCGGAGGTTATCGCGACTATATTTTGTTGGAAGAATTAATTCATAGATATCAATATCAACAAGGATATACAACTAAATGTATAGAAAAAGAGATTGAAGCAAAAGTCGGATGGGTGTTGTATCTTGAACGAAGCGGAAGGCATTTAACAAGAAGTCAAGCCATTGCACAACTGGGAGATGCATCAAGCGGAATTCTAGGTTTGGCAGATGCTTTATCACTATTTCATTTAAATCAATCATACGATTTATATAACATTTACTATCAAGAATCTATTAACAATTTGCGAAAGTGGTATTCTGAGGATGAATATCCTTACCTCGGAAATACGTCATTAATATCACTTGAAAATTTAAAAGAACTTCTAACGAATTGTCCTACACTATGAAAAAGATTAGTTTGACCTCTTGTTTTAGTATATGCTGTTTTCTGTCATTTGCTCAAACCATATATACAGATGGGACTTACATTACCACTGATAGCATCACTTATGAGGTTTCTGTTTGGCATGACTTCTATTTCAAACTGATTAATATAGAAAACAAACTTTACGATCAAGACCTTAAGGATCTGAACGGGCAACCGGTATCCCCATTCGAATATGTTGGAGGAGAAATGGACATGCTATCCTTCAAAAAAGCATGTACCGAAACTTTTACCCCGGAAGAATTATACGATTTGAAGGAGAAGAGGACTCTCATACGGCTCTATCTAACTAAAAGCAATCAAGGAAAACTTTTGGAGGTTGTGTTCCATGTATATCATTATAGGAATCCCTCCGTATTAAACATTCCTCCTGAAAAATTTGCATTATTTGAAAAGAATCTAAAACAACACCTGCGGTGGACAACTATTACCGAAGATGAAAAAAATCTGCAATTTATGCACGAAACACTACGAGTGCCTTTTGATGCCCTTGCCCCAAAAATGTTGATTGACAAGAATCCTGATGCAGAAATGCTACCCGATTCGGTGCAGATTATTCAATAACATCTCTACCCATGAAACGGCTGTCGATACTCCTTGCTCTTTGGGTTTGTGCTACGACAAATGCCGTGGCGCAATACCCCTATACCCACCGCATCGATGCCGTGGCAAAAGAGATTACCTATGAGGTAACGCGCGTACTTGACAAACGACTATATCTTAACAACATTGCCAATGTGTTAGATAATGAATTAATTGTGTGGACTGATGGTACCGTTGTGGAAGAAAACGACTACTTGAGCCTAAAATTGGGAGAACTTAACACAGGCTCAGTATATCGAGCCATTCGTGAAACCTTTACTGAAAGCGAATACCATATTTTAGAAAGCGGAAAAGATTGGATGGATGTGCTATTCGTGATTGATCCTTGCGGAAAAATCATGGAGGTCGATTTCACTATCAATGTTTCACCACGCACCGAAGCCATTTCACCAGATAAGTATGCCCTATTTGAACAAAATCTAAAAAAATACGTCACCTACTCGATTACTGAGGATATGGCTCGACTGCAATTCTGGCGCACCTATCATCGATTCGACTTTGCTTCGTTAGGAATCTTATACAAGAATCAAGATCCAGGAATTGCCTTGCCTGATTCGTTGCAAACGCATGAGTAAATCCAATAAAAAAACCGCAACATAACGTGTTGCGGTTTTTTGTTGGATCTGCTTACCTCTACTCTTTCGCCGTGCTCCAGCCGTAGAACATTACAACGAGGAAGCAGATGAGCGGCAGGATGAACGAGAGGTTCACGGCGGGCCAGCCCATCAGCGTACCCTGATCGATGATCATCGCCTGCACGGGAGGCAGTACCGAGCCACCTAAGATGGCCATAATCAGACCCGCAGCACCAAACTTGGCATCCTCGCCCATACCCTCGAGGGCGATACCGTAGATGGTGGGGAACATGAGCGACATGCAGGCCGAAACAGCCACCAGGCAGTAAAGACCCACGCGACCGTCAATCGCGATGACACCTGCCGTAGCAACCGTGGCGGCAATGGCCAGTAAGAACAACAGACGACCCGGGTTGATGTACTTCAAAAGGTAGGTGCAGATAAAGCGCGACGAGCAGAAGATCACCATGGCAATGATGTTATACTGTTGCGAAAGTACCTCGGCAGCCTTCTCAGCCATGCCCTCGGCCATAAAGACGCGCGTGCCGTACTGAATGATGAAGGTCCAGCACATGATCTGCGCACCCACGTAAGCAAACTGGGCAATCACACCGTTGCGATAGCGCTTCTGCGAAAAAATTCGCTTCAGGGTCGGGAGCAAACCATCCTGCTTCGACGACTCCTGCACCTTCGGCATGCGGGCGAGCCAAATCACAAGGAACATCGCCGTAATCACAGCACCGATGATCAGGTAGGGGGTAATCAGCACCTGCAGGTCGGCCTGCTTCATCGCCTCAAACTCTGCCTCGCCGAGCGTAGCACGACCCGCCGTATCGAGCGGATTGAGCTTGGCCTGGATGAAGTTCATTGCCACATACATACCCAAGAGCGAACCCATCGGGTTGAAGGCCTGTGCCAGGTTCAGACGGCGCGTGGCGGTAGCCTCCGAGCCCATCGAAAGGATGTAGGGATTCGCACTCGTCTCGAGGAACGAAAGGCCGCACGTGAGGATGAAATAAGCCAACAGGAAGGGGTAGTAGCTGCCCGTCATCTTCGCAGGGAAGAAGAGGAAGGCACCCACGGCGTAGAGGCCCAGACCCATCAAAATACCAGCCTTGTAGGAGAAACGACGGATGAACATGGCAGCCGGGAAGGCCATGGCAAAGTAACCGCCATAGAAGGCCACCTGCACCAGTGCACCATCCGTCACGCTCATGCGGAAGATCTTCGAGAAGGCCTTCACCATCGGGTTCGTGATGTCGTTGGCAAAGCCCCACAGCGCGAAGCACGAGGTGATGAGGATAAACGGCAGCAGATAATTCACGCCGTTGTGTTTCAAAATAGATTCTTTGATCTTGTTCATAGGTTAGTTATTTAGTTTTTATTCGTTCTCACAGATCAGATCGGCCACTGTTGCCTCGGTATAACGAACCAGATCCTGCGGCGAAAGTTTCAGTTGCAAACCGCGTACTCCGGCCGAAATAAAGATAAACTCGAACCCTTCGCACGTTTCATGGATGAAGGTCGGGAAGCGTTTTTTCATCCCGATCGGGGTGCATCCGCCACGGATGTAACCCGTCGTGGGCAGCAGCTCCTTCATCGGAATCAGCTGGGCACTCTTATTGCCCGAGAGTCGCGCCGCCTTCTTCAGATCGACCTCCCGATCGCCCGGGATGACGCAGACAAAGTGACCGTTGCGATCCCCCTTCAGAACCAGCGTCTTAAAGACCTGCTCGATATCCTCGCCCAGCTCCTCGGCGACGTGCGTAGCGGCCAGATCGTTCTCATCGACCCGATAGGGGACGAGTTCGTAACCGATCTTGGCGCGATCCAACAAGCGCGCGGCGTTGGTCTTTTCGATCTTTGCAGCCATCCTCGTTTAGCGGCAGATTTCGTGAATCTTGCGGTAGATCTCAGCCTGCTCCTCGGGGGTCTCGGCGTAGGTCACCACAATCAGTTTCATTCCCTTGCGCCAGAGCGAACGCACCTTCTCTTCGACCAGCTCCACATCACCCACGATGCGGGCGTTGAGCACCGCGCCCGTGCCGGCGAAGGCATCGGCGAAGCCCTCGGTGGGGTTGGCTCCCGGGTCGGTAGCAAGCGAGAAGGCACCATCGGCCATGCGAAGGCCTGCGATGCGGGCAATCTGCTCCTTCTTCTGCGACCAATTACCACACGAGTGGAAGACCGTACCGCCAAAGCGATCGCCCACGCGCTGCATGGCAGGCACGCAAAGCGGGAAGTAGAGGTCGTCCGAGAGCATCGTTACCGTGTCGTCACTCATGCCCAGACCGTCGAACATACGGCTCGAAGCGAAGCCGTGACCCGGTTTTACAAGGGCACTACCGATCAACTGACGTTGCGCCTCCGTGAAGTCGATCAACAGGTCGGCCGTACGCGTCATGGCCGTCTCGATCGACTCGGGATCGAGCATCAGATCGAGGTAGAAAGAGTTCGAGTCGATGATGTTACTCAAGGTGTTGAGCGGCGACTGCACATCACAATACGACATCGGAATCTCACCCTTCGTCTTATCCAGGAAGTACTCCACCATCTGGAGCGTATGACGACCCACCTCCGTCTCGGCTACGGGTTTATAGGGGGCAGCCACCAGGTCGGCTGTCGTAATGAATTTACCATCTACGGCAGGTGCCTGTCCCGGCTCCCATCGGTAGCCAAAACCATAGGCAGCCGCCACCGTACCGAGACCATACCACGGCTCGAGGAAGTTGGGTACATCGGCCTCAAACTGCATCGAGGCATCGAGCGCACCGAGCTGCCAGGCAAGCGACTTCTCCTGATCGCGGCAATCCTCGGCAAAGACCTCCTTGACACGCATGCGACGATAGACCAAGACGCCCTCATCGGCCTCCCAGAAGGCCTTGCAACGCTCATCGAGCTTGGCGGCATACTCCGCATAACGGACACGGTCAAATTTTTCGGGCGCGATCGGCTCTACGTGCGTAGCCTGCGAATCGGCCAACGAGGTATTGAATGTATCTTTCTTTGCCATAGCTATTTCGTTTTTAACTCTTCAGCGATTTGATAAATCTCTTTCACTCTTGCGTCCGTAATCGTGTCGTCCATGTTGACGCAGCAGATACCCGTTTTATAGAGGTCGCCCGACGCCTTGACGCGGGTCGTGATGATCTCGCGCAACTCCTCCGACGAGTAGCCACCGATCTCCACGGGATTCAGTCTGAGCGAGAAGAAGGTCTCGGGCAGCATCTCACGCAACGCTGCCACATCGCCACCCCAACCCAGGTCGAGGAACGAGAGGTTTTTGATCTGGGCAAACTGCGCCGCATGGCGGTGGGGATCCTTGCCGCAGTAGTGGATGCCATAGGGCTGGTACTTTTCGCTCCAGGCGATGTCGATCGGCAGCAACTGATCCTCATAGTCGAACTCCGAGATCATCGTGTGGGTACACTCCGAATGGAGGTAGAGCGGCTCATCCAAGAGGCGGGCAATACGGTTTACCGAAATCGAGGTCGTACCCGTTTCGCTACGGATGTAGTTAAAGAAACGCTCCACGACGCGGCCGATCTGAGCGAAGTAGGCCTTCGTAGCCTCGGGATCGAGCATCATATCCATCAACACCGACTCGCCCTTAAGGTCGAGCGCCAAATTGAGCACACCGCCCCAATTGATATCACCCGTGACATAGCCATACTTAGCCTTGAGCTGCTCGATGAGCCTCTGCAGGCGTTTGAAGGCAGGCGAACGGAAGGGGGCCTCTTCGTCGATTGTCAGCTCCTCGCGGTGGGCACAAATCACCTGCGGAGCCGTATTGGCACCATACTCAATCTCACAACCCAACATCTCCGACAAGAGATAACCCGCCGCCAGGTGCACGGCTCCGATCTCGGGGCGCTCCTCGGCATGGTGCAGTCCCAAGCCGCAATCGCCGAAACGCTCGTAGAGGGTCTTCTCCATCAATTGTTCATCGCTCACACGACGACGCGGATCGTAAAAGAAATCTTCGTCAAAGACGATACCTACATGTTTGTTCCACCACGAGGGGTGAAAAACCACATCGACGGGGAGCTGGGTTGAGCAGAGTTTTTTCATGGTTTGGTTGGTTTGAAGGGCACACACGCACCCAAATTGGTGCTAATTTACAAAAAAATCGAGAATGCACCATATCTTTTCTACGGAAACCACCCGCCCCACGCAATTTTATAAGAAAATTGCGGTTATTTCTATTTCTTTGACTATTTTTGTGTTTATGAAGCGTGATTTGGCCCTTATGCTGTTGTCGGTTGTCCTGCTTTCGGTGGGATGGCTGGGATTATCGGGCCTTACGCTGCCCATCGCCTTTGTGCCACTCCTCATCATGAGCGATCGCGCCGAAAATTCGCGCCGCGGCTGGTGGAGTATGTTCCGCAAAGCACTGATCGTCTTTGTTTTATGGAATGCCGCCACTATCTGGTGGATCTGGAATGCCACCCCCATCGGACCTATCGCAGCCACCCTTTTTTCGACCTTCTACAACCTCTTGGCCTTCATGCTCTACCACACGATCGTAAAGAAGGCCACGAAAGCGTTGGCCTATACGACCCTCGTGGCAGCCTGGATCGCCACCGAGTATTGGTACACCTATAGCGACTTCTCGTGGCCGTGGCTCATACTCGGCAACGGATTCTCGCACGACGTGTGGGCCGTGCAGTGGTACGAGTGGACGGGTGTCATGGGCGGCTCGTTGTGGGTATTGGTGGCGAACCTCTTTATTTTCGAGGCAATCCGCACACGCACCACGCGCAAGATCGTGGCAGCTGCCGTGAGTCTGCTTTTGCCGATCTGCATTTCGCTCGGCATGTGGCTCGGCTACGAGGAGCCCTCGGCCGAAAAGGTCACCGTCAGCACCATCCAGCCCAACATCGACTGCTACGAAAAGTTCGCCAATACGCAGGAGTACCAGCTCCGCAACATCTTTGATCTCTTGGGCGAAGTACCCGAAGGCGTGGATTTCATCCTCCTGCCTGAGACCGCCGTGCCGGGCTATTACTGGGAGCCGACGCTCTCCGAAATGCTCAACGATCAGGAGTCGGAGGTGTGGCAGACACTGCGTAACGAACTACGCACAAACCACCCTGAAGCAATGCTGCTCACGGGTGCCAATACCCGCCGTTACTACCAGCCCGGCCTTGCCAGCGAGACGGCTCGACCGATTCGCGGCAGCCGCGGAAGTTACGACAATTTCAATACGGCCGTCGGTCTTGACACCACCTCGCGCGTACAAATCCACCACAAAGGCAAACTTGTCATCGGCGTAGAGAACACCCCGACGTGGGTCTTCCGCCTGATGGATTTCCTGGTGATCGACCTTGGTGGCGTAGTGGGACAGATCGGTATCGGCAAACATGGCTCGGCCTTTGAGCATGGCTCGACACGCATCGCACCGGCCATCTGCTACGAAGGTGTGTATGGTCAATTCTTTGGCGACCACGTGCGTCGAGGTGCCGAGTTGACTGCCATCCTCTCCAACGACGGTTGGTGGGGCAACACCCCGGGCTTCGAGCACCTCTTCTCGATTTCGCGCCTGCGTGCCATCGAGCATCGTCGCGCCGTCATACGCTCGGCCAACACGGGCCGTTCGGGCTTTATCTCGCCGCGTGGCGACGTCAGCTCGACGCTCGGCTGGGAGGAGCGCGGCGTATTGACCGAGGAGGTGACGCTGAACCGTGAGCAGACCCTCTACACCCGCTATGGCGACTACCTGGGACGCATTGCCAAGTACGTGATGCTGCTCTGTGTGCTCTACTACATTGCCTACCGGGTCAAGCGCCGTAATTACCTGATTGACTAATAATCCCGTACCATATTATGAATTACACCCAAACACTCGAGTTTTTGTTCCAGCAACTCCCTGCATTTGAGCAGAAGGGAGGCTCAGCCTACAAGCCCGGCCTGGAGCGTATCAGTGAGTTTTGCCGCGTGCTGGGTAACCCGCAGCGCAACTTCTTCACGATCCACGTAGCCGGCACGAACGGCAAAGGCTCCGTTTCGCACATGCTGGCTTCGGTCTTGGAGCAGGCCGGCTACCGCACCGGACTCTTCACCTCACCCCACCTGAAGGATTTCCGTGAGCGCATCCGCGTCGATGGCGAGATGATTCCCAAACAGAAGGTGGTCAATTTCGTCGATAAGTATCGCGAGAAGATGATCGACCTGAAGCTATCGTTCTTTGAGATGACTGCCGCACTGGCCTTCGACTACTTTGCCCAAAGCGATGTGGAGGTGGCCGTTATCGAGACCGGTCTCGGTGGCCGACTCGATGCCACGAATGTCATCTTGCCCGTCGTGAGCATCATCACCAACATCGGTCTGGAGCATACCGCCCTTCTGGGTGACACGCTGCCGAAGATTGCCATGGAGAAGGGTGGCATCATCAAGAAGAGTATTCCGGTGGTCATCGGCGAGAAGGATAGCCGTTGGTGCCACGTCATCGAGGAGTTGGGCGCCCAAAATCGTTCGCGCGTGATCTATGCCGAGCAGGAGTTTGTCTGTGAGGAGCACCACGATGAGGCGGGTGAGCAGCGTCTTTCGTTGCGTCGTCTGCGCGACGAATATCTCTACGACGTTCACCTCGATCTGATGGGTCACTACCAGCAGAAGAATGTCGTCACGGTTGCTGCCGTGACGGATTATCTCCACGAATCGACTCCGCTGACCATCTCGCGTCGCGCCTTTATGGAGGGTATGCGTACCGCCTCGAAGGAGACCTCGCTCATGGGCCGTTGGCAGAAGTTGGGCGAAAATCCCCTCATGATCTGCGACACGGGCCACAACGCCCACGGTATTCGCTACGTCAGCGAGCAGATTGCCGCCACACCGCACGACAAGCTCTTCTGCGTCGTTGGTTTCGTGCGCGACAAGGATTTGGCCCATATCCTGCCCCTGCTGCCGAAGGAGGCGCACTACATCTTCACGGCGGCACAATCCGAGCGCGCCATTCCCGCCGAGGAACTTCGCGCGAAGGCGGCCATCTACGGCCTGCAGGGCGAGGTGGTTCCCTCGGTCAAGGAGGCGGTCGAGTATGCCCGCACGCTGGCCGGCGAGAAGGATCTGATCTTCATCGGTGGCTCAACCTACGTAGTTGGCGAGGCGATGTAGCCAATCGGTCCGATAGGATACAAAAAAAGCGGTGAGTGATCACCGCTTTTTTATTTCTTGTTGAAGTTGTTCATCGTCATCGAGCAACCGACCGCGACAAACGAAAGAATTGCATCGCCGAAGATTTTCAATCGTTCGGGCATCGCCTTCAGCTCCTCGTCCGACCACTTGCCCAGCACATAATCGACCTGGTGGCCGCGCGGGAAGTCGCCACCCACGCCGAAGCGCATGCGGGCGAAGGCCTCCGTGCCCAGGAGCTCGGCGATATTCTTCAGGCCGTTGTGGCCGCCGGCCGACCCCTGCTGGCGCAGGCGCAACTGACCAAACGGCAGGGCGATATCGTCCGAAATGACGAGCAGATTTTCGGGTTTGATCTTCTCCTGCTCCATCCAGTAGCGCACGGCCTTTCCCGAGAGGTTCATGTAGGTCGAGGGCTTCAAGAGCAGCACCGTGCGACCACGATGACGCAGCGTGGCCATGTCGCCGTAACGGACGGTCGAAAACGACGTGTTGGACGCCCCGGCAAGGGCATCCAACACGCTGAATCCAATGTTGTGACGGGTATCGGCATACTCGGCGCCGATGTTTCCCAATCCAACAATGAGGTATTTCATGCTGCGCTAAGACTATTTCTCGGCGGCAGCAGCACCACGAGCAGCACGGGTCATGCGAACGGCGCAGACAGCGGTCGTAGCGGGCGTCACGAACTTCAGGTTCTCCATGTTCAGGTCGCCTACGAAGATCGTCTTACCCAGACCGAGCGTCGTTACGTCAACAACGATCTCATCGGGCAGATTCTCGGCCAGAGCGCTTACGGTCACCTTGCGAGCCGACAGCACGAGCTTACCACCGACCTTCACACCCTCGGCGTTACCCGTCAGACGAACGGGAACAGCTACCGATACGGGCTTACCGTCAGCGATGCGGAAGAACTCAACGTGGAGCAGCTCCTCGCGTACGGGGTGCCACTGTACCTCACGCATTACGGCCTTCTCAACCTTCTCGCCGAAGTGGAACTCAACGATGTACGAGTTGGGGGTGTAGATCAGGGCCTTGATCTCACGGGGATCGATGGTGAAGTTTACGGTCTCACCGTTACCACAAAGTACGCAGGGTACCATACCCTCGCGACGAACAGCCTTGGCTGCCTTCTTGCCGAAGTCGTTACGCTCAACGGCATTTACAACGATAGTTTTCATGGTGTATGAAAATGTTTAAAAAGTTAAACCACCGACGGTTTTCAGTACGATTTCCACGAATCGCACCCCTGTTCCGTCTGTTTGGGAGTGCAAAAGTACAACGAAGAATCGGAAAATCAAAATTATTTGATAAAGAATGAGCTACAAGGGCGGAAAAGGCGGCGAAAGGAGACTAAGGGAAGCTGACGTTTTTCAACTTTTTTGCTAATTTTGTAACCAAACGGCCATTGGGTGGTCTAATTCGATAGATGACACACCACGACGAGCAGCGATTGATTCGCAAAGTGTTGGAGGGCGATGCCGAGGCCTTTGCCCCCTTAGTCGAGCGGTACAGCCGCCCGATCTTTGCCCTCGTTGTCGGCATTGTGGGACAGCGGGAGGAGGCCGAGGAGCTGACACAGGATATCTTCCTCAAGGCCTATACGCACCTGGCGAGCTATGGCTCGCGCAGTGCCTTCTCGACCTGGCTCTACCGCATCGCCTGTAACACGGCGCTCACGGCCGTAAAACGCCGACAACGCCGCTTCGCGCTCTTCGACTTCGGCCGCGCGGAGCGCCTGCCCGAGCTTTCGGATGATGGGGAGCTGACGGAGCTCAGCGAAGCACAGGAGCAGGCACTTCGGGCGGCTCTCGACCGTCTTGACCCCGACGAGCGGGCGTTGATACAGCTCCACTACTACGAAAACCGCCCCTTGAGCGAGTGTGGCGAAATCCTCTCGCTTACAGAAAGCAATACGAAGGTGCGCCTGCACCGAATCCGCAAAAAATTAGGAGTATGGATAACCGAAAAACAATAAGCGACAGCGAGTTGCGCCGTGTGGTGCAGGCTCGAAAGCAGCCCTGCGAGCCGGCCTTTATGACCGAGAAGATCATGCGCGAGGTGAGGCGTGAGCAGGAGCGGATGCTCCGCCGTGAACGCCGCCTCTTCTTCGCCCCCGTGGTGGTGGCGATTGTCGCGCTCATCGCCCTCGGTGTTTATATGATGGTGCGCTCGTCGCAGACGGTCATCACGCCCCACGACGAGATGGCCTCCATGCTCCTCGTGGGCTTCTACCTGCTCTACGAGTTGCAACGCTGGCTGTGCCGAAAATGGGGCTTACCCGAATAGAAATTAAGAATTAAGAATTTTTTTCAGTGGGCGCAGTAGGCTTAGTAGGCCCGGTTTGTAACCTTTTTCACACTTTGCAGTCTAACCCATTGAACGCAAAACCGGTAGCGCAAAAAAATGAGAAAACAAAAGTAAAACCTTAAAAACTAAATTAATTATGTGGTTTGCACTCTTTACGTTGGTTATCGCTGTGGCGATTTATAAAATTCTTGAATTGTCGCTGAATCGTTACGAGCGTCTGAAGGCGATGCAGAAGCTCGAGGGACAGGATTTGGTGGAGTATCTGGGTAAGGCTGCACCGCAGGTGGATTCACTGAAACAGACGATGTGGTGGCTGATGCGTATCGGCAGCATTCTAATCGGTGTCGGTATCGGCTTTTTGCAGGTGATTTGGATTCGCCAATTTCCCGAGGATAGCTATGGTAACACCCCCCAAATGATACTCGTTGGTGCTATGATGCTTTGCGGCGCATTGTTCCTGATTATCGAACTCTTCATCGAGCGCAAACTCCGCAAATAAACAAGAACCAACCCACTTTTAACAACAAGCGAGGGTGTCCCGTTTTAGGACACCCTCTATCTTTTTTATGGGCCACTGAGCCTACTGAGCCCACTAAGCCCTCTAATTCTTAATTCTAAATTTACTCAATGCCTCTCACATGCTTCTCCCAGGCCCAGGCCGAGCGGAGCGTGTCGTCGAGGTTGCGCGTAGCCTTCCAACCCAGCTCCTCGTTCGCCAGGGTCGGGTCGGCCCAGATGGCGATGATATCGCCCTCGCGGCGGTCGGCAATCTTGTAGTTGAGTTTCAAACCGTTGGCCTCCTCGAAGCGGCGCACCAGTTCCAGCACCGAAACACCGTTGCCCGTGCCGACATTGAAGACCTCGTAATTCTGCTTGTTCTTCCCCTCGATCATGCGGGTAATGGCTACGACATGAGCGCGCGCCAGATCCACCACGTCGATATAGTCGCGGATGTTCGAGCCGTCGGGGGTGGGGTAGTCGTTGCCGAAGACCGAGAGGCACTCGCGGATGCCGGCGGCAGTCTGCGTCACGAAGGGGACAAGGTTCTGCGGCACACCGCGCGGCAGCTCGCCGATGAGAGCCGTGGGGTGTGCTCCGATGGGGTTGAAGTAGCGCAGGGCGATACCCTTCAAATCGCCATAGGCACGCACCGAGTCGCGCAGGATATCCTCGCACATGGTCTTCGTATTGCCGTAGGGCGAGGTGGCCGGCTTGCGGGGCGTAAGCTCCGTTACGGGCTGCTTGTCGGGTTCGCCATAGACCGTGCACGACGACGAGAAGACGATGTTGTGACGGCCGTAGGTGCGCATCAGCTCGATGATGTTCATCAGCGAGGTGAGGTTGTTGCGGTAGTACTCCAGGGGCTTCTGCACCGACTCGCCCACAGCCTTGTAGGCGGCAAAGTGAATCACCGAGTCGAACTCGTACTTTTCGAACAACTCCTTGGCCAAACGCTCCTTATCGCAGCAATCGACCTCCACGAAGGGAACCTCTACGCCCGTAATCTTGCGGACACCCTCCACAGCTGCCAGCTCGCTATTTGACAAATTGTCGGCAATAACCACGTCGTAACCCGCCTCGATGAGCTCCACAGCCGTGTGCGATCCGATATAACCTGCGCCACCGCTGACCAATACGCAATGCTTCTTCATGATGTGAAAATGATGGAAAAAATGTTTATTTCTACTGCAAATATAACGGAAATTCAAAACAAAGTCATTATATTTGCTAACAATTTGACAGAAAAAATCAATCAAACATAACAATTCGAGTCATGTACACAAAAATGCAAGCTCATTTGCAGCACGAATTGGATGAAATCCGTGCCGCAGGTCTCTACAAAACCGAGCGCGTGATCTGCTCGCCGCAGCGTGCCGAGATCGAAGTTGCAGGCCGCAAGGTGCTGAACTTCTGCGCCAACAACTACCTGGGTCTTTCGGACAACAAGCGTCTGGTGGAAGCGGCCAAGCGTGCCATGGACGAGCGCGGCTACGGCATGTCGTCCGTGCGCTTCATCTGCGGTTGCCAGGATATGCACAAGGAGCTGGAGAAGGCCATTGCCGACTACTTCGGCACGGAGGATACGATCCTCTACGCCGCCTGCTTCGATGCCAACGGTGGTGTCTTCGAGCCGCTCTTCACGGAGCAGGATGCCATCATCTCGGATGCCCTGAACCACGCCTCGATCATCGACGGTGTGCGCCTCTGCAAGGCGGTGCGCTACCGCTATGCCAATGCCGACATGGCCGACCTGGAGGAGTGCCTCAAGAAGGCCCAGGCCCAGCGCTTCCGCATCATCTGCACCGACGGTGTATTCTCGATGGACGGCAATGCCGCTCCGCTGGATAAGATCGTCGAGCTGGCCGAGAAGTACGATGCGATGGTGATGGTCGATGAGTGCCACTCGGCAGGTGTACTCGGCAAGACGGGTCGCGGTATCACGGAGCTGTATGACCTGCGCGGTAAGGTTGAGATTCTGACCGGCACGCTCGGCAAGGCCTTCGGTGGTGCCGTGGGTGGCTTCACGACGGGTAAGAAGGAGATTATCGACATGCTGCGCCAGCGTTCGCGCCCCTACCTCTTCTCGAACTCGCTGCCCCCCGCAGTCGTAGGTGCCGGTATCGAGATGTTCAAGATGCTGGAGGAGAGCGATGCAATCCACGATAAGCTGGTGGAGAATGTAGCCTACTTCCGCGAGAAGATGATCGCCGCAGGCTTCGACATTAAGCCCACGCAGTCGGCTATCTGCGCCGTGATGCTCTACGATGCCAAGCTCTCGCAGGATATGGCTGCCAAGCTGCAGGAGGAGGGTGTCTTCGTGACAGGCTTCTACTACCCCGTCGTGCCGAAGGGTCAGGCCCGCATCCGCGTACAGGTTTCGGCCGGCCACGAGCGTGAGCACCTCGATCGCTGCATCGAGGCCTTCGTGAAGGTAGGCAAGGAGCTGGGCGTACTGAAATAAGCACACACAACACAATCCAAATTAAAATCACATGACACCTATGAAAACGATTAACTTGGACGCAATTGATCGCAAGATCTTGAAGTATCTGGTCAAGAATGCCCGTATGCCGTTCTTGGAAATTGCCCGCGAATGTGGCATTTCGGGTGCCGCAATTCATCAGCGCATTCACAAACTGACCGATGCCGGCGTAATTCAGGGCAGCTACATGGTAGTCAATCCCAAGATGCTGGGCTTTGATGTCTGCGCCCACATCAATATTTCGCTCAAAGACCCGCAGCAGCTGCAGCAGGTGATCGACGAGCTGCAGGAGATCCCCGAGATCGTCGAAGCTCACTTCATCACCGGTAAGGGTAGTATTCAGGTTAAGCTCTACTGCCTCGATAACGAGCACCTGATGCACACGGTCTATGACAAGGTATTGCGTATTCACGGTATCTCGGCTACGGAGACCATCATTTCGCTGCGCGAGGTATTCCGCCGTCCGCTCGCTGTAGAGTATATCGACGACCTGCCGACGAAGCGTCGCTAAACAAAGCACGTGTGATAACCAAAGAGCCTGCCTAACGAAATGTTAAGCAGGCTCTTTTTATGCCCTTATGCAAACCGAAGGCTATTCGTCATCATCGGCGCCATAGAAGAAGCCGTCCATCAACGAATCGATCTGGCGGCGCTCCTTCTTCGTGGGGCGTCCCGTACCGCGTTCGCGGAAAACGAAGATTGTCTCGCGCGGCACGTTGAGCTTATCGAGCTCCTCCTGCGGCGTGATATCGAGGCAATATTGGGGTACATTCTTCGCCCCCTGGCGACTCGATACCAAATCGAGTACCTTATATTGATAGGTCACCGCCTGGCGGCGTACCGATAGGTGGTCACCAATCTTCACCTCGCGCGAAGGCTTGGCATAGCTGCCATTGACCAATACGCGGTTGTTGCGAATGGCATCGGCGGCATCGCTGCGCGTCTTGAACACGCGTACCGCCCACAGGTATTTATCCAATCTGATTTCGTCCATCGTTTTCGTTTTATCGCTCTAACATACTCTCCCCGCGCGGTCGATCGTGCGAATGCTCCTCGTTCTGGCGGCTCACGCTGAGGATCATACCCAGCGCAATGGCCGTGAAGAGGGTCGAAGAACCACCACGCGAAATGAGCGGCAGGGTCTGTCCCGTCTCGGGAATCAGATTCACCGTCACCATGATATGCAGCAGGGCCTGGCAGGTGATCATCAGGGCCAAACCCAGCACCAAAAGTCCCGGAAAGGCGGTACCGCACCGTCGGAAAATCTCGATCGCCCGGAAGAAGATCCACAGATAGAGCATCATCAACCCCAGCGCGAACAGAATCCCGTACTCCTCGACAAAGAAGGCAAAGGCGTAGTCACTTTCGGGGTGGATCATCTCCACGCGGATGGCGCTCTGTCCGGCCCCCACGCCGAAAAGACCACCCTTGTGGATAGCGATCATCGAACGCTCGGTATCGGTCAAATCCTCGATCGGTTTGGTATCCTGCGGCAACACCCACAGCTTAACCCACGTCGAGAGGCGACCCTCGGCCGTTTCGCCACGTCCCAGGTTCAATGCCATCAGCAGGGCAAATCCCACCAACGCCCAGCCGATGAGTTTCATCAGCTCCGACCCTCGCACACGCCCGACAAGCATCATGACCCATGTCACCAGGAAGAGTAGGGCCGCCGAAGAGGTGTGCGCCGGTAGAATCACGGCACAGGCTACAATCACGGGCATCAGGATCGGATAGGTTCCCTCACGCCAAATGCGGCGTTGGTTGCGATCCTTGTACCACGTCCAGAATCGCCACGAGGGGACAATGCGGATCTTATCGATCTTCGTTTGGCGAGCGGCCAACTGCATCGACAGGAACATCAGTGTAGCCACCTTCAATGCCTCGGAGGGTTGAAATTGGAAGGGGCCGAGCGGAATCCAGCGGGCAGCACCATTGGTCGTGGCACCGATAAAGTAGACGGCTGCCGTCAGCAGTACACTTATATAATAAACCCACCGCGCGGCGGCATGGTAGAAGCGGCTGTTGAAACGTTGCACAACCACCATCACACCAAGACTCATAAAGAGGATCAGCAACTGCTGGCGGAGGAAGTGGGCCGTCGTACGTGCCGTATGGGCATCATAGGCCATCTTGGCGGTCGAAGAGTAGACCACCAGCACCGACACCACGGCCAGCACGGCCACGATGATCCAGATGACCCGATCGCCCGTAAACCAGCGACGCTTGGGCTGTTCCTGCTGCTTGGTAGTTGCTTGTGCCATCTTGTACGTTGCTTATACGTGTTCGGCGACCCACTGCTTGAACAGCTCGCCACGATTTTCATAGTTTTTGAAGAGGTCGAAACTTGCACAGGCAGGCGAGAGTAGCACCACATCGCCACGACGGGCCGCCTGACGGGCCGCCTGCATCGCCTCATCGAGCGAAGCGGTCGAAACCACCGTCGGTACAACGCCCGTAAAGTCGCGTACGAGTTTTGCATTATCCAAGCCCATGCAGACGAGCGTATGGACCTTCTCGCGGGCAAACTGCTTCAGCGGCTCATAGTCGTTGCCCTTGTCCGTACCGCCCGCAATCCACACCACGGGGCGCGTCATGCTCTCCAGCGCATACCACACCGAATCGACATTCGTCGCCTTCGAATCGTTGATCCACAACACCCCGTCAGCCTCCTTGACCGGCTCCAGGCGATGCTCCACGGGCAAGAAGGTGTAGATCGAACGCTCGACCTCGTCGGCCGGCACACCGGCTGCCAGCGTAGCCAAGGCAGCGGCCATGGCGTTGTAGCAGTTGTGCAAGCCCTTGATCTGCATGCGCTCCGTATCAAGTTGCAAGCGATTGTCCCCCAACTGCACCTCGCAGGTCGAACCCGCCAAGTGACCACCCTCCGCCGTAGCAGCCTCCGTAGCCGTAAAGGGAAGCTGATGGCTCGCCAGCGCATATTTTTTCAACTCGCCCCGAATCACCGGATCGTCGCCCGAGTAGATAAAGAAATCGGCTGCGGTTTGGTTCTGCGTAATGCGCATCTTCGAATCGACGTAGTTTTGGAAGCAGTGATCATAGCGATCGAGGTGGTCGGGCGTGATATTCATCAAGACTCCGATATGGGCCCCGAAGCGGAACATACCGTCAAGCTGGAAGGAGCTTAACTCCAGGACATACCAATCGTACTGCCCCGTAGCCACGGAGTAGGCAAAGCTCTCGCCGATGTTGCCGCCAAGGGCCACGTTCATCCCTGCATCGCACATGATTTTATAGATGAGCGATGTGGTCGTGGTTTTGCCGTTCGATCCCGTGATGCAGATACACCGTGCCGCCCCCATATAGCGCCCCGCAAACTCCATCTCCGAAATGACAGGAATACCCCGCTCACGGATCTGCTTCACGATGGGTGCCGTATCGGGAATACCGGGCGATTTAATCACCTCGTCGGCCGCCAGAATACGCTCCTCGTCGTGGCTCCCCTCCTCGTAGGGGACACCCCACTCCTCGAGTTTCGCCTTGTAGCGATCCGCAATCTTGCCGCGATCCGACAAAAATACGTCGAACCCCTCCTTTTTTGCCAAAATTGCCGAGCCGTAACCACTGATACCGCCACCCAGCACAACAATCCGTTTCATCCCTCTATCGAATCTTCAACGTCACCAACGTAACAGCTGCCAGGAGCAGCGAAATGATCCAGAAACGCAGGACGATCTTCGTCTCGAAGATGCTCTTCTTCTGGTAGTGATGGTGCAAAGGCGACATCAGCAGGATACGACGCCCCTCGCCATACTTGCGCTTCGTGTATTTGAAATAGCCCACCTGCAGCATCACCGAGCAGCTCTCCACCAGGAAGACGCCACACAGCAAAGGCAGCAGCAACTCTTTGCGGATGCAGAGTGCAAAGACGGCAATCACGCCACCGATCGCAAGCGAACCCGTATCGCCCATGAAGATCTGTGCCGGGAAGGAGTTGTACCACAGGAAGCCGACCAGCGCACCCGCCATGGCCGAGGCGAAGATAACCAACTCACCACTGTCGGGGATGTACATGATGTTGAGGTAATCGGCATAGACGATGTGGCCCGAGAGGTAGGCCAAGACACCCAGTACCACCACAATCGGCACCGAGACACCCGTCACCAGGCCATCCAGACCATCTGTCAGGTTGGCACCGTTCGAAACGGCTGTCACGACAAAGATCGCCACCAGGACATAGAGCAACCAGGCCAGCACCTCGTTGCCACCCGTAAACCAGCTGTAATCCAGCTCGTTGTTCTTAAAGAAGGGTATCGTGGTTTTGGTGGTTTTCACATTCTCGGTCTGCTCAAAGAGCAGCTCCTCGGAGGAAACGACCTGCTGCGTGGCGACATCCACCACGACCGTCTCGGTTGCATCTATATGCTCCTCACGCACCACAATATCGGGCGAAATCCACATCGTCGTACCCACGATCAGACCCAAACCAACTTGGCCCACCACCTTGAATTTACCCTTCAGTCCCTCCTTGTGGTGGCGGAAGACCTTGATGTAATCGTCCAGACCACCGATCAGTCCCAGCCAGATCGTCGAGACGATCATGAGCTGAATGTAGATGTTGTCCAGACGGGCAAACAAGAGCGTCGGCACCAAAATCGACAACAGAATAATCACGCCACCCATCGTCGGCGTGCCACGCTTCTGCAACTGTCCCTCCAGCCCCAGGTCACGAATATCCTCGCCGATCTGTCTGCGACGCAGGTAGTCGATGATGGCGCGACCGAAGATAATGCCGATCAAAAGTGCCACAATAATCGCTGCTGCCGAGCGGAACGAGATGTATTGAAACACTCCCGAACCCGGCAGATTAAAGGCTTCATCCAGATACTTAAACAAATGGTAAAACATCGCTTAAAGACTCACTATAATTTTCTTATGTTTATTTTTCACTTGCCAACCCCTCGAAGGCTTTGCGCAGCTCCGCCCGATCGTCGAACGGATGGCGCTCATCGCCCACGATCTGATAGGTTTCATGTCCCTTGCCGGCCACCAGAATCACATCCCCCGCTTTGGCCAACATCACCGCCGTACGGATTGCCGCAGCACGGTCCGTAATGCGCAGGTAGCGACTGCCGCTCGGAATGCCCTGCTCCATCTCGTCGAGGATCGCCTCGGGATCTTCGTGGCGCGGATTGTCCGATGTGAGGATCGTGGTCGTAGCATGCGCAGCCGCAATACGGGCCATCTCAGGGCGCTTCTCGCGGTCGCGATTACCGCCACAACCGCAGACCACGACCAGCGAACTATCCTCCCCACGAATCTCGTCGATCGTCTGCAGAACATTCTCCAGCGCATCGGGCGTATGGGCATAATCGACCACACCGAGGAGACCGTTGTCGGCTCTTACGCACTCGAATCGGCCGCTCACGGGTCGCAAGAGGCTCAGGGCGGTCATCACCTCCTCCTCGTCGAAGCCCAACTCCACGGCCGTAGCATAGACCGCCAAAAGGTTCGAGGCGTTGAATCGACCCGTCAGCGGACTCCACAATTCGCACCCATTCAGCTGGAGCAACATTCCGTCGAGGTGCATCTCGACAATCTTGCAACGGTAGTCGGCCATCGAACGCAGCGAGTAGCTCTTGATGCGGGCCCGGGTATTCTGTACCATCACCCGACCGTTGCGATCATCCACATTCGTTAGCGCAAACGCGCTCTTCGGCAAGGCGTCGAAGAAGCCCTTCTTGGCCTTCAGGTACTCGGCAAAGGTCTTGTGGTAATCGAGGTGATCGTGCGTGAGGTTCGAGAACAGACCTCCCGTAAAGTGCAATCCATAGGTGCGGCGCTGCACAATGGCGTGCGACGAGCACTCCATGAAGCAGTAGTCACACCCCACCTCCACCATCTCGCGCAACATCTCGTTGAGGCGGATCGTGTCGGGCGTCGTATGGGTCGAGGTGATCTCCCGATCGTCGATCTTATAGACCACCGTCGAGATCAGACCGGCCCGATAGCCCAAGCGACGCACCAACTCGTAGAGTAACGTGGCGGTCGTCGTCTTGCCGTTCGTTCCCGTAACACCCACCAACTTCAGTTCGCGGCTCGGGTGGTCGTAAAAGGCCGCAGCCATCTCCGCCATCACCTGCTCGCTATCCTCCACCACGACGTACGCCACCCGCGGATCCAACTCCTCGGGCATCTGTTGGCAGACTACGGCCGCAGCACCGCGTTCGATCGCCATCGGGATAAAGCGATGGCCATCGGTCACCGTACCCACCACGGCAAAGAAGCAGCTGCCCGCCTCCACCGCACGCGAATCGTAGCACAGGGCCGAGATCTCCGCGTCTGCAGCTCCTGCCCGTGCCAACACCTGCGATTGGGCCAAAAGGTTGTTGAGTAATTTCATCCTATTGTTTCTCTTTTGTTATCGTTTCAAACGGATCAGGACCGCATCCCCCTCCCGAATCGGTTGCGCCGGGGCTATCGACTGCTCGTAGACAGCGCCACTGCCCTCCACCGTGACCCGCAGGCCACACTGCTCCAGAACAAAGAGCGCATCCTTCAATCCCATCGACCGCACATCGGGCATCGTGCCACGAGTCATTTTAAGCGACTTGATCTGAACCGCTGCCAGGCTATCCACCGAGGCTCGTCCCCACCCTTGTCGCTCCTCAACGTGCACCCCCGAAGCGAGGCGATCGGCCACCTCACGCAGTTGGCGGATCGAACCGCCCTTCAGCTGCGTCGGACGACGGTGCAGGCTGTCGGCCTCGAGCGTCGAGGCCCACGCCTCCTCCCGCGCATAGAGGTAATCCACCACGCGCTTCACCACCGGACCGGCCAATCCGGCACCGTAGTAGGACTTGCCGCTCTGCTGCTTGGTACGAATCGTCGTCAAGACCGTATAGCGGGGATGCTCAGCCGGGAAGTAGGCCACCATCGAGCCGAGGTAGTGTCCCGACTCACCCGAGGTAATCTGTGCCGTACCCGTCTTGGCAGCTACACTGAAGCGGGTCGTATCGCTGAAATAGGCAGCTGCCGTACCCGTCTTGGCCACCTCCTCCAGGCAGTCGCGAACGATGGCCAGTGTCTCATCCGAGCAGATCTTCTCGCGCAGGGTATGGGTCTTAAAGGTCGCCACCGTGCGATCTCCCTGTCGCAACTCCTTCACCAGTACGGGGGCAATCTTATGGCCGCCGTTGGCGATGGCATTGTAGAAGGTGAGCATCTGCATCGGGGTCATCTGAACGCGATAGCCGTAGGACATCTTAACGAGCATAATTCCCGGGTCGGGCACCTTCCAATCGGTTGTGACCGAGGGCTTGCGCTCACCGAGCGAATCCAACCCCACCGTCTCTCCCAAACCGAGCACCCGATGCAGGTGATCCGAGAATTGCTGCTTCTTGCCCGTCTGTCCGTAGTACTCCCAAACCGCCTTGGCAAAATAGACATTCGACGAACCCGCCACGGCTCGTTTAAGGGCAATCGCATGGTCGCCGCGGTGCGAATCACGGATATTCTTCGCCTGGCCGATCGTGACGGGGTTGCCGTCGTGGGTCTCGTAAATCTTCTCGGGCGACATCTTGGCATCGTCCAACAGCGTCAGGATCGTCGCCAACTTGAAGGTCGAGCCCGGCTCCATCGAGTAACCCAATGCGTAGTTCTCACGTTCGGTCAGTCGGCCATCGGCCGTACGGCCCAAATTGGCCATCGCCAAAATTTCACCCGTCTGGCTCTCCATGACGAGCGTCGTACCCCACGTGGCGTTCTGCTTCTCGAGCTGGGCGCGCAGGGCACGATCGGCCACATCCTGCAGATTCAGATCCAGCGTCGTCACCACGTTCATACCATCCACAGCATCCTGGTGTTCGGCCTCGGCCACACGGGTCGAGAAGCCACGAGCAATGCGCTGACGCACCGAGAAGCCGTTTTCGCCCTTGAGTTGATCATCGTAGAGCAGCTCCAAACCGTAATTGCCGGCCGTACCCGTTCGGCCAATCAGACGGCGCGCCAAATCGCCCTGCGGGTAGATGCGTCGATCGTATTCGGCCAACGAATAGGTGACGCCCATGTTGTAATTCAAGATCGGATATTTACGCAGCACCTCCCACTCGCCATAATCGACATCGCGCGGGAGGATCTTCGTCGGACGGTGATTGCGCAGGGTATCGCGCACCGTTTCGGTCACCTTCGCGCGGCCCGTCATCAGATCCAGCAGCAGCAACAGCACCCCCTCATCCTCGCGATAGTAGGTCGTGTCGTGCGGATCGCCCAACCGATAGCGACGTGCCGAGTCGCGCTTCGAGCGCAACAGACGGCGGTATTGATCCACACTCCGATCCCCAAAATAGGCCGAGAGCAACTTGGCCAGCGAATCGGACTGTGTACGGAAGGTCTCCTCGTCGGCAAAGCCCTCCGAGGCGAAGTCGAATTGGGGCTGATAGCGGAAGATCGAGGTCGCCAACGGTTCACCGCCGCGCGCCAGGATCGAGCCTCGCTGGGCATAGACCGTATCGGGCAAAAAGATGCGGGTCGAGAGGCGCTTGGCATTGATGCGCGTCTCAGGAGCAAAGAACTGCACATAGACCAGACGCACCAAGACCACCGCTACCACCGCAATGAAGACGAGGTAGAGGCCACGCACGCGCGTCAGGATGTCGCTCTTGATCTGTGATGGTTCCTGCTCTGCCATGGCTTAACGAATGATTTGGCCCGGATGTCGGGGATCCTGCAACGCAATACCGCGCTTCTCCAACTCGGCGCTCACGGCCGAATGGGTCGTCTGACGATAACGCTGCTCCTCGTAGCGAATCGATTTTTCGCGCAGTTTCTGCACCTCACGCTCCAGGCGCGAATAGCGCAAGTCGAGATGCAACGACCAAAACAAAACGACGATGTTGATGAAAAACATCACGGCGATGGTCATCAGGTAGGGATAGCTGCGCGTAGCGCCCTCCCCGACCAGAATCGTACCCGAAAAGAGTCGATAGAGGGGGTTGCGTTGCCGACGACGGCGACGCGCCTCCTCCTCGGCCTGTGCTGCAGCTTCGGCCTCCTCGGCCAGACGATCGGCCTCCAGATCCTCCTCCGCCTCGCCACTTTGAACGCGCAGCACCTCCCGACGAACACGACGAGCCAACGCCTCCTCCTCTTGGCGGCGCTGCTCCTCCTCTGCTCGTTCGGGGTGGAAATCGAGATCTTTCAACATCGGGTAATCGGGTTTTATCATTTACAACTTAATGGCGGCACGCAGTTTGGCCGAGCGCGAACGAGGGTTGCGCTCCAACTCCTCGGGCGAAGGGGTCACGGCTTTACGCGTCACCACCTCAAAGGGGGTCGAGGCGCGACCGAAAAAGTCCTTCTCGATCTTGCCCTCAAAGTTTCCGCTACGCATAAAGTTCTTCACCAGGCGGTCCTCCAACGAGTGGTAGGAAATGACCACCAGGCGACCACCGGGTTTCAACACCTTCAGGCTCTGCTCGAGGGCCATCTTCAGCGCCTCCATCTCGCCATTGACCTCGATGCGGAGGGCCTGGAAGAGTTTCGTGAGGAATTTCGACTCCTCCTTCTTCGGTGTGCAGGGCTTGACGGCCTCCACCAAGGCGGCCGTGGTCTCGATGCGCCCCTTTTGGCGGGCACGCTCCAAGCAGGAGGCAATCTTCCACGGGGTCTCCAGCTCGCCCCAATCGCGGAAGATGCGCGTCAGCTCGTCGGCCGAGTAGTCATTCACCAAATCGGCAGCCGTGAGGCGTCCACGCTGGTTCATACGCATGTCGAGCGGCGCCTCGCCACGGAACGAAAAACCGCGCTCCAGCTCGTCGAAATGGTGCGACGAAACACCCAGATCGGCCAAGATGCCATCCACAGCCTCCACCCCGCGCCAACGCAGGGCTCCACGCAGGAAGCGAAAGTTGCTCGCTACGTAGTGAAAACGATCGTCTTTCGGGGCATTGGCCAACGTATCGCGATCCTGGTCAAAGCTGTAAAGACGTCCCTTGTCGCCTAACTTCGAGAGGATATGGCGCGAGTGGCCACCCCCACCGAACGTTAGGTCGGCATAGACCCCGTCTGCCGCGATATCGAGCAGATCGACAGAGGCTTCCAGCAATACCGGAACGTGGTAAGAAACATTCTCCATAAGCATTCACTTTCAACCAAAGGTTGATTTGGGTGTAAAGTTAGGGATTTTTCAAAAAAGAATCTGTATATTTGTCGATAATAATTTATCAACAATCACAACCCGATCATGGCAAAAACGGTAGATGTAGCAGCCGTCCTGCGCGATAAAGCGCCCAAACTGGCTGACAAGATACCCACCTTTGTACTCAATTGGCTGCGCCGCACGGTCCACGAAGATGAACTCAACCACATCTACGACAACTATTGGGACCTCGCTCCGCAACCCTTCATCCGCGCCTGTTTCCGCGACTGGAACGTCAGCTACTCGATCGAGGGGTTGGAGCGTCTCGACCGAAACGGCCGTTACCTCTTTGTCTCGAACCACCCCTTTGGGGGCATGGACGGCATGATGCTCTCGGACAAGCTGATCGAATATTTCGGCGATGTACGTGTCGTGGTCAACGATATTCTGCGCGTAATCACCCCGCTCGATCCGCTGTGGATTCCGGTCAACAAGCACGGTTCGCAAAGCTCCGCCACGGCTCGCCGTTTCGAGGAGGCCTTCTTTGGCGACAAGCAGATCCTCACCTTCCCGGCCGGCCTCTGCTCGCGCCGCATCGACGGTCGGATTCAGGATACGCCCTGGAAGCCGAACTTCCTCAAAAAGGCCTATGCTTCGCAACGCGAGATTGTTCCTATCTTCTGCGAGGGTCGTCTCTCGAACTTCTTCTACAACCTGAGTTCGCTGCGCAAGAAATTGGGCGTGAAGGCCAATATCGAGATGCTGTGGTTGCCCGACGAGATGTTTGCCCAGCACGATCGCCATTTTCGCATTCGGGTCGGTGAGCCGATTCGTCTCGACGAATTGCAACAGGTGGGAACTTTGGCCGAACAGGTGGATTGGATTCGCGAGAAATGTTACGAAATGGAAAAATTGTTGTCCAAATAGACCAATCACCGAGAAAAACTGTATCTTTGCGTCTAAACGAACCCAAAATACGAGGATGAAACCGATCATTCCCCCCGTCGAGCGCGAGTTGCTCAAACAAGAATTAACCGAGGAACGTAAGCTGCGTGATACGAATCACGCCGGCAACGAGATCTATATCTTCACGGCCGAAAAGTGCCCCGCGCTGATGCGCGAGGTGGGTCGTCTGCGCGAAGAGGCCTTCCGTACGGCCGGTGGCGGTACGGGCGAAGAGATCGACATCGATGCCGAGGATACGGCTCTCGATGGCTATTGCCAGCTCATTGTCTGGGATCCCGACCGCGAGGAGATCGTAGGAGGCTATCGCTTCATCGTCTGCACCTCGTCCAACCCGCCCCACCTTTCGACCGAACACTATTTCCGATTCAGCAACCGCTTCCGCCGTCGCTACCTGCCTTACACGATTGAGTTGGGTCGTTCATTCGTACAAGTGGGCTACCAGACACGCGAGAACCGCAAGAGCATCTATGCACTGGACAACCTGTGGGATGGTCTGGGTGCCGTGCTGGTGCTCAACCCCAAGGTAAAGTACCTCTTCGGTAAGGTGACGATGTACACCTCCTACTGTGTCGAGGCACGCAATGCTCTGATCTGGTTCCTGCACCACTACTTTGCCGATCGTGAAAACCTGGTCGAGGGTATCCACCCGATTCAGATGGATCTCGAAGATCCAATTTACGAACAGCTCTTCATCGGCGAAAATTTCCACGAGAACTATCACATCCTGCTGCAGGAGATTCGTAAGGCCAACGAACATATTCCGCCACTGATCAACGCCTACATGAACCTTTCACCCTCGATGAAGGTCTTCGATACGGTATCGAACCCCGACTTTGGCGATGTGGAGGAGACCGGTATCCTCGTGACCGTTCCCGACATCTACCCCGAGAAGAAGGAGCGCTACATGCGTTGGAAGGGGTGGCGTCGCAACCTCCGCGCCCGTCGCGAGGAGTTCCGTCTTGGTTGGATTGACCACCTCGACCGCGTGAAAAAACGTCGTGCAAAGCGACGCGCAGCTCGTGCAAATGCCAAAAATCAAGTGACTCAAGAGTAAAAAGAGAGGGGCTATGCCCCTTTCATTTTACAAAAATGAGCTCTTTCACTACCTAAAATTTATCGAAAAACAATAATTTTTATTTGTTTCTCAGATTTTATTTCTATATTTGCCATCGGTTAGTTACTAAAATCTCTATTCGCATGAATCTGCTTACCGTAGAACACGTATCGAAACACTACGCCGGCCATACGGCACTCGATGACGTGTCACTAACGATTCCGCGCGGATCGGTCTATGGCTTGCTCGGCCCGAACGGAGCCGGCAAAACGACCCTGATCCGCATCATCAACCGCATCACGGCACCCGATGAGGGGCGCGTCCTGCTCGGAGACCGCGAACTCAAACCCGAAGATGTCTACCGCATCGGCTACCTGCCCGAGGAGCGCGGCCTCTACAAAAAGATGAAGGTGGGCGAACAGGCCCTCTTCTTTGCCCGCCTCAAGGGTCTCTCGCGCCGTGACGCGCTGAAGAGGCTGAAGGTGTGGTTCGAAAAGTTCGGCATCGAGTCGTGGTGGGACAAGAAGGTCGAGGAGCTCTCGAAAGGTATGGCGCAGAAGGTGCAGTTTATCGTCACGGTGCTGCATGAGCCTGAGCTGCTGATCTTTGACGAGCCCTTCTCGGGATTTGACCCGATCAATGCCAACCTTTTGAAGGAGGAGATTCTGGCCCTGCGCGACAAGGGGGCAACGATCATCTTCTCGACCCACAACATGGCCTCCGTGGAGGAGCTTTGCGACCACATCACGCTGATCAACCGCTCGAAAAATATCCTGTCGGGCAACGTGGAGGAGATTCGTCGCAGCTATGGTGCCAACATCTTCGAGCTCTCGTATCGCGGGGAGGAGCAGGCGTTGCGCTCGGCGCTCGATCAGAAGTGCACGATCCTCGAGGGCGTGGAGTCCGTGACGGGTTACAACACGCTGAAACTCTGCGTCGAGGATAACGAGGCGGTGCGTCACATGATCACGGCTGCCAACGAGGCGGTCGAGCTGCGCTCGTTCCGCGAGTTGATCCCCTCGATGAACGACATCTTTATTCGAGCCGTGAACGGCAATCTATAAAACAGTAATACCATGAACAAAATCGGTTTAATCATAGGGCGCGAATTCAATGAGCGCGTCCGCAAAAAGAGCTTCATCATCACGACGATCCTGATGCCCGTGCTGATGATTGCCCTCATGGCGGCTCCGGCCCTTATCATGAGTTTCTCACAGGGTGACGAAAAGCAGATCGGCGTAATTGACGCGAGCAACCTGATCGGCGATCGCCTCCAAAGCGACGAGACGATGCACTTCGAGCAGCTCGATATGTCGCTCGAGGAGGCACGTCGTGCGCGTACCGACCTCTTTGCAATTCTCTACATTGCTCCCGACATCCTCGACAACCCCAAAGGGGTGCAGCTCTACGCCAACAGCTCTACGTCGCTGACCCTGGAGGCGGGTATCTGCGGACAGATTGAGGAGGTACTCGAGGAGGAGAAGCTCAAACGTTACGACATTACAAACCTGCAGGAGATCCTCGACGAGATCTCGACCTCGGTCTCGATGCAGACCTTCCGCAACGACAAGTCGCAGGAGACGACCAACGAGGCACAATCCTCGATCGTCGCCACGGCCATCGGCTACATCCTTGCCTTTGTGCTCTACATGTTCCTCTTGATCTACGGCTCGATGGTGATGCAGTCGGTCATCGAGGAGAAGAACAACCGCGTGCTGGAGGTGATGGTATCTTCGGTGAAGCCCTTCGACCTGATGATGGGTAAGATCCTGGGCGTCGGCTCGGTAGCGGTGTTGCAGGTGATCATCTGGGGTGTGCTGATTCTCGGCATGGGTACGCTCGTAGTACCCCACCTGATGCCCGACGAAGTGATGGCCTCGGCCACGGCTATCGAGCAGGGTGCAGCCATCGAGGGTGCCGATCTCGATCCCGAAATGTTGCAGGCCATTGCAGCCATGACCGACACGGGTTACCTGATGAAGATCTTCGTCTCGATGATTCTCTTCGTCTTTGGCGGCTTCCTGCTCTATGCCGCGATGTTTGCCGCCGTGGGTTCGGCCGTGGATAATGTGCAGGATGCCTCGCAGTTGCAGACCCCGATCACGCTGCCGATCATCCTCGGTCTGTTGATGATGTTGGCCGTCATTAACGACCCCACCTCGAAGCTCGCCTTCTGGTTCTCGGTGATCCCCTTCACCTCACCGATCGTCATGATGGCCCGCATCCCCTACGACATCCCCACCTGGGAGATTGTCCTCTCGCTTGTGGTACTCTATGCCTCGTTCGTGGCCCTCGTATGGTTTGCCGCCAAGATCTACCGCGTGGGTATCTTCATGTACGGCAAAAAACCGACCCTCAAGGAGCTCTGGAAGTGGATGCGGTACAATTAATTTGTGCCGATGCCATAAAGCGTAGAGCCTTTTCGTTGCCATAGTGGCAACCGATTTGCAAAAGAGAAATCCACCTTTCCAAGCGAGCCTTGGAGGTGGATTTCTCTTTTACAAAGCCACCGAAAGTGGCCATAAAAGGCTGAAAACAAAGCAACAGCTATAAAAATCCACTTAAAAGATAAAAAAATACTTACATTCCCCCCTAAATCCCCCCTGTTGGAAAAGGGGGGACTTGGTCGCTAAAGCTCCCTATCGTGATGCTGACAAGTGTTGTGGGTTTCCATCGAATGCAAAAAACAACCTACTGGAAGTGGATGCGGTACAATTAAATTCATAATTTAGAATTTAGAATTCAAAATTGTTACTATATTTGCACCGCAAATATGACATGTAACAATATTAAATATCAAACGACTATGGTTTCGATTGACAACTACGATTTCAAAGGTAAGCGCGCGATTATCCGCGTGGATTTCAACGTGCCCGTAGATGCTGAGGGTAACGTAACCGACGACACCCGTATCCGTGCCGCCATGCCCACCATCAAGAAGGTGCTGGCCGAGGGTGGTGCCGTGATCCTCATGTCGCACATGGGTCGTCCGAAGAAGAACCCCGATCCGAAGTTCTCGTTGGAGCAGATCATCCCCGCCGTGGAGAAGAATCTGGGCGTGAAGGTTCAGTTCGCCGGTGACTGCATGGGCGAGAAGGCTGCCGAGATGTGCGCTGCTGCCAAGGCCGGTGATGTAATCATGCTCGAGAACCTCCGCTTCTATGCCGAGGAGGAGGGCAAGCCCCGTGGTTTGGCTGCTGACGCTACGAAGGAGGAGAAGGATGCCGCCAAGAAGGCCCTGAAGGAGCCCCAGAAGGAGTTCGTGAAGAAGCTCGCTTCGTATGCCGACTGCTACATCAACGACGCTTTCGGTACGGCTCACCGCAAGCACGCTTCGACCTACCTGATCGCCGAGTACTTCCCCCAGGATAAGATGTTCGGTTACCTGATGGAGAAGGAGGTAAAGGCTATCTCGGAGGTGATGGAGAAGCCGCAGCGTCCCTTCTGCGCCATCGTAGGCGGTTCGAAGGTTTCGTCGAAGATCGGCGTAATCAAGGCCCTGTTGGACAAGTGTGATTCGATCATCATCGGTGGCGGTATGACCTACACCTTCGCCGGTGCACTGGGTGGCAAGATTGGTAAGTCGATCTGCGAGCCCGATATGTTCCCCGTAGCCCTCGAGATCCTCGAGATGGCCAAGGCCAAGGGCGTGAAGTTCGTCATGTCGCCCGATGCACTGACCTGCGATCAGTTCTCGGAGGAGGCCAACACGAAGGAGGCTTCGGTGATGGACATCGATCCCGAGTGGGAGGGTGTCGATATCGGTGCCGGTGGTAAGGCTGCCTTCCGTGAGCACATCCTGGGTTGCAAGACGATCCTCTGGAATGGTCCCGTGGGCGTATTCGAGATCAACAAGTTCTCGACCGGTTCGAAGGCCGTGGCTGAGGCAATCGCCGAGGCTACGAAGAACGGTGCCTTCTCGCTCATCGGTGGTGGTGACTCGGTAGCCTGCGTCAACAAGTTCGGCTTGGGCGACGAGGTATCGTACATCTCGACCGGTGGTGGTGCTCTGCTCGAGTACATCGAGTTCGGCGACCTGCCGGGTGTAGCGGCTATCCGCGACTAAAGAAAAAGAGCCGCTCCCGCAAGAGCGGCTTTTTTCAAATGCAAAATTCAAAAATCAAAATTG
This sequence comes from Rikenellaceae bacterium, assembly GCA_015060045.1. Lineage (GTDB taxonomy): Bacteria > Bacteroidota > Bacteroidia > Bacteroidales > Rikenellaceae > Alistipes. Next base: position 267,184 of record SUZH01000001.1, on the reverse strand, counting down.
AGATGAAGAAATTACTCTTTTTTGCTGCATTGATTACTATGGTAAGTTGCAACAATCAAAACAACACGCCGGCTATCGACCTGACAAACCTCGATACGACCATCTCGCCGGCTGAGGATTTCTACCAGTATGCTACGGGCGGCTGGCAGAAGAAGAACCCCCTGAAGCCCGAGTTTGCTCGCTACGGCTCGTTTGACGTGCTGCGCGAGAACAACGAGAAGCGCATCAACGAGCTCTTCTCGGCTATGGCCAAGACGACGGCCGAGGCAGGTTCGGTAGAGCAGAAGATCTCGGACCTCTACAAGATGGGCCTCGACTCGGTACGCCTCAACGAGGAGGGTCTGAGTGTGCTGGAGAGTGACCTGGCCGCCATTGAGGCTGTAACTGACTGTAAGTCGTTCATCGAGACGGTGGCCAAGATGCACACCTCGACAGGCAACCCCCTCTTTGGCATGTATGTCACCTCGGATTTGATGAACAGCTCGATCAATGCCCTCTACATCTCGCAGTCGGGTCTGGGTATGGGCAACCGCGACTACTCCTCGACGAGGAGCATGCCTCGAAGCGCGAGGGCTATGTAGCCTACCTGGAGAAGGTCTTTACGTTGGCCGGTATCGAGAACGCGAAGGCAGAGGCTGAGGCCGTGATGGCTTTCGAGAAGACGATGGCCGAGCGTTTCCGCTCGAATGTGGAGCTGCGCAACATCGCCGCTTCGTACAACCCGATGTCGAAGGCCGACTTTGTGGCTCGCTACAACAACATCGACTGGGAGGCCTACCGCACGACGCTGGGTCTGGGTGAGTTCGACCGTATCATCGTCGAGCAGCCTGAGGTGATCGAGCTGGTGAATGAGCTGGTCAAGACCACTCCCCTCTCGACCCTGAAGAGCTACCTGAAGGCTCACCTGCTGAATGGTGCTGCCGGTTATGCCGGTGATGAGCTCTATGCCGCTACGTTCGATTTCTTCAGCCGTCAGATGACCGGCGTAGAGGAGATGAAGCCCCGCTGGAAGCGTGCAATGGGTGTGCCCAATGCCATCCTCTCGGAGGCTGTGGGTGAGATCTACGTTGCAAAGTACTTCCCCTCGGAGGACAAGGTTCGCATGACGGAGCTGGTAAAGAATCTGCAGGTAGCACTGGGTCAGCACATTGACGCCCTGGAGTGGATGTCGGATGAGACGAAGCAGAAGGCTCAGGAGAAGCTCGCCACCTTCACGGTGAAGATTGGCTATCCCGACAAGTGGAAGGATTACTCTTCGCTCGAGATCGACCCCACGCTCTCGTACTGGGAGAACATCAAGCGTGCTTCGGCTTGGAGCACGGCTGACAACTTGGCACGCCTCGGCAAGGAGGTAGATCGTGACGAGTGGTTCATGTCGCCCCAGACGGTGAACGCCTACTACAACCCCACGACCAACGAGATCTGCTTCCCCGCTGCTATTCTGCAGCCCCCGTTCTACAATTCTACGGCTGACGACGCTGTGAACTACGGTGCTATCGGCGTGGTGATCGGCCACGAGATGACGCACGGCTTCGACGATCAGGGTCGCAACTTCGACAAGGACGGTAACATGATCAACTGGTGGACCGAGGCCGATGCCGAGGCTTTCCAGCAGAAGAGCCAGGTACTGGTTGAGCAGTTCAACAAGATCGAGGTGCTGCCCGCCACGGAGGAAAGCCCCGCCGTGATGGCCGATGGTGCCTTGTCGCTGGGCGAGAACATCGCCGACCAGGGTGGTCTGCGCGTAGCCTTCACGGCACTGAAGAATGCCCTGGGTGAGACGACTCCCGAGCCGATCGACGGCTTCACGGCCGAGCAGCGTTTCTACCTTGCCTATGCTACCCTGTGGGGTCAGAACATCCGCGAGGCCGAGAAGGCTCGTCTGACGAAGGTCGATGTACACTCGCTGGGCGAGAACCGCGTAAACGCTACGTTGAAGAACCTCCAGAGCTTCTACGATGCCTTTGGTATCACGGAGGGCAAGATGTTCATGCCCGAGGAGGAGCGCGTGATTATCTGGTAAAAACCTCGCTTTAAGCTGATAAAAATCCCGACAGGCCAAGATGGTTTGTCGGGATTTTTGTATATTTGTATCAACTAACCTATCAACCATGAAACGATTGTTACTAACCTTATGTGCCCTTTCGATGGCGCTGTCGCTTCTTGCCCAGACTCCGCGTTGGCAAGATCCTACCTACATCGAGAAGAACCGCCAACCGATGCGTTCGAGCTTTATCGTCACCCCGACGGAGGAGATGACGGTAGCCGTAAACGACTTCCGCCTTTCGCCCCTCTACCGTTCGGTGGGTGGTCTTTGGCAGTTCCACGGAGCCGAGAATCCGTCCCTTGCCCCCGAAGGCTTCTTTGCCGCGGGTTACGACGACTCTGCTTGGCGCACGATGCCCGTACCGGGTCTTTGGGAGCTCAATGGCTTTGGCGATCCGGTCTATGTTAATATCCAATACCCCTGGTCGAAGTTCTACGAAAATAACCCGCCCTACGTACCCACGGAGCAGAACCGCGTCGGTTCGTATCGTCGCACGGTGGAGATTCCCGCCGAGTGGGCCGGAAAGGATATCTTCCTCCACATCGGCTCGGCCACCTCGAACGTAACCCTGTGGGTCAATGGCCGCGAGGTGGGTTACAGCGAGGATAGCAAGCTCGAGGCAGAATTCAATATCACGCGTTATGTCCGCACAGGCAAGGAGAACCTCCTGGCGATGCAGATCTACCGCTGGTCGGATGGCACCTACATCGAGGACCAGGACTTCTGGCGCTTGGCCGGTATCGGACGCGACTGCTACCTCTATGCCCGCGATCGCCGTCGCATCGAGGATCTGAAGCTCACGCCCGACCTCACGAACAACTACACGGATGGTACGCTCCACGTGCACGCCACAACGACTAAAGGGGTGAAGAGCCTCCGCCTCACGCTGCAGGATGCCGCATCGAAGGTGGTAGCCGAGCAGACCTGCCCCATCAAGAAGGGGGTGGCAGAGCACCTCTTTGAGATCGAAAATCCCCAAAAATGGAGTGCCGAGACGCCGAACCTCTACCGCATGACAGTCGCTGCGCTGGATGAGAAGGGCAAGGTGATTGAGGCTACAGCCCTGCGTGTAGGTTTCCGCAAGGTGGAGATCAAGAACGCGCAACTCTTAGTAAATGGTCAGCCGATTCTGATCAAGGGTGTCAATCGCCACGAGATGAACCCCAACACGGGTTACTACGTCACGCGCGAGGATATGATCCGCGACATTCAGCGCATGAAGGAGCTCAATTTCAACGCCGTACGCACCTGCCACTACCCCGACACACCGCTCTGGTACGACCTCTGCGACGAGTATGGTATGTACCTCATCGACGAGGCCAACATCGAGTCGCACGGCATGGGCTATGGCGAGAAGACGCTGGCGCGTCGTGATGACTATGCCGCAGCACACCTCGCCCGCAATCGACGCATGGTGTTGCGTGACTACAACCACCCCTCGATCATCATCTGGAGCCTGGGTAACGAGGCGGGCAACGGCAACAACTTCCGCCTCTGCTACGAGTGGATCAAGGGATACGATGCCTCGCGCCCGATCCACTATGAGCAGGCGATCCCCTACGGAAGACTGAACTACGACCGCTCGGCCTTCTACCCCACCGATATCATGTGCCCGATGTATTCCGACTACGACTGGGTGGAGCGCTACATGAACTCCTCGCCCGAGCGTCCGCTCATCTTCTGCGAGTATGCCCACGCCATGGGTAATTCGCTCGGCGGATTCAAGGAGTATTGGGACCTGGTGCGTAAATACGACCACTACCAGGGTGGATTTATTTGGGATTGGGCCGACCAGGCATTGGCCTACCGTGACCCCGAGACGGGCGTACTGTCGTATCGCTACGGCGGTTGCTACAACGAGGTGGATGCTACCGATGAGTCGTTCAACTGCAACGGCGTGGTGGCTGCCGACCGCACACCCCACCCGGGCGCCTGGGAGGTGAAGCACCAGCAGCGTAACATCCTCACCTCGGCCGTGGATGCCGCAAATGGCAAGATCGCGGTGAAGAATGAGTATTTCTTCCGCGATTTGAGCAATTACCGCCTTGTATGGCGCTTGATGGCCGATGGCGTCGCCGTGCGTTCGGGCATTGTCGAGACGTTGAACGTCGCCCCGCAGCAGCGCGTGGAGCTCAAACTCCCCTACACGAGTGAGGAGTTGCAGGCGATTCAATGCAAGGAGCTGCTACTCGACATGAACTACCAACTCAAGAGCGCCGAGCCGCTTCTTGCAGCCGGTCATGAGGTAGCCTTTGAGCAGGTGATCATCCGAAGCTCTATGGGCCTGCCTTTGACCAATAAAGCCGTATGGAATGGAATGTTGACACAGGAGGGTCGCACCGTGCGTGGCGAGGATTTCTCGCTCACCTTCAATGAGGAGGGCTTTATCGCGCGCTACAACTACCGCGGTACGGAGCTCCTTTCGGAGCCGCTGCGTCCCGAGTTCTACCGCGCCCTGACGGAGAACGATTACGGCGTACAAAAGAGTGGCGGCGGCGATCAACGCCAGACCTGGAAGCCGTGGCGTGATGCCAAACTCGAGTTGCGCTCGTTTGAACAACCTACGGCCAATACGGCTATGGCTCGTTACTACATCCCCTCGACGGGTGCCGAATTAGACATCAATTACCACATTGACGATCAGGGAGTTGTACGCGTAGAGATGAAGATGACCCCGGATGCTGCCCGTGGCGATATTCGCAACCTGGCCCGCTTTGGTCTGCGCACAGCGATGCCCGCAGCGTTTGACCGCATTGAGTTCTACGGCAAGGGCCCGCATGAGACCTACATCGACCGCCTGAGCGGTGCACGTCGCGGTCTGTTCCGTCAAACGGTTGCAGAGCAGTACCACCACGGCTATGTACGCCCGCAGGAGTCGGGTACGCACGCCGATCTGGATTGGTGGCAGGTAAAGGATTCGGCAGGTCGCGGCTTGGAATTCCGTGCTGCTCGTCCCTTCTCGGCCTCGGCACTCCCCTACTCGTTGGAGCAACTGGACATCAACCACCCCGACTACAAGAAGCTGGATAGCGACCTGAAGCCCAACGGCAAGACCAATATCCATGTGGATCAGGTGCAGCAAGGTCTGGGCTGCGTAACCAGCTGGGGCTCACAACCGCGCAAGGAGTATATGCTCCCCTACCACGGCGAAAAGACGTACGCTTTCTCGTTGCTGATTTCGCCTATGTAAAGGGAAAAGTTGAAAGTTGAAAGTTGAAAAACGGTCGTGAAAATCACGACCGTTTTTTGATTTTAGAGGAGCTGATTTTGTGCTTCGTGAAGTGGGCGCGGATGGGACATACTATGCGTATTTCCCATTCGCAGCCCGCGAGGGAAGTGCAAAATATGCCCTATAAAATCGAAAAACTAATAGAAGGTAGCTTTGGGCGCAAAGATAGGATACCCAAAATTAAACATCAGATAGGTATTCTTCCAGCCATCCAGGTCGTACTTGATCATAGACAGATTCACAGGGCCGATGGGGGTATGATAAACCAAAGCCGCCTCGGCAATAAAATGCAGCTGCTCATCTTCCCACGGAATTAGTCCACCCGGGCGATAGTGATTCTTACTGCGATACATGGCATAAAATCCTGTTCGCAGGAAGAAATTGGGGGTAAAGGTAAAGGTCGGCGTCAAACCTCCCGCCACAAAACGTTTGGCCGAAAAATCGGGCATAAAGATTTTGCGGGCATGCGGAATCGGCTCATAGGCCGGCAGGGTCATCAGATTGGCACCCTCAGAGGTAAATTCGGGGTGGTTGGTATAGACCGCGTCGAAATTCACGCCAAACATAAACCAGCGGGCCGCGGGCAAGTTGAAGATCTTCTCATACTTAAAGCGACCACCATACCATTCGCGACTTTCGCCCGGACTAAAATGGCGATTGCTCGTATTACTATACAGATCACGGCCCGTGATGTAGATGGCCGAGAGGTGCAGGTCGGAGCCGCGCGTCGGATAGATGAATTTATCGAGCGTATTGCGAGCCAACTCCAACTTGGCGCCATAGAACCAGAATCGGGAATGGTCGTATAAACCTGACTTATAATCCGTTTCATTGTGATAGTTAGCATGACCGCCGTGCATCTCCGCCTCGACCAATGAACGGTGCGTCATACGCAGACCGATAGCAAACGAGCCAAAACTCTCGCTCTGCTTCATTTCAAGCGTATTGGTAATCTTCGAAATCCGCCCGAAGGAACCGTGGCGATTATTCTCAACTGCAAAATTATAGGCGTAGTTGATGTAGAAAGGGGTGTTGACGAAGAAGTCGACACGACCTCCAAGCGTACCCCACGTATGGGTAGGACCGAGGTAGAGATTAGCTCCGAAACGGTTGGCAGCACGACCAAAAGATTGGTAATTCAGACCGATGTAGGCCTGATTGAAGGCCGTTGAAGAGATGTTACCACCGATGGCCAACTTGAGGTTCGGACGCGCCTTCAGGTCTGCCGAAAAACTATATCGCTCGAGCTTCGGATCGTAGGATACGTGAGGTACATCCATCTGATAATCACCCGTGACAAGCAGACGGAACGTATTCTCGCGCAAACGGTTAAAACCCATCTGTCGCTGACGGTTGTCGCTCGTGTGGTTCGTACGCATGTAGTCACGGATGTAGGCAATCTGGTCGTCGTTGACACTCGTAATTTCGTAGTTGTTGAAGATCAACGGCGGACACTTTCGGCGGAACGTTTCGCGCCGCGCGGTGTATTGCTCATTGCTCCAACGCTCCGACTCGGGAATGCGCTCCATGATTTCCGACATGTGGTTCATGGCATCCTCATAGCCGGCATTCATAATCGGTTCTGGATCGCTGAAATCCAACATACCAACCGGCACGGAGCGCTGAATCGTCACCGAACGATCCTCGGGCATCGAGTAATCTGAACCACTCATGGCAATCAGCACGGCCTGGTCGATCAGGCTCTTATCATCATCGAACGAGACCTCTCCCGATGTGCAGATCGAACCGATCAACAACGCCGGGCGATACTTTTTATCGAGTTGTCGCCACGGGAAATTATCGTAGATACCACCATCGTAGAGCAACATGCTGTCGCGCTTTACAGGATTGAAGGCCAACGGAATAGCCATCGATGAACGAATCGCCTCGGGCAACGAACCTTCGTCCAACGTGACAGGTTTACGTTGGTTCATATCGGCAGCCACGCAAAGGAACGGCACCATCAATTGATCAAAGTTGTCTTTGGCCGCTGTGGAGGCCGGTGCAAACAACTCGATCAGTGCCATATCAATCTGGGTCGAGGAGATCAGGTTTTTGGGCAGCTGGATGGTCTGCTTCTCATCGGCCAAATCGAGCCAAAGGTTGATAAACGAGGGGGTGTTACCCATCTGGCGATAATAGGGCATATAGACCGTAGGGTCGATACGTCCCGAAACCCACTGTTGCACAACGCCCGAAAGCACCAGTTCGCGCATCTCCTCGATCGAATAGCCGGCCGCATAGAGGGCGCCGATGATCGAACCCATCGACGTACCGGCAATGTAATCGATCGGCACACCACTCTTTTCGAGGGCCTCCAGCACACCGATATGGTACAAACCTTTGGCTCCACCACCGCTCAATACGACTCCGACCCCTCGTCGAGCGGTCGTTTCGGAGCCATTCTCGGCCCTGACAGCGGAGAATGTACCCAGAAGAATGGCTATAATGAGCAGATATTTTCGCATCCTAACTTTTTTTACTAACTTTGCATGTTAGAACTATGTTCTAATCACAACGCCCAAAAATAGCGAAAAAAGAGTTAACATTCAAAATATGATTGAAAAAATCCACGAACTTCTGCGACAAGTCGAAGAGTTCACACCCAAAGCAGCTGCCGAGATTGAAGAGTTCCGCATCCGCATCCTCGGCAAGAAGGGCGAATTGACCGCCCTGATGGAGGAGTTCAAGAGCGTGGCTCCCGAACTGAAACGTGAGTTGGGCCAACAGCTCAATGCACTCAAAAATACGGCCATGACGCGCATCAACACCTTGCGCGAGGAGCTGCAAAACAGCGCCTCGGAGGCAACCTCCACGATTGGCGACATGACCTGCCCCGGTACAGCCGAGGAGCTGGGTTCGCGCCACCCGATTTCGCTCGTCAAGAACGAGATCGTCGAGGTATTCTCGCGCCTGGGTTACACGGTGGCCGATGGCCCCGAGATCGAGGACGACCAGCACGTCTTCACGTCGCTGAACTTCCCGCCCGAGCACCCCGCTCGCGATATGCAGGATACCTTCTTCATCGAGAAGCAGGGCACGGAGCCCAATCCGAAAGATATTCTGTTGCGCACGCACACCTCGTCGATTCAGGTACGCACGATGGAGCACCAGAAGCCGCCCATCCGCGTCATCTGCCCGGGTCGCGTATTCCGCAACGAGGCGATTTCGTACCGTGCACACTGCATCTTTCACCAGATCGAGGGTCTTTATATCGACGAAGGCGTTTCGTTCGCCGATATGAAGCAGTCGCTGCTCTACTTTGCGAAGGAGATCTTCGGCGAGCAGGCTCAGATCCGCATGCGCCCCTCCTACTTCCCCTTCACCGAGCCTTCGGCCGAGGTGGACGTATCGTGTAACCTATGCGGTGGCAAGGGTTGCCCCGTCTGCAAGGGTACGGGTTGGCTGGAGATCATGGGTTGCGGCATGGTAGACCCCAACGTACTGAAGGCCAGCAATATCGACCCCGAGAAGTATTCGGGCTTCGCCTTTGGTATGGGTATTGAGCGTATCGCCATGTTGAAGTACGGCGTGAAAGATTTGCGCCTCTACTTCGAGAACGACGTGCGCTTCCTGCACCAGTTCGACGATGCCTTGTAGGCCGTCGCGAACCTTTAAAAAACAAATAAGATGAAACGCTTTGTTGCGATAGTTGTGCTCTTGGGCTTTTTTCTGACCGCCTTTGCGGTCGGAGGAGAGGGGGCGCAACAGCCCGAAGAGAGGGACTCGCTGCAAAGCGTTTTTCTTTATACCGAGGGACTCAAGGCGCTCCGCATCCACCAGGATACGGCACGTGGACGGGAGTTGTTGGAGCTGGCATTACAGCAGGATTCGAGCTATGCGCCGGCCTACTTTGCACTCGTCACGAACAACCTCAGCCGCAATGCCGAAGAGGCGCTGAAAAACGCTGAAAAGGCCTATCGACAAGATACAGCCAATCTCTGGTATCACCGCGCCTACGGTCAGGCGCTGTTGATGAACGAACGGTATGCCGAAGCGCTACCGATCTATCGTTCGCTCAACGAGCGCGACCCGAAGGATCTCGATTTCTATCGCATCCTGGCGGCCCTCTACGAGCAAAATCAGCAGCCCTATTCGGCCATTGCAACGCTCGATTCGGCCGAGGTGCGCATGGGACGTCACCCCTATCTGAGCAAGATGAAGCGCCACCTGCTGATCCAGACCAAGCAGACGGATCGGGCGATGGAGGAGGCCAAAGCGATGGTGAAGGATATGCCCTATGAGGCTGAACATCACGTGGTTTTGGCTGAATTGTATGGCGTAAAAGGTGAGGACTCGCTGGCGCGTCAGGAGTACAACGAGGCGATGAAGATCGACTCGACGAACCTCGAGACCCTCATGTCGATGTCCGACTTCTTCAACGGGCGTCGGGACTACCGCTCGATGTTGTGGGTGACGCGCAAAATGTTCCAGCTCGAGGAGTTCCCACTCGAGCAGAAAGTGCGCCGTTTCGAGCTCTTCACCTCGGATATCGACTTCTATCGCAACAACTATTTCCAGCTCCACGACCTGGCTTCGCTCCTCACGATCTACTACCCCACCGATAAGCGCGTGGTCAAGCTCTATGCCGATCACCTGATCGCTTCGGGGCAGTTGGAGGAGGCACTCAAGCACTACAAAACCCACCTGCAGGATCGCCCTGCCGTGGAGGATTACTACCTCACGGTGATCGATATCGAGAGCTATCTCGAGCGACCCGATTCGGTGAAAAAGTATGTCAATGAGGCGCTTACGCTCTTCCCCGACAAGATCGAGCTCCACCTGGCCGAGGGTAACGTACGCTATCGTATGGGCAACCTCATCGGGGCAGTCATGAGCTACAAAAAGGCGCTCAAATTTGCCGATACGGATAGCCTGCGCAGCCAGATTTGGGGACAAATCGGCGATGTCCATCACGCCTATGGCGAAGCATCCGGCTGGTTGCTGAAGAGGATGTACCAAAAAGATTGCTACAAGGCCTACAAAAAGGCTTTGAAGTACAATCCTGACAACATCCTCGTGCTCAACAACTGGGCCTATTTCCTTTCGCTCGATGGCAAACGGCTGGACGAAGCTCTTCGGATGGCCGAGCGCGCCAACGAACTTTCGCCCCGCAACCCCACCTACATGGATACCCAGGCCTGGATTCTCTTTAAGCTGGATCGCCTGGAGGAGGCTCGCCAACTGATGCGACAAGCCGTGGCACTCGACGGCCAGCAAAGCAAGGAGCTCCTGCTCCACTACGGCGATATTCTCCACGCCCTGGGTGAGCAGTTTATGGCCGAAACCTACTGGAAAAAGGCGCTTGACAAGGGCTACGACAAAGCCGTGATCGAGGAACGCATGAAGCAGCCAAAGATCGAAAAAAAGAGGCCGGAAACACAACAGAAGGAGTAAGCAACCGCTTCTCCCCCACCCTACTACCCGATGCGAAGAGTTTTATCCATAATGCTTTTACTGCTGACGATGACCCTTGTGGCCACCGCCCAGACGGATCGTCAGGTAGAGGAGAAGAAAAAGGCGATTGCTGCGCTCGAAAAGAAGATTGCCGCCGAGGAGGCTGCGATCGGAAAACTGCAAAAGAGTCGCAAGACGACCGAGGAGCGAGCCCGGCGCTTGGCGCGTCAGATTGCCCAACGCAACCAACTGCTCAACGAGACCGAACGCGAGGCCTCGCGCCTGGAAAAGGAGGTGAAACGGTCGAATGTCGTAGCCGACAGCCTGCAACAGGCATTGGACCACAATCGCACACAATACAACGAGCTGGCACGCGAAGCGTATCGCAACTATCGCCAGCAGAACTACATCAGCTACATCCTCTCGTCGCGCAACTTCGCGGAGGTGGCACGACGCCTTACGATGATGCGCGAGATGGCCTCGCTTCGTGAACGCAAATTGCGGGAAATCAATGAATTAAAAGCAAATGTAGAGGCAGAAAAACAGCGACTCGATTTGCGCCAAAAGGAGCTTGACTCCGTATCGCAACGCGTCGAAGGACAAAAGAAACGCCTGCAACGCGACGCCACGGCGGCCAAGCAGGAAATCCGCAAGATGACCAACAAGGAGAAGCAGGCCTTGGCGCGCAAAATGGAGCAGGAGGAGCAACTCTCGGTGGCCATCAGCGAGCTGCGCAAGCTCACGAAAGGCAACAAAGAGGGTGCTTCATTCTCGGCGCGCACACAAAACCTGAATCTTCCCGTGGTGAATGGCCGCGTGAAACGATACAAAGGAAATATGGCCGAGATTACCGGCCAAAAGGGGGCGACCGTGCGCTCGATCTACGAGGGTAAAGTAGTGGATGTAAAGCGCAACCGCATCACGGCCAAATACGAGGTTTTTGTGGCACATGGTGAGTATATCACCTCCTACGTCAACCTTGGTTCGGTAAGCGTTGAAAAGGGTCAAAAAGTGGCTAAAAACGGGGCTTTAGGCACGGTGGGTGCGGCGGTGAACGTAACCACGATGGAGACCGAATACAAGATCGTCTTCGGCATCTATTCGCCCAACCCCAAGGAGACCATGTCGGCCGCCAACTGTTTCAAAAAATAGCAAGCTATGGCAGTAAAATACTATACGGATGATTGCTCGTACCGCCTCCCCGAAAAGCGTCGCACGGCGGCGTGGCTCAGAGAGGTGGCTGAGGCCGAAGGGTACCGGTTGGGCGATGTGAACTACATCTTCTGCTCGGCAGCCCGTCTGCTGGAGATGAACAAAGAGTTCCTCGGACACGACTACTTTACCGATATCATCACCTTCGATTACAGCGACCGAAAGGGTAGCAGGGTAGTCTCGGGCGATATCTTTATCGATGTGGAGACCGTGGCCGACAACGCCCGCATCTATGGGGCTACAAAACTTCAGGAGATGCGTAGGGTAGTGGTCCATGGCGTTCTGCACCTCTGTGGCCAAAAGGACAAGACGCCGCGCGCCAATGCCCAGATGCACCGAAAAGAGGATAAATATTTGAATTTCTGGTCTTTATGATCCTACACTACGATATTATCGTCATCGGTGGCGGTCACGCCGGTTGCGAGGCTGCGGCTGCAGCTGCACGGCTCGGCTCACGCACATTGCTGCTCACGATGGACCTCGGAAAGCTCGCCTCGATGTCGTGTAATCCGGCCGTCGGTGGGGTAGCGAAGGGGCAGATCGTCCGCGAGATTGACGCGCTTGGAGGCAAGATGGGCATCATCACCGATCGTACCTCGATCCAATTCCGCATGCTCAACCGCTCGAAGGGAGCTGCCATGTGGAGCCCGCGCGCGCAGTGTGACAAGGAGGCCTTTTCGGCCGAATGGCGTCATACGCTCGAGAATACGACCAACCTCTATCTGTGGCAGGACGCTGCAGCCGAAATCATTTTCGATAAATCGCAGGAAACTCCTCGCGTTCAAGGAGTTAAAACAAAAATGGGCGTCGAATTTGCGTGCGAGAAGGTCATCCTCACGGCGGGAACTTTCCTCGACGGCTTGATGCACATCGGCGCTTCGTCGGCCGAGGGAGGACGAGCCGGAGACCCCGCATCGCACGGCCTCACGGAGCAACTCCGCGAACTGGGTTTTGAGGTTGGACGTATGAAAACAGGAACACCCGCCCGTCTCGATGCACGCACGATCAATTTCGAGTTGCTCGAACCTCAATATGGTGATAAGAGCCCGTCAAAATTCTCGTTTTCATCTGAAACAGAGCCTGTTAAAGATCAACTGCCCTGCTTTTTGGTCTATACCTCAAAGGAGGTGCACGACACGTTACGCACGGGTTTTGACCGATCGCCGCTCTTCAATGGTACGATTCACGGCATCGGCCCGCGCTATTGCCCCTCGATTGAGGATAAGTTGCGCACCTTTGCCGATAAGGAGGAGCATCAGCTCTTCCTCGAACCGGAGGGCCGTCGTACGAACGAATACTACCTAAACGGTTTCTCATCATCGCTTCCGTGGGAGGTGCAGTGGGAGGCGCTGCACAAAATCGAGGGTTTTGAGGATTTGCACATCTATCGCCCGGGTTACGCGATCGAATATGACTATTTTCCGCCCACGCAGCTTCACCATTCGCTCGAAACGAAACTCGTCGAGGGGCTCTATTTTGCCGGCCAGGTCAATGGCACAACAGGCTATGAGGAGGCTGCTGCGCAGGGTTTGATGGCGGGCATCAATGCCCACAGAAGCCGAGTAGGGGAGGAGGCTGTAGTACTGAACCGCGACGAAGCTTATATCGGAGTGCTGATTGACGACCTGGTGACGAAGGGTGTCGATGAACCTTATCGCATGTTCACCTCGCGCGCCGAGTACAGAATCTTACTCCGACAGGACAATGCCGATGCCCGATTGACGCCACTCGGTTACGAAATTGGGTTGATTTCACGCAAAAGATTCGGCGAATTCACCAAAAAAAATCACAACGTAGAATCGCTTATTTCATTCGCGCAAGGACAGAGTGTCAAAATAGCCGAATTTAACGACTATTTGATTTCGGTCGGATCGGACCCATTGACGCAGGGAAAAAAGCTCGCCGATCTCTTAATGCGTAATGGGGTAACCTTTGAAGGTGCTCGCAAAGTGCTACCTAAACTCGAACGCTTTATTCAAAAGGAGGAGATCAACGCCGAGGAGATCGAGGAGGCCGAGATTCGCATTAAGTATCGCGGTTATATCGAACGCGAAAAACAAATTGCCGAAAAGTTGCACCGCCTGGAGGAGATTTCGATTCCATCAGGGTTTGATTTCACGACGATGAATTCGCTCACGATTGAGGCACGTCAAAAACTCACACGTATTCGTCCGCAAACAATCGGACAGGCGGCTCGTATTCCGGGCGTATCGCCGGCGGATGTGAATGTGTTGCTGATTAAGTTTGGCCGATAGGGGTAGATTGTTCCACGTAGAACATTTTCCACCAACACAAGAAAAGAGAAGGAGTTGTTCCACGTGGAACAACTCCTTCTCTTATTACTTATCGAAATCCGCGTTACTCTTCAACAATGGTGTTCCAGCCATGAACGTCCTCGGCCAAACCATATTGAATATCTTGCAGCCTGTGGTATAGCGCTAAACTTATCTGACCAACCTCACGACCATAGAAATAGCTCTTCTTGGTCTGCATGTCGTAAATCTCGCTAATCGGGGCGATGATAGCACCCGTACCGCAACATCCGCACTCCTCAAAGGTAGCCAGCTCCTCAACAGGAATTTGGCGCTCATCAACCTCCAAACCCATATCCAACGCGAGCTGCTTAAGGCTCTTATTGGTGATCGAGGGCAGAATAGTCGAGGATTTCGGCGTGATATACTTTCGATCACGAATCGCAAAGAAATTGGCCGCAACACACTCGTCAAGGTATTTGTGCTCTTTCGGATCGAGAAAAAGAACACTATGGAATCCCATTTCGTGGGCGTGTTGGTAGGGTAGGAGACTGGCCGCATAATTCGCTCCAATCTTCACATCTCCCGTGCCATTGGCCGAAACGCGATCCTGCTCACGATCTACAGCCACCTGAATCGGGCGTATTCCCTCCTTGAAGTAGGGACCGACCGGTGAACAGAAGACCACAAACAAAGCGTTGGCCGAAGGGGTCACACCAAAGCTGGTCGACGTTCCGATCTCCACAGGACGCAGGTACATCGCAGCGCCCGTGCCATAAGGGGGCAGGTGTCGCAGGTTCTTGCGCACCACCTCCGTACAGGCCTCAATGATCATCATGCGCGTCGGAACGGGCAGGCACAATCGGCGCGCCGAGGATTGCAGACGCTCGACCGTATCCTCCAGGCGGAAGATACGAATCTTACCATCGGCACCTCGGAAAGCCTTCAAACCCTCGAAAAGCGAGGATCCGTAGTGCAGACATGCCGCCGCAAGGGGAACGGGAAGAAACTCATCTTCAGAGAGTTGCATCTCGCTCCAACCGCGATCGGGTCGGTAGCTGTAACGGATATTATAGTCCGTAGTGTAATAGTCGAAGCTGAGCTCCGACCACTCCCTCTCTTCGATTTGCATAACTTTCTTTATCCTACGATTGCACCATTGTGGGTCGGCTCGTTGGGCTGCAACAGACGCAGTTTACCCGTTGCATCCTCGGCCATGAGGATCATACCACGAGAAAGGGTTCCCTTCAACTCACGCGGCTCGAGGTTCACCAGCACCAACACCTGCTTGCCGATCAACTCCTCCGGCGTGAAGTGCTCGGCAATACCCGAGATGATCTCACGCTGGTCGATACCCGTATCAACCAAGAGTTTCAAGAGTTTCTTGGTCTTGGCTACCTTCTCGGCCTTCAGGATGGTCGAAACGCGGATATCCATCTTTTGGAAATCATCGAACGATACGTTATCTTTCTGACCCTCAACATCTTGTGCTTTTTCGGCTGCCAGGTTGGCCTCCTTGATGGCAGCGAGCTTATAGAGCTGCTTCTGGATCGTCTCGTCCTCGATCTTTTCGAACAGAAGCTCCGCCTTACCGATCGTATGGCCTGCAGCTACGAGGTCCATCTGACCCATCTGCTCCCACGAATACTTCTCGACATTAAGCATCGATATCATCTTGGCAGCCGTGAAGGGCATGAAGGGCTCGATGGCAATGGCCGTATTGGCCGTAATCTGCAGGGCAATATTCAGGATCGTCTTGACACGCTCCGGGTCGGTCTTCACCACCTTCCACGGCTCGGTATCGGCCAGGTACTTGTTACCGATGCGGGCAAAGTTCATGGCATCCTTCAGTGCCTCACGGAAGTGGTAGTTCTCGATGTTGCGCTCCAGCTGAGCCTTGATCTGCTGCAGCTCGGCAATGGTCTCCTTGTCGTAGTCGGTCAACTCACCGCAAGCAGGAACAACACCGTTGTAATACTTCTGCGTCAGCACGAGGGCACGGTTTACGAAATTACCCAAGATAGCCACCAGCTCCGAGTTGTTGCGGGCCTGGAAATCTTTCCACGTAAAGTCGTTATCCTTCGTCTCGGGTGCATTGGCGCAAAGCACATAGCGCAACACATCCTCCTTACCGGGGAACTCCTCGAGGTACTCATGCAGCCAGATGGCCCAGTTGCGCGAGGTAGAGATCTTGTCGCCCTCGAGGTTCAAGAACTCGTTCGAAGGTACATTTTCGGGCAGGATATAGTCACCATGTGCCTTCAACATCGAGGGGAATACGATGCAATGGAATACGATGTTGTCCTTACCGATGAAGTGTACGAGCTTCGTATCCTCATCCTTCCAATACTTCTCCCAATCGGGCGTAAGATCCTTGGTAGCAGAGATATAGCCAATAGGAGCATCGAACCATACATAGAGTACCTTACCCTCGGCACCCTCTACCGGCACGGGAATACCCCAATCCAGATCACGGCTCACGGCACGGGGCTGCAGACCGCCATCCAACCAGCTCTTGCACTGACCATAGACGTTCGATTTCCACTCTTTGTGACCCTCCAGGATCCAGTCGCGCAGCATCTGCTCATAGTCGTTGAGCGGCAGATACCAGTGCTTCGTCTCGCGCTTTACGGGCTTCGAGCCCGATACGGCGCTGTGCGGATCAATCAGCTCATCGGGCGATAGGGTCGAACCACACTTCTCGCACTGGTCACCATAGGCACGCTCGTTGCCGCACTTGGGACAGGTACCTACAATATAACGGTCGGCGAGGAAGGTCTTGGCCTCCTCGTCGTAGTACTGCTCCGAGCTCTGCTCGATGAACTTACCCTCGTCGTAGAGTTTGCGGAAGAAATCCGAAGCTGTCTTGTTGTGCGTGGGCGAGGTGGTACGCGAATAGATATCAAACGAGATGCCCAGCCCCTCAAACGAACGCTTGATAAGGTTGTGGTAACGATCGACAATATCCTGGGGCGTAACACCCTCCTTACGGGCTTTGATCGTGATGGGTACACCGTGCTCATCCGAGCCACAGATCGAAATCACATCTGCCCCCTTGAGACGCAGGTAGCGCGTATAGATATCCGACGGCACATAAACACCCGCCAGGTGGCCGATATGCACCGGACCGTTGGCATAGGGCAGCGCCGAGGTAACGAGGTATCTTTTGAATGCTTTTGCCATGTTTTAAGCTGTTTTGAATTTGAATGGTGCAAAAGTAGTGTTTTAATCGTAGATTAAAAAATTATTCTACAATATCCATCTCGTCGATCAGCCACTGCTGACCGGCAAACTTGTCGATGATGAAGAGTACATAGCGTACATCCACGGCAATCATGCGCTGCAACTCCGGCTCAAAGGCAACATCACCCGACATCGCCTCCCAGTTGCCATCAAAGGCCAAACCGATCAGCTCACCGCGCTTATTCAGCACGGGCGAACCCGAGTTACCACCCGTAATATCGAGATTCGCCAGGAAGCAGGTTACCAGCTCACCCTTCTTGTTGGCATAACGACCATAGTCGGCAGCGCGGTAGAGCTCCTTGAGCTTTTCGGGCACCGTGAACTCAATCGGATTCTTCGGATCCTCCTTCTCCATCACACCCTTCAAGGTCGTGTAGTAGTTGTAACGAATACCATCGGCGGGGGTGTAGGGAAGTACATTACCATAGGTGCAACGAATCGTGAAGTTGGCATCCGAAGCCCATGCCTTATTGGGTTGCTGTTTCATCAGACCATCGATATATTTGCGATGACCCTCGGCGTAGAGCAACGTATGCGCCGAAGCCTCCTTGCGCAGCTTAGCGGCCAGCTCCATCACCGACTTAAAGAAGGGAACGACGGGATCCTGCTCGGCCTTCTCTACCGAGTAATCCTTCAACAGTGCCTCGAATTTCTCGGGCGATGCAACTGCCGTATTATCATACAGATAATCCACATATTTTTCGATATCGCCACCAAAATCCTTGTCGATAATTTCGGCATAGAACGAGGGGAGCGTCGTCATGTTTTCACGCGCCATCTGAAGCATCTTCTTCGCTACACGGCGATCCGTCGGCTCGTTGAAATCCTTATAGATGCGGTTGGCATATGCCATCAGCTTCGCGGCATCCACCTCCTTTTTCACACTCTGGCCATCGGTCAGTACGCTACCGAGCGACAAGAGCTCGATGGCACGCATCATCGACTCCTGGATATACTGCAAATCCTTGCGGGCAGGTGCCGACTTTTCGATATACTCCTTGATCTTCGGCAGGGCCTCTATATACCCCTCCTCGGGCAGCGTGTTTCGGTCGGCCCAAGCCTGGAACGACTGCTCCTGAGCCTCCTTCTTACCCTTCACGTTGAGTTTCGTTACGGCCTGCGACATACCGATCGAATTCTTCCAATAGTTCGACGACGAAGCATACTTCGAAGCGTACTGGATACGCACCTTATCGCTCGCTGCCATATCCTTGGCCAGGATCTCCTGACGAGCACCGCGAATCGAAATTCGCTGCGGATTATCCACCTCCAACATGTAGTCTATCTCGTATGAGGTCATGTAGCGCGTGGTCGAGCCGGGGAAGCCCATCACCATCGCAAAATCACCCTCCTTAACACCCTCAATATTCACTTTGAGGTACTTCTCGGCACGGTAAGGGGTGTTGTTAGGCGAATACTCGGCCGGACGGTTGTTCTCGTCGGCATAGACACGGAAAATCGAGAAGTCACCCGTATGGCGCGGCCACATCCAGTTGTCGGTCTCGCCTCCAAACTTACCGATCGACTGCGGCGGCGTACCTACCAGACGAACATCCGAATAGGTCTCCATCATAAAGGCGAAGAACTGGTTGTTACCGAAGAAACCGGGAATAATCACATCCATACCCTCGTACTTCTTCTGCAGCTCCTCGATCAGGGCCTTCTTATTCTCGCCCGTGATGCGCTGATACTCCTCCTCCGAAGCAATCGCGGGAACATTACCCACGATCTCGGGCGTTACATCGAGGATGTGGCGGATAAAGCGCACCTTCAGACCCGGAGCGGGCAGCTCCTCCTGGTGGTTGCGCGCCCAGAAGCCATCCTTGAGGTAGTCGTGCTCAACCGACGAAAGCGACTGAATCGAACCGAAACCGCAGTGGTGGTTCGTGAAGATCAGACCCTCCGACGAAACGATCTCACCCGTACAACCGCCACCAAAGATAATGATGGCATCCTTGAGCGAGGATTTGTTCATCGAATAGACATCCTCGGCCGAGAGTTTGAAGCCCTTCTCGCGCATATCCTTCTGATTCATCTTCTTCAGGTAGGGCAGCAGCCACATGCCCTCATCAGCCGTAGCCGTCAACGCCACAAAAGCAGCACAAAGCGATAAAATAAGTCTCTTCATATTTTTTGTTGTTTTTATATAAACAAATTGATTTTAAGAATATTAAAGAAATTTTTATTTTCTTTTATTTTTCTTTTTCTCTAACTCTATAATCAAAAAAAAGTAATTATTAATTTTGAATTCTAAATTCTTAATTTTTAATTTACTTCACCGCTACCATATTAAGTATGGCTCGCTCGGCAGCCTTTCGTGTCGGCTCGTCGATGATGACCTCGGGCGAGAGATTTTCGAGCGTCGATATGATGTTTTCGAGCGTCACCTTCTTCATCTCCTTGCACTCGTTGCAACGGCATGCGGCATCTGCAGTCGGTGCCGGGATAAATTTTTTCTGGGGCATGCGTTTCTCCATTTCCGCCAAAATGCCGGCCTCGGTGACCACGATGAACTCCTCGGCCTCACTCTGCTCGCAATAGGTCAAAATAGCGGCCGTAGAGCCTACAAAATCGGCCTCCTCAACCAGCGCCGCCTTACACTCGGGATGAACGACCACCTTGGCGGCAGGATGCGCCTCCTTCAAACCCTTCAACCCCTCCAACGAGAACTCCTCATGCACCAGGCAGGCACCATCCCAAAGCACGATATTATCGCGCCCCGTGAGCTTTTGAATGTAGGAACCCAGGTTGCGATCCGGCGCAAAGATGATCGGCTGATCCTCGGGAATGGAATTCACCACCTGCAGGGCATTCGACGAGGTGCAGCAGATGTCGGTCAGTGCCTTCACACCAACGGTCGTATTGACATACGATACCACCTTATGACCGGGATAGCGTTTCTTAAACTCGGCAAAATCCTTTGCATCGCACGACTCAGCCAGCGAACAACCCGCATCGGGTCGCGGAATGAGCACCCTCTTGTCGGGACACAACACTTTGGCGGTCTCGGCCATGAAGTTCACACCCGCAAACAGAATCACATCGGCATCCACCGACTGCGCCTTGACCGACAGGGCTAACGAATCGCCTAAGAAGTCTGCCACGGCCTGCACCTCGGGGTTGCAGTAGTAGTGGGCCAGGATCACGGCTCTCTTCTCCTTTTTCAGGTCAGCAATTTTCGAGAGGAGGTTTTCAACCATTTGCTTTTTATTTTTTATAAGTTTTTAATTCAATTTAAATATAAATAAAAAGGAAGAATTAAAATAAAGGCTGTTGATAGTGTTAGGATCTTTTTTTGATTTTAGTTCTCTACACTTTTTATTTTTATTGTTGATTAAATCTATGTATAAAAGATTAAAAATCAACTTAATAAATAAATAATAAACAATTGTAAAAAAGCTTTATTAACTCTTTGACACCTCTTTTTTATAAACATGCAGGTCTTCAAAACGGGGTTGAAAAGAAACGATAAAAAAGCAAAACTTTTTTTGGTTTATTTCATTCGATCGATTAAGCCGACTTTGTTTGAAAAAAGCAAGCAAAATCTGTTAAAATTTCTTCTCCGTTTATCAACCACTTATCAACCGTTTTTCATCACGTTGCCAACAATCTTATCGGCAATTTCACGATACACCTCCTCGACCCGTTCGTCGAAAGTCGAGCCGGGGCGACCCGTATCGCCACCCTCCATGATCGACTGCACGATGGGAATCTCACCCAGGAAGGGAACATCATACTCCTCAGCTACCTTGCGAGCTCCACCCTTGCCAAAGATGTAGTATTTGTTATCGGGCAACTCCTCGGGGGTAAAGTAGGCCATGTTCTCAATCACGCCCGCTACGGGAATATGAACCTGCTCGTTGCGGAACATCTCCACACCACGCACCACATCCGCTACGGCCACCTGCTGGGGGGTCGATACAATCACGGCGGCGCTGATCTTCATCTCGCCGATAATCGAGAGGTGAATATCGCCTGTGCCGGGAGGAAGGTCGCAAACGAGGAAATCGAGCGGGCCCCACTTGGTCTGATGAATCATCTGTTTCAAGGCATTTACTGCCATCGCACCACGCCACAAAAGGGCATCGGTCGGTCGAATGAAGAAACCAATTGACATGATTTCAATATCCTCGGCCACGGCCGGCACGATCTGATCCATGCCATCCACCTCTTCGGCATCGGGGATGTAATCCTCCACGCCGAACATCTTGGGCTGCGAAGGACCGTAAATATCGGCATCGAGCAGACCGACGCGGAACCCCATATTTTTGAGCGCCACGGCCAGGTTGGCTGCTACGGTCGATTTTCCGACACCGCCTTTGCCAGAAGCCACAGCAATCACCTTTGTGATGTCGCCCGTGGTCGTCTTCTCCTTCAAATCGGGCAACTTCTTCTGGCCGCCCTCCTTGATCATCACCAGCACCTTCGCCTCGGGGAAGTGCTCTTTAAGAAGAGCATCGGCCTGATTCTTAATCTTCACGGCAAAGGGGTCGCGGCTCTTCGGAAAGCGCACCGAAACGGTAATGGCCGCCTCGGAAGCTGCCACCTGCTCTACCAAGCCACTTGTCACTATATCTTGTCCTATCTCGGGATGAACCACCGAGCGGAGTAATTCTAAAATTTGCTCTTTCATATGTATACAATTTTCAGTCTACAAATATAGCTGAAAATTTAATATAAATAAGGTATGACCCCCGTTTTTTATCGAAAAACGATATAATATGAAATTTTTTTCTATCTTTGTAAGTTGAAGAGAAAGTCTTCGTTTGGAAAAAGAGGATAAAATGAAATAAACAATAAAAAACAACCAAGATGAAAAAACTCTTTTTATTGCTGACCCTGCCTGTTTTGGTGGCAGCATGTGCCCCGAAGGCACCCGAAGTTCCCGCCTCGAAGCAGGCGATTATACTCGAGGAGCTTGTATTTGAGAATCAACTCACGCGCGATTGTCACGCCTCGTCGCTCATGGAGCTCGAAAATGGCGATCTGCTCTGCACCTGGTTCGGAGGTACGCGCGAGAGCCATCCCGACGTACAGATTTGGGTGGCCCGCAAGCCCATTGGTGGCGTGTGGAGCGAGCCGGTTGCCGTAGCCCAGGCCGAGGAGGATCTCGGTGGTTCGGTCTTCAACCCCGTATTCGTACAGCTCGGTGGCGATACGATCCAGCTCTTCTACCTCTCGCCCGATATCAACGACGGTCGTGTGATGACCTCGTGCGATGGCGGCAAGACGTGGGGTGCTTCGTCGGCCCTGGACAAGGAGTTCACGGGTCCGCTGGTAAACAAGCCCCTCTACCTGGCTGATGGTACAATTCTGGCCGGTGGCTCGATGGAGGGCGGCCCGGGTTGGCGAATCCACGTGGAGCGCTCGGAGGATAAGGGTAAAACCTGGACCCGCACCCCGATTTTGAACGACCCGCAGGAGTTCAAGCTCATTCAGCCCACCTTCCTCAAGCACTCCGAGGAGAAGATTCAGCTCTTGGCCCGTTCGGGTGGTAAAACCCCTGACACGCGCATTGCCCAGTGCTGGTCGGAGGATGGGGGTCGCACCTGGTCGGAGGTAACCAACACGACCCTGCCGAACAACAACTCGGCCATCGATGCCGTGACGCTCAAGGATGGTCGCCACCTGTTGATCTACAACCACTCGACGCGCGAGGATGAGACGTGTGGTCGCAAGGGTCGCGGTATTTTGACCCTGGCCGTTACAGAGGATGGCGTGAATTGGGAGGCTGCCGCCGTGCTGGAGTACAGAACGGGTGCCGTGCAGTACTCCTACCCCTCGATCATCCAGACGAAGGATGGCCTGGTGCATATCTCCTACTCGTGGCACCGCAAGCGCATCAAGCATGTGGTGGTGGATCCCGCGAAGATCAAGGGTGTGCCCATCGTGGATGGTGTATGGCCCAAGGAGGAGATGCCGTGGATTATCAGCCAGGACTCGATGGCCGTAAACAGCGGTACGGAGGTTAAGCAGTAAAAAAATCAAGAATCAGTTACACAAAAAGTTAGGTATATGAAATTCGTAAAGGTATTTTTGGCCTCTTTGTTGGCCTTTGTCGTAGGAACATTCGTTTGTTTCTTCCTTTGGATTTTGGTATTGGTCGGCATGGCCGCTTCGATGGGTGGTGGCTCGACGGAGCCCGTGACCGATAACACGATTCTCAAGATCGACTTCTCGGAGGTGATCACCGATTCGCCCTCCACGAACCCCTTTGCCGCGATCGATTTTATGACGATGGAGGCAACGCCGCAGCTCTCTTTCTTCTCGGCGCTGCGTGCCATCGATGCTGCCGCCACGGACGATCGCATCAAGGGTATCTACCTGCGCATGAACGGCATGGGTGGTTTCTCGGATACGGCCCAGGCCGAGGAGTTCCGTACGGCCCTGACGCACTTTAAGGAGAGCGGTAAGTTTATCATTTCGTACAACGAGACCTACAGCCAGGGTCAATACTACCTGGCTACGGTGGCCGACAAGATCTACATGCAGCCCGAGGGTTCGTTCGACTGGATGGGTATGGCCTCGCAGACGTTGTTCTTCAAGGGTCTGCTCGACAAGCTGGGCGTTGAGGTGGAGATCTTCCGCCCGACGGTCTGCAAGTATAAGAGCGCCGTGGAGCCCTACTTCCTGACCAAGATGTCGCCCGAGAATCGTGCCCAGATGCAGTCGCTCGTGAACTCGATGTGGGGAACGATCACGACCGCCATTTCCGAGGCGCGCGGGATCTCGGTCGAGGAGCTGAACCGTCTGGCCGATGAACTGGCCGTGATGCTGCCCGAGGAGGCGCTCAACGCGAAGATGATCGACGGCACGAAGTACGAGGATGAGATGGAGAGCGTCTTCGAGGAGCTGGGCGTTGAGAAGGGTTTGGATGATGAGCTGAACTTCGTATCGCTCAGTGGTTATGCCTCGCAGGTGGGTGCCGATGTGAAGAATTTGACCGCCCCCGAAGTGGCCATCGTCTATGGCGAGGGTCAGATCGTCGATGGCGAGGGTTCGGATGGCAACATCTACGGCAACACGCTGGCAGCCAAGCTCCGCGAGGTGCGCCTCGACGAGGATGTGAAGGCGGTTGTACTGCGCGTCAATTCGCCGGGTGGCTCGGCCTTGGCGTCGGATCTGATTTGGCGCGAGATGGAGCTGCTGAAGGCCGAGAAACCCGTCATCGTTTCGATGGGTGGCTATGCTGCCAGCGGTGGTTACTATATCTCGGCTCCGGCCGATGCCATCGTGGCCGATAAGACGACCCTCACGGGTTCGATCGGTGTATTCGGTATGATTCCCAATGCCGGCAAGGCGCTGGAGAAGAAACTCGGCGTGACGGTCGATGTCGTAAAGACCAACACGTCGGCCGGTGTGACCCCCTTTATGCCGATGACTTCGGTGGAGAAGCGCGCCCTGATGCGCTCGGTGGATCGCGTTTATGAGCGTTTCACGGGTCTGGTGGCCGATGGTCGCAACCTGCCTTTGGAGAAGGTGCTCGATATTGCCGGTGGCCGTGTATGGTCGGGCGAGGAGGCCCTGAAGATCGGCCTGGTGGATATGAACGGCGGTCTGAAGGAGGCCATTGCCGTAGCTGTGGAGAAGGCCGGCCTGGGTGAGGAGTACCGCATCGAGGAGAAGGTGGATGCTCCGACCGGATTGGCCGCTTACATGTCGGCCTTCTCGGCTCGTGTGAAGGCTTCGTGGGAGGCCTCGGAGCTGGGCGTGGCAATGAAGGAGTACCGCCATCTGCAGGAGGCCATGTCGCAGACGGGCGTAGTGATGTACTCGCCCTACAAGGTGGAGTTTTAATCTGTAACTCATAAAAAAGAAAAGATGAAGTGGTTGTTGCTTTCGCTCGCAGGCTTATTGGCTATAGGTTGTTCTCAATCAGTGGATTTTCCTCAAAACGAGGAGCAACCGTTGGCCTTCCCGACGGCCGAGGGGTATGGAAAATATACCGTGGGTGGCCGTGGTGGTCGTGTGATCGAGGTGACGAACCTCAACGATTCGGGCGAGGGGTCGCTGCGAGCGGCCGTGGAGGCCGAGGGGCCGCGTACGGTCATCTTCCGTGTATCGGGTACGATCGACTTGGAGCGCCCGATCACCATTCGTAACCCCTATATCACCATCGCGGGTCAAACCGCCCCAGGCGATGGCATCTGCATCAAACGCCATCCGCTCAACATTGGTGCCGACGAGGTGATTATCCGCCACCTGCGTCTCCGCCTGGGCGATGAGTCGGGTATAGATTACGACACGATGGGTTCGCGCGGTCATCGCAACATTATCCTCGACCACCTTTCGACCTCGTGGAGCATCGACGAGTGTTTGTCGGTCTATGCCTGCGAAAATGTGACGATTCAGTGGTGTCTGGTCGCCGAGAGCCTTTCGGGTTCGAACCACATCAAGGGTTCGCACGGCTTTGGCGGCATCTGGGGCTCGAACTACTGCACGATGCACCACAACCTCTTGGCACACCACTCGAGCCGCAACCCCCGCTTTGCATCGGGTGCAGGCTACAACGATTACCGCAACAATGTGCTCTATAATTGGGGCTATCAGAGTTGCTACGGTGGCGAGAAGTTGCACACCACGCGCAAAAATGCCTATGTGGTGACCTTTGTCAATATGGTGGCCAACTACTACAAGCCCGGACCGGCCACGCTGCCCGGCCGAGTATCGGAGCGCATCGTTGCTCCCGGTTACCGCGAGACGTTGGACAACTACGGCAAGTGGTATGTAGCCGATAATGTGGTGGAGGGTAGCCCGAAGGTGACGGCCGATAATTGGGATGGCGGTGTGCAGCCCGACGAGGAGAGCCATATCGAGTACCTGCGCCTTGCAGAGCCGTGGGAAGCGATGCCGATTCGTCAGCAGACGGCCGAGGAGGCCTACGAGGCGGTATTGAAGGAGGTGGGTGCTACGCTTCCGCGCCGCGATGCGGTGGATACACGCATCCTTGCCGAGGTGAAGGGCGGCTATGCCACCTACGAGGGTGCGAGCTACAAGCGTGAGCAAAAAGCGAAGGCCGACCAAGCAGCCCCGACCGGCATCATCGACTCGCAGAACGATGTGGGTGGGTGGCCCGAGCTGAAGAGCACCAAAGCTCCCAAAGATAGTGACCACGACGGCATGCCCGATCGGTGGGAGCGTCGCCTGGGACTCGACCCGAAGAACCCTGCGGACGGTGCTGCGATGGCCGAGAATGGCTATACGAACCTGGAGAATTATTTGAATAGTTTATAAACTGCCAACCGCTGAAAAGATGAAGAAACGACTGTTTTTAGTAGTTGTTTTGGCCTTGTCGTGTTGCTTGTCGGCTTGTCGGCAGCAGCCCACGATCGAGGAGGAGCGTCCGCGCGTGCTGATCTCGACCGATATCGGTGGCCCCGATGAGGATGATTTCCAGTCGATGGGACATCTGCTGATGTTCAACGACTATTTTGATTTAGAGGGTCTTGTCTCCTCGCCCTCGTTTGGCGGTGGTGGTGCGGAGCACATCCGTAACCTCATCGACCTCTACGCCAAGGATTTCAAAGGCGGTAGATTCCGTACGGCCAAGGAGCTGAAAGCCCTTGTGCATCAGGGTGTGAATCGCCTCGCTCCGGCCGCGGGTTATCGTACGAGCACCGACGGTTCGGATTGGATCGTCAAGTGCGCCCGCAAGGAGGATCCCCGTCCGCTCTATGTCTTGGTGTGGGGTGGTTTGGAGGATTTGGCCCAGGCGCTGCACGATGCCCCCGAAATCGCCGACAAACTGCGTGTCTATTGGATCGGTGGCCCGAACAAAAAGTTCAGCCCCGATGCTTACTCCTACATCGCATCGCACTTCCCACACCTGTGGTTTATCGAGTGTAATGCCGCCTACCGTGGTTTTATCCACAACGACAAGCGCGAAACGAGCTACGGCCGCGAATTTTACGAAAAGTACATGCAGGGCACGTCGGCCCTGGCCGATGATTTTGTGACCCATTGTGGCGGTATCGTCCGCATGGGCGACACCCCCTCGGTTTTGTATATGCTCAACTACAAGGAGATGGATCCCGCCAACCCGGCAGCCGAGCATTGGGGTGGTCGTTTCGAGCGCATGAACCACTCGTCGCGCCGCGTCTTCGATCATCCGCTCAACGAATGCGATACGGTGCCCGTATTCTCGATCGTGGAGCTTCACCTCAAGGGTCCCGAGCGAGAGGGTGACGACGGTACGGAGCCTTGCCTTACGCTGAACTGCCTGGGACAGGATTGGGACGGCTTCTACATGGGCGATGGCAACTACCAGGTGCGTTATGCTCCCAAGATGGCCGGCATTGTCTACTATACGATCACGGGTGCCGTGGAGCAGGAGGGCGTATTTATTGTGGATAACCGCTGGCCGGGTGCTCCTCATGCCGACGATTGGCCGTTGGGCGACAATTGGTGGACCGATGTGCAGGATCCTGCTGAGTTTGAGGGGGCACACCAAGGGGCACAGAGCGTGGTTCGCTGGCGCAATGATGCGTTGCGCCTTTGGGCCGAGCGCTGCCAAGAGATGAAGTAAGCAATAGATTTTCACTATAAAATGGCTATTATCCGTTTAACCAAAGAGTTTTCGTTTGAGGCTGCCCATGCGTTGGGGGGCTATGACGGGCCGTGCCGCGAGATTCACGGCCACTCGTACCGTCTTTTTGTGACCATCAAGGGTACTCCGTCGCGTGATGAGCAGAATCCTAAGCAGGGGATGGTGATGGATTTCGGGGTGCTGAAAAAGATTGTCCACGAGGAGATCATCTCGCGCTTCGACCACGCCCTGGTGTTGCGTTCAACGGCCGACAAGGAGCTGCTGAAGCTGCTCACGGCACAGTTCGACAACCTGATCGAGGTCGATTACCAGCCAACGTGCGAGAATATGCTCGACGACTTTTCGCGTCGCATCACAAGTCGCCTGCCCGAGGGGGTTACGCTTCACAGCCTGCGTCTGCACGAAACAGCCTCGTCGTATGCCGAGTGGTTTGCGGAGGATAATTAAGAATTAAAAATTAAAAATTCATTTCGTTGAAAAGGCTCTTTTTGGTCGATGCCTATGCATTGATGTTCAAATACTACTACGCCTTTCTGGGGCGGCCGATGCGTAACCACGCGGGGATGAATACCTCGGTGATCTTCGGCTTTGTAAAGTTCCTGCGCGACATTCAGAAGCGCGAGAAGCCCGACCTGCTGGGTGTGGCGTTCGACCCCAAGGGGGGCTCGTTCCGCCGCGAACTCTATCCCGAATACAAGGCCAACCGTTCGGAAACGCCCGAGGATATCATCCTCTCGTTGCCCTACGTGAAGCGCGTCCTGGAGGCGATGTGCATCCCGATTTTGGAGGTGGCTGGTTTCGAGGCCGATGACGTGATCGGCACGCTCGCGATGAAGGGCGCAGAGGCGGGTTATGAGGTCTACATGGTGACCCCCGATAAGGATTACGGCCAGCTCGTGCGCGAAAACTGCAAAATCTACAAGCAGAAGGGTTCGGACGGGCAGATCGAGGTGGTGGATCGGGAGGCGATCCGTGAAAAATACGGCATCGACGATCCGCAGCTGGTGCGCGATATTCTGGCCATCTGGGGTGATGCTTCGGATAACATCCCGGGTGTGCCGGGTATCGGTGAGAAGGGTGCCTGCAAGCTGGTACAGGAGTGGGGTACGGTCGAAAATATCCTCGACAATGTGGCCTCGATCAAGGGTAAGCAGGGCGAGAAGATTGCTGCCTGGGGCGACAACCTGCGCTTGGCGAAGGAGCTGACCACGATTCGCCTCGATGTACCGATCCCCTTCAACGAGGAGGGTCTGACGGTCTGCTGTCCCCACCTCGATGAGCTGCGTGCCCTGTTTGCCGAGCTGGACTTTAAGGCCTTCATGCACGACCTGCAAAACCTGGCACCGGCTGAGCCGATTGTGGATCAACCCCGCCAGGAGAAGCAGCGCCAACTTACCGAGGTTGCCCAGGCTAAATCGGCTGCCCTGAAAAGGGCTAAGTTGGCGGGGCAGGGCGACCTCTTTGCCATGTTTGATGCACCGACCGAAACGCCGCAGGAGGTGGTGCCGGTTGAGGTTGAGCAGTTGGCAGAAACGGCTGAAGCAGATCTCTTTAGCGCTGTGCCCGAGGTGAAGACGGCCCAGACCGTTGTACACGACTACCGCCTGGTACAAACGGCCGAGGTGCTGCGTGAAGTGGTGGCGGAGGTTGGCCGCTATGCCGAGTTCTGCTTCGATACCGAGACAACGGGATTCGATATCTTCAACGACCGTATTGTGGGCCTTTCGCTGGCCGTGGAACCGCACAAGGCGTGGTATGTGCCCTTCTATGAGGCGACGAAATCGGAATATGTGACGATCCTAAAACCCCTCTTCGAAGATGAGCAGCTGGCCAAGATCGGTCAGAATATCAAGTTCGACTACATGGTCTTGAAGCAGTTGGGCATCGAGGTGAAGGGTCGGTTGCTGGATACGATGATTCTGCACTACCTGCTCGATCCCGAGTCGCGCCACAACATGAATGCCCTGGCCGAACGTTACCTGAATTACCATCCGATCGAGATCGAAACCCTCATCGGGCGCGGTGCCAAACAATTGACGATGGACATGGTCGGCGTCGAGCGTGTCTGCGAATATGCCGCCGAGGATGCCGACATTACGTTGCAACTCAAACAGGTGTTGTACCCCGAGGTGGTCAAAATGGGGGTTGAGAAACTCTATCATGAGGTGGAGGAGCCGATGATTCGCGTTTTGGCCGATATCGAGATGGCGGGCGTACGGATCGACACCGAGGCATTGGCCGACTACGCGGTGGAGCTGAATGAAAAACTCGCCGAACTGGAGGCTGCCGTACGTCAGGAGGCCGAGGAGCCGACCCTGAATATCAATTCGCCCCGTCAATTAGGTGAGGTGCTTTTTGGTAAGTTGCGGATCACCGACAAACCCAAGATGACCAAAACCAAGCAGTTCTGCACCGATGAGGAGTATCTGCAGGGCTTTGCATCAAAGCATCGTATTGTGGCGCTCGTGCTGGAGTATCGCGGCGTAAAGAAGTTGCTATCAACCTACGTGGAGGCGCTTCCGCAGCTCGTTAATCGTACGACGGGACGTATCCACACCTCGTTTAACCAGGCCGTGACGGCGACGGGACGACTCTCATCGACAAACCCTAACCTGCAAAATATTCCCGTGCGTGATGCCCTCGGAAAACGCATCCGCAAGGCCTTTATCCCCTCCGATGAGGAGCACCTGCTGCTGGCGGTGGACTACTCGCAGGTGGAGCTGCGTCTGATGGCTCATCTGTCGGGTGATGAGTCGCTTATCGCAGCCTTTGCCCATGGCGAGGATATCCATGCTGCAACGGCAGCCCGGCTGTTTGGCAAAACGATTGAGGAGGTAAGCTCCGAGGAGCGTCGCCGCGCCAAGACGGCCAATTTCGGCATTATCTACGGCATCTCGGCCTTCGGCCTGAGCCAGCGTCTGGAGATTCCGCGCAAGGAGGCCAAGGAGCTCATCGACGGCTATTTCCGCTCCTACCCCAAGGTGCAGGAGTATATGGAACGCGTGGTGGCCGAGGCGCGTGAAAAGGGGTATGTGGAGACCATTTTCGGACGTCGTCGCTACCTCAACGATATCCTTTCGCGCAACGCTGTGGCACGTGGTGTGGCCGAGCGCAACGCCGTCAATGCCCCGATTCAGGGTTCGGCCGCCGACATCATGAAGATGGCCATGGTGGAGGTGCACCGCCGCTTCCGCGAGGAGGGAATCCGTTCGCAGGTGATCTTGCAGGTGCATGACGAATTGGTGATTGATCTGCTTCGAACCGAAGAGGAGCAGGTGCGTCGCATTGTGGTGGAGTCGATGGAGGGCGTGGCTCGCCTGAAGGTCTATCTGACGGCCGAAGCGGGTATCGGCGAAAATTGGCTCGATGCCCATTAATTGCAGCGCAAATTTTTATTTTCCAAACCTTGAAAAGCTCGATCCACGATGATCGGGCTTTTTTGGTGTTTGGAGGTCGCCTGCACGTAATATAATAGATTTAGCTCAGACTTTGAAAAAAAATGATATTTATGTGGAATTATCAAAGTTTTTTTCTATTTTTGCATCAATTGGGAAAAAGTAATCTTAAATGCCGAAGTTGTATGAGAGGGTAACAAGTATCAGAAAACCGGACTGGCTCAAAATCCGCCTGCACCGTACGGCCGACTATGCCGAGGTAAGACACATCGTAGAGCAGCACAACCTGCACACGATTTGCAGTAGCGGTAAATGCCCGAACCAGGCCGAATGTTGGAGCCGACGCACGGCTACCTTCATGATACTTGGCGATATTTGTACACGCGGATGCCGTTTCTGCGCCACGCAGACCGGTCGTCCGCTTGCTCCGGATCCGCAAGAGCCGAAGCAGGTCGCCGAAAGTGTACGCTTGATGCAACTGAGGTATGTCGTCCTAACCTCCGTGACGCGTGACGACCTTGAGGATGGAGGTGCCCGCCATTGGGCTGCCACCGTTGAGGCGATCCGCCAGGAGAATCCCGACGCTGCCATTGAGCTTCTTATTCCCGATTTGGATGCCAAGCACGAGTTGATCGACATCGTCTTGGCGTCGAAGGCCGACATTGTCGGACACAACATCGAGACCGTCGAACGACTGACCCCCGAGGTGCGCTCGCGTGCGAAGTATCGCACCAGCCTGGAGACCCTCCGCTACATGAGTAGCTGTGGAGCGGTGACCAAGAGCGGCATCATGGTTGGTCTTGGCGAGAGCGATGAAGAGGTGTTGCAGACCCTTAGTGACCTGCGCGAAGCAGGTGTGAGGATCGTGACCCTCGGCCAGTACCTTCGACCTTCGCTGGAGCACTACCCCGTGGCGGCGTATATCACTCCCGAAAAATTCGATTGGTACCGCCAAAAGGCTTTGGAGATGGGCTTCGATTACTGCGCCTCGGCGCCGCTCGTAAGATCATCTTACCTGGCTGAAGAGGCACTAAAGAGCGTACAACCGAAGTAGAGAAAAGATGAAAGTCGCATACCGAGACCTGGGCACGATGGAGTACGAGGCTTGTTGGAAACTGCAACAGGCGATCTTCGATGCTACGCTGGCTCGCAAAGCGGCACATCTTACTTCGGAAAGCGCCGGAGAGTTGCTCCTTGTGGAGCATCCGCCGGTCTATACGCTGGGCAAAAGCGGCAAGAATGAGAATCTGCTCGTCTCGGAGC
Source organism: Rikenellaceae bacterium (assembly GCA_015060045.1). Lineage (GTDB taxonomy): Bacteria > Bacteroidota > Bacteroidia > Bacteroidales > Rikenellaceae > Alistipes. The sequence goes on along the minus strand of SUZH01000001.1, from coordinate 234,600 downwards.
AGAACCTTGCCTCGCTCGGTGCTGCGTTCTTTCACATTGATCGTGGCGGCGATATTACGTTCCACGGCCCCGGGCAGCTGGTCGGCTATCCGATTTTGGATCTTGAGATGATCGGTATCGGATTGCGCGACTATATCCACTCTTTGGAGGAGGCTGCTATCCGCACCGTCGGCCACTACGGCATCGAGGCGGGTCGCTCAGAGGGTGCTTCGGGCGTGTGGCTCGATGCAGGAACGACAAAAATGCGCAAGATCTGCGCAATAGGTGTCCGCTCGTCACGTTTTGTTACGATGCACGGCTTTGGCTTGAATGTGAACACCGATTTGGGGTGGTTCGAAAAGATCAATCCGTGCGGATTTCGGGATCGAGGTGTTACATCGATCCAAAAAGAGACGGGTCGCGAGATCTCGATGGAGGAGGTCAAGGGCCTGATGACAAACCATTTAAGTGAATTATTAAATGTTAAAATATATAAATAGAATCGCTTATGCCTATAGAAAAACGCTGGGTAGTGAAGCCGCAGGGCGACCCCGCGACGGTGGCTATGCTTGCCACCGAGCTCGGGATCTCGCCTGTGTTGGCCAACCTGCTCGTACAACGAGGCATAGAGACGGTAGAGAAGGCGAATAAGTTCTTTAAGCCCGACTTGGCCGACCTGCACGATCCGTTCCTGATGAAGGATATGGATAAGGCGGTCGAGCGAGTCGAGCAGGCTGTAGAGCGTGGTGAAAAGATCATGGTCTATGGCGACTATGACGTGGATGGCTGTACGGCCGTTGCGTTGGTCTATAAGTTCTTGCGCCAGATCGGGCATAAAAACCTGACCTTCTACATCCCGGATCGCTACACCGAAGGGTATGGCATTTCGGTACGAGGCATTGATGTAGCTGCCCGCAAGGGTGTGAGCCTCATCATTGCTCTGGATTGTGGCATCAAGGCCACCGAGAAAGTGCTCTATGCAAAGACCAAGGGCGTGGATTTCATCATCTGCGACCACCACCTGCCTGCCGAGGAGATTCCCCAGGCGGTGGCAGTTTTGGACCCCAAACGGGTCGATTGTTCCTATCCGTTCGACGAATTGTCGGGCTGTGGCGTGGGCTTCAAGCTCGTGCAGGCCTATGCTCAGAAGAACGGTATCCCCTTCAACCAGATCCTCGATCTGCTGGATTTGTTGGTCGTTTCGATCGCTTCGGACATTGTTCCCTTGAGCGACGAGAACCGTATTTTGGCCCATTTCGGTCTGCAAAATCTCAATCGACGCCCCTCGAAGGGTCTGCTGTCGATCATCAAGATTTGCGGCCTGGATAAGCATCAGATTACGATCGATGACATCGTCTTCAAGATCGGCCCGCGCATCAACGCTGCCGGGCGTATGCGGATGGACGAGCACGACGAAAACGCCTCACCTTCGGGTGGTCACGCCGCTGTGGAGCTCTTGATCGAGGGTAACGAGGCGGAGGCTGCAAAGTTTGGCGAGGTGATCGACTCCTACAACCAGGATCGTAAGTCGATCGACCGTTCCGTGACGCAGGAGGCGCACGACTACATTGAGAATAACCCGCAGCTCAAGGCGCTGAAGAGCACCGTGATCTATAACCCGAAGTGGATGAAGGGTATCGTGGGTATCGTAGCTTCGCGTCTGATCGAGACCTACTACCGTCCGACGGTGGTGCTGACGATGAGCAATGGCTTTGTGACGGGTTCGGCTCGTTCGGTGCCGGGTTTCGATCTCTATCAGGCGGTGGAGAGTTGCTCGGACCTGCTGGAGAACTTCGGTGGCCACATGTACGCCGCGGGTCTGACGATGAAGCCTGAGCATGTGGAGGAGTTTACGCGTCGTTTCAACGCCTTTGTGGAGGAGAATATTGACCCGCAGATGCTCATTCCGCAGGTGGATGTGGATAGCGAGTTGCTCTTCTCGGATATTACCTCCGAGTTTAGAACCCACCTCAATCGCTTCCAGCCCTTTGGGCCGGGTAATACATCGCCCGTCTTTATGACGCGCAGCGTGAGCAACCAAGGCGATGCCAAGTTGGTGGGTTTGGAGCGTGAGCACCTGAAGATGGATCTGATCCAGCGTCAGAAGCCTAACACGAAGATTCCGGCCATTGCCTTCCAGCAACCGACTCACTATGAGTGGGTGCGTGGCGGTCGCGCCATCGATGTCTGCTACCAGATTGTCGAGAACCACTACCGCGGTATGGTGACAACGCAGCTCCGTGTGAAGGATATTAAGCCCGTGAGATAGTTTACGAGCTGATCATATTCGAAAATCTCCTCGCTAAAGCGGGGAGATTTTTTTGTTTTTCCGTCGGTCGGGCAGGCGAATGAGCCACCGACCTACCAAAAGGCTGAAGAGGGCGATAAGCATCGTTGCAGGGCGTTAAATGTAGTTTTTGGCGTAGTCGCAAATCGTCTCGGCAATGAGTCGATGACCGGTGGCATTGGGGTGGATGCCATCGTCACAGAAAAGGTCGCGGTAGTGGCGCTCCGAGAGGAAGGGGGTGGTGATGTCGATGATCGGAACACGCAGCAGATTTGAGAGTTTGAAGAGCTCCAAATTATACATTTCGTGCCAGCGCGTGATGTTTTCGATGCATCCGTTCAACCAACCGAGCACGTTGCTGCGCTCGTCAAGCGACATCGTGCGGGTGAAGTTCTCGAAGTAACGGTCCGAGATGATCGGGGGCAGGGAGAGCATAACCGGCGTGGAACCCAGACGGCGGATGCCGGCCACCAATTCGTGGTATTGCGCCGCAAAGCAGCCCAGCGGTGTGATGGGACGATGCTCCCCCTCGGGTTGGCGGGCAATCTCTGCCCAGCGATGGTCGCAGTCGTTGCCACCGAACTCCAAGACGCAGAAATCGGACGCGGCAATCTGTTCACGGCGTCGATCCAGCTCGCGCAGGCCGTGTGCGGTGGTGTTGCCATAGCGGCCGTGGTTGTGAATCTCGAGGCCGAGTGTCGATCCGCAACGCGACGAGAAGTTATCATCAAGGAGGGTGTAACGCGGCTTTTCTTGGCTTTTATCGAGTATGACGCCTCGCATGATCGAGTCTCCAAAGGCGGTAATGTGTTTCATGGTTTGCTGTTTTTTGGTTTTTCACACTGCAAAACTAACGCCGAACCAGCGACTCGGAAAATAGGCGGGACTTTCGTTGGTTTTTCGGGATTTATCGTCTATTTTCGGGACAAAACCGCGAATATTGGGATTAAAAATGTATATTTGTGCATTCGTCACACGCTAAAAAGGGATCAAAATCATGCTCAATTTACCCGCTTCTTTCCGCAAACCGACCTCGCAGGCGATCCATGTGGTAGCCGTGCCGTTGGCCTTCTTTGCCTTTGTATTGATCTATCGCCCCTTCAACCTCACGGAGCAGCTCCAGTTGGGTCGCTTCTCGTTTGGCGTGAATCTGACGCTGATTGCCTGCATCGTCTTTGGGGCCGTTCTCTTGATGCGTACAATCTTTCACTTTGTCCGCAACCGCATTGATCGCCTCACCTACTACTTTTGGTGCCTACTGGAGATCACCGTAGCGGCCCTCTTTGTGGCGCTCTACGTGTGGCTCATGGCGCGGCTCGTGGATCCCTATTTTGTGGTGGTGGCACGGGTCTATGGTTGGCTCTTCCCGATCTTGATCTTCCCCTATGTGATTACGGCCATGGCGCTCTTCCTGGTCGATCGCTATCGCCAGCCGCTTGCCGAACCGGCCGAGGATCAGAAGATGCGCTTTTACGACGAACGCAAGAACCTGAAGTTGGTCGTAACGGCCGCTTCGGTGCTCTATATTGCCGCCAAGGAGAACTATGTGCAGGTGGTCTATTTGGATGGGGAGCGTGTGCGCGACTACCTGGTGCGTGCCTCAATGCGTTCGATCGAGGGGCTGTGCGAGGAGTGTGGTCTGAAGCGTTGCCACCGCTCGTTCTACCTCAATCCGCGCCATGTGAAGACCCTGCGCAAGGAGAAAGAGGGGGTGATTGTGGCCGAGATGGATGTCGCAGGGCAGGAGGTGCCGGTGACAAAGCGTTATTATGATTCGCTGGTCGAGTTGTTATAGAAAACGGCTGCCGAATTCGGCAGCCGTTCATTTTTCCTTTTACAGATGAACTTATAGGCGATGCACATGCCCCTCCTTGTCCCAGGTGGGGAGGGCGGCAGGCTCGAAGGTTGTGTAACCAATTGCCACGGCGCAGAGGATATTCATCTCGTCGGGAATCGGTAACATCTTGCGCAGGAACTCGTCGGCCTTCGGACCATCGGGGTTGTCCTTGAAGCAGAGCGAACCATCGACGTGCACCCAGCACGAACCAAGCCCCTCATTGACGCAGGCCAGCTGCAGCATCGTGGCCGAGATCGAGGCGTTGACGAGCCACTTATCCGTGACGGTAGTATCGCCCATCACGAGGATTACGAGCGGGGCATTTTTCATGAACGACGAGCCGTAATCGCGCATCTCCGACATGCGGGCGATGGTCTCGGCGTTGTCGATGATCATCAGGTGCGTCGAGCGCGAATTGCGCGATGAGGGGGCGGTGAGCGTAGCCTCCACCAGCCGATCGACCACCTCCTGGGGTACGGCCTGGGGCTCGAACTTACGGATCGAGCGGCGTTTGGCAATTAATTGATTGAATTCCATATTTTTTGCTTTTTCGGTTTCTACAACAAAAATAGTGAAAAAATTTGTAACTTTGTTTTCTAAACTGTGAAAGTATGGAGAATCCTCGTTTTACGATCGCCCTGATTTATGATTTTGACGGAACGCTTGCGCCGGGTAACATGCAGGAGTATGACTTTATCCCTGCCGTGGGAAAGAGCAACAAGGAGTTCTGGGAGGAGGCCAATACGCTGGCCGAGCAGCAGGATGCCGATGGCGTACTGACCTACATGGCACGCATGATTCAGTCGGCTCGTTCGAAGGGGCTTTCGTTGCGCCGTGAGGCCTTCCGCGAGTCGGGTCGCAAGGTGCAGCTCTACAAGGGCGTGAAGGAGTGGTTCGAGCGGATCAACCGCTATGGCGAGGAGCGCGGCATCCGTATTCTGCACTACATCAACTCGTCGGGTCTGACGGAGATTATCGAGGGTACGGAGATCGCCCACGAATTCCGCAAGATCTACGCCTGCTCGTTCCTCTACGACGTGGACGGCATCGCCTATTGGCCCGCTGTGGCGGTCAATTATACGAACAAGACGCAGTTCATCTTCAAGATCAACAAGGGTGTGGAGTCGGTCTACGACTCGACGCAGGTCAATCGCTACATCCCCGAAGATCACCGCCCCGTCCCCTTCAAGCACATGATCTACGTGGGCGACGGTACGACCGATATCCCCTGTATGCGCCTCGTAAAGAACTTCGGAGGCCACTCGATCGCAGTATTTAATCCCGAGCAGGAGTCGGGACGCGAGTCGTTAGGGTCACTCATTCACGACAACCGCGTGAACCACATCTGCCCGGCCGATTACAGCGATGGCGGCGAGATGGATCGTGTAGTGAAGATGATCATCGATAAGATGGATTTGGATGATCGGTTGGAGAAAATGCAGGTGGCAAAGTAAGAACCATTAAAAAAGGGTTAGGCGATGAGAAAATTATTATGTGTGGTGTGTGCCTTGTGGCTCGTCGGTACACTTTCGGCGCAGGAGCGTCGGGTGGAGTACGACGAGAAGAACAACACCGTCAAAATTACGCGTATCATTCCCCAGCATGTGCCGAAGCACGATTTCCGCTTGGGTGTGGGTACCCCTTCGGTAGCCTCGATAGCCGTAATGGACGGTTGGGGCGACGACTTGGAGTTTGATCTCCGCGATGAGATGGCCAATGCCGATACCTACCTCTCCGACCAGCGTTTTACGGGTGCCTACTCGCTCAGCTACACCTACCACGCCAAGCGTTGGTTGCAGTGGGGCGGTACGGTGGGCTTCGCGGCGGCTGTACGTTCGCGCCTGGCCAACGACACGGGCGAGAAGGTGCGTAGCGCCAACCAATACATGGTGGCTGTGATGCCGACCGTGCGTTTTGTCTACCTGAATCGCGAAAAGGTGCAGCTCTACTCCTCGATTTCGCTCGGTGCGCTCTACGGAACCGCTACGGGGTGGATGCCGTGGGGTGATTTGACGCTTTTCGGCTGCTCGTTTGGTCGGCGACTCTTTGGTTTTGCCGAGTTGGGTACAGGTCCGTTCGGCTGGGGCCGTGCGGGTATTGGTTATCGTTTTGAGGCAGGTAAAAAGTAGGAGGGCAGCGTATGAAAAAGTATATTTTGCTTTGTATGGTGGCTCTCTGGAGCCTCACGGGATGTAAAATCGAAGAGGGTGGATCGCCCGGAGACGATCGTTCGAATCGGATCGTCACGAACCATGTGTTGGGCGCTATCAATCATATGGGGGCCGTGTGGTATGGCCATTATGCCATCTATGCCGAGGCGCTGCTCAGCGGCGACGAAGCGCTTTGTGCGGTGTTGAAGGAGCGATGGTTTGCAGGCGAGAGCATTACCCTCGAGGAGGATCAGGTACGCTTTGTCTCGCAGAAGTATCATTCGTGCTATACCCTGCAGACCCAGGGAAAACAGCTTTCTGAGGGGGCTACGTGGCAACTTTCGTATGCCGGTAACTTTGATCGCGAAAAGAACCTGGCCACCTTTGTCGGGATCGAGGGCCAGATGCGCCAATACCGCCACAGTTACCAAGGTGAGGGGGACGATGAGGAGCATCGGATCGACCTCATGGTCGCTTATGAAGTGGTTGGATCGGACTATCGGGTGGTTATCAACCATCGCGGTAATGGCCGTATCGAAGAGGAGGATGGGGAGTATTCGATCGTCTTTGCGATCGACGAGGAACATCCCCTGCGTTACGAGGAGAGAACCCACTGGCCCAGTGCGGGTGAGCTGACGATCTCGTATAAGGACCACGTGCTTGGCAAGCAGCACGCCTGTCGGGTACGCTTTGAGGAGAATGATATAATCTATATACCATGAAAATAATCTTTGCAACAAATAACGCTCACAAATTGAGCGAGGTACAGGCTGTCCTGGGGGATAGCTTCGAGTTGGTCACGCCGCGCATGTGCGGCGTGGAGGAGGATATTCCCGAAACGGCCGCTACGCTCGAGGGCAACGCCTCGCAGAAGTCACACTACCTCTACGAGAAGACGGGGCTGGACTGCTTTGCCGACGATACGGGCCTCGAGGTAGAGGCGTTGGGGGGTGAGCCCGGGGTACACTCGGCACGCTACGCCACCGACGGCCACGACTTTGCGGCCAACAACCGCCTGCTACTGAAAAACCTGGCGGGTAAGGAGAATCGCCGTGCCCGCTTCCGCACCGTCATTTCGCTCATCGAGGGGGGCGAGGAGCACCTCTTCGAGGGAATTGTCGAGGGCCATATCATCGACCACGAAAGCGGAGAGGAGGGCTTCGGTTACGATCCGTTGTTTGTTCCCGATGGCTTCGACCGCACCTTTGCCGAGATGACGGCCGAGGAGAAGAATGCCGTTTCGCACCGCGGTCGTGCCGTCAGGAAATTGGTTGCCTATTTGCACGAGAAGCAAAAATAGCCTAATTTTGCCGCTATGGAAGAGAACTACAAGAAGCAGGAGTTGTACGATCCCGAGACGATCGAGCAGCTCAAGGAGCATTATACGGCCGTTTTGCGCCTTTTGGGCGAGGACCCCGAGCGTGAGGGGCTGGTTAAGACCCCCGAGCGCATGGCCAAGGCGATGTGTTTCCTGACGCAGGGTTATGACCAGGATCCGCTGGAGATTCTGCGCTCGGCGATGTTCAACGAGAAGTATAAGCAGATGGTTTTGGTCAAGGATATCGAGTTCTACTCGATGTGCGAGCACCATGTGCTGCCCTTCTACGGCAAAGCGCATGTGGCCTACATCCCCAATGGCCACATCACGGGCCTCTCGAAGATTGCCCGCGTGGTGGAGTGCTTTGCCCGCCGCCTGCAGGTGCAGGAGCGCCTGACGGTGCAGATTCGTGACTGCATCCAGGAGGCCCTGAATCCGCTGGGTGTAGCAGTGGTGATCGAGGCGAGCCATATGTGTATGCAGATGCGCGGCGTGGAGAGCCAGCAGTCGGCTACGACCACCTCGGCCTTCACGGGCATCTTCCTCAAGGATCACCGTACGCGCGAGGAGTTTATGAACCTTATCTCACACAAGTACAGATAGTTGTAGGAACACCTCATTTATAGGCGTTCTGATACGATTTTTGGGGGCTTCAGCCCCCTTTTTAACCTTTGCACCCATGACCTTTCGACAAGCAACACCGCGCGATCTGCCAACGATTTACGAAATCCTGGAGGGCGCCATCCGCCGCCTGGGTGCGATGGGTGTGGACCAGTGGCAACACGGCTACCCGAACCGAGAGCGCATCGCGCAGGATGTGGCCGAGGGGATTGGCTATGTGATCGAAGAGGAGGATCGGGTGGTGGCCTATGGTGCGGTGATTTTCACGGGCGAGGAGGCCTATCGCGCGATCGAGGGACGGTGGCTTACCGACGAGGAGAACTATGTGGTGGTGCACCGCATGTGCGTTGCCGAGGAGGTGGTGGGCCACGGCTTTGGCCGCCGCTTTATGGAGGCTGTGGAGGAGATGGCGCGCGGCCGCGTCAAGAGCTTCCGCGTCGATACCCATGCCGATAATCGCGTGATGCAGGCATTGCTTCCACGGCTTGGCTTTACGCGTTGCGGAATCATCTATTTTGAAAGTCGCCACCTGGTGGCTTTTGAAAAGATCATCGAATAGAACGAGCGACCTACGGGTCGCTTTTTTTGTGGCATTTTCTTTGTGGAGCGTTCGGGTGAACTAATTCGTAAAGCTATGAACACGAAACATCTTCTCTCGTTTGCGCTCCTGACTGCTGTGGTTGGGTTCGGGAGCTGCCAGAAAGAGCCCTCCACCTCCTCGTTGAGGGACGAGTATCTGGTCTACACGGCCTACGACGACAAGGCCGATTTCAAAGCCATCAACACCTATTACATCCCCGACAGCATTCTGCTCATCGGTGCCGGCAAGCCCGACAAGGATGGGACGAAAGAGGCCCAATATTGGAAAGACCAGGATGCCCTCGCCTTGATCGGAGCGATTGTGTCGGAGTTGAATGAGCGCGGCTATACGCGGATCACCGATCCGGCCGAGCGTCAGACAGCCGATGTGGGGTTGCAGTTGAGCTTCATTCAGGAGACCACCTACTACGTAGGCTACAACAACCCCTATTGGTGGGGCTATTATCCCTACTATTGGGATCCGGGCTATTGGGGCTCGTGGTGGGGTGGCTGGTATTACCCCTTTACCACCTATTACGGCTATACGACCGGCTCGCTGCTCTCCGAGATGGTCGATCTAAACGCCGAGGCGACTTCGGATCGTAAGTTGCCCGTCATCTGGAACAGCTACATCAGTGGTCTGCTACAGGGTGAGGATGCGATCAATATCAACGAAGCGGTGGAGGCCGTTGAACAGGCCTTTGTCCAGTCGCCTTACCTCAAAAAATAAACTAAAATCTGTTTTTTATGAAAAAGTTATACATTCGCCTGTTGGCCCTTTCGTTGGGCCTCTTTGTAGCCCTGCAACCCACCTCGGCGCAGATTCTACCCGATGCCTATTTCAACATCGATTGGCAGTTTGGTGCCCCAGCCACGAACGATTTTTCGGATAAAGCCTCCGGTTGGGGCATGAATTTCGAGGGTGGATACTTCCTGACCGATGCCATCACGATCGGTGGTTTCATCTCGTTTCAGACCAACTTTAAGAAGCTTCCGCGCGAGACGTTGCAATTCAGTGATGGAAGCGCTCTCACGACAAGCCAAAAACATGCCCTCTTCCACCTCCCGTTTGGTGTAGCCGGGCGCTATAATTGGTTTAAGGAGTCGGTTTTTCAGCCCTATGCGGGATTGAAGTTGGGTGCATCGTATGCCGAGATCAGCTCCTATTACTACATCTATAAGCAGTATAAGGATACGTGGGGTTTCTATATGCAACCCGAGGTGGGAGTGTCGATCTTTCCGCGCCCCGATATGCGTTTCGGTCTGCATGCGGCACTCTATTACAGTTACTCGACCAATTCGGGAGACCTGTTGACCTACAGCCTTAACGGCTTGAGTAACTTTGGTTTCCGCGTCGGAATTTCCTTCTAATACGACCTCTGGCAGTTCCCGCATCATGGTCAATGAGGTTGGTCGTTGATTCCGAATTGTACGAAAAGACAACGGGCCGGTGTTTCACAACACTGGCCCGCTTGGTTAGGTTAGTTAGGTTAATGAGTGTGGGGAACCCCACTTTTGATACACAAAGGTAGCTGTTTTTTTTGATTTAACAAATCTTTTTGTAATAATTTCGCATTTGGCGTGCTTTTCAACAAAAAGATTTTAATTACAAATAACCTAAATCAATTATTTTGTAATTTTTTAAGAAACTCTTTCCTGCGTCATTTCTTCGACTTCGGAAATCGATTCTGTCGTCGGATGATACTCTAAATGAGCGGTGCGATAACTGGCCGGAGTCATCTGGTAGGCACGCTTGAAGAGCTTGATATAGTGGGAGGTATTGGGAAATCCACACTCATTTCCGATCTCTGAAATCGAGCGGTTGGTGGAGATCAACAGCAGGCGTGAGTGGATCAACCGTTGGCGCACGAACCACTTGTGAGGCGGGGCATTGAAGTGGCGGCGGAACTCTTTTTTGAAGGAGGTGAGCGAACGATTTGTTTTTTCGGCCAACGCCTCAATCGAGACCGTTTTGAAGATATGTTCGTAGATTACTTGCTCGAAACTCTCCTGTGCGGAGTCTACCGAAGCCAGCACGCGGCTGCGAATGCACCCATCGCCCTGCGTAACGATGAGGTAGATCAGCTCCGTCATCTTGATATTCTCGGCCGTTTCGTCGCGGCAACTCCCCTTTTCGCGCAGATAGCTGTTCGTATTTTGGAAGAAGTTGCGAATCGTATTGCCCACTTCGGCCACCACGCAGGATCCGTTGCGACACTTTTCGCAGGAGTGTTGGTTGCTGATCGTGATGCGATAGGTGACATTCAGATGCATCAATACGCGTTGCAGCTCCTGGGGCGTATAGTAGAAGAGAATCTGCTCGAAGGGTTGATCGTTTTCGGGGATCGACTCGATGTAGTGCCGACCAATACCGAGGTAGAGTAATTCGCCGCGTCCGACTTGACGTCGCCGGTCGCCGTCGTAGATGTATTGCCGACCCCTCGTGATGTAGGCAATGGCGTAACGTGATAGGTTGATGGTTTCGATCCCCGTGTGCGTCTTCTCGACGTATTTGACGATCGTAGGTTCTTCGGCCTCTATGGCCGGTTCGAAATGAAGCATAATGTGTTGTGTTTTTTGGTGCAAATGCACCTGATTTGTTGATGCTTCAAAAATACAATAAAATATTGTTTAATAAAAGAAAAAATACACATTCAGCCCCCATTGGACGTAAAACAGCCCTTATGGAGGTACTCAATAAGGTTTTATGGAAAAATGGAGGAGTCCCTTACAAATAGAGCGATGCAAGGGCGGCAGCTACCAACGCAGGGTAGAGAATCTGCGTGATGGAGCTACGGATGCGGATAAAGAGCACCGGAAGCAACAGCGAAGCAGGCACAGCCAGCTCGGCAATCAGGTGCATCGATGCGCCGGGCACCAGCGCTATGGTAGTGCAGAGCATGAAGAGATAGGAGGCGTAAAAGAGCGTATGGCGCGAACGGGTGCTCAAGGTATAGCTGTTGAGCAAAAAGAGGATAATCGAGAGTAGATTCAATACGACCAATACGCCACCAAAGAGCTGTTCGGTGAGCGACAATTCCAACCAGCAGGTGAGCCATTCACCCTCCATAAAGAGACGATAAAGGAGTTGGAAGGGTGCAATCCACGATCCGCCGAGTGCCCAATTCAGGTATGCCAGCGTAAAGGGGGGAAGTAGGAGACCTGCGATAGCGACCATGCCCTCGCGCGTAGCACGGCGGAACTGCACCAGCGCAATGGGAAGTGCCAAAAGCAGGGGTGCCGCTTTCGGATCGACAAGAATCGTTGCAGCGAGATACATGCCTCCGCGGAAGGTGGAATCGAAGCTGAATCCGTTGCGGAAGGAGTAGCAGAAATTTTTGATTGTCAGGGTGAGCAGGGTCGATACAACCAGCCCCGAAAACCACCATTCTGTTCGTACCAGTCCCATCAGGCAGAGCGTATAGAGCGGCATCGAGATGAAGGTGTTGATGCCGTAGAGCTTCAGTCGGGCCGTCATGCGTCCGATGGTCATGGCCGAGAAGAAGAGCATCAGGCCGCCCAACAGATGTGCCCATCCGTTGTTGTCTTGGCGAAACTGCTCCAACCATGCACCGAGTGCCGGAATAGGCAATTCCTCCGCGCTCATCCCCGAACGCAAAGCGGGCACACTCCCACCGTCGACCGTGTGTGAGAGGGCGAGCAGCAGCAGGATGACCAGGCTTAAAAAGGCCGGAATCAGGGGTTGTCGAGCCAAGTTAATTCGCATGGGAAAATGAGCTTCAGTGTGACAAAATTACGCAAATAATCGTAACTTTACAACGCGGAACGTAAAAAGCGATTCCAAAACTACCATGCTCGAACTTTGTAGCCAATATGAACTCCTCGAAGCGGGGTGTGATGAGGCGGGTCGCGGCTGTCTGGCCGGCCCGGTCTTTGCCGCTGCCGTCATCCTGCCACCCGATTTTCACGATCCGCTGCTCAACGACTCGAAGCAGCTTAGCGAGAAGCAGCGCGACAAGTTGCGTCCGATTATCGAGCGCGAGGCCATCGCCTGGGCGGTGGAGGCTGTCTCGGCCGCGCGCATTGACGAAATCAATATTCTCAACGCCTCGATCGAGGGGATGAACCTCGCCGCCAATCGGCTCGATCCGCGTCCCCAATTCCTCGCCATTGACGGTAATCGTTTCCGTTCGATGTTCGATCTGCCTTATGCCTGCTTTGTGAAGGGTGACGGTCGCTTTGCCGACATAGCTGCGGCCTCGGTTTTGGCCAAGACGCATCGTGATGAGTACATGTATCGCATCGCTGAAGAGTTCCCGATGTATGGGTGGCAAAAGAACAAGGGTTATCCGACGCGAGACCATCGCTTGGCGATCCGCGAGCATGGCCTCACGTCCCACCATCGTCTGTCGTTTAACCACACGATCGGGCAACTCGAACTTTTTTAGGACCTCGGCGCCGATTACCCATAAAAAAAGACCTCCGAATTTCGGAGGTCTTTTCTTTTGCGAATGATTCGCACCCTGCTACTAATAGTAGCCGAGCGACTTCGACGCAGCGTAGTTGATCTTCAGTGCGTTTGCACGACGAAGCTCCTGCTTTACGTCGGTGACGATACCCATCTTCGTCATACCGTCGGCCTTCAGACATACCGTCATGGCGGCACGGTCGGCCTCATTGAGCTTATCGCGCTCAGCGGCTACGAAATCGAGGATATCCTTCGTGTTCTTGTACGAATCGTTCAGCTGGATACGCGGTGCAGTACCAAACTTGGCCTGCATCGAGAGCGAGGGCTGACCGATGTGGATGTAGCTCACCAGAGACTTCTTCTCCAGCTTCTGTACCTCCGTTGCATCGGGGAGTTTATAACGAACCAACAGTTCCTGATCGCGCATCGAAGTCGATACCATAAAGAAGAACAGGATCATGTAGATCACGTCAGGAAGCGACGAGGTCGAAATTGCGGGCAACTCTTTCTTGCCCTTTTTCTTCATTACTGCCATAATCCTACTTACTTTTTAATGTTACGCGGCTCAGCCTCCGAAATCTTCAGAGGTACTGCCTTGGCTACTGCTGCACGATTCTCCTCCGGCAGATCAGCAAACTTGGCGCCGAACTTCTTCTCGGCAACCTGGTCGCGGATCTCGTTGAAAGCACGCGTCAGCTCGTTCTGCACCTGAATATAGGCCTGGTAACCCGTGTCGCGCGTGGTCTGAAGCGAGATCACACCCTGGCTTACAGGGTAAACCCACTTCGAACCATCAGCCAGCTCAATCTCCGTATCCTCCTTTTCGGGCAGGTCCTCCGTATCCATCGGATTGAGGACGAACTCCTGAGCCTTGTTCTTCAGCTCGCGAAGGTCGATGATCTGCTGATCGGTGGGCGTACCGGCCATGATAGCACCATTACCCGAAATGAGCACCAGGAACAGGTTGCGCTCCTTCACCTTGATATCCTCCTGCTGTTGATTCTCAGGGGGCATCGGGGGAAGCATACGCGCCAGACCCGTGTCGGTGTTCATGGTCGTTGCTACCAGGAAGAAGATCAGCAGCGAGAAGGCGATATCGGCCTGCGAACTACTGTTGACTTCTGGTACTTTTCTTTTATTTGACGACATAGTTTACGCTTAAATTATTTAAATGCAGCCCAGATCTCCGTTACCAGTGCCGTGATAACAGCAGCAGCAAAAGCAACGTAGGTTACGAGGATACACGTTTCGGTAATAACGGTCTCGCCATGAGCGAAGTAGCCGTTGTTCTGCAGATCGACGATCTGTACCGTGTGGCCGGCCGAGATAAAGTAGGCAACACCTACAATAACCAGAATCAGCACAACGGAAAGGATCGACGTCTTGGCACCTGCGGGGCTCTGGAGCATGCTATAAATAGCACCGCCAACGGCAGCCACGATAGCACCGACCATGAGGGCATAGCCCCAGATCAGGTTCAGGCTGATCGCTGCGTCCGAGCCACCTGCGGCAATCGCGTAGGCTACAAGAGCCAACGTGATGACCATCAGGACACCCAGCAAAATATTTAATACTTTCTTCATGATTTTCGAATCTTAAAAACTACTGTTTCGTTAGATTATTTCTTGCTGTAAACCGTCAGCATATCCATCAGCACGATCGAAGCGTCCTCCATAGCGTTAACCAGCGTGTCGATCTTGGCAATGATGTAGTTGTAGAAGATCTGCAGAATCACAGCAGCGATAAGACCCATAAGCGTCGTCAACAGAGCCACCTTAATACCACCGGCAACCAGCGTCGGCGAGATATCACCTGCAGCCTGGATAGCGTCGAATGCACCGATCATACCTACTACCGTACCCATGAAACCGAGCATCGGGGCAAGAGCGATGAACAGACCGATCCACGAAAGACCCGACTCCATCTGACCCGTCTGAACCGAACCGTACGATACAACGGCCTTCTCAACTGCGTCGAGGCCCTGATCGTAACGATCCAGACCCTGCCAGTAAATCGAAGCGATCGGACCACGCGTGTTCTTGCAAACCTCCTTAGCAGCCTCGATACCACCATTCTTCAGAGCATCCTCAACCTGAGCGATGAACTTCTTGGTGTTGATCGACGAAAGCGACAGATAGAGAATACGCTCAATAGCGATAGCAAGACCCAGAACCAAGCAGAGCAATACGGGCAACATCCAGCCCCAACCACCCTCGAGGAACTTCTGCATCAGCACGTGGTGCATCGTCTCACCCTCGATCGTCGTCTCGGCAGCAACAGCAGCCTCCTCAGCGGCTACCTCCTCAGCAGCGGCAGCAACCTCCTCCGTAGCAGCGGCGGCCTCAGCCTCCTGTGCGAACGCGTTAACGGTACCCAGCGAGAAGAGGGCAACCGTCAGAATCATAAAAAGTTTTTTCATAACTGTTTAAAAAATTAAATTTGATTAGTTTGTTGTGTTGTTTATTGTTTTGGTTTTCGTTTTTGTAACGTAGGTTTCGCTTTTTGTTAATTTTTTATCCGCAAAAAAAATATTTTCGCAAAAAATTTTTCTTTTTTTTGCTCGTTGCGCAAGGTTCTACCTCCAAGCGCGCGCTAAAGCACCGACGGCCCGAAAAAAGCGAGACACCGATCAAAATAGACGCAAACAGTTGTTATACACCATATTACGCCATTTCCTCACAACCTCGCCGCTACTTTGTTGCGGGAAGTGTGCACCTTAAGCGACCGAAATATAAGAAAAAATTTCTGTTTGTGCAACTGCCGACCCTGAATTTTATCGCGTAAATTCTCCGCGGAGCGACTCTTTGAGCTGTTTTTTCACTATCTCCGTATCATCGTAGCTGCCCATCAGGTACATCAATTTGGTCACTGCGGCCTCGATCGTCATGTCATAACCGCTCACTACACCGATCTGCTGCAGGCGCAGTCCCGTCTCATAGAGATCCATCGCCACAGCGCCACCTTTGCATTGGGTGATGTTCAAGATGATCATGCCGCGTGCGATGGCCTCCTCCAACGGACGGATGAACCACTCGGCGGTCGGGGCATTGCCTGCGCCGTAGGTTTCGAGCACGACAGCCTTCAGTCCCTCGATCGAGAGCATGGCGCGCAGGGTCTCCTCCGTGAGGCCGGGGAAGAGCTTGATGATGCAGACATCGTCGGCAAAGCGGGTGGCTACGCGCAACGGCTCCTGATAATGCTCCAGCTGACGGATCAGGCGGTGGTGGTAGGTGATGTTAACACCCACATCGGCCAGCGGCGGATAGTTGTAGGAGTAGAAGGCACTCAGTGCCTCGGCGCTGCGTTTTGTGGTGCGATTGGCTCGGTAGAGGTGGTTCTGGAAATAGAGCGATACCTCGGGTACAAGCGGATGGCCCGCCTCATCGTGAGCTCCGGCAATCTCGATTGCCGTGATCAGGTTTTCACGGCCATCGGTGCGAAGCACGCCGATCGGAATCTGGCTACCGGTAAAGACAACGGGCTTGGCGAGGTTCTCGAACATGAAGCTCAAGGCCGAGGCGGTGTAGGACATCGTATCGGTGCCATGCAGGACGACGAAGCCGTCGTAGCGGTCGTAATTTTCGCGGATCAACTCGGCCAGCGTCACCCAATGGTGGGGCTGAACATTCGACGAGTCGATGACGGGATTCATGGTCTGCACCTCCAGATCCACTTTCAAGCGTTTCAGCGAGGGAAACTCCTCGTAGATAGCGCTGAAATCGAACGGGATGAGCGTGCCGGTATCCGGATCGGTCTTCATACCGATCGTACCGCCGGTGTAGATGATAAGAATCGATGAACGCATATGCTATAAATCAATGATTACAAACTTCTTAGTTAATCGTTCTTTAATGCAAACAGCATCTCGGCATTTCGAGTGGTCTGCGCTGCTACCTCCTCGAGCGTAAGCCCCTTCAGCTCGGCCACCTTTTCGGCCGTGTGCCGCACATAGGCCGATTCGTTGCGGGTACCACGATGCGGAACGGGGGTCAGATAAGGGCAATCGGTCTCCAGCACCAAATCCGTCAATGCCATTTCGGGTACTGCCCGAGCCACTGCACTCTTTTTATAGGTTACCACCCCTCCGATGCCAAAAAGAAAATCACCCTCGGTGAGCGCCTTTAGACGACGATAGGTCTCCGCATCCTCCGAGTAGGCGTGAAAGACGCCACGCAGGCGCTCGCCACGCGCTTTGGCGGCTGCGTACTCCGCACCGATCATCTCTTCCATGGCCTCCCATGCAGCACGCGTATGGATCGCTACGGGGAGGTCACGCCGGGCAGCCATGCGCAACTGAGCGATAAAAGCCTCGGTCTGCTCGGCCACATAGTCCTGACTCCAATAAAAATCCAACCCGATCTCTCCGACGGCACAGAAACGGATCCCCGTGGGCGGATTGTCCAAATAGTGCTCGACCAGCGCCAACTCCTCTCGCCAACGCGGATTTTCATTGATCGACGTGGGGTGCAGTCCCATCATGGGGTGGGTCTGCTTGGGAGCTTCACGACAAAGCGCGAAGAGCGCCTCGTGGCTCTCGCTGTCGATGGCGGGCAACAACAACTGCCCCACGCCCGCATCCAATGCGCGCACAAGGGCCGCCGAGCGATCCGCGTCGAAAGCCTCATCGTAGAGGTGGGAGTGGGTATCAATGAGTTGCATGGTTACAATTTTAGATAACGATTTCCGGGGAGTTGGCGAATCATGCCGGCAAGCTCCAATCCGATCAACAGCGCCGTCAATTCACCCGCCTCGACACCCGTCAGGTCGTGCAGCTCGTCCAACGTGAGGGGATCGGAGGTGCGGAAACAACCTAAAAGCCCCACCTCGTCGCGCGTCAAATCGACCGTCGCCGGCTTCGCGGCAAAGGTGGCAGGATCTTCACCCAGGTCCCACATCAGTTCACTGATCACATCCGTAGCCGAAGTGATCAATCGTGCCTTTTGGGTACGGATTAAATGGTTGGTACCGATTGAGTTGCGATCGTTTACACGCCCGGGAACGGCCATGACCGTACGGTGGTAATCATCGGCATATTGCGCCGTCACGAGCGCCCCTCCGCCGGCGGGTGATTCCACCACAATGCAGCCAGCCGAAAGGCCGGCAATGAGGCGATTGCGCGAAAGGTAATGCACCCCTTTGAGCTTGGTTTGCGAGTGTAGTTCACTCACCAAAGCACCTCCCGAGCGGAGGATTTCGCGCGCTACATCGGTATGTTGTACGGGGTTGATTGTGGGGAGCGGATTGGCCAACACGGCCACCGTCGGGACACTGTATTCGATCGATGCGCGATGGGCGGCGACGTCGATGCCGAAGGCCAGGCCACTGACTATTTTCAAGGCGGGGATGCACTCCGCAAGATCGCCCACCAGGCGTCGCGTCTGCTCCTGCCCATAGGGGGTTGCCGTGCGGGTGCCGACAATCGAAAGGGTGTGTCCGCCGAGTGCCGCGGGGTCACCTTGTACGTAAATCACATGAGGATAGTCGGGAATTTCGCGCAGCAGCACAGGGTACTCCTCGTCGGTCGAGGCGATCGCCTTAATCTGGTGATGTTCACAATGTTTCAACTCTCGCTCGGCCATCGAAAAGCCACTTTTTCGCAGGAGTTCGTCGGCAATGCGAGGTTGCAAATCGGCCTCGTCGATCAGCTCATGCCGCGAAGCCGCGAAGATCCGCTCGGCATTGCCAAACACCTCCAGGAGGTGAACAATGCCCTTCACCCCCAATCCGGAGGTCATTGTCAGCGCAAGATCCTCGATTTTCATCCCTTGTCACATTTTCTCAATGTAAAGTTACGCCTTTTTTTGAAAAAACAAAAAAAGAGCCTCGGTGGGCTCGTGTTATTTTTAAGGAAATAATTGTGGATCGGGTTGTATTTCGGGCGAAAGGTTGTGGATCGCAAGCCCCTGTCTGGCGGCGCGCAGGAAGGTGTATTGCGTACCGCCGCGCGAGCCGTTGTACCAGGCTATCAGGTGGGCCGCATGATCGACCAGGAAGTCGTTGCGCGCCTGGTAGCAACCCGGGTAGTACTTCGGCGAAAGGACGATGACCTCGTCGGTTTCGGTCAGGATGCGTCGAAACCGATTGCGATCCTCCTCGGGGAAGGAGGCGGCTTGCGAAGCAAAGGGAACAACGGCCACCAAACGCATAGCCAGCCCCTCGCGACGGCGTTGCAGGACTGCCTCGGCGGCAGCCAGATCAAAGCCGCGCGCCATGCCGCTCAAAAAGGTCGTAGCACCAGCCGCAGCCAGCCTGTCGATCCGGGCATAGAGCTCCTCCGCGGCCTCCCCCGCATAGGTACGGTGGCCGGTAAAAGCGACGGTATGTTGTCGTTCGAAAGCCATATTCTGCCACAAAAATAGTGATTTTGGCGCGTAGTTTGCTCCTTTCGGGGATGAACACTTAAAAAAAGCGCTATGAAACACACAGGTATTTGTATGATTTCCCTCCTGGGAGGAATGGTTGTAGGTTCGGCATTGGCCATGTTGCTCACCCCACAGTCGGGCCCCGAACTACGCACGAAGATTAAGGATTGGGTCGAGGAGGAGGTCGATAAGGCCAAGACGAAGGCCGAGAAGTTGCAGCAGCAGATCAAGAGTCAGATCGACGAGGCGCGCTGCCATTGTGAGACAAAAGAGGCTTAATGCAGGGTATGGAACGAGCCACAAAAGTGGGAGGCCGACTCATTACGGCCCTCTTTATCTTTGCCGTCAGCCTCTTCTGCACCATCCTGACGGGGGTCGGAGCGCTGGTGTTGTGGCTCGCTGCCCGCATCGGATCGCTCGTCACGGCCGCCGTGGTGGTCTGCATCTTCTTTGCCATGCTGGCCACGGTCAGCTACCTGCTTTCGATCCGCGAAACGATCGCTCGCTTTCGCGATGAGTTGGAGACGGTCTATGAAATGGCCGACCACTTCCGAAGCGGTTACCGTTGGTTCCGACGCCAATTCGGCTGGCTGATCGGCCTGAAAGAGTGAGGCGGGGATGCTAAAAACAAGAGGAGAGATTCAAAAATCTCTCCTCTTTGTTTTTTACTCTTTTCTTTTACTTGAAGTAGCGGTTATAGAGACCCTCGAAGCCCTTGCCGTGGCGAGCCTCGTCCTTGGCCATCTCGTGTACCGTGTCGTGTACAGCGTCCAGGTTCTGCTCCTTGGCGATCTTCGCCAGGTGCATCTTACCCTCGCAAGCACCGCACTCGGCGTTCATGCGCTTGTAGAGATTGGTCTTCGTATCCCAAACCACCTCACCGATCAGCTCGGCAAACTTGGCAGCGTGCTCAGCCTCCTCCCAAGCGTAGCGCTTGAAGGCCTCGGCGATCTCGGGATAACCCTCACGGTCGGCCTGACGGCTCATGGCGAGGTACATACCAACCTCGGTGCACTCGCCCATGAAGTGGTCCTGCAGACCCTGCCACAGCTCGGCATCCGAACCCTTACCATCACCCAGCTTATGCTCGGTCACGAAGTCCAGCGCGCCGTCCTCAACGACCTCGACGAACTTGTCAGCACCTACTTTGCACAACGGGCACTGCTCGGGAGCCTCGTTACCCTCATGAATGTAACCGCATACGGTACAACGGAATTTCTTTGCCATAATGTTGAATGTTTTAAAGTTTTGTTGTGTGTGTTCTGTTTCCGATAGCAAAGATAGCACGTTTCGTCGCAATTCCAACAAAAAGTGCGATTATCTTTTTTTATGGAGCTATCAGCTCGACTTATAGCAGCGCCTCCTCCACCTCGCGCGGATCGGTCGAGTCCTTCACCACGACTCGTTTGTCGCGATCGAGCAGGTAGATGGACGGGATGGCACGCAGGTCATAGAGCCCCTCCTGACGCAGCCGCCCCTCCGCATCACAGGCGTCGATCACCCCGTGACCGGCCTCCGAAGGTGCCGTTCGCCACGCTTGCAGATCCTCGTCGGGGTAGAGCAGCAGGATCTTCAGCCGCCCGTCGGTCAGCCGCTCGACGATCGGCGCGGAGTGCAGGAGCAACTCTTTGAGCATCGAGCACATCGAGCAATCGGGATTTGAGAAGAAGAGGAGCGTGTGGTCGGCCTGCACCTCATAGAGCGAAGACTCCTTCCCGTCGCGCGTCAGGAAACGGAAGTCGTTAGCCGGCTCGCCGAGGCGATTCTGCATCGCCAGCTTCAGGTCATGCTCCAGCACAATTCGCTCGTAGGGATTAATTTGCGGGGCCTGCAACTGCGCCTCCAGAATAGGAAGATAGAGCTCCGAAGAACGCAACGGCGAGTTGGGATCGTGGAGCACCTGCTCGGCCAGAAAGGCAAAATAACGAAGCGCGGTGGGTGAGGTTGAGGCGCGGCGCATCAGCGTATCCATCGGTACGCGGTGGCGTTCACAACGGAGTGCAAGGGCCGAGAATTGGGAGAAATGGCGCAACATCTCCGCCGTATCGGCCTGCACCAATGCAA
Source organism: Rikenellaceae bacterium (assembly GCA_015060045.1). Lineage (GTDB taxonomy): Bacteria > Bacteroidota > Bacteroidia > Bacteroidales > Rikenellaceae > Alistipes. The sequence continues at coordinate 212,974 of SUZH01000001.1, read as the reverse complement.
GCGAATCGGCAAAGCGGAAATGATCCCAATAGTGGGCAGCCATGTAGTCGATCTGTGCCTCGTGATCCATCGTCCGAGGGGCTTGCGGCAACGGAAAGAGATGAGCCGGTGTAGTCGCCGATTGCGAACCGCGACACGCCGGAAGCGTCATGCTGACGAGCAAAACCAGACCGAGGTAGAGGTGTTTCATAGGACAAATATAACGAAATTTCCGATTGCTTCTGTATTTGTTACCGTTATATATACAACAATCCCGCACCTTGCCTGCCAAGTGTGCGGGATTGTAAGTGCGAGGCAGCTTGGTGCTGCTCGGTTACTACTTGATACGCTCGTAGTACTCGCGCGTGCGCGTATCTACGCGGATCTTGTCGCCCGTGTTGATGAACAGGGGAACCTTGATCGTAGCGCCCGTGTTAACCACGGCGGGCTTGAGCGAGTTGGTCGAAGCCGTATCACCCTTGATACCCGGCTCGGTGTAGGTTACCTCCATATCTACAATCGGGGGAAGCTCGGCCGAAAGAACCGTCTCCTTCTCCGTGTGGAACATGACCTCCACTACCTGGCCGTCGGCCATCAGGTCGTAGTTGTTGATGAGCGACTTCTCGATGTTGATCTCCTCGAAAGTCTCCGTGTGCATGAAGTGAGCACCCAGGTCATCCTCGTAGGTGAACTGGTAGGGGCGACGCTCAACGCGTACCTGCTCGATCTTGATACCTACCGACGAGAAGGTGTTCTCCAGAACGCGACCATTCTCCAGGTTCTTGAGCTTCGAACGAACGAAAGCGGGGCCCTTACCGGGCTTGCAGTGCTGGAAATCGACTACAAGGAAGGTCTTGCCGTCCATCTCGATGCACATACCGATCTTAATATCAGCAGCAGTAATTTGCATAGTGTTATGTGTTTATTGTTAATAATTTTCGCGGGTGCAAATATACGACATCAACGCGGCAAAACAAAGTTTTTCCGTAAAAAAGTGCTATAACTCAATCGCTTTGCACTTTAAACCCTTCTCGCGAATCGCCTCCAGCGTGCGCGGGAGGGCGTAGCGCATGTTGCGGAAGGCCTTCTCGCTGTCGTGGAAAACGACGATCGTACCCGGGTCGAGGTACTTGATGACGTTCTTCAGGCAGGTCTTGGGCGAGAGGTGGCGGTTGTAGTCGCGCGATACGACATCCCACATGACCAACTTATAGCGCTGGGCCAGGAAACGCGCCTGTGTGGGTTTGATCTGGGCATAGGGCGGGCGGAAGAGCTCGCTGTGGATCAAATCGTTGGCAAAATCGATATCCTCGGTGTAGCGCTCCAGACTCATCTTCCAGCCCTTTTGGTGGGAGTAGGTGTGGTTGCCGACTTTGTGACCGGCATCGAGAATCTTCTGATACAGATCGGGATACATCTCCACGTTCTTGCCCAACACGAAGAAGGTCGCCTTGGCGTCGTACTTCTCCAACATCGAGAGTACCCACTCCGTCACACCGGGTGTAGGGCCGTCGTCGAAGGTAAGGAAGATACCCTCCTCATCCTTGATCTCCCAGATCAAATCGGGCATCAGCCGACGCAATATTTTGGGTGGTTTGAGACGCATACGGGGCAAATATAGCACAAAAAAGGCCAATATCACAAATTTCGACCAACATTCGACCGTTTCGACAAATAACTCGGCATGAACCGATTTGCGCAGGCCGAAAAAAAACAATATATTTGTACAAACAATTCGCTTTCAATCCCATGAAAAGAACACTTTACCTCTTGACCTTCCTTTTGCTGGCCGTAGCCATGACCTCGTGCAAGGCCTTCCATACCCTCGCCGATAGTAACCAAAAGACCTCGCAGGGACGTCCCTATGAGTTGATCGTCGTGGCCACACAACCTGTCTGGACAGGTGAATTGGGCGATTCGCTCCGTGCTGTTTTGGCCGCTCCGATCCCCTATTTGCCGCAGCAGGAGCCCGAATTTGATGTACTGCGCACGACGCCCGATGGTTTTAAGAATATCGTGGCCGAACACCGCAACATCCTCAAGGTGTTGGTCGATCCCTCGGTCAAGGAGGCGGCCGTAGGTGTGGAATATGATGTAACGGCCGCTCCGCAGATCATGCTGACGCTGCAAGGTCCTTCGGAGCAGGCGATCATCGACTACCTCGCCGAGCATGGCGATAAGCTGGTGCAGGTGGTGAAGATGGCCGAGCGCGATCGCGCCCTGGCCTATGCCAAGAAGTTCGGCATGCCGGGCATCGAGCAGGCAATCAAGGAGTCGTTTGGCGTTGAGATGAATGTCCCCAAGGGTTATATCCTGGCGGCCCACAGCAATGATTTTGTCTGGGCACGCTACGAATACCCCGAGGCAAGCCAGGGCTTTATGGTCTATGGTTATCCCTACAAGAGCGACGAGGCGCTGACCGTGCAGGCGCTGGTGGAGGCGCGCAATCGCTTTGCCAAGCGTATTCCCGGTCCGTCGGATGGCTCGTATATGATCACGTCGCCCATCTTTGAGCCCGATCTGCGCACCTTCCGTCTCAATGGCCGCATGTGGGTCGAGATGCGTGGTTTTTGGGACGTGGAGGGTGACTTCATGGGTGGTCCGTTTGTGAGCTACACGACCGTGGATACCTCGACGGGGTACATCTTCACGCTCGACTGCTATGTTTATGCTCCGAAACTTCCGCCCCACAAGCGTAACCTGATGCACGGGCTGGAGCACCTGCTCTACACCGTGAAGTTCCCCGATACAGCTGCCCCGACCGAGTAACCTTTTCAACGCGAATACCATGCCCGAAATCCTGTCCTACCTGTTGGCGGCGATCTACGGTATGTCGATCATCGGGGTGATCATCGTGATCATCTCCGAAAACCGTAACCCGCTCAAGAGCCTGCCGTGGCTCATCGTGCTGTTGCTGGCTCCCGTGGTCGGCTTGGTTTGTTATTTCTTTTTTGGACAGAATCTCTCGAAACGCCGTAATATTTCTCGCCGTGCACGCAAGCAGCTCACCTCCTATGTAGAGGCTGCCGAGCAGCAGGAACGTCGGGAAATTCCAGGGCGTTTCCGCCCCTTGAGCCACCTGTTGAGCCACCACGGGCTGGCTGTTCCGCTCTATGGCACCGACTATACGATCTATCGCAGCGGCATGCAGAAGATGGAAGCGTTGCTACAGGATATTCGTGCGGCTCGTCACCATGTCCATATCCAATACTACATCATTGAGGATGATCGGGCCGGCAAGATGTTGCGCGAAGCACTGATCGAGCGCGCCAAGGCGGGTGTTGAGGTGCGAGTCCTGTACGACGACGTAGGGTCACGCAGCGTACGTAAACACTTCTTCGATGAGTTGGAGCAGGCAGGCGGCGAGGTGTGTGATTTTCTGCACGTGAAGTTCCCCCGTTTTACCAGCAAGGTCAACTACCGCAACCACCGCAAGGTGGTCGTCATTGATGGGCGTATCGGTTACTTTGGTGGTATGAATATCGCCGACCGCTACCTCTATGGTTCGGAGTTGGGACCGTGGCGAGATACCCATTTCCGCATCGAAGGCGGGGGCGTGGCCGGGTTGCAGGCCGCCTTTTTGGGAGATTGGCAGGCGACAACACGTCGGCGACTGGAGGGGGATAGTTACTATCCGATAAGCACAAAGGAGGGCGATAACAGCCTGCAACTCTTGGTCGGAGGTCCCCTTGGCAAGTGGCGCATGCTGCTGAAGGCCACCTCGTTGGCCGTATCGCGCGCTCGTACCCGCATTTGGATTCAAACGCCCTATTTCCTCCCATCCGAGACGCTGAACAACGCGTTGCAGACAGCCGCATTGGCGGGAATCGACGTGCGATTGATGTTGCCCCTACGCTCCGACTCGCGGTGTGTCGATCTGGCGATCCACTCCTATATCGACGAGATGATGCATGCCGGCGTGAAGGTCTATTTCTACATGGCCGGATTCCTCCACTCGAAGTTGATGCTCATCGACGACGAGTTGGCCGTCATCGGTTCGTCGAACATGGATTTTCGCAGTTTCGAGCACAACTTCGAGATCAACGGCTTTGCCTATGATCAAGCGCTGGTCGAGCGATTGGCTGCGCTCTACGCCGAGGATGAGGCGCATTGCCACCTGCTGACGGCAGCCGAGTGGTTCAATCGTCCGCGACTAAGGCGATTTGCCGAGTCGGTCATGCGACTCTTCTCACCGCTCTTATAACCCACAAAAAAAAGGAGACTACAGCCTCCTTTTTCTTTGCATGCAGGTTACTCCATGCGGAACGTATAGCTCTTGCCGGCCTTGGTCTGCACATCGTACTCGAGGTACTCGGCCAGCTGCGTAGCGGGAGTCGGTGCCTCGGGTGAAATTTTCTCTTCGAGGATTGGCTGCAACTTCAGCAGCGGATTGTCGGTCGGAGCGGTGGCAGCTACCAGGGCACCACCCGTGATGGGCGTCGAGGTGCGCAGGCGCAGCAAACCGCCGAGTGTCGAGCGGATCTTAACCTCCGTAATGCGGCCCTCTTTCCAAGCGAGCTTCTCCACCACAAAACCACCACGGCAACGAATGCCCTCGATCGTACCCTCCTGCCATACATCAGGCAGGGCGGGCAAGAGGTGCACGGCACCCGAGTGGCTCTGTACAAACATCTCGGCGATACCGGCCGTGCAGCCGAAGTTACCGTCGATCTGGAAGGGCGGGTGGGCATCGAAGAGGTTGGGGTAGGTACCGCCATCCTGGCCCGACTCGGCTGTGGTGGGCTGAATCTGGTCGGTGATGAGCTTGTAGGCACGATTACCATCCAACAGACGCGCCCAGCAGCAGACCTTCCAACCCATTGACCAACCCGTCGAGGGGTCGGTGCGATGCTCCAGCGTTTGACGTGCCGCAGCCATCAGACGGGGCGAGTGGAGCGTGATCTGGCGACCCGGGTAGAGACCCCACAGGTGCGAGATATGGCGGTGGTGGTCGTTCGGGTTATCCCAATCCTTGAGCCACTCCTGCAGCTGGCCGTGGCGACCCACCTGCATCGGGGGCAGCGAGGCGGCAATCAGCTCCAACGAATCGATGAACGACTGCTCATCGCCCAACTCGCGAGCGGCAAAGGCGGTGTTGTGCATCAGGTCGCTCACCAGCTGGTTATCCATCGTCGTGCCGAGCACCACCGAGAAGGTGCGCTGACCCTCGACCGAGGGGCGATTTTCGGGCGAGAAGGAGGGGGCAACCACCTTGTAGCCCGTCTCGGGATCGGTTACGAGCATATCGAAGTAGAACTCCGAAGCACTCTTCATCAGCGGGTAGATCTCCTCCAGGTAGGCGCGGTCGCCAGAGATCTGGTACTTATCCCACAGATCCTGGCAGAGCCAAGCATTACAGGTGGGCCAGATGCCATACGAAGGACCATCCACGGCACCCGTCGAGCGCCAGATATCGGTGTTGTGGTGCATCGTCCAACCGCGGGCGTTGTACATCGCAGCGGCCTCGTGACCTTGCTCTCCGGCCACCTCCTTCACCAAGCGGATCAGTGGCTCGTGGCACTCCTCCAGGGCGGTAATCTCGGCCGGCCAGTAGTTCATCTCCAGGTTGATGTTGGCCGTGTATTTGCCATCCCACGGAGCACGGCGGCGGTAGTTCCAGATGCCTTGCAGGTTGGCAGCCTGACCTCCGGGCTGCGACGAGGAGATCAGCAGGTAACGGCCAAATTGGAAGTAGAGCGTGGCGAGCTGGGGATCGAACGTGGTGGCGAACTCCTCGACACGACGGTCGGTCGTCTTCGCGGCCTGCTCGTTTGTGCCCAGGTCGAGTTTGACGCGGCGGAATTGCTCGCGGTAACGCTTCGTGTGGGCTGCGATGGCGCGATCGTAGTTGGTCGGGTGGTTCTTAATGGGCTTCATGGCGGCCGCCAGCGCATCGCCCGAGACATCCTGATAATTGACAAAATTAGTACCCATTGAGATATAGAGCGTCACGCGGTCGGCACCCTCGACACGCAGCAGCGTATCGGCTACGGGCTGCATCGTACCACCCTCGGGCACGACCTTCGTCAGAGCCGTGAAACGGATTTTGCCCTCAATGCCCTCATGGTCATCGGCTTTACCATCAAGACGCAGCAGATTTCCTTCGGTCGAGCGAGTTACCTCCTCGGTGTAGGGGGTCGTGTAGCGGGCATCGAACGTGAGGGCGCCCTTTTCCGAGGCCGTCATACGAACGATGATGAGGTCATCCTCGAACGAGGCGAAAGCTTCACGCTCGTACTGCACACCGTTGGCCGTGAAGCGCGTCGTGGTGACGGCGCGGTCGATATCCAGGTCGCGGTAGTAGTTCGAAATCTCCCCCTCAAACGGGAAATCGAGGTGCAGCGAGCCGACCGTTTGGTAGGGCATGCCGTTAATTCCCTTGGCGCTGATGTAACGACCACACAGCTCCTGCGCTTTGACATTCTCCCCGGCAAAGAGCAGTTGGCGAATCGAATCCAGACCAGCCTCGTTGTAGGGGTTTACATTGTTATGCGGCGAACCACCCCAGACGGTCTCTTCGTTGAGTTGAAGCTCCTCGTGGCAGGTTCCGCCATAGACCATGGCGCCGAGTCGGCTATTACCAATCGGCAGCGCCTCGACCCACAACTCGGCCGGCCGGTCGTATTGCAATTTCAGATCAACTGTAGACTCCTCTTCTCCGCAACTCCACAGCGTAAGGCTGAGGAGTGCAGTCATAAACAGTAAGGTTCTCTTCATAGTATAGATTTTTGATGGTTTCTTTTGACAAAGATAACCTTTTAGAGGGAGTATCATAGGGAATTTTTCCCCTTTTTGGGGCGCGGATGTGTATTTTTTCGTATCTTGGAGCGTAAAAGTGACTTTATGCAGGAGTTGGATCGGCTGTTTAACCTTTCAAGCGAGCGCGCGTTCGAGGCGTTGGCGCTGTCGGTGTTTCGTCGGCAAGCGGTGCAGCGTACACCTGTATGATTGATTTACTGCTATTATAAAGCGGTACAATAGTTCTCTAGTACCCAATCACGATTCTCTGTAAGCATTGCAAGTTGACGGACTATGCTATCATCAATTTTACCCTCTAACACATAGGTCGTATCATTGAGCTTAGCTATGATTTTCCCCTCGTTGTCAAACGTCTGGTTGATCACAACATCCATGATTGTTGTTTCAATTGGATAATCGCGATATAGCTTATCTTCATTCATTAAGCTATTTCTGATAAAACACTTTCGTACAGCTGTTTTATTGGGTGACATGGTGAAAATTTTATTTCCGCCACCTAATTTAACAGAATTTTCCCAATTGTTATCAGCAAAAACATAGAAACTATTAAGGAGAGTGATTGTATATGTCGTTGACAATTTCTCTTCCAGCTCGTCATAATCGATATTCTTATCTTGGGCAGCTTTAACAAGGATATCCAAGCCCTGTCCTGTTGCCAGCAATTGATTAAATTCTTGTGGATTCAGATTATCAATATCCAAGGAGTTGGTTCCCTCCTCACAGGCAACTATCAAACAGGCAATGATCAAAATAAATAAAAAATTTTTCATAAGGAAATGGCTATTTAGTTAACATTCTGTATTTTATAATATTTCACTGATCTGTGATAACTGCCGGTAAGGGTGTTGTTATATGGTTCGTCATATTGGGTTCCTGCTCTTAAATTATATACACCTTCAGCAAATTAGTATTTTACTTTTACAAAGATACGTATTAATTTCAGGAAATTGTTACTTTTTCTGAAGAAAGTTCTTTTATATTGATATATTTTGGTTAAAATCAATTAGTTATAATGCTTGCGATTTGTTAATAAAATTCCATTTAAAATAACTGCTAATCGACTCGATACATTTTTGGGGTGCGTAAAAAACAATATTTACTATATCAACATCAACGTATTAAATGTTTTGATTGTACCAATGATATTAAAATTCATCGTTATTTCATAAGTATAACAACTTAAAAATTTCTATATTTGTGCAATGAACGAATTGGATCGCATATTTCGGTTGCAGGAGGAGCGCGAGTTCGAGGCGTTGGCGCTGTCGGTGTTTCGTCGGCAGGCGGCCGAGTGCGCCCCCTATCGGGAGTATCTCTCGCTGATCGGGTGCAATCCGCAGGCGGTGGAGCGCGTGGAGGAGATTCCCTTCCTGCCCATCCAACTCTTCAAGCACCGCGAGGTCTATTGTGGCGAGGGTGCGCCCGAGGCGGTCTTTACCTCGAGCTCCACAACGGGGATGACCCCCTCGCGCCATCCGATGGCTTCGCTTGCACTCTACGAGCGGGCCTTTATGGAGGCTTTCCGTCGCTTCTATGGCGATCCTGCGGCGTGGAGTCTGTATGCCCTCCTGCCCAACTACCTCCAGCGCAAAGGATCCTCGCTGGTTTATATGGCCGATCGGCTGATTGCGGCTTGTGGGTCGGGCGGTTTCTACCTCGATCAGTATGAGCAGCTGATCGCCGACATGGCAGCCGATCCGAAACCGAAGATTCTGCTGGGCGTAAGCTACGCCTTGTGGGATTTGGTCGAACAGTATGCGCCGAAGCTGAGCAATACAATCGTCATGGAGACGGGCGGCATGAAGGGACACCGCGAGGAGCTGCCGAAGGAGGCTTTTCACAAAATTCTTTGCGAGGGGTTCGGGGTTGAACGGATTCACTCCGAGTACGGCATGGCCGAACTTACGTCGCAGGCCTACTCGCAGGGCGAAAACCGTTTTTTCTGCCCACCCTGGATGCAGGTGTTGGTGCGCGACGTGAACGATCCGTTTGATGTGGGCCGACAAGCCGGCCGTGGCGGGTTGAACATCATCGACCTGGCGAACTACTATTCGTGCTCGTTCCTCCAGACCGAGGATGTCTGCCGCCTGCATGCCGACGGCTCGTTTGAGGTCGAGGGGCGCATCGACCATAGTGAAATCAGAGGATGTAATTTATTGGTGCAATAAGCTATGCAACAGATTGATTTTGTGATTCCCTGGGTGGATGGTTCCGATCCTGCATGGCAGGCCGAATTCCGCCAGTATCGCATCGAGTCGGGGATGGATGCTTCGGCGATACGCTACCGCGATTGGGGGACATTGCCCTATTGGTTTCGTGCCGTGGAGCAGTTTGCCCCCTGGGTGCATAAGATTCACCTGATTACGTGGGGACATATCCCCGCATGGCTCGATACAAGCCATCCGAAACTCAACATCGTGCGTCATGAGGATTACATCCCGAAGGAGTGGTTGCCGACCTTCAATGCCAATCCGATCGAACTGAATATCCATCGTATCGAATCCTTGTCGGAGTATTTTGTGCTCTTTAACGATGATATGTTTTTGACGCGACCGTGCGTGCCCGAGGACTTTTTCCGCGAGGGGTTGCCGTGCGATATGGCGCGGTTGAATATCATTCGTCCCTCGTCGATCGGACCGCTGATCTTGAACAACGTGGAGCTGATCAATAACCTCCACACGCGCAAGGCGCTTGATCGACACCTCGGTAAATGGCTGACTCCTTGTTACGGGCTGAGCAACCTGTTGAAAACGATCACCCTCCTGCCGTGGAGCTTCTTCCCCGGATTTTACGATTCGCACCAGGCGCAGCCCTATCGCAAAAGCGACTTTGAACGCGCTTGGCAGCAGTGGGGAGAGGCGCTTGCGAAGACGAGCAGCACGCGTTTCCGCGATTGCTCGAATGTCACCGAGTGGCTCATTCGCTACGATACGTTGTGCCGGGGCGAGTTCGTGCCACGCTCGATGGCCGATTGTCGGATGCTCACCCTGGCGGATGAGAGCGTGGAGGAGATTGCCCAACTGATTGCCACGGGTGCACAGCGCCTGCTTTGCCTGCACGATAGTACTGAGATTCGGGACTTTGAACAGGTGGCATCCACCTTGTTGCAGGGCTTCGAACAACTTTTACCCCAAAAATCGAGCTATGAAAAATAGTTTTTCGGTCATCATCCCGCTCTACAACAAGGAGCGCGAAATCGAAGCTACGATTCGGTCGGTCTTGGCACAGCGGCTTCAGCCGCTGGAGATTGTCGTGGTGAACGACGGTTCGAAAGATCGCTCGGCCGAAATCGTGCGCTCGATCGATTCGCCGCTTATCCGTCTGATCGATCAGCCCAACGCCGGCGAGTGTGCTGCCCGCAACCGTGCCATCCGCGAGGCACGGGGCGAGTATGTCGCCCTGGTCGATGCCGATGACCAATGGGAGGAGGGTTTTCTGGAGGAGATCAACAACCTGATTAACGAATTTCCCGATTGCGGCTTGTACTGCACTTCGTTTCAGGTAATCTCGAACGAGGGGGTCTTTCGCGCTCCCTGCCCCGAGGAGCGGGGTGTGGTTCAAAACTTCTTCCGCGACTCGGCCCATCGTTACATCGCCATTCCCTCAGCCAGCGCGATGCCGCGTCGCATCTTTGACGAAATTGGCGGTTTCCCCGAAGGGATGAAGATTGCCGGTGACCTCTATATGTGGATTAAGTTGGCCCGTAAGTACCGCGTCTGCTTTTCGCCTAAACCCCTGGTGCGCTACCTGAAGGAGGCTTCGAACCGCTCGGCCTCGATCTATACGCCCGAAAAGACGATCTATTCGTTTGAAAAGCTCTATGACCCTGCGGCTCCGATCGACGAGCGAGAGTTTGTGGCGCGTGCTGCTTTGGGTAAGGCGCTGATTCTTTGTGCCAAGGGTGATACGGAGGCGGCACGAAGAGCCATCGAGACCTTCTCCTTTACGAAGACCTACCGCCGCACACTTCGCAAGGTGCAGGTGTTGAATCGTCTGCCCGTGAGTTGGCGACAACCGCTCTTGAATTTTTACAACCGCCTGGCGTGGTTGATTGCGAAAAAGGGACTTTAGGTGTGGTCGGAGGGGTGAAAAGTGATGTTTTGATCCCTCTAAAAGTTACTTTTTCAAACTTTTCGGGCGAAAAAAGGTGTAAATTTTGTGGAAAAAGAAAAAGTTTGTATATTTGCACTCCGAAATGCTGGTCTGATGGCCGAGTGGCTAGGCACAGCTCTGCAAAAGCTGCTACAGCGGTTCGAATCCGCTTCAGACCTCAAAAAGGTGCGTTACACGATGGTGTAGGGCACCTTTTTATTTTTTACGCCTAAATTTACGCCCAAAAAGAGCTATAGTTTAGACCTCAAAGGTAGCTGTTTGGGTGTTTGTTTCGATCCGCTATATACAGATTTACATACACTTTTTTCACTTTTGCCGTGTCGAGGTGTGGGGATCTCGTTCTTTTTCGTACCTTTGTCCGAAACGATTCATTCAGAAAAATAGAACAACCATGAAGAAACTTTTGATTCTGGCAATGGCTGTTGCTGCATGCGGTTGCGGCGACAACAAGTCCGCCAACCCCCTCTTTAATGAGTTCGATGCCCCCTTTGGCATCGCCCCCTTCAGCGAGATCACGATCGAGGATTACCGTGAGGGCCTTTTGAAGGGTATGGAGGAGCAGAAAGCCGAGATTGCGGCCATCGTAGCCTCGACCGAGGAGCCCACGTTCGAGAATACGATCGTAGCCCTCGATCAAAGCGGTGAACTGCTGCGCAAGGTGCGCGGTGTCTTCTCGCCCCTCTCGTCGAGCAACTCGACCGACGAGATGCGTGCCCTGGAGAAGGAGCTCTCGCCCCTCTTCTCGGCCCACAGCGACGACATCAACCTCAACGCCGAGCTCTTTGCCCGCGTTAAGGCGGTCTATGAAAAGCGCGAGTCGCTCGACCTGACGGCCGAGGAGCAAAAGGTGCTTGAGAACCAATACAAGCGCTTCGTAAACAGCGGTGCCGAGCTGGGTGCCGAGGAGCAGGCTCGTTTGCGCGAGCTCAACACGCAGCTCTCGATGCTGCAGCTCAACTTCTCGCAGAACCTGCTGCACGAGACGAACAACACGTTTGTTGTCGTGGAGTCGATCGAGGAGCTGGCCGGTCTTCCGGAGGGCAACATCGCCGCCGCCGCCAAGATGGCCGAGGAGCAGGGTCAGCCGGGCAAGTGGATGTTCAACATGCAGCGTCCGAGCTGCAACCCCGTGCTGCAGTACTGCTCGAATCGTGCCCTGCGCGAGAAGGTCTACAACGCCTACTACAACCGTGGCAACGTGGATAACGAGTACGACAACAAGGCGATCTCGGCCGAGATCGTGAAGCTGCGCCTGGAGAAGGCCAAGCTGATGGGCTTTGAGAACTACGCCCAGATGGCTCTCGAGGAGCGTATGGCCAAGACCCCCGAGGCAGTTTATGCCCTGCTTGATCAGGTGTGGACGCCTGCCGTAAAGAAGGCGAAGGAGGAGCTGAACGACATCCGTGCTGAGATTAAGAAGGAGGGCCACTCGTTCGAGCCCGCCGGTTGGGACTACATGTACTACCTCGACAAGGCCAAGCGTGCCAAGTTTGCTGTTGATGAGCAGGAGATTCGCAACTACCTCGAGATTGGCAACGTGATGCAGGGTATCTTCCATGTAGCGGGTCAACTCTACGGTCTGCAGTTCAAGGAGATCACCTCGGAGGTGCCCTCCTACGAGCCGACGGCCAAGGCCTATGAGGTGATCGACCGCGACGGCAAGACGCTGGCGATCTTCTACAGCGACAACTTCCCCCGCGCTTCGAAGCGTGCCGGTGCTTGGTGCACGAGCTTCCGTGGCCAGAGCTACAACGGCGAGGAGCGCGTGATTCCGATCGTCGTGAACTGTTGCAACATGACCGCCCCGACGGGTGATGGCCCGGCGCTGCAGAGCATCGACAATGTGGAGACCCTCTTCCACGAGTTCGGCCACGCCCTGCACAGCTTTATGCGCGATGTGCGCTACAACAGCGCTGCCGGTGTGGAGCGTGACTTCGTGGAGCTCCCCTCGCAGATCAACGAGCATTGGGCCTTTGAGCCGGAGGTGCTGAAGGTCTATGCCAAGCACTACGAGACGGGCGAGGTGATCCCGATGGAGCTGGTCGAGAAGATCGTCGAGAGCTCGAAGTATGGCCAGGGCTTCGCTACGGTGGAGTATGTAGCCGCATCGCTCAGCGATATGGATCTGCACGTCTTGACCGAGATTCCCGAGAACCTCAACGTGATGGATTTCGAGGCCGAGAAGCTCGCTGCACGCGGCATCCCCTCGCAGATCCTGCCCCGCTACCGCATGACCAACTTCAGCCACACGATGGGTGGCGGTTACACGGCCGGCTACTACAGCTACATGTGGGCCGAGGTGTTGGATGCCGATGCCTTCGATGCCTTTGCCGAGACGGGCGACATCTACAACCAGGAGGTGGCAGCCGCTTTCCGCAAGTATGTCCTCACGCCGGGCGGTATCGACGACGGTATGGTGATGTACAAGAACTTCCGTGGTCGCGAGCCGAAGATTGATGCCCTGCTGCGCAACCGCGGTTTGTAATTGATTATTTATATAAGGTGCTTGGTTTATCCAAGCACCTTTTTTACCCTTTATAGCGATGATTTACTTTGATTCCGATTACATGGCCGGTGCTCATCCCGAGGTGCTGAAACGGCTTGTGGAGACCAACACGGAGCAGACCGTAGGTTACGGTTGCGACGACTACACGAAGCGGGCGGTGGAGCTGATCCGCGAGGCGTGTGGATTGCCCGAGGCGCGCGTACAACTCCTGGTGGGTGGCACGCAGACCAATGCCACGCTGATTGATGCCCTTTTGGCGCGTCATGAGGGTGTGTTGGCCGCCGAGACGGGCCACATCGCCGTTCACGAGGCGGGTGCTGTGGAGGCCTCGGGGCACAAGGTCCTGACCCTGCCGAGCCACGATGGCAAAGTTGCCGCAGAGGAGGTGGAGCACTACATCGAGGAGTTCTATCGCGACGAGACCTACGAACACATGGTCGCCCCTGGCATGCTCTACATTTCGCAACCCACGGAGTACGGTACGACCTACTCGAAGGCCGAGTTGGAGGCCCTGGCGGCGGTGTGTCGCAAGGCCGAGATTCCGCTCTACATCGACGGTGCGCGCCTGGGCTATGCCCTGGCGGCCGAAGGGAACGACCTTTCGCTCAAGGAGCTTGCCGCGCTGGCCGATGTCTTTTATATCGGTGGCACGAAGGTCGGAGCCCTGTTTGGCGAGGCGGTCGTTGTGCGTGACCCGAAGCGACTTCCGCACCTCTTCCCGCTTGTGAAGCAGCATGGTGCACTGCTCGCCAAGGGTCGTCTGCTGGGGCTGCAATTTGAGGCACTTTTTACCAATGGACTCTATGAAAAGATCGGCCAAAAAGCGGTAGCGCAGGCGCTCCGCATCCGCGAGGCGTTCCGCGCCAAGGGGTATGAGGTGGTTGTCCCCTCGCCCACGAATCAGCAGTTCTTCCGCCTGCCGAATGAGGTGATCGACCGCCTGAAGCAGGAGGCAAGCTTCGAGCTTTGGGGCCCGCGTGGCGCGACCGAAACCGTCGTCCGCTTTGTGACAGGCTGGTCCACGACCGACGAAGATGTGGATCAACTGATCGCGATGCTGTAACAAGAGAACGAACAGAAAAAAAGCCAACCCGATTTGGGTTGGCTTTTTTTATGGGTAGCAATCAGTCTTAAGCCCACAGCATCGGCTTGATGACACCAAACATCAGCCAAGCCACGAGGAACGTAGCGACGATGTTGAAGGTCTGGGCCGTAAGGAAGGCGTAGAGCACGTTGCGGTTCTCCTTCGAGATGATATCCTTGAGGCGGGTATCGAGACCGATGCAGACGAACGACAACGAGAAGAAGAGGGTCGAGAGGGTCTTGGCGAGCGACGTCTCGATAATCTTACCCTTGGCGTTGAGTGTCAAGAGGTCAGCCTCCTTGAGCATCGAGAATACGAGCGAAGCCACGACGAACATCAGGACGAACTTCGGGAACTTCTCCCAAACCACCTTCAGCGACGGGCGCTGAGCCTTGCCATCCTCGCGCTTGGTCGAGAGATAGAGGGCGATGAAGAAGGCAACCACACCGATCAGCACGTTCTGCGTAGCCTTCACCACGATAGCCGTGCTGTTAGCCAACTCACCGGCCATCTCCGACGAAGCGGCTACACCGCTCGTGGTATCGACCGTACCACCAATCCAGGCACCCGTGATCTCTTGCTGAATCTCTACGCTGTCGCTCAGCAGAGGAACAATCATATTGGCCAGCCAGGGCATCAGATAGATCATCGGAACGGCGATAATCAGCACTACCGACACGATGTACGACAGGCTCTTCTTATCGGCACCGGCTACACCGGCCGTAGCGATGGCGGCCGAAGCACCGCAGATGGTCAGACCACTCGACATGGTCATCGCCGTAGCGCGCTCCACCTTGAAGATGCGGCGGGCAATGTTGTAGGCAAAGAGCCAAACAATCGTCACGATGATGCAGGCCTGGATCAGACCGGCAGCACCCGACTTCATCACATCGCCGATCATGATCGTAGCACCGAGGCAGACAACACCGATCTTGATGTAGAACTCACCCTGAATGGCGGGCTTCATCCAATCGGGTACATGGAGGGCGTTGCGGATCAAAAGACCGAAGATCACCGAGAAGAACACCGGCTCGAGGCCCAGCTCACTCTTGATGTACTTGTTCGAGCCGATCCACATGGCCAGGGCGGCAATGGCAAATACGACCACAAACGAGAGCAGCATGCCCTTCATCGGGCGGCTCAGCAGCTTGTTACCGGCATAGAGCGTAACGATGGCGATGACAAAGAGCATGGCAATCTTGCCCCAGGCATCTGCCTCCAGCATGTTCGACGGAATCGAAATCGTGGGCAGGTACTGACCACAGGCGCAGAGAATCAGCAGCGGAATCGAGAGCATCACCACTACCCAATCCTCCACGAGGAGTTTGTTCCAAAAGTTTTTCATGATTTATCGTGTTTAATTATTTGTTTGCTTGGGTTAGAACGATACGGTGGCCTGAACCATACCGACGTTGCGGTGGCCCTTACCCTCCATGCGGTCCTCGTGCACATAGTTGGCCTGCAGGCGGATGAACTTGAAGGGCTTCCAGGCTACACCGACCGTGTAGTTGGCCTGCTCGGTCTCGGAACGGAACTCCGTGTCGTCGGTAAAGCTGTCGTAGCGGGCGGCTACCGTCCACTTGTCGTTGAACTTCCAACCGGCCAGGGCATACCAGCCCTCCTGGTCAATCTCCTCATCCTCGATGTCGGTCTTGGCACCTACATACTCGGCGCGTACCAGGAGGTGCTTGCTGTCATACACGGCACCTACCGACCAACGCTCGCGGGTGAAGAAATCGCCGGTGCTCTCACCCCAGTAGTACGAACCCGACACGGTCAGCCCCTTGACGGGGTTCAGCATCAGACGACCCACCACATCCTTCGACTTGTTGTCGTCCTTCTTCACGTTGAGGCCGGCACCGTTGAATACGGCTACATCGTAGTTCAGGATGCCGCCAAAGAGCGTACCGTGGATGTCGATACCCAGCTCACGACCGGTGTTCGAGAAGGTCGTCTCGCCTACGGTCTCCGACGAACCTACGAGGCGATCCAGCACCATCGGGTGGTCCATCAGAATCATCTTCGTCGGGGTGTAGTTCGTGTTCTCGATCGTGAAGGGAACCTTGAACTGACCCGCCTTGATCTTCAGCTCGTCGAAGGGCTTGTAGTTGAAGTAGGCATCGAGGAGCTTGAAGCTCGAGAGCTCGGCCTGGAACTTATAGTCCAACTTCGGGGTGAGATCTCCGGCCAGCGATACGCGTACACGACGCAGACGGAACGACGACTCGTCGCCGTTGTAGGTGTAGCGACCCATCACATAACCCGAAATCTTGGGCAGGGCCTTCGTAATCTTATCCCAGGTCGTACCCTTCTGCTTGAGCGTGTTGACCTCCTCGGTAAGGCTGGCAATCTGTGCCTGCATCTCCTCCTGGGTCATCGTTTGTGCCTGCACGCCGAAGGTGCCGACAAGGAACAAAGCGAGTAAAAGTTTCTTCATATTCCGAAATTTTTAGTGAAAATACTCAATGAACATACAAAGGTCTGTATTTTTTCGGAGATGACAATACGCGAAAATACCTATTTAAATAAAGTTATGCCCCATTTGGCTTGCAATCAGTTATCTTTCAAAGAGTGCTTTTTAGCCAAACAAACTACTTAGCACGCAATTTTTAGCTCTCTCCAATAAATTATTTTTGAAAAAGATGCCATATATGCGAAATTATTTCTAACTTCGTACAACAAAAATGCTTAAAGTGTGTGATCATGAACCCAAAGAATGTAGCATTTACGTCTCTTGCAAATCTCGACAATCCTAAAATTGCTGAGAGAAATGCTATTGAAAATTTGGTAGTTACAAAAAATTGTGTAAACACACACACACACACACACACACACATTCTCATCGCCTATACCTCGCGCGTTAACGCGCTTTAATTTATTCCATTCCAATGAATCTGCAAAGTGGTGTAACAATCATTTTGCAGGCTTTGTCGTGTCCATATCCGGCGTTTGGAAGGTCTCCCTTCCAAATATTATTAACTTAATCCTAAACAATATGCAAAAAAGACGATTGATTCCGCTATTGCTGCCCGATAGGGGTAAAATAGCAAGCGTGTGTCTTGTCGCCTTGTTCGCTGTCATATTCTCCGTCACTGCCTCGGCACAGACGGATGAAAATGGCTTGCCGGACAAGCGCGAATACAACAAAGACGTACGCACAGGAACTTGGAGCATCTATGCACAAGGCGGTCTCTCATGGGCTTCCGGTGTATGGTATGAGAATGTAAATGCCAAGAAAAGTTACGGTATGGCACCTGCTGTTGGAGGCGGAGTGGACTACACCATCCGTCCGTGGGTACGTGTTGGTGCAGCGTATATGTGGTCACGCTACCGCCGCGAGCAACGCCTCTCATCACTTGATGCAGCACAGATGCCTATCAAGGCTTATGGCAATTACCTGATGAACTACCACAATGCCAAATTGGGGGTAGGCTTCAATTTTATGGAGTTCTGGCCTCGCCGTCAGGCTCAATGGTTCAATATCTGGGTAGGCACAGGTGTTGGCTATATGATGGCAAAAGGTAATGAGTATGGAATCTATTTCAACACGACCATTACCGAAAACGGCACATCCAAGCCGGCTACAGGCGACATCAACATTGACAACAATTCGAGTGTCAGCATTCAGGGTAATGTACGCACTACCAACGATCACGCCTCTTTCAACCGCTTCTATATCCCTGCATCGCTGCATATGGAGTTCGATGTCTGCCGTCAGGTAACCATCGGTTTGAAGGGTGAGATGGATTTTGTGATGAACCGTAAGGATATTGCTCCTAAGCAGCTTGCATTCGGTCTTGTAACGCTTCGTTATAATTTCGTTCCCGGAAAGGCAAAGAAGATGAAGAAGCATTACGACAGCCGTTTGGCTTCGATGGATGCAAATGTCGCCGATGCGCTCCGCAGAGCAGATGCCGAGAAAGCACGTGCCGACAAGGCAGAAGCAGCACGTCAGCGTTTGGCACAGGAAAATGCAGACTTACAGCGCCGGTTGAACGATTGTCAGCAGCGCAAGGCACATGTGGTAGTTGAGAAACCTGAACACACAGTTCTTTTCGATAACAACAGCTCATTCTTCACCAAGGAGCAGGCAGAGGCTCTGAAAGCATTTGCCGAGCAGTATAAGGGCAAGAAACTCTCACTGGTTGCCGAGGCGAGCAAGCCCGGCTCTAAGGAGTATAACCAGCGATTGAGTGAGCGCCGACTGGAGCGAGTGGTGAAGGCGCTTGAGGAGGTGGGCTTTGCCGCCGATGACCTCAAGCCAAGCATCGCCATCGGAGCACAGCGTGGTATTGATTCAGCGGAAGCACGCCGAGTAACCATCACTGTTGAATAACCAAAAAGAATAAGTAATATTAAAAAATAGATAGCTATGAAACGTATATTTTCATCCTTGTTTGCCATCATCGTACTGGTGGGAACAACCGGCATCTTTACCGCTTGTCAGGAGGATGCTCCCGAAATCAATTACACAATCAATGTGACTGTAAACAACGACTTCACCGAAGTAGTAAATGCCATCAACAATGGCACAATGAAGCAGGAGGCTGCCATTGCCGCTCTTACCGCAGCAATAGAGAAGATGCAGGGCGACCAAAATGCAAAGCTTGACGCTATCGTAGAGGCTATCAATACATTGGCTACTACATTGGATGCCAAGTTGGCCATCATCGAGGCTGCGATGAAGGCGCAGACATTGGCTCTTGAGACCAAGCTCGGTTTGATTGAGGCTGCCATTAAGGCATTGCCGGATTACACCGACCAGTTGAAGGCAATCGAAGCGGCTATCAAGGGTATGCCCGATTATAGCGACAAGCTCGCAGCCATCGAAACAGCCATTGCTGCTTTGCCAAATTACAGCGAACAGTTGGGTGCTATTGCTGCTGCTATCGAGGCATTGCCTAATTACACGGAACAGATGGGTGCTCTCGAAACAGCTCTCGAAGCCATTGCAGCCAACATCAAGGCTCAACAAAACCAGTATGCTGACGAACTTGCAGCCCTTACCGATGCTATCAATGCCATCAAATCAGAAGTAGCAGCCGGCAACAAGAGCCAAGCAGATGCTTTGGCAGAAATCATTGCCTTGCTCGAAAGCGGTGCAATCGCCGGTGGCGGTAGCGGTAGCGGCTCCGGTGGCGAAGGTGGCGGTGGTGAAGGTGGCGAAGATGAAGACCCATACATCGCCATCACTCTGTCCGGGGAAACTAAAGAAATAGTCGTGACCTATCTCAAAGCCCAAGAACTGCCAGAAGTGGAAGGTATGACACAAGAGTCAGTAGATGATTCATTTGAAGATGTAAAACATGTAACATATAAAATTAACAGTAGCGAAGTTAGAGACTTGAAGTTAAAGGGTAATATCACCTGGTTAACAATACAAAATAAATGGATAACTATTATTGACTTTACCCATATGAGTTGTTTGGAATATTTTAAGATGAACGGAGGTCAATTATACATATTAGATGCAAGCAAAAATAAAAATTTAAAAGAGATTGATATACATAGTGTAGGCATTCATCAATTGAAACTTTGTCCAGATGTTCCTGGTGGATATACGAAAATTAATTGCGGAGAGAGTTTTTTTGATGAAGCCGATTTATGGGATGAATTTTTTGCCTCATTACCTAAGGCATCTGAATCAGCACCTGGTGAGCTCTTTATCTATAATTTTGAAAAACCATCGAAGGAAGTTGATGCAATAGCACCTACTGATGAACAAATTAAAATAGCAATTGATAAAAATTATAAGGTGTATAAAGACTTTAATTGTACAGTAGAATATGTGGTGGAATAATCATCCTTCTGTTAGTATATAACTTTATCCAAGAATTTTTCCCGACAGCACGCCTCCCGTTGCTGTCGGGATTTTTTATATAAAGCACCGGTGGGACAAACAAATTATTTTGTTCATCCCGCTGATATCTAATCATTCAATAGGATTCTTACGGTTTAATACGCATCCTCGTTGAAGAAGAGGTGGTCTAAAAGTGGGGTGTTTTGTACGATGATTCGCCTTGATCGCGCACGAAGGATTAGCGCGGCAGGGGCAGCGAGAGGGTGCGCGCATCGAGCATCGAGGCGGGGTAGGGGCCAAAGATCCAGGCCTGGCCGTTCGTGAGATTGACGTAGCCGCCCACTTGGAGCGTGATGTTGTTCAGGACATAGATGCGTGTGGGCAGCCCCCGCACCTCGAGGCGCACAATCGACGAGCCGGGGACGAGGGGTTGTAACTTGAGGTTGCCGATTAAGGGGCGTGTATCGGGCAGGGGCAGGAGGTGCAGTGGGTGCTGCAGGGTCGAATCGTAGTGGATATGCCACTCGGTGGGGCGCAACGAATCGGAGGGGAGCGGCGCAAAACTTTCGCTCCCGGATTGTGCCGCCGCACCCTGCGCGGATAGCAGCGCCAAGATCCATAAAACGGCCCGTTTCATGTACGGAAACGGTGCAGAAATTGTGCCGAAAGAACGGGATTGAGATGGCTTGGCTTGCTGAGGCAACCAAGCCCACTGAAAAACTCTTCCCTCTTTGCTCTTCGCTCTTCGCTCTTTGCTCTTCTAAAACACTTCGCGCAGGATTCTTACCGACTGCACGGCGTTGATGCCGTCGAGGTGGTAGCCGAAGTAGGTAAGCATGGCGTTCAGGAAATCGACTCGCTGCTGACGATTCAGCGCGATTGTGTGCAGCTCCGTGACGGGGGTCTGCATCATCCGATCCAGGAGGGCAGCCTCGTCGGGCTCTAAAATCAGCGTGTGGAGCGGACGAACGGGGGTGTAAAGACCCTCCTTGATGTCGAACCAACACCCCTCGGTGTGGTCGTTGCCCGGGAAGAATCCGACCAGTCGGCTCAGCTGGGCGAGGAACCAAAGGTGGAAGTTGGCCACCCCCTCCTGCATCTGATCGAGCGCCGCAACCGAATTCCAGACAAACTCGAAGAGCGGTTCGTTGCGCTCGCTCTCGCGGATCAGGCGGTAGATCACCTCGGCCATAAAGAGGGCCATGGTCGATTTGCGCACATCGAACGGAATACCCTGCAAGAGAAAACCTGCGCGAACCTCTTTGAAGCGGTGCATCTGCTGGCTTTGCGACGGCTCAAGCCCCTCGAATTCAACGGGAAAGACGGGCTGAAAAAGCGCCTGCTTCGAACCGCGCCCCGTGCGTGAGCGCACCCCCTGCACCATGTAGCTGCGCCGCCCGCCCACATCCGTCAGGAGGTAGACAATCATCGACGAGTCGCCATATTTGAGCGTGTGCAACACAATGCCGCGCCCCTTGTAGGTCTTCAAAATCGGTTGAGAATCGTTTTTCGTTTACTGCCAAAACTGCTCCACATCGCTTGTAGGCTTGGGGTCGTAGCGTCCAAAAGGTTCAAAACCGCTCGGGACAAGAGCATAATAGCTCCCTCGCACCGTGGAGTCGGGTTGAACCGTAAAGTCCTCCTGGTAAAATCCGAGGTTTTCCCAACGAGCAAACCAATAGACGTTCTTGGCCATATACTCGTAGTAATAGGTGATTTGGGAGCTGCCGTTCTCATAGCCGGGGTAAAAGAGCATCGCTTGATCGGCGATATAGTGCTCGCGCATCTCCCTCAACGAGAGCAGATTGCCAGCAGTATCCGTTACATAGTGACCGCCCATGTCCGTATCGAGCATCACCCATTTGCGCTGTTCGGGCAACCATACTTCGTTCACAACATGGCAATCCTGGTCGTTCTTATCCTTGGGCAGGCAGGTGATGTAGCGCGCCTTGATGCCGGCTGCGGAGAGTAACTCGAAGGTCATGATGCTGTGCAGACGGCAGTTGAAGGCCGACTCCACGTTTTTCGTGTATTCCCACAGGCCGATTGCATGGACCTCTTCGGGATAGACCGTCTGATTGGCGTGAGGAATATTGCGGGTTACAAATTTTCCGATAGCCAACGATTTCTCCCAGGTGCTGTCATCGGTCGAATACAATGTGTCGAGCCGGAAGTAGGCCATGATTTCGGCCGATCGCAATGAGTCGATCGAAAATCGCATGTCGATCGGGGTTGTATCGGGTGTGTAGGGAGTTGCCGTGCGCAATAACTCGATTCGCTCGGCATAGTCGGGGGCATTGTAGGAGACCGATAAACCATACCCCTTCGACCCGATGAAAAAGAGAAAAGCAAGGGTTATCAGGCCGATGAGAGCCAGCAGATAAATCGCAAGTTTGAAGAGTATCTTTCCGATTCGTTTCATCCTTTTTTAGATTTAAGAAACCGTTTCGACTGTTTTTAACCAAGTTATTTGCTACCTTTGTACAAGCAAAGTTACGCATAAAAATCCAAAAGATGGCCACGCAGCAGAAAAAATGGGTCGAAACGGCCCGCCGATACCGTACCTACATCAAGGTCGAGAAGCGTCTGTCGGAGAACTCGGTGGAGGCCTACATGCGCGATTTGGAGCAATTTGCCCACTTCGTGCTTGTCAAATGGGATGTTCCGCCCCGCAAGGTGGAGCGCGAGATGGTCGAACGATACCTCGAATGGCTCTACGATGAGGGGCGCGAGAAGAGCTCCCAGGCGCGTATGCTGAGCGGCATCCGCAGCTTCTTTAACTACCTGCTGCTCAATGACGAAATCACTACTTCGCCCGCCGAGCTGATCTCCGCGCCCAAGACCAATCGCACGCTGCCCGATGTGCTGACGACCGACGAAATCGACCGTCTGATCGCTTCGATCGAGGTCGATACGGTCAAGGGTCGGCGCGATCGGGCGATGATCGAGGTGCTCTACTCCTGTGGATTGCGCGTCTCGGAGCTCATTTCGTTGCGCATGAGTGATCTTTTCTTTGGCGAGGGGTATATCCGTGTCATCGGTAAGGGTAATAAGCAGCGTTTGGTGCCGATCAGTGACCTGGCGCGTGAGCGCATCTCGCTCTACCTCGATGAGCGCAAGGCGGCCCGTTCGGGAGAGGAGGTGGTGTTTTTGAATAACCGTGGTAAGCAGCTGACGCGCGTGATGATCTTCACGATTCTTCGCCAGGCGGCTCTGCGTGCCGGTATCGACAAGAAGCTTTCGCCTCACACCCTGCGCCACTCCTTTGCCACCCACCTCCTGGAGGGCGGGGCGGGTATTCGTCAGGTGCAGGAGTTGCTGGGCCACGAGAGCATCCTCACAACCGAGATCTATACCCACCTCGATGCCGAACATTTGCGGGCAACCGTCGAGCAGCATCACCCATTGGGATAGGAGGTGTGGCGAAAAAAAAGAGCGGATGGAGAAGTGCCTCCATCCGCTCTTTGGTTATGCTTTCAGCCGCTTTATGCCCATCCCAAATTATAGATAAAGAGGATGATCAGCGAGAGCGGACAGAGGTAGCGAATCAAGAAGCGCAGAACGCGATACTCCTTGCCGACGTTGCAATCGGGATAGAGCTGTTGCCGGAACACCTTCTGGTCGAATTTCCACCCCACGAAGAGGCAGGTCAGCAACGCACCCAGCGGCAGGAGGATGTTGGCCGTCACGTAGTCGAGCAGGTCGAAGATGTTGAACCCGAAGAGGGTGTATCCGCTCCAAATACCCATCGAGAGCGAGGCCACGATACCCAGCACGCCCGTAAAGAGGGTCACGGCCCAAGCGGCTGCACGGCGCGAGAGTTTCCACTCCTCCTCCAAGTAGGCCGTGACCGATTCGTGCATCGAGATGGTCGAGGTGAGGGCGGCCAGCACCAGCAGCAGGAAGAAGATCGTAGACCAGAAGGCACTCATGGGGAGGGTGCTAAAGATCGAAGGGAGGGTTATAAATACCAGCGAAGGACCCGAGTCGGGTTCAATGCCGGCACTGAAGACGGCCGGGAAGATCATCAGACCGGCCAGCAGTGCAACTGTCGTATCGAGCAGTGTCACCTGCAGCGTAGTGCCACGTACCGAAGTGCCTTGCTTGAAGTAGGAGGCGTAGGTGATCATCGTACCCAGACCGATCGAGAGCGAGAAGAAGGCCTGTCCCACAGCGGCCAGAATGGTCTTAGCCGTCACCTTCGAGAAATCGGGTGCGAGGAAGAACTTCAGGCCCTCCATGCCGCCCGGCATCAGGATCGAGTGGATGGCCAGCACCAACAACGCCACGAAAAGCATCGGCATCATTACCTTTGAGGCACGCTCAATACCCTTCTGGACCCCCATCGTAATGATCAGGTGAGTCACCAAACCAAAGCCGAGTGCATAGAGTACCGGTTTCCAGGGGTTGGTGATAAAGTTCTCGAAAGCGGCTACATGGCTCGCGGGGTCGGGATTCTGCACCTGGTCGCTAAAGACGGAGTGGAACATGTACTCGGCCGTCCAACCGGCTACTACGAGGTAGAAACTCAGAATCAGCACCGAGGCTAACACACCCATGTAACCGATGAATACCCATCGCTTGTTGAGCTGGCGGAAGGCGCCAACGGCATTGCGATGGGTTGCTGTACCCAGCGAAAACTCGCTGATCATCAGCGGGACACCGACAATCATAACCGCCAGCAGATAGATCGCAAAAAAGGCGCCACCGCCGTTTTCGCCGGCCAGATACGGAAACCGCCAAATATTACCCAGACCGACGGCACTGCCTGCTGCTACCAATACGGCGCTTAAGCGTCCGCCGAAGGTAGCTCGTTTTTTTGCACTCATCTTGTTAAACCTAACCTTTATTCGTAGATAACGGAAAAAGGGACGAGCAGTGTATCTGCACGGCTCATCCCCTTTGTCTATTTTTTGTTATGCCTCCAGCGTGACACTGACGCTGTGGAGCTTCCCTCCCAGCGGCGGTGCCAACTTGGCGACCGTACACTTCACCCCCTCGATCTGCGGGAAACGTTCCTTGAGCGCCTCGATGATATTCATCGCTACGCGTTCGATCGTGCGTTGTGTGTGGGTCATCACCTCGCGTACCACCTCGTAGACCGTGAGGTAGTTGACGGCCAACTCCACGCTGTCCTCCTCGGCCACGCGACCCAATTCGGTCGTCAGCTGAAGATCGACCGTGAAGCGGTTGCCGACCTTTTGTTCCAGGTCGTAACAGCCGTGGTAGGCGCGAAACTCCATCTTTTGGAGTGTGATCGTGTACTTCATCGCGGATGTTTACTCAACGATCACGAGATAGTAATTCTTCTTACCGCGCTGTACCAGGAGATACTTACCGGCAATCAGGTCCTCCTCGGTCACCATGCGCTGCGGATCCTGTACCTTCTCCTTGTTGAGCGACACACCGCCACCCTGTACCATCTTGCGGCACTCACCCTTCGAGGGGAAGATCTGCGTCTCACCGGCAGCTAACTCGATGAAGGGCAGCTCGGCGAGTTTGGTACGCTCTACGCGGAACTGGGGTACACCCTCGAACACCTGCAGGAGGGTCTCCTCGTCCAACTTCTTGAGCGCCTCCGACGTAGCACCGCCGAAGAGGATCTGCGAAGCCTCCACGGCCTTCTCGTACTCCTCGCGCGAGTGGATCATCGTCGTAATCTCCTCGGCCAGGCGCTTCTGCAGAATGCGCAGGTGGGGAGCCTCCTCGTGCTGCTGGGTCAGAGAATCGATCGTCTCACGATCCAGGAGCGTGAAGATCTTGATGTAACGCTTGGCATCCTCGTCACTTACGTTGAGCCAGAACTGGTAGAACTTGTAGGGCGAGGTGTAGCGGGGCGAAAGCCATACGTTGCCGCTCTCGGTCTTGCCGAATTTCGTGCCGTCGGCCTTCGTGATCAGCGGACAGGTGATGGCAAAGGCCTCAGCCTCCGAGCCGAGCTTGCGACGGATCAGCTCCGTACCCGTGGTGATGTTGCCCCACTGGTCGGCACCGCCGAGCTGAATCTTACAGTTCATCGTCTGATAGAGGTGCAGGAAGTCGTAACCCTGCAGGAGCTGGTAGGTAAATTCCGTGAAGGACATACCCTCGCCCTCGCCGTTGAAACGCTTCTTGACCGAATCCTTGGCCATCATGTAGTTCACGGTGATGCACTTACCGATGTCGCGGGCAAAATCGAGGAACGAGAACTCCTTCATCCAGTCGTAGTTGTTCACCAGACGTGCGGCATTGGGGGCATCCGAGTCAAAGTCGAGCAGCTTGGCCAGCTGGGCCTTGATCGCCTCCTGGTTGTGACGCAGCGTCTTCTCGTCCAGCAGGTTGCGCTCCTGCGACTTGCCCGACGGGTCGCCAATCATACCCGTAGCGCCACCAATAAGGGCCAACGGACGGTGACCGCACATCTGGAAGTGCTTCAGGATCATCACACCCACCAGGTGACCGATATGCAACGAATCGGCCGTGGGGTCAATACCCAGGTAAGCCGTCGTCAACTCCTTCTCCAATTGTTCTTTAGCGCCCGGCATGATCGTGTGGATCATGCCACGCCATTCAAGCTCTTCGATAAAATTTTTTGTAGCCATTTTGCTCTATTTTTTAATTCTTCTTCTCTTTTTTCTATCTCCTTCTATGTCAAGGGATTACTCAAAATCCATATCCAACGCCGTGCGCAGGGTTCCGATTCTCGGATTCTTCTCGGTGAGGTATTTCAGTCGATCCTCGAGTTTGATCGGCTTCTCGGCCCGAATCTCCTCGTTGATCGTCACCTCCAACTCGACCATGCCCTCCACGCCGGCCGTACGAGCCATTTTGGTCAGCAACCCCGTCTGGTTGCGCAGGATCTCGTCGTGCAGCTCGCGACTCGGTACCGAAATAACCAACGTATGACCCCGAATCTCCATCCGCTCAAAGGCGGGATAGAAGCGCGGGCGATCGGCCTTGACCAACGCGAGCAGTTGCGGTTGTGCTTTCCGCAATTTGGCCTCACTCTCGGGGTCGATGATCGGCTTCGGGTCGTTCGCCTCCACCTTCGTTTGCGCCTGCGGTTCATCGGCCAACATCGCCGAGAGCGAGATGCCGATCGAGGAGCCGCGATAGGGGGTGTGTGCTGTTGCCGCTTGTGCCTTCGGCTCCTCGGGAGCTTTGAGCGTGGGAGGTTCAACGGGTTTTGGCGGCTCAACGGGGATCGAGGAGGCCTTCGGAACGGTCGGTACGGGTTGTGCAGCCGGCAGTGCGGGAGCGGCGACCGGTTGCGCCGGTGCTACGCGCAGCTCCAACGCAGGGAGCTCATACGGCTCCTCGTCCGCTATCTTTTTTTTTTGGCCGAGTCTTGCGATTTTCATCAGACCCAGCTCTACCAACAGACGACCATTGGATGCCTGTCGTATCTTTCCGTCCAATTCGGTGAGGATCGAAATGGCTCCGAACAGGAACTCCGCCTCGCAGGTCGCCGCCTGCGTACGGTAGCGCTCCATGAGTGTGCCGGTCATCTCGATCAACTTCAACGTGTCGGGCTGACGTGCCATCAGCAAATCGCGCAAGTGGCGATTCAGGCCCGCCATGAAGGTTTGTCCCGAGAAGCCCTTCGAGAGCACCTCGTCGAAGGCGACAAGCGCCTCGGTATAGTTGCCGGCCGTGAGTAGCTCGGTCATGCGGAAGTAGGTGTCGTAGTCCAGCACGTTGAGCGTCTGAGCCACCGAACGGTAGTCGAGCGTCGTGCCACAGAACGAAACGGCCTTGTCGAACATCGACAGGGCGTCGCGCATACCGCCATCAGCCTTTTGGGCGATGAGGTTCAGCGACTCCTCGTCGGCCGTGACTCCCTCTTGATTGGCAATGTAGCGCAGGTACTCCACGGCATCCTCTACGCGGATGCGGTTGAAGTCGTAGATCTGGCAACGCGAGAGAATCGTGGGGATGATCTTGTGTTTTTCGGTCGTGGCGAGGATAAAGATCGCGTGCTGGGGCGGCTCTTCGAGCGTCTTGAGGAAGGCGTTGAAGGCGGCAGCCGAGAGCATGTGGACCTCGTCGATGATGAAGACCGAGTAGCGACCCACCTGCGGGATGATGCGTACCTGCTCGATCAAGGTGCGGATATCCTCCACCGAGTTGTTCGAAGCGGCATCCAATTCGTGGATATTGAGCGAACGGCCCTCACCGAACGAGCGGCAGGACTCGCACTCGTTGCAGGCCTCGGCACCCTGGGGGTCGAGGCAGTTGATTGCCTTGGCAAAGATTCGGGCACAGGTGGTTTTACCCACACCGCGCGGACCGCAGAAGAGGTAGGCATGCGCCAATTGGCCACGCTCGATGGCATTTTTCAGCGTCGAGGTGATGTGTTTTTGTCCTACAACCGACTGAAAAGTCGCGGGACGATACTTTCTTGCACTGACAATAAATTCGCTCATGGGGACAAAGATAGCGCAAGCCGAGCGCAATCCCAAATTTATTTGGGGTAAAAAACGATCGGAGGAGGGCGGAAATTTATTTCCAAACCTCCTTCGAGCGCTTTTTTTCTAAACAAAGTTTAGGAGATTGCCGAGGCGCAGCCTATCTAAACCGAGCGACGCGCAGCGGCAGCAAGCGAAGCGAAGGTAAAGATAGGCAGGCGGTTGACAAGCGGATGCGATCAGTTAGCATCTTTCTACAATGAAGTTAAGGCGCAGCCTATCTAAACCGCGCGGCGCGCAGCGGTAGCAAGCGAAGCAAAGGTAAAGATAGGCAGGCATTTCACAAGCGGATGCGATCAGTTAGCATCTTTCTACAATGAAGTTAAGGCGCAGCCTATCTAAACCGCGCGGCGCGCAGCGGTAGCAAGCGAAGCAAAGGTAAAGATAGGCAGGCGGTTCACAAGCGACAGCCACCAAGTTCCCTTCCCCCTGCTTCAACGCCATTCTTGTCCGTTTGGCAACAAATTTGAATTTAGAATTTTGAATTTTGCCCGAAAAAGCCGTATCTTCGCCAGCGTTATGCAATTATTCGAATTTTTTCTCCAGACATACGGTATTCTCGGCATTAGTTTAACGCTTGCAGCCCTCTTGTTGCTGGTGGTGCAGGTGGTTATTTATGTGCATTACGGCTGCTTGGTCAGCTACAAGAACAACCGCCGCAAGGCAGTGCGTGAGGCCGAGCCGGCCATCTCGATCGTAGTTCCCATGTTTTCAGAGGATTACGGCTTTGTCGAGGAGCGCCTTCCGCTGATGCTCAAGCAGGAGTATCGCGAGTTTGAGGTGGTGCTGATCTACGTGGGTCAAAACAGCGATTTCCACGAAGAGCTGACCCGCCTGCGCCAAAATTATCCCCACCTGGTTGTGACGCGTATCCACCTCGATCCGCGCCGTCCGATTTCGCGCAAAATGGCCCTCAACATCGGCATCAAAGCGGCCCACTACGAGTGCATGCTCTTCTCCTCGACCGAGGCGATGCCCCGCACCTCGCGTTGGTTGGCGCTCATGGCATCGGGCTTTGCTCGCGGTCAGGTGGTACTTGGCTATGCCGCCGTGGAGCAGACCAAGGGTCTCCAAAATCTGTGGATGCGTACCGACCGCATGATGCAGAGCGCCGAGTGGCTCTCGCGTGCCGCCAATGGAAAACCTTACCGTGGTATCCTACACACGTTTGGCTTTACCAAAACGCTCTATTTCAGTAAGAAAATCAACGGCTTTAACTGCCTCGGCATGAATATCGGTGAGGACGATCTCTTCGTTCAAGAGGTGGCCCGCCGCAACAATACGAGCCTGATTCTTTCACCCAAAGCTACCGTCGATCAAAAGAGTTGGGGCGGCCTGGCCTGGTGGATGCACCAGGAGACCTATTATGGTGCTGCGGCCCGTTTCTACCCTCGCTCGGTACGTTGGATGCGCTTCTGGGAGCCTTGTTCGCGTGTCCTCTTTTTTGCGCTGCTGTTGGCCATGGCTATTCTGCTGCCGCTTCCGTTGCAATTGGCGGCTGTCGGCTTGTTGCTTGTTCGTTATTTGATCGTCTTGCTTGAGGTGCGTCGCATCGCCCGCCGTTTGGGTGAAAAGAAGATGCTCCGACTCTACTTCCTCTACGACCTCTTCAGCCCTCTGTGGGTACTGCTTCGCTCGCTGCTTATGATGCGTAAAGACGAGCGCGTATGGAGATAGCCGATTACATCGTTGCCGACGATCAGCGACTCGTCAGCCTTGCCTTGGAGGGGGATCACACCGCCTTCGAACACCTTTTTAATCGCTATCGGGAGGCGATTCGCCAACTCTTGGTACAACGCGCCGGCTCGGCGAGCGATGCCGACGACCTGCTACAGGAGACCTTTATCAAGGTCTATCTGCACCTGGATCGCTACAAGGTCGATTACACCTTTGGCCAGTGGCTCTACACGATTGCCCGTAACACCTTTATCGACTACGTGCGTCGTCGCCAGGATGATCTGTCGATCGACGAGCGCTTCTCGGCGCCTGCCTCCTCGGCTCCTACGCCCGAGGAGAGCGTCATCCGCCTTCAGCAGCGCGACCAGATCGAGCACTACTTGGAGGCTCTTACGCCACGCTATCGACAACTAATACAGATGCGTTTTTTCGAGGAGTACAGCTACGAGGAGATTGCTGAAAAGCTGCAACTGCCGATGGGTACGGTCAAGACCCAGATTCATCGTGCCCGCGAACGCATGTGCGATTTGATCCGTCTGGGCGAAAATATGTAATGCTATGGAACTCATTTTGAAATATTTCCCCGATCTGACCGAGGCGCAAAAAGAGCAATTTGCCGCCCTCTACGATCTCTATGCCGATTGGAATGCCAAGATCAACGTCGTCTCGCGCAAGGACTTCGATCAGCTCTACCTGCGCCACGTGCTGCACTCGCTGGCCATCGCCAAGGTGTGCCGCTTTGAGGCGGGAGCCGAGGTGCTGGATGTGGGGTGTGGTGGAGGTTTCCCGTCCATTCCGCTTGCCATTCTCTTCCCGGAGGTAAAGTTCGTAGCCGCCGACTCGATTCGTAAGAAGATTACTGTGGTTGAGGGAGTTGCGAACGGATTGGGACTGAAAAATATCGAGCCGCGTTGTGTGCGCGTGGAGCAGATTCCCGAGCACTTCGACTACGTCGTCTCGCGTGCCGTGACGGCCATGCCCGAATTTGTGGGGTGGATTTGGCACAAGATTCGTCGCGGACAGAAGGGTACGTTGCCGAACGGTATTCTCTACCTCAAGGGGGGTGATCTGGCCGAGGAGTTGGCCCTTACACGTATGCGTTGGGATCTGCATGCCATCAGCGACTTTTTCGAGGAGGAGTTCTTCGAGACCAAGAAGGTGGTCTATACGGCCAAATAGCGAAATAACCAATTACTAAAATACTGACAATATGAAAGATTTTACCTATTATGCTCCGACCGAGGTCGCCTTTGGCGCCCATTCCGAGCAGCGCATCGGCAAGCTGGTTGCCAAGTATGGTGGTACGAAGGTGTTGATCCACTACGGTGGTCAGTCGGCCGAACGATCGGGCCTGCTGGGTGTCGTGCGTGAGCAGCTGACGGCCGCCGGTATCGCTTACGTGGAGCTGGGCGGTGTAGTCCCCAATCCGCGCGTATCGAAGGTGCGAGAGGGTATCGAAATCTGCCGCCGCGAGGGGGTCGATTTTATCCTGGCTGTGGGTGGCGGTAGCGTCATCGACTCCTCGAAGGCCATCGCCTTTGGCTTTGGTTATGAGGGGGATGTATGGGACTTCTTCCTCGGTAAGGCTACGGCCGGCGAGTGCCTGCCGCTTGCTACCGTCCTGACCATTCCTGCGGCCGGTAGCGAGATGTCGGACGGTTGCGTCGTAACGAACGAGGAGGGGTGGCACAAGCGCGGCTACTCGACCAACAAGGTTCGTTGCAAGTTCGCCATCATGAACCCCGAACGCACCTATACGCTGCCTCCCTATCAGACGGCGTGCGGCATTGTCGATATTATGATGCACACCATGGAGCGTTACTTCTCGCACGAGGATGAGATGTCGCTGACGGACAACATCGCCGAGGCTATTCTCCGCACGGTGCTCGATTGGGGTCCCGTCGTGATGCGTGAGCCGGAGAACTACCGCGCTCGTGCCCAGATTATGTGGGCCGGATCGTTGGCACACAACGACCTGACGGGTTGTGGCACGATTGGCGATTGGGCAACGCACCACCTCGAGCATGAGCTGAGCGCCATCTTTGACGTGGCACACGGTGCCGGTCTGGCCGCCGTATGGGGTAGCTGGGCTCGCTATGTGAAGAACGAGGATATCTCGCGCTTCGTGCGCTTTGCCGTCAATGTGATGGGCGTTGAGAACGACTTTGTTGATCCCGAGCGCACTGCCCTGAAAGGTATCGAAAAGATGGAGGAGTTCTACCGTTCGATCGGCATGCCGACCTCGATTCCTGAGCTGATCGGTCGTCCCGTGACGGAGGAGGAGATTCTCCAGATGGCCGACAAGTGCTGCCGCCAGGACACCCACACCGAGGGTAACTTTAAGGTCCTCTACCGCAAGGAGATGGAAGATGTCTATCGCCTGGCAAATAAGTAGGCCTTCGAGTTTGAATATTCGGCCTGGATGGGATTCCATTCAGGCCGAATTTTTTGGAAATTTTGCTCATAACCCGGTCTATCTTTACCTTCGCTTCGCTTGCTACCGCTGCGCACCGCTCGGTTTAGATAGGCTGCGCCTTAACTTCATTGTAGAAAGATGCTAACTGATCGCATCCGCTTGTCAACCGCCTGCCTATCTTTACCTTCGCTTCGCTTGCTGCCGCTGCGCGCCGCTCGGTTTAGATAGGCTGCGCCTCGGCAATCTCCTAAACTTTGTTTCGAAAAAAGCGATCGAAGGAGGTTTGGAAATAAATTTCCGCCCTCCTTCAATCGCTTTTTACCCCAAATAAATTTGGGATTGCGCTCACCTTGCGCTATCTTTGCAAGGCAATGTGCGCATAATGCGCGAGCGCGTGAGATTATGAGTTTGAAATTTACCATACAACATACGGCGCCCGATACGAAGGCGCGAGCCGGTGAGCTCCAGACCGACCACGGCGTGATCCACACCCCGATCTTCATGCCCGTAGGCACGGCAGCCACCGTCAAGGGTTTGTTCCACCGCGATGTAAAGGAGGAGGCCAAGGCCGAGATCATCCTGGCCAACACCTACCACCTCTACCTCCGTCCGGGCATGCAGATCCTGGAGCAGGCGGGTGGCGTGCATCGTTTCTCGTCGTGGGAGGGCCCGATGCTCACCGATAGCGGCGGGTTCCAGGTCTTTTCGCTGGCCGAGTGCCGCAAACTCAAGGAGGAGGGGTGCTACTTCCGCTCGCACATCGACGGCTCGAAACACCTCTTTACCCCCGAGAGTGTCATCGATACCGAGCGCACGATCGGTGCCGATATCATGATGGCCTTCGACGAGTGTCCCCCGGGCGATGCGCCACGCGATTATGCCGCCCGCTCGTTGGCTCTCACGGAGCGCTGGCTCGACCGTTGCTTCAACCGCTACCACCAAACGACCCCGAAATATGGTCACTACCAGGCCCTCTTCCCCATTGTGCAGGGTTGTGCCTATCCCGACCTTAGAGCCAAGGCGGCTGAGCATGTGCAGCAGTACGATGCCGACGGCTATGCCATCGGTGGTCTGGCCGTGGGTGAGCCGACGGATGTCATGTACTCGATGATCGAGGTGGTGAATGCCGTCCTGCCCGAGAGCAAGCCCCGCTACCTGATGGGTGTGGGTACACCGGTTAACATCTTGGAGGGTATTGATCGCGGTGTCGATATGTTCGACTGTGTGATGCCGACGCGCAACGGTCGCAACGGCCAGCTCTTCACGGCTGAGGGTATCATCAACATCCGCAACAAGAAGTGGGAGACCGACTTCACGCCGATCGATCCCGAGGGCACAGCCTTTGTCGATCGGGTCTACACGAAGGCCTACCTGCACCACCTGGCCGTCTGCCAGGAGATGCTCTGTGCCGAGATCGCCTCGCTTCACAACATCGCCTTCTACCTGCGTCTGGTGCGTATGGCCCGCGAGCATATCGCAGCCGGTGACTTCAAGCAGTGGAAGGAGCAGATGGTCATTAAACTCACGCAACGACTCTAACGATACGCCATGAAATTCAGCAACCCCGGATTCAAAATTTTGGATCGCTACATATTGGGCAAATTCCTAATGACCTTCTTCTTCGCCATTGCGATGATTTTGGTCATTGTGGTTTTGTTTGACTATGTGGAAAAGGTCGATGACTTCACCGAGCTGCATGCTCCGCTGTCGGCGATTCTGTTCGATTACTACCTGAACTTCATCCCCTACTTCGCGAATCAGTTCTGCTCGCTGTTCACCTTTATCGCCTGTATCTTCTTCACCTCGAAACTCGCCTATCAAACCGAGATCGTGGCGATGCTCTCGGGTGGTATGTCGTTCCGTCGCCTGATGTGGCCCTACTTTCTGGGTGCACTGATTATTGGTGCGATGTCGCTCACGCTCAACCTATGGGTGATTCCCGTGACGCAGCAGAAGATTGTCGCCTTCGAGGCCATGTACAACAAGCGTCGCCAGAATGTACAGTTCGACCGCCACATCTATCGTCAGATCGAACCGGGTATCTTTGCCTACGTGCGTAGTTACCAACACGGTTCGAAACGCGCCTCCTTCTTTGCCCTTGAGCAGTACGAGGAGGGCTCGATGGTGCGTTCGCTGGAGGCTGCCGACGTGACCTTTGACCCCGAAACGAAGCGTTGGTCGGCGCAGCGCTATACGACGCGCGAGTTCGATTCGTTGGAGAACGAGACCTTTACCCAGTATCGCAACCTCGATACGCTGATCAACCTCGAGGAGGCCGAGTTGGGTGTGGTGAACCAACTCATCAAGACGATGAATATCCATGACCTGAACGATTTTTTGGCGCAGCAACGTGCCAAAGGATCTGATACGATCAACATCATTCAGGTCGAGCAGCATGCCCGTTTCGCCTATCCGTTGGGAACCTTTATCCTGACTTTGATCGGCGTGTCGCTCTCCTCGCGCAAGGTGCGCGGTGGTACGGGTTTGCATATCGGCGTAGGTATCGCCCTCTGCTTCTCGTACATTCTCTTCTACCGCTTCTTTGAGGAGTTTGCCAAGAGCGGATCCTTACCACCCGGTCTGGCGATCTGGCTACCGAACATCATCTACCTGATCATTGGTATTTACCTCTATCAGAAGGCCCCCAAATAGTATAAACGAAGCATTGCATATGGCAAAGAAACCTGTAAAAAATAAGACTTTGTGGCAGCGATTGCGTGGTAATCGACTCGCCTGGAACCTCTTTCTGATCGTGGTGATCATGCTGGCCTTAGCCATCTCGGCCCATCTTTTGATGCAGCTGGCCACGCGTCACGGTGCCCGTTGTACGGTGCCCGATTTTTCGGGAATCGCCCTTGCTGATGCCGAACAACTGGCCAAGAAACACGACCTGGAGCTGCACATCAACGACTCGCTCTTCGTACCGGCCTATGAGGGTGGCATCATCCTCGATCAGCTTCCCAAGGGGGGCGTGGAGGTAAAACCCGGCCGTACGGTCTATATCACCATCAACTCCTTCCGCCAGAAGATGGTGCCGGTGCCCTATGTGGCCAGCCGCTCGTTGCGCCAGGCCAAAAATATGTTGGAGATTGCCGGTCTGGAGATCAAAGAGCTGATCTACCGTCCCGATATGGCCACGAACTATGTACTTGAGGAGTTCTACGAGCGCCAGCAGATTTTGGCCGACAGCCACATCGAGGCTGAGATGGGTTCGGGTATCACGCTCTACGTGGGTGTCGAGCCGAGCGAGAACAACACCTTCGTGCCGCAGGTGGTCGGCCTTTCACTGCACGATGCCAAGGTGCGTCTGTGGGAATCGGGCCTCAACGTTGGCAAAGTGATCTACGAAGAAGGGATCAACCTGCTGAACCAAAAGCAGGCGCGCGTCTATGCCCAGAGCAACCCTGCCGAGCAGGGGTTGGCGTTGGGTACGCCCGTTGATCTGATGCTAACACTCGACCTGGATCGCGTGAAGAGGGTGCGTGCCGAGGCCGAGAAGTTGGCACGCGAGGCGGCCGAGGAGCGTCTGCGCCTGGAGCAGGAGATGGTCGATTCGTTGGCTCGCGTAGCCCTGGAGGGGGAAACCCCGAGCGAGGAGCCGGCAAGTGAGGAGGCAACTGAAGATGACTTTTTTGAGTAATGGAGCAGCTTTTACACGAGGAGCCGTTGCGTGACGAACTCATGCCCGCGGAGGTAGAGGCCGATCTGCTGCCCGACGAGGAGGGCGAAGATGGCGAGGAGGGTGGTCTGTACGAACACTTCAACGTCACGGTCGATAAGGGACAGTCGCTGCTGCGTCTCGATAAATTCTTAAAGGCCCGCATGGAGCGCTCGTCGCGCAACCGCATTCAGGCGGCCATCGATTCGGGCAACGTATTGGTCAATGGAGCAACCTCGAAGTCGAGCTATAAGGTCAAGCCGCTCGATTATATTCAGGTCGTGATGCCCTATCCGCGTCGCGACGTATCGCTCATTCCTGAGGATATTCCGCTCGAGATTCCCTACGAGGACGAGGACCTGCTGCTGGTCAACAAGCCGGCCGGCATGGTCGTACATCCGGGTGTCGGGAACCACTACGGTACGCTGGTCAATGCCTTGTTGTATCACCTGCAGGGGCCCGATGCCAAGGCCGAGAACGAGGATCGCGCCGGTCTGGTGCACCGCATCGACAAGGATACGTCGGGTCTATTGGTAATCGCCAAAACCGAGGAGGCACATGCCCGCCTGGCTAAGCAGTTCTTCGACCATACGATCTACCGCCGCTATGTCGCCCTCGTGTGGGGCAACTTCGAGGAGGATGAGGGTACGATCATCGGTAACATCGGCCGCTCACCCCGCGAACGACAGAAGATGTATGTCTTCGAGGATGGCTCGGACGGCAAGCATGCCGTGACGCACTACAAGGTGTTGCGCCGCTATGGCTACGTAACCCTCGTAGAGTGTCGTCTGGAGACGGGTCGCACGCACCAGATTCGTGTCCACATGTCGTGGAAGGGCCACCCCTTGTTCAACGATGCCCGCTATGGCGGTGACCGCATTCTGAAGGGTACGACCTTCTCGAAATACAAGCAATTCATCGAAAACTGCTTCGAGTTGATGCCGCGTCAGGCGCTGCACGCCAAGGCGCTCGGTTTTACCCATCCGCGCACAGGCAAGGAGCTCCTGCTCGACAGCGAGCTGCCGGCCGATTTCAAGGCGGTACTCCAGAAGTGGGATACCTACACCGCGGCAGTCGATACGATCGATCCGGACGAACTTTAACCCATCATAACCATGAAAAAGATCCTCTTGGCCCTTGCTGTTACCGCCATGCTCTATGGCTGCAACACGTCGCAAGATGCGCCCCTCACGCCACAGGAGGCGATCATCGAGAACATTGCCCGCACCTCGTTCCCCGATCGCGTGTGGGAGATTGCACCGATTGAGGGCGAGGAGATGCTCCCCGTCATTCAGCAGGCGATCGACTCCTGCTCCTACTACGGAGGCGGCATGGTACGCATCGGGGCGGGACACTACGCCCTGAATGGCGCGCTGAAACTTAAAAGTAACGTCAATCTGCACCTCGTGGAGGGGGCCTATCTTCAATTCAGTGGTCGCTCGGCAGACTTCTTGCCCGTGGTTTTGACCCGTTGGGAGGGGACCGAGCTCTACGGCCACTCGCCGATGATCTACGCCTACCATTGCACAAACATTGCTCTCACGGGTCGCGGTACGATCGATGCCCAAGGCGGTAAGGAATTTGCCGCCTGGAGCCGGATTGAGGCCGAGGATCGGGATCGTCTGCGCGAGATGGGCGACAAGCTCATCCCCGTTGAGGAGCGCGTTTTTGGTGCAGGTACCGTCCTGCGCCCCTCGATGGTGCAGTTCTACGGCTGTTCGCGCATCTTGGTGGAGGATCTGACGCTCCGAGACTCCCCCTTCTGGACGATCCACCCCGTCTTTTGCGATAACGTGATTGTGCGTGGTGTGACGATCGACAGCCACTTCCCCAACAACGACGGTTGCGACCCCGAATCGACCTCCAACGTACTGATCGAAAATTGTACCTTCCGCACGGGTGACGACTCGGTGGCGATCAAGGCGGGTCGTGACACGGATGGTCGTTCGACGGGACGCCCTTCGGAGAATATCGTCGTACGGAATTGCCGTTTCCACTCCGAGTGCAACGGCCTCTGCATCGGCAGCGAGATGTCGGGCGGTGCGGCCAATGTCTATATGGAGGATGTCGAGATCGGCACCGTAAAGAATGCCATCTACTTCAAGTCGAACAAGGATCGCGGTGGCTACATCCGCAACGTACGGGTCAATAACATCACCGTGGAGCGTGCTCGCGGAGCGATTCTGCGCTTCGAGACGAACTACTTCGGCTTCCGTGGCGGCAACTATCCCGCGCAATATGAGGATTTCGTGATCACGAACGTCCAGGCCAAGCGCGCCGACAACTACGCCCTCTTTATGGAGGGAAATCCCGAAAAGAAGATTCGTAACATCCGGATCGAGAACTTCCACACGGAGGATGCCGTGCATCCCTTCCACTTGATGCTAACCGAGGGTGTGGTGCTGAAAAACAGCTCGATCAACGGCGAGCCGCTTGCCGAAACGCTCCCCGAGGATAGCGAGAAGATTATTTTGGACGTTTATTAAAAGCTACCGATGGCCTTTCTACCGACTACCATAAAAGAGGTACGCGCGCGCGGGTGGGATGAATTGGATGTCATCCTCTTCACGGGCGATGCCTACATCGACCACCCCTCGTTTGGCGCGGCGGTGATCGGTCGTCTGTTGGAGGCCGAGGGCTACCGCGTGGCGATCGTGCCGCAACCCAACTGGCGCGACGACCTGCGCGACTTCAAAAAGTTGGGTACACCCCGCCTCTTCTTTGCCATCACGGGAGGTGCGATGGATTCGATGGTGAACCACTATACGGCCAACCTGCGTCTCCGGCACGACGATGCCTATACGGCCGGTGGTCAGGCGGGCTTCCGCCCCGACCGCACGGTGACCGTTTATAGCCAAATCCTCAAGCGGTTGTTCCCCCACACCCCCGTCGTGATTGGCGGCATCGAGGCTTCGCTCAGACGCCTGACCCACTACGACTATTGGGAGGACAGGCTCCACCCCTCGATTCTCTGTTCGTCGGGAGCCGACCTGCTGGTCTACGGCATGGGCGACCGCACGATTTTGGAGGTGGCGCGCGCCATGAAGAACGGCTACAACGCCAAGCTCCTGCGCAAGATCCCGCAGGTGGCCTTCCGTGCCGAGAGGAGCTATCTCGAAAAGCTCGATCCCGACAAGACGGTGCGCCTGCACTCTTTCGAGGTGTGCCAAAAATCGAAGGAGGCCTTTGGCGAAAATTTCTGCATCATCGAGACGTTGAGCAACCTCCTGCATCCCGATAAAACGCTCGTGGAGGCTGTTGGCGAGGAGTTGGTGGTGGTGACGCCGCCCCACTCGATCCTTTCGACCGAGGAGCTGGACCACTCGTTCGATCTCCCTTATGAGCGCGCTCCCCACCCCCGCTACGAGGGGCGTGGCGCCATTCCGGCATGGGAGATGATCAAACACTCGGTCAATATGCACCGTGGCTGCTTTGGTGGATGCTCGTTCTGCACCATCTCGGCCCACCAGGGCAAGTTTATCCAGTCGCGCAGCGAGCGCTCGATCCTGCAGGAGGTGGAGCGCATCACCCAAATGGCCGATTTCCGCGGCAACCTCTCCGACATCGGAGGCCCGTCGGCCAACATGTACCGCATGGGCGGCCGCGACAAGGAGCTTTGCGCGAAGTGTCATCGCCCCTCGTGCCTGCATCCGAAGCGATGTCCGAACCTCGACAACGACCACCGTCCGTTGTTGAAGCTCTACGAGAAGATTCGCTCAATGAAGGGGATTAAACACGCCTACATCGGCAGCGGTATCCGCTACGACCTCTTCGACAACAGCCCCTATTTGGCCACCGTCTTGAAGTACCATACGTCGGGCCGATTGAAGGTTGCGCCTGAACATACGGAGGATCATGTGTTGCACCTGATGCGTAAGCCTCCCTTTGCCCTCTTCGAGCAATTGAACGAGGACTTCCGTGCGGTATGCCGTCGGGAGGGGTTGCGTTACCAGCTCATTCCCTACTTTATCTCTTCCCACCCGGGTTGCACGGAGCGGGATATGAAGGCCCTTTCGGAGCGCGTATTGGGCAAACTGCACTTTACGCTCGAGCAGGTGCAGGATCTGACACCCACCCCCATGACCCTTTCGTCGGTGATGTTCTATACGGGGATGAATCCTTATACGCAAAAACCGCTCTTCGTGGCACGTACGCAGGAGGAGAAACGGCAGCAAAAGAGCTACTTCTTTAAGAACCGTCCCGAGGCAAAGCGGCCGGAACGCCGCCCCAAACGAGCGGTCAAGAAATAGGGGATCGTAACAAACAACATCGGCGATGCACGGAAAGACCTGCATCGCCGATGTTGTTGTCTGTCTGTCGCTTATTTCGTCGCTTTGAGCTGCTCGATAAACGCAGGCCACTGTTGCCACAGGCTCTCGGTGCGCAGCCACAGCTCACGCGCCTCGGCCTCGACGGTAGGCCGCTCCGACTCGATGGCCGCAAGGTAGGCGGCATCGGCAGGGTGCTCCTCGGCCGTAAATTCGCGGTAGTAGGCCGTAAAACGCTCCTTGAAGCGCTTCAGCTCGCCCTCCGGCAACTTTCCATCGCGGCGAAATCCCGCCCAAAGGAGCAGAATCAGGCGATCGGCATGTTTGTCCGAGACGTCGTTGATCACCTCGTCGAAGAGCTCCTGCTCATCCATCGCCTGGTAGTCGAAAGCCAGCAACGTAGCCGCCTCCAAGTGGTCCTCGGGGTCGAGTTCCATCAGGAGCTCCAACTGCGCCGCCGAGAGCTCGTAGTCGCCAATCAGGAAGTGATCCACGGCCGTGGCGTGGAGCAACTCCAGCACGGCGCGCGAATTACGGTGATTCCACTCCAGGATCACCTCCTCGTCGTCGGGCAGCAGCTCCATGAGGCGCTGAAAGGCCAGAAAACGGTGATTGCAGGCCTCCTCGATGCGTCCCTCGCGTTGAAGACGGGTTGCCTCGTCGAGCGTTTTGCGGAAATCGTAGGGTCCCGAGCCGATCAATTCGAAGGTCTGGTCGGGGGTCGGATTAAGCTGTGGTCTTGGCATCTTTGCGGAGTTTATAGATCATCACAAGGGTAAGAATCAGGGTCAAAACACCGCCCAGCAGGTAGGCCATCGTGCGATCCTCCATGCCGAAGAATTGGTTTGAAACGAAGAGGAACGACGAGCATACGTAGGTCATAATCACGGCCGGAATGAGAGCCAGCCAATAGTTCACCTTGCGGCGGAAGAGGTAGACGGTGATGGTCCAAAGTACCACCGTAGCGAGCGATTGGTTGGTCCAGGCAAAGTAGCGCCATACGACATCGAAATCGACCGTCGTGATCCACCAGCCGAGGATGAAGAGCGGAATGCAGATCACAAAGCGCTTCCAGATGGTACGCTGCTCGAGTTTCATCAGGTCGGCAATGATCAGGCGAGCCGAGCGGAACGCCGTATCGCCCGAGGTAATCGGAGCAGCCACCACGCCCAGCAGCGCCAGGATGCCGCCTACAACACCCAACATGCCGTTCGAGATCGTATCCACGGCCCAAGCGGCGCTGTTGCCGTGCTCCTTGAGCGTGAGAGCCAGCTCACCTGCTCCACCGAAGAAGGCCATCGCCACGGCTGCCCAGATCAGCGCGATGATGCTCTCCGAAATCATGGCACCATAGAAGACCGAGCGACACTCCTTCTCGTTGCCGACACAACGCGCCATGAGGGGCGACTGCGTGGCGTGGAAGCCCGAAATTGCGCCACAGGCGATGGTGATAAAGAGCGTGGGGATGATCGGCAGGTCATGGGCGTTGAGTTGGAAGTTCTTCAGCGTCGTGAGCTCGGGAATGGTGTAGTCCCCCACCATCACAGCACCCAGCAAACCAACGGCCATACCTATTAACGCGATGCCGAAAATCGGATAGACTTTGCCGATAATCTTGTCAATGGGCAGAAGCGTGGCGATGAAATAGTAGATCAGGATGATCCACACCCACGTCGAAACCGAAATTGAGGGGGTCATGCCTCCCAGGAGTTGTGCCGGGCTGAGGACAAAGACCGCACCAACGAGAATGAGGAGCAGTACCGAAAAGAGACGCATAAATTGGCGCATGCCGCCACCTAAGTAGTGACCCACCACCTCCGGGATGCTCAATCCGTCGTGGCGCACCAGCATGACGCCCGAAATGAAGTCGTGCATGGCACCCATCAGGATGCCACCCGCCGTAATCCAAAGGAAAGCTACGGGACCAAAACAGGCACCCAGGATCGCACCGAAGATGGGGCCCGTGCCGGCGATGTTGAGCAACTGAATCAAAAAGACGCGCCAACGAGGCAGGGGAACATAGTCCACACCATCGTAGAGACGGTGACAGGGCGTTTCGGCCTTCGGGTCGATGCCCACTTGACGTTCCAGATAGCGGCCGTAGGTGAAATAGGCGGTCACCAAAAGGGCCAGACAGATGAAAAAAGTAATCAT
The DNA here is from genome assembly GCA_015060045.1 of Rikenellaceae bacterium. GTDB lineage: Bacteria > Bacteroidota > Bacteroidia > Bacteroidales > Rikenellaceae > Alistipes. The sequence continues at coordinate 170,113 of SUZH01000001.1, read as the reverse complement.
TTTAGCGTAGTTTTATGCGAAGATAAGAAAGAAATGTGACTTTTTTTTGAAAATAGTTGTAGGAATTAAATTTTTTTCTGATATTTGCACACCGAAACGGGAACAGAAGAATCCCGAAAGGCCGAAATAGCTCAGCGGTAGAGCACTTCACTCGTAATGAAGGGGTCCCGAGTTCAAATCTCGGTTTCGGCTCAAAAAATAAAAAGGATAAGAATTTCTTATCCTTTTTTTGTTTGACATTTAGACAATCCACCCAAACCCCTCCTTTACGGCAATAATTGCCGTGACTGCTTGCGCGCCTCGGCAGAGGTTCGCAAGCGACCTCTGCTCTCGGCTGTCGCAGCAGTTGAAAAGGAGGGCTTAGTCGCGAGATTTCGGTGCGTACTATTGCTGCAATGTTCGTAAATCTCGGTTTTCTCCTCTGTTTTTGTATTCGGCATGCATTGAACTCGGGATCCCGAAGCCTCCCTTATCAAAGGGAGGTTTGGAGGGTTTGTCTATATCAAGAAGGGGGATTTATCCCCCGAGTTCAAATCTCTGTTTTTTTGTATATCGACTTCCCCAAAATCTCCTGTGTGAATGATTGACTCTACAAAAGGGTTATCCCGATTGCCGAATTTATGATGTTGGATATAGGAAATTTGCGGTGTTTTTCGTAGTTTTGTGTAAAACTGAAACTACAATGAGAAACCTTCTTCTATTGGTGTGGGTGGCGCTGTTTGCTGCCTGCTCGGTAAATCCCACCGCTTTACCCGTTGAGGGCCCTTATGAGGCCGAGTGGTCGTCGCTCGAAAAGCACGAGGCCGTGCCCGAGTGGATGCGCGATGCCAAGTTCGGCATCTATGTCCATTGGGGCGTCTATTCAGTGCCGGCGTATGGTAACGAGCAGTACTACTATTACATGCACCGCGACTCCACGTCGGAGAACTTCCTGATGGGCGGTCATCGTCGTCACGAGCAGCTTTGGGGCCCGCTCGAAGAGTTTGGTTACCATGACTTTATCCCGATGTTCAAGGCCGAGAAGTTCGACCCCGAGGCGTGGGCTACGCTCTTCAAGGAGAGCGGTGCACAATTTGCCGGTATGGTGGCCGAGCACCACGACGGATTCTCGATGTGGAACTCGAACGAGACCCCCTTCTGCGCGGCCAAGATGGGTCCGAAGCGCGATGTGGTGGGCGAACTGGGCAAGGCGATCAAGGCGCGTGGCATGAAGCTCTTCCTCTCGCTGCACCACGAGAATAACTATACGTATGTCAAGGTCAAGGAGCATTGGGCGGCTAATAATCCGAAGTACGAAAAGCTCTACGGCTGCCTGATGGATCATGACGAGTGGCTCGAGATGTGGCTCAACAAGGGGCGCGAGGTGATTGATCAATACAGCCCCGACATCATCTACTTCGATGCCTGGATGGATCAGATTCCCGATTCGCTCAAGCGCGAGTTTTTGGCCCACTACTTCAACCGTGCCGAGGAGCACGGCCAGGAGGTGGTCGTGACCTACAAATATGAGGAGCTTCCGCGCACGATCTGCATGCTCGATCACGAGATGCACGCCCCGACGGAGATCGACCCCGAACCGTGGTTGTCGGACCTCACGATCAGCGACGGATACCATCGCTCGTGGGGCTATGTCAAGGGGATGAAGCTCTTAACCGATAAGGCTGTTATCCAGCACCTTATCCGCGTGGTGGCGAACAATGGCCGCCTGCTGTTGAACCTTTCGCCGAAGGCCGACGGCACGATCCCGCAGGATCAGCAGGATGTGGTGCAGAATGTGGGTGTTTGGCTCTGGTCGTATGGCGAGGCGATCTACGGCACACGACCCTATGTTGTCTCGGGCGAGGAGGCTTCGGGTTGCGAGGTGCGCTACACGCAAAAAGAGGATGCGCTCTACGCCATTTTCCTCGATTGGCCCGGGCAAGGGGCGACGGTCGATCTGAAGGAGATCCTGCCCGAGCGCCTCGATGGCCGCACGATCCGCAAGGCAACCTTGCTGTCGGTCAAGAAGAACTACGATTGCCCCTTCACCCAGCTGACGAACGGCCTCCAACTGACCATTCCTCAAAACGGCCGCTATCCGTCGGATGCCGCGCAGGTGGTACGGCTGGAGTTGGAGTAACAGCATGAACAACAAGCAACCAAACACTAACCTACAACCTATGTTTAGAAGACTCATTTTGTGGCTGATGCTTGCCGCTGCCGTGTTGTCCTCGGCAGGGTGTGCCGAGCGGTCCAAGGCTACCGATTCGAAACGGATGGCGGTGGTCATTTCGACTTTGAATAATCCTTGGTTTGTGCTGCTGGCCGAGTCGGCCAAAGCGCGCGCCGAGGAGCTGGGTTACGAGGCGGTGATCTTCGACTCGCAGAACAACTCCTCGAAGGAGACCGAGCACTTCGACAACATCATCGCCGCAGGGTATGGAGCGATCCTCTTCAATCCGACCGATGCTGATGGCTCGGTGGTCAACGTGAAGCGCGCGAAGGAGGCCGAGATTCCCGTATTCTGCATGGACCGCGAGATCAATGCCCGCGATGTGGCCACCTGCCAAATTCTCTCGGACAATTACTCGGGTTGTGTAGCGATCGGTAAGGAGTTCGTCCGCACGGTGGGGCGCGAGGGTAAGTATGCCGAGCTGTTGGGCTTGGTAGGCGACAACAACACCTGGAATCGTTCGCGCGGTTTCCACACGGTGGTGGATCGCTTTCCCGGTCTCAAGATGGTGGCACAGCAGAGTGCCGATTTTGATCGCAATACGGCGATGATGGTCATGGAGTCGATTCTCCAGGCGCATGGCGACCTGGTGGGTGTCTTCTGCGGCAACGATGCGATGGCCATGGGCGCCTATCAGGCCATTTTGGCTGCAGGTAAGGCCGATGAGATCAAGATCTTCGGATTCGATGGCGAGCGCGATGTGCTCAACGCCATCCGCGAGGGTAAAATCATCGCTACGGGCATGCAGTCGCCCGTCTTGATGGCTCGCACGGCGGCCGAGTTCGCCCACCGCTACCTCACGGGTGATCACAACTTCCCGAAGAAGATTCCCATTGCCGTGCAGGCCGTAACGCGCGCGAATGTCGATCAATTCAACGAATAGAAAACCCTTCAAACGGACCAACATGAAAAGAGCAATCAAAGCGATCGTATGGTGCGTGGCCGTGGTGGTTATCCTGGCCCTCTCGCTCAAGGTAGAGCGCCTCGACGAGCGCACGTCGGCCGAGTTTGACCCCACGGAACAGGTTGAGCATTTCTGGACCGAGGAGCTACCTGCGTTGTTGATGGGGGATCGGGTGGTGAATGCCGACCTCTTTCGCCAAGAACTAAAAAATAATCGCCAACTGCTGATTGATCGCTATGGCCTCACGCTGGGCATCGGGGCGCCCTACTCGCTACTCTTAGGAGGTGAGTTCACGGTCGCGGAGGTGGGCGAAGAGCTCACCACGCTCCGCACCGAGGCGGGTGCTGCCTTCCAGATGCGCACAGCCTATATCTTCGGCAACACGGTGCGCGAGGCAACCGGAGCCTTCTCGATCGACGACTACGAAAACACGATGGACTTCAACAGCATCGCTTCGGAGCTTAATGACCGCGTCGTGGAGTGCATCGTTGCACCTGCCGAGGCGCTACTGCGCGTGGGTAGTCGTCTGCGCGTGGTCGGAGCGCTTGACCTTACGCCGAAGGGGCCTGCGGACGAGGTATTTGAGCTGATTCCGTTATTGATTCAAGCAACCGAGTGATGGCAACGACTGATCCTATCTTATTGGAGGCACGAGGCGTGACAAAGCGCTGGCCCGGTGTGTTGGCCCTCGACGGGGTCGATCTCAAGGTCTATGCCGGTCGTGTCAATGCGCTGGTGGGGGAGAATGGCGCGGGAAAATCGACCCTGATGAATATCCTCTCGGGCGTCTACGCCGACTACGAAGGGGAGCTCTATCTGGAGGGTCGACCGATCCACTTCCGCACAACGGCCGAGGCACAGGCTGCCGGGGTGACGATGGTGCACCAGGAGTTGAACCTCGTGCCGCAACTCAACGTGGCCGAGAATATCTTCCTGGGGCGTGAGCCACTCAATCGGTGGGGCATGATCGACTACAATCGGATGCACAGCGAGGCGCAGGAATGGCTTCTGCGCGTGGGATTTACGCACGACAGCCACACAACGGTCAGCGACCTGAAGGTGGGCGATCAGCAGCTCATCGAGATTGCCAAGGCGCTCTCGCTCGGGGCACGGGTTCTGATCTTCGACGAGCCGACCTCGTCGCTCTCCGAGGTGCAGACCGAGACCCTCTTTGGCCTTATCGAGAAGCTCAAGCGCGACGGCGTGGGGATCGTCTACATCACCCACAAGATGGATGAATTGAGCCGTCTGGCCGACTATGTGACCGTCCTCCGCGACGGGCGTTTGATTGCCGAACACCGCGTGCAGCAGACCTCCACCGAGGAGATTATCCGCCTCATGGTGGGACGTGAGCGGCGCGACCTCTTTGTCAAGGGCGACCACCCGAAGGGGGAGGTTGCGTTGGAGGTGTGTGGCCTGTCGCTGGAGAAGAAATTGGAGAACCGTACGCTGAAATTGGAAAATATCTCTTTTGCGGTGCATCGGGGCGAGGTGCTGGGCATCTATGGCTTGATGGGGGCCGGTCGCACGGAGATTCTGGAGGCGATCTTTGGCCTGCATGGTGCCGAGGTGCGCGGTACGTTGCGCATGGCGGGCGCGGAACGGATGCCCCAAACACCACGCGAGGCGATGGATATGGGCATTGCGCTGATCCCCGAAGATCGCAAACGGGACGGTCTGGTCCTGGGGATGGATATTGCTCGCAATACGACCCTGGCTTCGCTGGCCGACCTGGCTACCTGGCGTGGAATTGATCGCAAACGCGAGGTGCAGGAGGCGGAGCATTACCGCGAGGAGCTCTCGATCAAATCGCACTCGGTGGATCAACTGACGGGCGAGCTGAGTGGCGGCAACCAACAAAAGGTCGTCCTGGCCAAGATGCTGCGCACGGCCCCCGAGGTGCTGCTACTCGATGAGCCGACACGCGGCATCGACATCAACGCCAAGAACGAGATTTACAAGCTCATCGACCGCCTCGCCGCCGAGGGGCGCGCCGTGGTGGTGGTCTCCTCGGAAATGCCCGAGATCATGGCCTTGTCGGATCGCATCCTGACCCTCTCGGCAGGACAATTGACGGGCTGTTTCAAGAGAAACGAATTTAGCGAGGAGGCACTTCTGAAGGCCTCTCTACCAACTGCTTAACCTTATAAGAGTATGATTTCCAAACAATTCTTGCGTATCGATAGCTCGATTCTGCGTCCACTCATCGCCCTGGTCGTAATGTCGGTGGCGCTGGCCTTTGCATCGGAGAGCTTCGCTACGGCCGATAACCTCTTCAACGTGATGCGTCAGGTGTCGGTGAACCTCTGCATCTCGGTCGGCATGACACTCGTCATCCTTACGGGTGGCATTGACCTGTCGGTGGGTTCGATCCTCGCCCTGAGTGGTGCTGTGGCAGCCGGATTGATCAAATCGGGTATCTCGATCGAGGGGGCGAATCTCCACATCGGGTTTACCTTCTTTGGTGTGGTGGTCGTGGCGCTGGTGATCGGTGGTGCGCTGGGTTGGTTCAACGGCCAGATGGTCACTCGCTTCAAAGTGCCCCCCTTCATCGCAACGCTCGGCATGCTCACCATTGCACGCGGACTGACGATGCTCTACACAAACGGCCACCCGATCACGGGACTTGGCGAGAGCTTCGAATACCTCGGTACAGGGTGGTTCTGCGGGGTTCCGATGCCGGTCTTGGTGGCGGCATTGGTGGTGGTGCTCTTTGCCCTCTTTATGCGCAAGAGTCCCTGGGGACGCTATATCTACGCCATTGGTGGCAATGAGCGCGCTACGCGTCTTTCGGGTATTGATGTCAAGCGCGTCAAGTGCTTTGTCTATACGGTAGCCGGTGTACTTTCGGCTGTGGCGGCACTGATCGTGACGGCCCGTCTCGACTCGGCGCAACCCAATGCCGGAACGGGCTACGAGTTGGACTCGATCGCCGCTGTGGTGATTGGTGGTACGTCGCTCAACGGCGGTAAAGGTTCGGTGTGGGGTACGGTGGTCGGTGCGCTGATTATCGGTGTGCTGAACAACGGTTTGGTGCTCCTGAACGTATCGCCCTTCTGGCAGCAGGTGATCAAGGGGTTGGTGATTCTGCTGGCCGTGGTGATGGATCGCATGAACGCAAAAGATCAACAGTAAGATGCGACGACTGATTCTGCTTTTATGCCTGCTCTTTCCCCTGGCAGTTACGGCGCAAGGGGCACATTGGGTGTGGATCGGCGACTCGATTACCGATGGAGGTTGGGGGCGCAGTGGCGGTTCGATGGCACCAACCGAAGAGCGCAACCTGAAGGATCAGAATCACCTCTACGGGCATAGTTATATGTTCCTCTGTGCTGCCGAGCTGCAGAGTCGTTATCCCGAGCAGGCATATCGCTGTTCGAATCGCGGCATCAGCGGTTACACGCTTCAGGAGTTGGAGGAGCGTTGGGAACGCGATGTTGAGGCGTTGCGGCCCGATCTGATGTCGATCCTGATCGGCACGAATGATGTAGATCGCGCGCTCAGAAAGGGTGGCTTTGACGTTACCGCGTGGGAGGTGCGCTACCGTAATTACTTAGTGCGCACGCGCGAGGCTTTTCCCGAGGTGCGGTTGGTACTTTGTACTCCCTTTTTGATGCAGGCAGGGCGATTGGCGCGTACGGAGAATTATGCCGAGCGAGCAGATGCCGTGGCGGCATGTGCCGAGGCAGTGCGCCGTTTGGCGAAGGAGTTTGGGGCGGAGTTGGTCGATTTTCATGCGTTGTTTGCCCGTCTGGAGGGGCAAAAGCGTGTAGCGCCCGAATACTGGGTTTGGGACGGGATTCATCCCACGCCCGCAGGACATCACCGCATGGCGCGCCTGTGGCTGAAAAGGGTGATGTAGAGATTTTTTAGCGAATCCGTTGAATCCGAAGATCAGGTGTGGGGCAGAGGGTTGAGTAATTGAGTCCCGACACCAGGTGTAATAGGGGTTGATCGGTCAAGATGGTCGGGAGCCTCTCCGTCAGGGGCTCCCGGCTTTTTTGTAGTTGTTCGATGGCCGCTTCCGTCAGGCCGATCACCAACAGTCCGGCATAAAATTCGGTATAGGGCTCGCAGTCGGGTTCTGTGCAGGTGATGATCCGCACCACCTCGCCCCGATCGTCCAACTCGACGAGCGGGTGCAGCGTGATTCCCTCACGTGTGAGGAGTTTATTGGATGCTATCCTTCTCAATGGTTTGCTCGTTTTGGAGAGCGGCACGGAAAAACTCATCGGCAAAGATGCGGATGCCGAGTTGTTGTCGGTAGAGTTGTTCGATCGCCTCACGCTCGTTGGGTTTGTAGGTGATCTTCAGATCGCGCACCGTCACGTCGGGGCGTTTGGGCTTATCGGGGAAGTGAATCAGTCGCAGGTGCAGCGAATCGGTGAGCGAGTCGGCACGATAGATGCGCGAGTGTTTATCCTCGCGTTTGCGCGGCAGAGTCATGATCTGCAACGAGTGTTTCGAGCCATCCTTGTGCTGCAACCAGGTACGACGCTGCAGGCGGTCGTTCTTATCGAGCGAATCGACCGTCGTACGGAACGAAACGGTGTATTCACCCTCCTCGACGGGTAGCGTAAAGTGCAGTCGCGATGTATCGCGGAGCGATTGTACCCGAATCAACGAATCCTCGAGCACCACGCACGTAGCCCGACGCAGGGCAACCTCCCGAATCGTATCGAGCACAACGACCTGCTGGTCGTAGCGCAGACCCTCCTCCTCGAGCAACACAATGGCACGTTCCACGACATCACCCAGGCGGGCACTCTTGCGGCGCGAGAAGTTACCGATCGTGAGCTGCACATCCTCGGTCGTATAGCCGTAGCGCTCGAAGATCGGGGCGTAGAGGTTGAGCGAATCGGCCGACAGCTGCTTATGCTCGAAATAGGCATTGGTGAGGAAAGCATCGCGAAAGATCATCGCCAACTCCTCGTCGGGGATGATCGTACGACGCGAGCAGGCGGTCGTCAGGGCCATTAAGGCCACCACAAGCAGGGTTATGATACGTTTCATGGGGTAGGCTTTTTTTGAATCATGTTGTGGACCGTAAGGGCGGAGAGTGCCCATCCGATTACGGCCGTGGAAAGGAGAACCAGCAGCACATCACGCAGGTTAAGGGCTACGGGATAGATATTCGTCAGGAAGGTCTCGACCGGAAGGCGGATCAGGCCGAAGTGTTGCTGTGCCAGGCAGAGCACAACACCGAGTACCAATCCGATACCTCCGCCCAGCGCGCAGATCAGGTAGCCTTCGCGACGGAAGATCGAGCGGATGAAGCGATCGGTGGCGCCCAAGGCGTGGAGCGTTTTGCGCTCGTCACGTTTCTCGAGAATCAGCATCGACAGGGCTCCGATGACCGAGAAAGAAGCGATGAGCAGTACCATCAGTGCAATGAAGAAGATACTCCACTTCTCCAGCCGGACAAGGCGGTAGAACGAGGCGCGCAACGACTCGCGGTCCACGACCTTGAAATCTTTACCCAGGAGGGGTGTCAGGGCGCGTCGTACTTGTTCGGGGTGTTGGGTGCGAATGAGCAGTGTCGAGGCCTCCCCCTCGCGTTCGCAAAGCGTTTGAGCGAGTTGTAGCGGGGCGATGACGTACTCCTTTTCGGCCGTGTAATCGACGTTAAAGAGGCCCACCACGGGGATGTTTTGGCGCGTAGTGTAGTTGGCAAAAGGAACGAGCGAGGAGAAGGATCCGCGTCGGATGACATAGAGGTTTACCTGTGCCCCGAAGAGTTGACGAAAGCCCAACTCGTAGGCCGTTGCATGGCCGAGGAGAAGGCGATTCAGCTCGCCCAATCGGTAGTTGCTGTCCCCCACGTTGACCGCTTCGTTGATCGGGAGAACGGTGGGGTAGCGATCATCCGCACCGCGGAGCGTAATGGTGCTTTGGTGGCCGTTGGCCTCGATCAAAGCCTTCTCTTCAAGGATCAGCGACCAACTCTCCAACCCTTCGATCTGTCCAAGCGAAGCGGTGTCGAGTTGTGCGATCGGGAAGGTGTGGCCACGCTGAGGAACTACCTGAAGCTCGGCATCGAACACGGCGTAGGAGCGATGGATCAACTGCTCGAAGCCGTTGGTGACCGAGAGCAGGATGATCATCGCTGCGACCGGTATCGCCACGGCCACGACACTCAGCGCGGCAATCAGGTTGATCACCGAGCGAGATTTAGCCGAGAAGAGATACCTCCGTGCAAAGAGCGATGCGAGCATGGCAATTCAGGTGCGTGTTAACGATTCAGCGCCTCTTCGATGTTCTCGATGTACTCGAGCGAGTCGTCGAGGAAGAACTGCAACTCGGGAACGATCTTGAATTGGTTGCGGATGCGCTGACCGAGCTGGCGGCGGATAAACCAATTGTTCTCCTCGAGGGTCTTCAACAACTCGGGATGCTTGTTGAAGGGGAAGACGCTGACGTAGATCTTGGCGTATCCGAAATCGGGCGATACGTGTACCGTCGTAACCGTTACAAGCAGTCCGCGTACGAGGTGTGCGCCCTCTTTTTGGAAGATGTCGGCAATGTCTTTCTGGATCTGTTTAGCGACCTTTTGTTGGCGTGTTGTTTCCATATTGTTCATCGGTTTTTATTGTGCATATTCAAATACCTCGCGGTTCTTTTCGCGCTTGCGGCGCGGCTTCCAACTCTCGAAACCATCCTTGTTGAAGCGGTAGGTGAGGCCGATCGTGATAGTAATGTTATCGAGCGGTGAACGCAAGGGGGTTAAGATAAAGTTCTCGACTGTGTCGTAGTGTTTGTTGCGGTTCTTCAGGATGTCAGAGTAGCCGAAGTAGTAGCGGGCACGGGCATTGAGTTCGAAGCGGTGGATCAGCACTGCAATGCCACCGCCACCGCAAAGGCCATAGCCCCAGCGGTTGTCGCGGACGGTCGAGAAGTGATAATCGCCCCCCTCGACAATCTTCTCATCGCCCTGCATCTTCTCGATTTCGTAGTCCGACGAGAGGTTGTAGGAGAAGGTGACACCTGCCTCGCCATAGACACGCAGACGGTGGTTGAAGAGGTAGGCGTGGGGTTGCCAAATGATGGGCAACATGATCGAATTGACACGGCGCGTGTAGTAGAGATAATCTTTCGGATCATCGACGCGCGAGGTGTTGGTTGCGATCTTGAAACCACGTTCGATAAACTCCAAATCGGCACCAACACCGCCCACAACACGTTGCGGGGAGTAGTAGCGCCATGAGGCACCAAAGGTGAGCGTACCCCAAATCGGTCGTCCCTCCTGGGTCGGCTCGAAACGGCCCGAAGCCGTACCGCCACCCCCATAGATACCGAAGGTGTGCTGGGCCGAGGCCGGTGTGCAGTATGCACAGAGGCCTACGACCAGGCAAAGTGTGAAATATAGAAGTTGTTTTCTCATACGTTGTTTTATCGGTTGAACATGCCGCCGGTCGAGTTCATCGTACTGCTCATACCACCAAAGCCGCCTATACCGCCACCGAAGCCGCCGCCTTGGTTCTGTTCTTTATTCTTGGGTCCCTCCTTGATGTATTTCTCAAACTCGCGCTCCAGGCGGTGCATCTCGCGCTCGTCGAGCATCTGCTGCAACTCCTGCATGCTCATCGGGGCAAAGAGTTCGTCCATGTCGATCGTCAGCTCGATCTCCCAGTTCGCTTTCGTAGCGAAGAGTGTTTCACCCTTGGCATCGGTGTAGAGCTCCGTGCGCTCGGGCTGGCGGCGCTCAACCACGTTACCCGTGTCCCACTTGCCGTTGCTGTTTTTGTCCTCCATCACGCGAATCTGGATATCGCCCACCGAGACATAGTTCAAGCGCACAACGCCCGACTTGACATTGCGTTTCTCCTGCTGCATCTTACCGCTCGCGTCGAGTTGTTGGATGATGTAGGAGGTGTTGGGGTCGGAACTCTTGACCGTGATGAGCAGTGTCGCGAATTTTTCGGGGTCAAGTACCGTATATTTTGCTACCAAAGAGTCGTTACTCTCGCCGGCGATGTTGCGAATTGCCCCCTCGGGGATCGTAAGCGTATAGTTGCCACCCAACTCCCAATCGCTGCGCACCTGATAGCGACGCAGACCGAATGTGTCGCGTACGAAGTGAACCTTGCGATCCTCGATCGTGCCATCTTCCAACGTGCGGGTGAGGAGGATGCGCGAAGAGTCGATCTGCGTCAGCGGATAGTCGAAATCGACCCATAGATGTTGCTCGGGGTTGATCTCGCCCGATGTGGGGAGGTTGTGCTTGAAGGGGTTGGGCTTCTCGGGCTCGACCCACTCCTCGCCATTCTCTTCGGCCTTTTTGCGTTCACGCTCGAGGCGTTCGCGCTCACGCTCCTCCTCCTTCGACTCCACTTTACGCCAACTCAGGGTCAATCGCTGCGTATCGGGACGCAGGATGTTGGCCGTGTCGTGCTTTAGGTAAACCAGCTCACCGCGGATGGTGTCGGGGAGCGATGCAGCAGCCATGTTGAACCAAAGGTTCAAGGTATCACGACCGTGGGTTACCGGCTCCAGAATCAGGCTGTCCGAAGGAATGCTGTCGAGACGAATCGAGAGAATCTCGGGACGGGCAGCGGCAAAGAGGAGTTCGGCCTTGTGTTGCAGCGTACGTTTGGCCTCCTGCATCACCTGGCGGCGGAAGGCGCGGTCGGTGAACATGCGGAAGTAGAGCTGCGGCTCGGCCGAGGGATAACGGCGCAACGAGTCGTACCAGATGGCGAAATCGGGCTGCTCGGCCGGGTTGATCGGCTCCTCCAGGAAACCGATCTGATCCGTCTCGGGCTCATAACTTTGGTTATCGTTCTTGTCCTGCACGGCATAGACGCGATAGGGGATCGGCTTGAGGTTTTGGGCGATGAAGATACCGTTGTTCTCGGCACGAGCGATCACGTCGGGCTTGTATTTGAAGATCGTAGAGTCGTGGGTAATCACCTGCTCCACCGAATCAACGGCAAAGAACCAGATAAAACTCTTCGAGACCGAGTCGGCCTTGTAGCTGTCGGCCGTGTAGCCCGAAACGATCATGGAGTCGACCTCCGAGCCGGTCGAGAAGACGTAACGCATGGCGTTGAGCGGGTTGCCCTCGTTGTTGTCACGAATCGCTCCGCCGAAATTGAGTGCGTAGGTTGTATTGGGCTCCAGCGTGTCGCGGAGCTGCACGATGATCCCTTTACCCTTGAGCGTAATCAGGGGCTTTTTCTTCATCGCGGGGGAGGTGAAAAACTCCTTTTGCTGATCCTTGATCTGGACAAACTCGTCGAACTCGATGATGATCGGCTCATGTTCGGTGAGCGAACGATTGGTCGAGAAGTTATCGGGTGTGAGGTTCACGATGACCGGCGGCAACGAGTCCTTCGGGCCGCCCGTGGGCGAACCGATCGTGGCACATCGACACAGGAAGGCTGTGGCGAAGAGCATCGCAACCGCCGTGCGCAGCAACGTGATGGGTGATTTTAAGCGATTCATTCGGTCTATTTTTCGGCAGGGGATTGCTCCTCTGCGGTAGGTTCAAATTCGGGGTTGACAATGCGCCAGCCATCCTCTTCGGTGATCCAGGTCATGCGCCAGAGGCGGAACAGAACGGAGAAGGTGGGCGACGAAGCCGTGGCGAGATCCACCTCCTGCTTTGAGTAGGCGTAGAGGCGGTGGGTGCGATCTACGACCACCACCATCAGCGGCGAAGCACTGATGTTCATGCGGAAGGTACCCTTGTCGTTGGTCTCGTATCCGTTGAATTCGGGGTTCGAGCGGGTGACGAGCGGATCGCTCTTCGAGGTCAGCACACCGCCAATCGCGTCGTCGTAGGAGGCGATGCGCCACTCGGTGGTATCGGCAGCAAAGGCCATCACCTTGACATTTTGGATCGTGGTCTCGGCTTCGTTCGGCTCATTTTGTGCAGCCACTTTGACGAAGCTCTCCACCGTGACGGTCGGCGCGTAGAAGGGGTCATAAAAGCTCCAGCCCTCCTTCCATGCAGGGCTGTTTTTCCACGTCTTGAAGATCAGCGTCACGTAGAGCGAACCGATGTTCTCCTGCATCTCGACCTGCGTGTAGGCGTAGAGGCGGTTGGCCGTATCGACTACGAGCACCATCAGGCTTTGGGGCGGCAGTGAGAGGCTGATGCGGTCGGTCATTCCCTCTTCGTCGTGGGGCAGGGCCTCGGCAATCGGCGTAGACATCTTCTCCGAGGGGTTACTCTTCGAGGTGATGACGCCTTGCAACGCCTCGTCGTAGGAGGCGACGGTCCACTCGGTCGTATCGGCCGGGAAAGCAAAGGCTGCCACACCACCCAGCGGCTCATTCAGGCCGCCCGAGGTGGTCTGGACCAGGGGTTTGATTACATACAACGTCTCCTCGGCCACATCCTTGAAGCAGCTGCTTAGGCACAAGGCCGCGAGGAGCAGGATATAGAGATATCTTTTCATCGGCATTTTTTAGGCTTGTTCGACCGTCGTTATACGTACCTCCTCGAGCATTTCGCCCACGCTCTTACCCAACGCAGGGTGGCGGAACGAACGCATGATCTCGGCCAGTGGTTGCAGGGCAAACTCGCGTTCGGCGAGTAGCGGATGGGGCACCTGAAGTCGCTCCTCGTCGATCGACTCCGAGCCGTAGAAGATGATGTCGATGTCGATCGGGCGCGACGAGTAGCGTGCTCCCGTAGCGGCCTTCTCGATCTGCTCGGCCGCGCGGTTGCGGCCCAATTCTACCTCGATCTGCTGGATGGCGTCCAGCACCGCGAGCGGTTGCAGGTCGGTCGAAATCTCCAGTGCCTGGTTCGTAAAGGGCTGGGTGGACTTAAAGCCCCAAGCCTCGGTTTGATAACGATGTGAGCAACGCATGACGGCTCCCACGCGCTCGTTGATCAAGCGTTGGGCTGTCTGCAGGGTGCGTTTCATATCCCCCTCGTTGCCTCCCATCAGAAGAGCTACACGTGCCATGGTCGTCTAAATTTTACAAATGTTTGATCATCTTGCTCACCGCCAGAGCAAAATGGGTAAATACAATGGTCGAGTTGCCGTTTTGGTTGATCTGGGCTTGTGCCGTCTCGATCTGGGCAACCAGCGGTTCGATATTCTCAACCCCGACAAAGGGGGCAAATTTCGAGCAAAAACTGAGTTCCTCCCCCCACAAGTAGGAGATGTCGCTCATGCCGGCGTGGAGCATGAAGCTCTCGCGCAACAGGCGTGCAGCATCGCGCAGCAGGCCACGTTGTTGTTCGCGGGGTAGCGAGGCCACCTCCTCGGCCCAGGTGATCAGCTCCAGGTGCTTGTCGTTGTAGCTCAGGCGCATCAGGGCGCAGAAGAGGTCGAAGTTCTCCTTGCGCTGCTGGTCGCTTTCGCCGGTCAGTAGGTGACCCAACTCCAGCACATCGCCATTGGCCAAACGGGCCATGTTGCGGGCTTGGAGCGGATCGCTGACCCCGTGGCGTGCAGCCAACGCTTCCAGCACCTCCTTCTCGATGCGACCGACCGAGACCTCCTGCGTACGCGAAATGATCGTCGGCAAGAGGCGGGTGGGCTGCTCCGAAATGAGGAAGAAGAGGGTCTTCTCCCACGGCTCCTCGAGGATCTTGAGGATCTTGTTGGCCGCCTCCTCGTTCATCGTCTCGGGCAACCAGATCAGCATTGCCTTGTAGTCGGCCTCGAAACTCTTGAAGGAGAGCTTGCGGATCATCTCGTCCGCCTCGCGGGCCGAGATCATGCCCTTGAGCGTCTTGCCCAGGTCCAAGCGCTCGTACCACTCCTGGGGCGAGAAATAACCCTTCTTCTCCTCGAAAAGCGAGCGGAAAAGAGGCAAAAATTCGTCCGAGAGCATCGCCTCGCCCGACTTCTTACCCTGCTTATTGACCGGAAAGACCAGGTGCAGGTCGGGGTGGGCCAGGGCGGCAATTTGACGGCAGTCGGGGCACTCGCCACACGAATCGCCGTCGTGGCGGTTGCGACAACAGAGGTATTGGATGTAGGCTACGGCCAACGCCAAAGCTCCCTGGCCGGCGGTGCCGGTAAAGAGCTGGGCATGGCTGATGCGACCCTGATCCACCGAGCGCACCAAGTGTTGTTTCAACTCCTCCTGTCCTATGATATCCTTAAACTGCATTTGCTTGCTCTATTTTTGTTTCAAGACGGCTTTGACCATCCCTTTCAAATCAATCTTGTCGCGCCGAACGAGGTAGGCGAGGTAGCCCGCAAAGAGGGCCGTGTTGAGGCCATAGCGTACGAGCGGTTGCGTCTCACACTGCGCACCGACCCACTCGGCACCGAGGAAGATCAGCAATGCCACCCCGACATACTCCATGATCCTTGCCCACGGGTAGGGGGTCGGATAGAAGCGGCGGGTGAGGTAGAGGCTCACGAGCACCATCGTCATTTCACTCATCAAACGCATCCAGGCCGCCCCGTAGTACCCCCATGTGGGAATCAGGGCAAAACCGGCCGGCAAGGTGACCAACAATCCCGCCACCGTGACCACAATGGCCAGCGAAGTGCGCTCCTCGCGCTTATACCAGAACGAGAGGTTGAGCCATACGCCGGCCAGCACGTTGCTCATCAGCACCACGGGCAGGATATGGATACCCTCGCGGAAGTCCCGTCCCACGATTAACGCAAAGAGATCGCGGAAGAGGGCAATGGCGAGGAAGATCACCATCGAGGCCATCAGGTAGTACTTCATGGCCGCCGCATTCATCTCCTTGAACTCCTCCTTCTTGAAATTCGAGAGGAAGAAGGGCTCGGCTGCCAGGCGGTACATCTGGTAGAAGAGCATCATCACGACAGCAATCTTCGTGATGGCGCCATAGATGCCCAGCTCGGCCATCGCCCCCTCGGGAACGAGGTATTTGATGAGCTGGCGATCCAAAAACTCGTTGGCTGTACCGGCAACGCCACCCAGCAGGAGCGGCAGCGAGTAGGCCAAAATGGTACGCAACAAACGTCCATCGATGCGCCACGACAGGCAGCGGGTGATGGGCAGCAATGCCAGCCAGGTCAATGCGCTGGCTGCGAGGTTGGCCACAAAGACCCATCCCACGCCAAACTCGGTGGCGAAGAGTCCCATCGCACCGAACGTAAAGGCCAACGCGACGTTGATCACGACGCCGAAGAGTTTCAGCCCTACGAAGGTCATCGAGCGGCCCTGCTCACGTAAGCGTGCGAAGGGAATGGCCATCGAGACATCCAGCACGATGATCCAGGCGACCCACGAAATGTATTGCGGGTGCAGCGTATAGACCTCACCCATGAGGCGGGCGATCGGTTCGCGCCATAGACCCACGGCCACGACAAAGAGGAGCGCAGCGTAGGTCGTGATGCCCCAGGTGGTGGAGAAGAGGCGCGCTTTGGCCTGCTTCACGTCACCTCCTTCGGCCTCGGCCTTGGCGGCAAAGCGGAAGTAGCTCGACTCCATGCCCATCGTCAGCAGCGTGAGTGCCAGCGGAATCAAGGCATAGATATCCGTCACGACGCCATAAGCCTCCTGCCCGAACACGCGCGTGTAAAAGGGCGTGAGCAGGTAGCTTAAGAATCGCACGAGGATCGTACTGACGCCGTAGATGGCGGTTTGTTTGGCTAACTTTTCGAGCATACTACTCCAATCTATCTTGCAAAGATAGCGAAAATCCTTGATAAGCGTATAGAAATTGGGGAGAAATATTGCGCGAGCGGGTACGTACGGGTGCGTGCGAGGAACTTTTGACCCGATTTTGACTCCATTTCGACCCTCGTTTTCGGGGGCTATTCTTGCCCGGGTGGGGCGTTTGGCGCGACGGTGCAAGCCGTAAAAATTTGTATTCTTGTGTTTATTTTGTAACTTCGCTCCAAATTCGATGTGCTATGAAACGACTTTTTGGGATTTTTGCGTTCGCCCTGGTGGCGCTTTCGGCTACGGCGCAGGAGCCGGTGCCTTTTAATGGTTTGCTGCTTGGTGGCGACGGGAAGCCGGCCCGTAACGTGAGAATCTATGTATCTGATCCGGAGAAATATACCCAAACCGATCGCAAGGGGCGTTTCGGTTTGACGAATGTGCAACCGACCGATACGCTGCATATCCGCTACGAGAAGGTCAATTACCTGATTCCGGTGAACGGGAAGCGGAGTATGAAGATTCGCATTTATGATGTTGATAAGTTCGAGAGCGAGGAGTCGCAGTCGTTGCTCGACTACGGTATGGGCTATGTCGGCCAGCGCGAGTATGTTGGCTACAACAGCCGCATTACGGGCGCCGAGCTGATGGCAACGGGTTGTACGGATATTTTGTCGGCTCTGTCGGGTATGATTCCCGGTTTGACCGTGACGGAGGACTTCGAGACGGGTACGATGCATGTCGCCATCCGCGGTGCAGCCTACCACGAGAACAGCGCTCCGCTCTTCATTGTCGATGAGGTGGAGGTGAAGTCAATCGACCATATTCAGCTCAATCAAGTAGCTTACGTGATCGTGATGAAAGATGCCGCGATGTATGGCGTAAGAGGTGGTAATGGCGCGATTGTGGTGCGTACCAAGTCGGCCGAAACGGTGGGGATGAAGTAGTCGAAGCGTTCTCAATTGATACAATAAAAGCCGCCTTAATCGGGCGGCTTTTATTGTGTGGGTTACAACCACTTCTTGTATCGGAAATACCAGAGTGTGAGTCCCGAACAGAGGATCATCAGTCCGATGGCGAAGAGGTAGCCGAGCGGAACCACCCAGCCGTTGGCGAGGGTGAGTTGCCAATCGAGCTCGGGCATTACCTTGAAGTTCATACCGTACATTGAGGCGATGAGCGTAGCAGGCATGAAGATCACCGTTACCACCGAGAAGATCTTCACGATCTCGTTCTGCTCGATGTTGATCAAACCCAGGGCGGCATCCTGGATGTAGTCCAGACGCTGGGTCGAGAAGTCGGCATGGCTGATCAGTGAGTTTACGTCCTTGATCATCAGCTGCAGACGGGGGTAGATATCGTGCGGGAAGCGCTCCGAACGCAAGATGCCCGAGAGGACACGCTGGCGGTCGAAGATGTTCTCGCGGAGTGACATCGTGCTCTCCTGCAGGGCGCTGATGCGGTGCAGGATCTCCTTGTCGATCGAGTCCTCCGACGTGATATCCTTCGAAAGGGTGGCAACCTGCTTGGCGACCAACTCCACGAGGTCGGCATCGAAGTCGATACGAACCTCCAGGAGCGAGATGAAGAGGTGGTAGCCGGTGGCGTAGTTGCGGTAGTTCATCTGCAGACGCTTCTCCGTCTCGCGGAAGGTGCGCGACTCGGCATTACGCACCGACACGAGCACACCCTCGTTCGAGATGATGAACGAGACGGGCTCGATCAGGAATGAATCTCCCGTGGGGATGAAGAAGTTCGAGTTCGAGATGATGGCATTTTCATTCTCGGAGTACTTCGACGTCGACTCGATCTCCTCGACCTGTTGGCGTGATTGGAGGTTGATCTCGATGAAGTTCTCGACGGCGCGCTGCTCCTTGATCGTAGGCTCCATCATGTCGATCCAGAGAATATCGTCGTAACCCAACTCATCGAAGAGGCGGGTATCGGCGTTGCGGATAATCTTGTTGTATTGCTTGAGGTAGATGGTAATCATGACAAAGGTTCGCTTTTTTCATTGCTGTGCTTTGGTTTATTCACATCCTGTGATGACGAACCCCACCGAGCGGGATCCGCTAACCTCTTCAGCCGGGATTGGGAACAGGAGCGATCTTCAATCCTGCATCCCAACAAAATTTATCGGATGATTCGATGGCCACCTGCGAAAGGCGGCGTGCAAGAAGTTTCAACAACGACAATGAAAGCTCGGCACGAGGCAGAATCCCGTGCTTAACACCACAGTGGCTCGGCATTGCGATCGAATGCAATGCTGCAACTATCCGTGTAACAAGAGCCATCATCCATATAAGTTGAAACAGAATTTGGTTTATAGTGCAAAAGTACACAAAAATCGGAATATTTTTCCATAAAATTTGGAAAAAGTGATAAAAACTCTTGACAAGGGGGTATTCGCGGTTGTATATTTGCCCTGTCATTCGACAATTAACAAGCCCGCAACCGCACTTATCAACAATCTATAAGCGGTTGATAAAGAATCTTCTACGGGACGTTTTCAAAAGTTATCGACACGTTTTTGTCATTTTATTGACACACATTTCGGGCAACGCCCGTCGGCCATTTTTTCTGCCTCTCTACGGCCGCACGTATGCCCAATTACCCCTTATAAACTCTTTTTTATGATGACCTTCTCAACCCTTCCCACCTCCTATGCCCCCATCGGACAGCCGTTGTGGTGCAGTTTGAGCGGTGTTGCCGACCCCCAAGTCGAGGTACGTATCCTCCTCTCGGACGACACCCTGCTCGGCGTAAAACGTTTTGTCGGAGATGCATCTCCGACGTTTGATCTCGCGCCCTACCTGCGGCGTGTAGCTCGCTTCTCCCCGTCGGTTGATTGCTCGACCGGCGTGACCTCGGCCGCCGATCGCCAATTGATGGTCCGCCTTGAGGCGGTCAGCACCTCGGCAATGATCTCCTCGCCCCTGATGATTTTTCGTCCGGCTGATGTGGAGGAGCAGCCGACAGCCCTCCTCACGACCCTCCCCACGGAGCGCCTGCTGGCTCCCGACGAATGGGATGAACTGACCTTCCTGGCCGATGCGCCACAGCCGTTGCGTGTCGTCGTGACCGGCCGTGATGGCTCGACCCGCGTGCTGAGTCACGTGATTCCGGCCGACACGTTGGCACTCTTTCACCTCGCGGCAGCCGATTTCCCCGATGCCGACCAGCTGTTGGTGGATGCCGGTGCGTGCGGTGCGATCAACTACACGATTTTACCCGCAGCCGAGGGGACTTGTCGCCTGGCTTGGGCCAGCCATCGCGGATCGATCGAACACTATGCCTTCCCCGTAGTTCAGCGCGTAGAGTTTGCCGTTGAAAAGGTGCGTGGCTACGGTGAGGAGGGATATTGTGTCGGGCACTGCGAGGCGGAGGAGCGCCTCGTCCTGCAGTCGGCTCTCGAGACGGATGCGATGCTCAACGGCTTGAAGGAGCTGCTGCAGGCCGAGCAGGTATGGTTGGTGCAAGCGTCGGGTTACGAGCGGGTGGATGTGCTGACCGAAAAGGCTGAGATTCATCGCCACGGCCTACTCTCCTCGCTCACTTTGACGATTCGTTCCACGCAGAAAAACAAGCAATTATGGAGTTAATCATCGATGCCGTTCGTTGTGATTTGCCCGAGGGGAAAATCCAACTTCCGAAGCTCGATTTGAGTCGGCTGGGCGATGTCGCTGCCCACCGCACGGGGCGCGAGTTGCAGCTCCAACTGCCACCGACGGTGACGAATGATCGGCTCTTTGAGTTTGGTCGAGATCCGGAGTCGATCGCCGCGTTCAATCGGAAGGAGCATGCGGCTTGCCTGATGGCTGATGGCGCTTGTTGTATGCGGGGCTCGGTGGTGCTGCTGGAGGCTTCGGAGGCGGGCTATACGATTCGTTTGCGCGAAGGTGGTACCGCCTGGGCAGCACAAGCGGCCCAGCGCATGTTGCACGAGTTGCAGATCGATTACACCGCCTCGCTCACGCCGCAGACGATTCTGGAGAGCTGGACCGATTCGTCACCCGTGAAGTTCTTCCCCGTGCACCGCGATGCGTACGATCAGCAGATGAGTGGCACGGACCTGCTACCGGCCGAACGCCTCCTGACGGTGGATGACTACCACCCCTTCCTGCACCTGGCAACGCTCATTGAGCAACTGTTTCGCGAAGCGGGCTACTCGCTCGAGAGCCGCTTCTTTGCCTCGGAGTTTTTCCGCAAGCTCTACATGAGTGGCGCCTACTCGTCGCGCGACACGACGGCAGCGATGAACCGCATGGGCTTTTTGGCGCGCCGTCTGCACACCGTCACGGCCGAGGCCGACTACATGGGACGTGTCTATGCCGATCCGGCTGCGTTGGCCCATACGGTGGGCAATCTGGTGGAGAGCGCCTCACCGCTGGCTGTGGATGAGACGGGCGAGGTGTTGCAGGAGTTGTATGCTTTTGGCCACTGCTTTACGCAGGAGGAGGGGCGTATTCTCTTTCGCCCGTTGAGTGAGGTGAGTGTCGGTTTCGAGTATTACTTGAAGTATGTCACCCAACACCGCATCGAATCGCGTACGACACTGAAGGGTTTTGATACCCTCTATCTGCCCGGCTGCGGGATGATTCGTTCGACGCTGACGAATCGCTACGAGGATCGCCGTAAGGCGCTCTCGAACGGCCACAGCTATCGCGTGGTGGTCTTTGACCATGAGGCGGGTGATTCGTATCGTATCCTATTGACGCAGAATGGGGTAAGCAATGTGTTGTGGGCCAATTTTTCGGGTCGTTCGGCGCTGGTGACCAGCCCTGCAAGCGGCACATTGAGCACGCCCGTGCTGCAACGAAAAACCACCTCCGGCTGGGAGAATTGCGCCTCGGATTGGGCTCTCTATGACGGCTACATCGAGGAGATGGGGACGACGACGGTCGAGTTGCGCCTGCACGCTCCGGCCGAGGTACTGACCCCCGAACAGCCGAAGTACTTCGACACGATCTTCTTTGGCGGAGCCGAGGAGGGGATGACCCTCACGCTCGATCGCACCTGCTCGATTCGTCCGCTCTTTGGCGCGACACCCGGTTATGGTTCGACGTTGGATTTTGCTGCCGTATCACAACATGCCGTGCGTCAGATCGAATTGCTCGAGGCGGTGGCGCACCTCTTCAACCTGCGTTTTGTGACCGATGAGGAGCGCCGTACGGTGCGTGTGGAGCCCTCCGATGTGCTCTATCGAACGAGTCCGGTGATCGATTGGCGTGATAAAGTTTTGCTCGATGCTCCGATCACGTTGCAGGATCAGACCCACACGCTGCATGAACGGATGACGTGGTGCTACGGGGTGGCCGAAGGGGCGGCGGCTCGTTACGAGCGAGCGGAGGATACCCACTTTGGCGCGTGGAGCTACGCAATCGAGAGCGTGGCGGCTTTACAAGGCGAGCAGGTGAAACGAAATCCCCTGTTCCACCCCTCGGTAAGCAGTGTAGGTCACTATCGGAATGCCCCTTCGGCGCACCTGTTACAGGTGGGCGATCGGGATGCGGCAACGTATGACGGCACGAACTTCTCACCCCGCCTGGTCTCCTATCGCGGCATGACGTCGCTACCCGAGGGCGAGTTGTGGGGCTATCCGAGCCACGAGGCTTCCTATCCGCTGGTGGCCTTCCACCTGCCTGCAACGGCCACCGATCGTGGATTTACGCTCTGCTTTGAGGATCGCGATGGGGTCAAGGGGCTCCACAGCTACTACGACAACGACCTGCGCTGTGCAAGCGACGGTGGCGTGGTGGAGCTGACGCTGTGGCTGTCGCCTGCCGAAATTGAATCCCTCCTGCGTCCGGAGGGGGAGGGGGCTACGCTGCGTTCGATCTTCCGCCTACGAAACGCGTGCGGGGAGTTCCGTGGCATCTTACGCTCGATCGAGCGTGGACCCTACGACCGAGGAGGAGTTCGTTGCACCTTTACACGCATCGACCGATGAGTCGCCATCGCCTGGAACGGGAGGTGCAGACCGAGGTAGAGGCGTACCTGCCTAAGGCCTGCACGAAGCAACTCTTTGAGGAGCTGCTCCAGCTGGGGCTGATCGACCTCAAGGCGTGTGAGGAGTTGGCCATTCGCCGCGATATCGAACGATCGGTGCGGGAAGGCGCACGCCGTGTCGATGCCTTTACGTGGGCCGCCGACCGCTTCTGTTGCTCGTATGAGAAGGCGCGTAACATCTATTACAAACCCTTAAAACATCTCTAATCAAATGACCAAAACCCAGATTCAAATCCACAACGAGGCCGATCTTTGTCACATCGAGATCGAGGGCACGATCGGTGTTCCCGAGGAGTGGCAGTTCGAGGATCCCGATTCGCGCGTGGCTACCTATGAGCGTTTTCGGGAGGCGGTGCAGCGCATCGCAGCGATCGAGGCCAAAGAGGTGCTCGTGACGATTCGCTCGACAGGTGGCGATGTGAACGATGCCCTGCTGATCCACGATGCTCTGCGCCAACTTGATGGCCGTGTCATCACCCGCTGCTATGGCTATACCGCCTCGGCTGCCACGATCATCGCACAAGCCGCTTCGGAGGGGTGCCGTGAGCTCTCGGCCAATGCCCTCTACCTGATCCACCGTGCCACCTGTTCGACGGAGGGTAACGCCGATGAGTTGGAGTCGCAGATCGCCCTGCTGCAGGCCACCGATGACCGCCTGGCATCGCTCTATGCCGATCGATCGGGCAAACCCCGCGAGCAGTTTGAGGCCCTGATGGCCGAAAATGGCGGCAACGGCCGCTGGCTCTCACCCGAGGAGGCGGTAGAGGCAGGCTTGGCCGATCGCATCATCGGTCAGGCGGTCGAGACCCCCTCGTTTGCCCAAAACCTGACGGCCGGCCTGCAGCGTTTGGCGCGTGCCATCGGAATTCGCCCCCATGAAGCGCTGCCCGAGGATCGCAACATCCTGCACTTCGATCGCGCGGAGGAGGAGTTGCAACGACGTGCCGTAAACTTGATGCAGCAGGGCCAAAAGGGGGTTCATGCTACCGATGTGGCCCCGACCGAGGATCCCTCACTGGGCGATACGATGCCCACCGCCAACGACCGAGCCTATGCACACGACGTGAAGGCTTTTCGTAAATAACCAATCTTTTTAACCTTAAAACTTTACAAAACCATGAATTATCTTGAATCCGCAAAGCAGTACACCGGTAACGATGTCGAGAAGATCTTTTTCCGCCCGATTTTGACGGGCCAGGGCGCCCAGGAGCTGGGTGTGCGCGTCCTCTACAACATGCCCGTACCGACCATCGTCCAGATGTGGGATGGCAACCGCTTGGCCTTGAAGAAGTTTGCCGATAACGGCTGGACGGGTGGTGCCCCCGCCAAGAAGTACCAGAAGCAGATCCCGATGGAGCGTGTCAAGGCCGAGATGGGCTTCTCGGCAGCCGACTACTTCTCGCTCGTCTATGAGCAGATCTCGTCGCGATCGGACATCAACATGGAGGATCTGACGGGAACCGTCCTCGAGCAGGCCGAAACCGAGCTCTTCAAGCAGAGCATCGCCGAGAACCTGCGTATCACGATGTGGCTGGGTGATACGTCGCAGGCGAGCGGTTACAACACCTTCAACGGCTTCCTCACCTCGCTCAAGGCGGCCGTTGAGGATGAATCGGTCAACTACCTGACCTATGCCATCTCCGATATCGAGGATCCGGCAGCCGTAGTGGCCCTCTTCGATCGTCTGTGGAATATCTCGGATCAGCACCTGCAGGCACTGCGTGCCGAGGGTCAGCTGGCCATCTTCTGTACCTCGGATATCTACTACCTCTACGAGAAGTATCTCGACTCGATGGGCGTAGAGAGTTCGTTCCACACGACCGTGGATGGTAAGCCCGCGTTGGCCTATCACGGCATTCCTCTGGTCGATGTACGTCTGAGCACCTACCTGCCGCAGACGTCGCTCCACCAGTCGTTCTGCCTCCTCACGGATCGTCGTAACCTGGTGATGGCGGTCAATACGGCCGATATGCCCGGCAACGAGGTGCGTATGTGGTACAACCCCGACGAGATGGAGAATCGCCAGCGTGCCGTCTTTATGGCCGGTTGCGAGATCCTCGACGAGGAGCAGCTGACCTACGCGTATCGTAATTAGCGGTCTTAGGGATTGCGGAGGCGACAAGACCTCCGCAATCCACCGCTTGAAAAATCCTAAAACTACTTTCTACCATGTCTGAAAAAAACGCTATAAAAACCCGCACGATTGCTGTCTCGAACCACACCGATCCCTATCAGTTGGGCGCGATGCGTGTGGAGAGCGATCGCTTTTGGCGCTGGGGTGACGACAACCTGTTGCCCAATGCGCTGGCCTTGATGGCACGTCGCTCGACAACCCATCGACGCATCATCAACGACAAGGCAGATTATGTGGCCGGAAAAGGTTTTACGTGTGATGAGCAGGAGCAGGTGCTCAATGCCTTGATCCATCGCGTCAATGGCGAGGGTGAAACCCTGCGTAGCATCCTCCATCGCCTGGCCTTCGATAAGGCGCTCTTCGGTAATGCCTTTTTGGAGGTGGTGACCGATGCCGAGCACACTTTCCTTTCGCTCTACCACCAGGATGCCTCGCGTTGTCGCATCGCCCGCGATTCGGAACATGTCCTGTTGCATCCCGACTGGCGTCGATTTCATCCCGACGAGGCGCGTACGTTACCCCTCTATCCGCGTTATGAGGCGCAGGAGGATGGTACGTTGCGCACGATCCTCCACTACAAGGATTACGAACCGATGTTCCGCCACTACGGCGTACCGGCCTACATTGCCGGTATGAACGTCTCGGCTATCGCTTATAAGACCGACCGCTGGAACATCTCGCGTTTGGATAATTCGTTCCAGTTGTCGGGTGTGATGATGCTCGACTCGACGGTGGATAACGACGCCGAGGCCGAACGCATCGTCCGCCTTGCCGAGGAGAAGTTTGCCGGCAATCCGGGCCAGGTGATGTTTGTGATTCGCGAGGGGGCGGAGGATGACCACTCGCGCTTTATTCCCATCGAGGCCCACAACGAGGGCGATTGGCAGACTCTGCACGATCAGGCGATGTCGGATATTGTGGTGGCCCACTCGTGGTTCCGCTCACTCAGCGGACTGGATTACAGCTCGGGATTCAGCTCGGAGCGTATCCTGCAGGAGTACGAGGTGGCTCTCAATACGGTGATCCTCTCCGAGCAGGCCGAACTCACCGAACCGATTCGCGAGATTATCACAGCCGTGCTGGGGATCGATTGCTCGTCGCTCGAGATTGTCAATCGTCCGCCTACCCGCTCCAAGCCGATCTACATGAAGGTCTGGGAGGCGCGTAAGGCTGATGGCCTGGAGTATGATCCGGAGGATGAGAAGCAGCAGCTTTTCCTCTCCGAGATCACGAAGTATAACCTAAAAAGTATCAACTGATGAAGACGCTGATTTCTCCTACCGAAGCGCTGCGACGAGCCTTTCGCAGCGATGAATCACTCGCGGCCGACATGCTGATAGAGGCCGATGTGGTGATAGCCGAGCAGCGTTACGTGCGTCCCGTGTTGGGGGCTGCGCTCCACGATCGATTGTTGCGTGGGGATGATGCGGCTTTTGTGCAGGATTTCCTGGCTGATGCCGTGGCCCGCTTCAGTCGAGTCGTGGCTCACACGCGCCATACGGGATACACCTCGCGCATGGGGTTGCTCACTCCGAATGCCACGCAAGCCAAGGCGGCCGACGCAGCTACGGTACGTAAACTATGTCGCGAGTTGCGCCGCGAGGGAAAGACGTTGCTCCGGCGTGCCGTGGACTATATTGAGACCCACGCCTCTGACTTTCCGGAATATGAGGCTGATCAATCACTCTTTCATACCTGTTCGACCGATGGAGGCTTTGTACAAATTTTTTAGCGGGCTGCTGCTTTCGCTTGTGGGGCTCTTTGCACCGGCAGCCCCGATGATTCTCTGCACGATGCTCTTCATTGCCATCGACTTCCTGTCGGGTGTAGCCGCCGATCGGGCGGCCGCCCGCAAGGAGGGTCGCACGTGGTATTTCGAGAGTGCCAAGGCGTGGCGCACAATCCGCAAGGCGGCCTTTGTGGTGGTGGCGCTGGCCATGGCATGGCTCATCGATAGCTGCATCCTCGACTTTATGCACCTGCGCCTGGCTCGGCTCTTTGCCGGATTTACGTGTGGTGTAGAGCTGTGGTCGTTCCTCGAAAATGCCGCCCAATTGTCGGATGCACCGCTTTTCGAGTGGTTGCGTCGCTATGTGCATCGTCGTATCGAGCAGGAGGTAGGCGATGAGTAGAGGGCTCGCGAACTGCAATCCGGGAAATATCCGTCGCTCGTCGAGTCACTATCGCGGTGAGGTGCGCCCCTCGCGCGACCCCGACTTCAAGCAGTTTGAGTCGATCGAGTGGGGATATCGGGCAATCTTCGTGACGCTCAACACGTATCGGCGAAAATATGGCCTGCGGACGATTCGGGAGATGATTTCCCGCTGGGCGCCACCCGTGGAGAATCACACCGAGGCCTATATTCGGGCTGTGACTGCAAGGACGGGTTTTTCGGCCGATGCGGTGCTCGATACCCGATTGCGCCAACAGATGGTCCCGCTCATAGCCGCCATGTCGGAGGTCGAAAATGGCGTAAAAGCCGACTTTCGAGCCGTGGAGCGAGGCTGGGAGCTATACGTAAATGCAACATAGAAAAAAGGGTTGTCCATGTCGGACAACCCTTTTCGTTTGCAGTGAACGCGAATTACTTGCGCGTCTTCTTGTTCTTTTTGGCCTCTTTGGCTTTGCGCTCCTCGATGCGCTTGTACCACGCCTCGCGCTCGGCCTTCAGATCATAACCACGCTTCGAGAGGTAGTTGTTGATGCGACCCTTGTACTTGCCGAATACGCCGTGCTTCTTGTTCGAATTCTCGGCATCGACGGCCAGCTCACGAGCCTCCACGAGCCAGGCCAGGATCTGCGTCTTCTCCTCCTCTGTCAGGCTCGGAATCATGTCGAGGTGCGAGTCGTAGGTCACCTTCACAACACCGTAGGTCATGCCATCGATGACGGCCGTCACCTGCTCGTCGTTGAGGTAGATACCCAGCGTAGCGGGGAAGGCGAAGTGTGAGCGGTAGAGTTTCGAGTCGCACTCGTATTTTGCCAGATCGCTCTTGAGCTGCTTCATCTCGCCCTCCAGCTGCTTCGCCTCGGCGAGCTTCTGGTCGCGTACCTCGTAGATGTCGTTCAGCTCGAAGTAACGGTTGGCAATGATGTGCAGTACGGCCTCGGCCTGTGCCTTATCCTTTAGGTCGAGCTTATCGACAATCTTCTGCGAACGCTTCAAGATCGAAGCTACGTAGGCCGTATCGCGACCCTCGCTCTTCAGCTCCACGGCCGAAGCGGTGAACGTAACGGCTGCCAGGAGCAGCACAAAAATCAGTTTTTTCATAGGTTGTCTGTGATAGGGTTTGCGAAAAAGGTTACATCAACTTACCCTTGGCTGCCAGCGTGTCGTAGTTGTTTCTCAAGTCGCGCCAGTTGATGTAGTGCTGGGTCGAGATACCGTTGATGTACTTCTCGATATTCGTGTAGCCGTCACCCGTGAGGTCGCCGTTGGCATCCGAGGGATCCTTCGGGTTGAGGCCGTTTTTATTCTCCCAATCATCGGGCATGCCATCCATGTCGGTATCGACATAGGGCTCACCCTTGTACTCGGGATAGCCACCCATTTGGCTGGGGTCGGTGATGATACCCAACTTATAGGAGTCATTGCCCATGCGGCGGTAGCGGAACGTGCCATCCTCCTTCTGCGACTTCTCGGCCAGGCCCCACGTATCGCCATAGGGATTCTTCTTCGGGAGCTTCTTCTCGTAGTAGATCTCGCCCGTGCGTACCTCGTTGATGATGATCTCATCCACGCGGTCGCGGCAGGGGATCGTGGCCCCCACGTTGTTCAACACATAATCGTAGGCCTCGTTGGCCGACATGATCTTGATGTAGGGCATCGGGAAGGGCTTCATCGAGCGGATCTGATCGGTATATTCGCCCGTGTTGTGGCGATCCTCGATCTGAATACCGCCATTCCAGTTGTCGGCCGTCACCTTCGGTGAGCCTTCAACGATGTTGCCCTCGGCATAGACACGGCCATACTGTTTGTAGGGGTGCTTCGAACGACCCGCCTCGGGCTTCAGAATGCGGTGCGATACGGGCGTGCCCTTCGGCGTAGCCGGGCCGGGCTTGTAGAAGTTATTGATCATGTTGAACATGGCCGTGTAATCGCCGCCATCGACCGTGCGCATGTGCCAATTGAAGAGGACATTGTTCACGAAGTTGAATACACCGTTCCAACCGACCGAGGGGTTGCGGCCTACGTTCGAGGCCCACAGGTTGCGCATGAACGAGGCGTTCTCGCCACCGAGCGTCGAACCGAACGAGTGGTTGTAGGTGTCGAGCGCCTTGGCAGAAATCGTGTTCTGGATCGTGACGTTTACCGTCGGGAGCTTCTCCGAACGAGCCTGGTAGAAACCCTCGCTCGGATCGTACATGTGGCGGTAGAACGAAATGTTCTCATCCAGACCCCACGTGCAGGAGCAGTGGTCGATCATGATGTTACCCACGGGGTTTCCGCCAAATGCGTCCTCACGATGCCACGACATTGTCTCACCACGGCGGAAACGCATGTGGCGGATAATTACATCGTGCGTATCGATCTGGAAGGTTTGGCCGGCGATGCAGACGCCATCACCTGGAGCCGTTTGGCCGGCGATGGTAATATAAGGAGCACGCACGACAATCGGCGTTTCGAGACGGATGATACCCGATACATTGAAGACTACGATACGAGCACCACCCTGCTCGCAGGCCCAGCGGAACGATCCCTCGCCGCTATCGTTGAGGTTGGTAACCGTCAGCACCTTGCCACCACGGCCGCCCGGCGTGTACATACCACCGCCTTCGGCACCCGGGAAGGCCGGAATCTCGGCTTGCATCAGGTCGTAGGGGCGGCTTGCCCAAGGTACATAGGGACGACCCTCGAGGGCCTCCTGCTTGACGATCGGGAGTGCCTTCTCCCAAGCGGCATCGGATGCTTTACGCGCGGCACCGAGTACTTTGCGCGCTTTGGCGCCGGCTTCGGGCGTCAGCGAAGGATACTGTGCAAAGCCTGTCAACGCGGTAGTCAAGGCTAAACACAGCACAATCAGTTTTTTCATAGGCTTGTTAGTTAGAATTGGCTGTTAAATTTTTCACAAAGATACCCAAATTATCTGAAAAGCCATGAAAAATCGGGGTGAAACGCCCTTTTGAAAGGGTGAAGTAGCTAAAATCGGCAGCTCATACTTCACGCATGCAGGGTGAAAAGAATTGATCTTTTGGCATAAAAAAAGGGAGGCAGTCCCCGATGGACTGCCTCCTTGTTGTCAAAACCGAAATCGACTAATAACCGTTGTTACCGAACTCGGCGGGGTTAGCGATTGCGTCGAGATACGACTGCGGGATCGGACGAACCTGGTGCTTCGACTCGTCGAAGTTCAGGATGTTCGGGTTGGTCTGGCCCAGGTAGCTCTTCGTCAGCTTGCCGTGGCGCTTCAGGTCATACCAGCGGGTCTGCTCACCCGACAGCTCACGAGCCTGCTCGGCCAGGATGAAGTCGAGCGTCATGTCCGACTGCGAAACAGCCATCTCGGCCTGACGGCCCGTAACGGCAGCGCGGTTGCGGATCGGCTGAACATACTTCAGAGCCGTAGCCTTGTCGTCATTGTAGCGCAGAGCAGCCTCGGCAGCCAACAGGTAAATCTCACCCAAACGGATAATGGGCACATCACCCAGCCACTTCTGGTTGTTCTTGATCCAATAAATCGACGAGAACTTGCGCATCGAAGGATAGCACTCCTTATAATAGGTACCCATGTCGCTCGTCTCGGGCGTTACCCACTTACCGTTTGCATCGTACATATCGCTCGGATCGACGCAGAGGAAGGGCATAAAGGCCTTCTCCGATGCCGGAATGTTGTAATTCGGCGTGTAAACCGAAAGGCAATCCAACCAGCCGTCACCGTTCTCATCCACCATGTTGGCAGCACCCGAGGTGTTCACCGTAAAGTAGGTCGGAACGTCCTTCATTGTCGTGTACGAGCTGAGAATCTCGTGGCCAATCAGGCTGCGGTCCTTCTTGAAGGTCGTTACCATAGCCTCGGTAATCTTAATCGTCTTACCCTTGTCAGGAGGCGTGATCCACTCCTTCGAAGCGTAGTACTCCGTGAAGAAGGTCTCCTCGAAACGCGTATCGGCGGGATCTTTCACGGGCTCGAAAATCGAGGTCAGCTGGTACTTCGTCGGGCGGAAACCACGGTCATTGGCACGGCCGTACCAAGCGCAGTTCTTCTCCGTCGTACCCCAGTTAGCACCTACGGTCTTGAGGTCCATCTCGTAGTACTGACGCGTACGGCCACGGTTGTCGCCGTCGGGATTCTTCGAATTCTCGTGGTCGTTAGCCTCGATGAAGAGGAACTCCTTGTTGGTCTTGTTGTTCTGACCGTCCCAGAGCTGCGAGTAACCCGACTTCTCGGCCGTGCTCTGCCAGAGGGCTACACCGTGCGTCGAAGCGTTGTTGATCAGCTCCTCAGCCGTCTGCAGAGCGAGCTTGGCATACTCCTTGGCCTCGGGCTCATTCAGACGCGTGCGCTGCAGGTAAGCCTTGGCCAGCATAGCCAAAGCGGCCTTCTTCGTTACGCGACCGCGATCCGAACCCTGGCTAATGGGCAGGTTCTCAACGGCAAACTTCAGGTCCTCGATAATCAGGTCGTAGAACTCAGCCTCCGAGCTGCGAACTGGATTGTTATCCGGACCCGTTACCGTCGACGACTCCTTGCGGAGTACTACACCACCGAACTGCTCAACGATGTGCCAGTTCGACCAAGCGCGCAGGAAGTAGGCCTCGGCCAATTTGGCGTTCAGCTGCTGCTCCGAAGCGTAGCCCTGTACCATGGGTGCATAGTGGATAGCCGTGTTACAGTAGTTGATCGTGGCATAAAAGCCGTTCCACAACACCTTCAGCGTACCCAAATTGGTGTTCATATTGCTGTCGTAGCGCGTGAAACCAACCTCCTTACCTTCGCTATCCCAGAGGTCGGTACCCATCTCCATGGCACCGATACCGTCGATCTTACCATAGAAGTAGTAGAGACCGTCGTAGCAGTAGTTTACCAAAGACTCAAATCCGTCTCTGTATTTATAGGCGGTCTCCAAATCGACCGTCGAGGGGTTCCACTCCTCCAACTCGCACGATACGAGCGTTGTAGAGGCCAGCAGAGCCACCAATGCTGCTTTAAAGATATTTTTCATAATGTTTGTTCGCATTTAATAGGTTAGAAAGATACGTTGATACCGAATACAATCTGCTTGTAGATGGGGAACGAATCGTCAGCGCCCGTCTCGGGATCAACATCCTTCAACAGGTGGCTCTTGGCGAAGATGAACGGGTTGTGAACCGTTGCATAGACGCGGGCGCGGCTCATGTTGATCTTCGACGTGAGCTTTTTGGGCAGCGAGTAACCCAGCGTGATGTTCTTCACCTTCCAGTACGAACCATCTACCACGCTCAGGCTGGCCGTCGGATCCGAGTACTCGGTCGAGCGCGACAGATAGGGACGCGGGAAGTCGTTGGTCGGGTTCTCCTCGGTCCAGTAGTCGTAGAAGGCCGGCATGTTCTTCGTGCCATACTTGAAGTAACCCAGCAGTGCACCGCTGATCTTGTGACCCCAACGAGCCGTGATGAATACGTTCAGGTCGAAGTTCTTCCATACGAAGGTGTTGTTGAAGCCCCACGTCGTCTTGGGCGAGCCCTGGCCGTAGATGATGCGGTCGTCTGCGTCGATCGTATAAGGATTCTCGGCCGTGTACTCGGTAACGGTACCATCCTCCTCGGTCAGCGTCCACAGACCTGCCGACTTCTTCTCCAGACGCGACTGAATCTTCACATCACCCGGAGCCAGACCGAAGACGGCTGCATCAGCCTCTTCGCCCTTCTGCCAGATACCGATCTTCTTCAAGCCGAAAATCGTGCTCTTCGGATGGCCCATGAACAGACCCAGCGATATGAGGTCATCAACCGAGGTGTTACTACCCAGGTCAATCGACTTCACCTGCTCCTTGTTGTAAGCGAACGTCAGGGTCGAGGTCCACGTGAAGTTCTTCGTTACGATGTTACGCGTGTTCAGCGTCAACTCGACACCGCGGTTGTGCATGCGGGCGATGTTGGCTACCATTTTATAGGGATTCTTGGCATTGAACTGGCCACCCGTTGCGGGGAGGCTGCGCGAGTAGAGTACGTCCTTCGTGTCGGTGTCGTAGTACTCGATCGAACCATCGATGCGACCGTTGAACATACCGAAGTCCAAACCTACGTTGAGGTTGTACGACTTCTCCCAACCCATGGCTGCGTTACCTACGGCCTGCGTCAGTACGTTCACGGGAACCTGACCCGAACCGAAGTTGATGGCATCCAGACCGGCCGAGGTAACCTCCGTACGCGATACGTAAGCACCTACATTGGGGTTACCCGATACACCATAACCGGCACGGAGCTTCAGGTTGTCGAGCCAATCCTTGGCACCCTGCATGAAGCCCTCGTCCGAAATACGCCATGCGATAGCGGCTGCGGGGAAGGTATCCCAGTGGTTGTAGAGCTGCGATACACCGTCACGACGAACCGATGCCGTGAAGAGGTACTTGCCTTTGTACGAGTAGTTTACACGGGCAGCCAACGACATCTTGTTCTTGTGCTGATAACCCGAGGTTACCGACGGGTTGTTACCTGCCTGCAGCGAGAACCACATGAAGTCGTTGTAGAGGAAGCCCTCGTTGTAAGACGACGACGACTCGTTCTGGCTCTTCGACCACGAGGTGATCAACGTTGCGCCTACCGTATGGTCCTCAGCGAAGGTCTTGTTGTAGTTCAGGATGTTCTCCCAGGTGTAGCTGTAACCAAGCGACGTGCCGTAGGTTGCGTTGCGGATAGCCGTACGCGAACCCATCAAAGCCATGTAGTCCTCATCGCTCTGGAACGTACCCGAGCGCGAGTGCGACAGCGACGTACCGAGGATCGAGCGGAAGGTCAGCTCCGGCAGAATCGTGATGTCAACATAGGGGTTAGCCGTGATGTGGATCGACTTGTTGTTCGAGCTGTAAACGCCCTCACGGTCGTCGTTGATCAGGCTGACGTAGTCCTGCATACCCTCAATCGGGTAGATGTTGATGTCGCCATTCTCATCGTATACGTCACCCAGCGGGATCAACGAGAACGACTTGTTGAGGCGGCTGCTGCGCGAGTCGCTGTCACGGAACGTAAGACCCATCTGAATACCGGCCTTGATCCACTTGGCAATCTTCACGTCGACACCACCACGAGCCGTGTACATGTCCACCTTATCGTTCTTGTAGATACCCTTCGTCTGGTTGTAACCGAGCGAGAAGTTACCCTTCACGGTCTCGTTACCACCGCGAACCGATACCGAGTAATTCTGCTGCGTACCCGTATGGAGGGTCTCGTCAGCCCAGTTGATCCACTTACCTGCATTGAGGTAGGGCGATATCTGGTCGTAGTTCATACCCCAAGCCGTGAAGAGCTCGGCCTGCGACGAAGCTCTCGCGCCGTTCGTGGCGTAGTAACCTTCGTTCAGGTAGTCGAGCCATGCGTCCTTGGAGAGCGTGTTGGGATACTTGGCAAAGCCGTTCACGCCGTAGTAAGCATCGAAATCAACCTGTACCTTACCAGCATCGGCCTGCTTCGTGGTGATCATGATAACACCGTTAGCACCGGCCGAACCGTAGATGGCCGTCGACGAAGCATCCTTCAATACGTCGATCGAAGCGATGTCGTTCGGGTTGAGGTTGTCGATCGAACCGGCGATACCGTCGATGATGTAGAGCGGCTCCTGACCGGCGGTCAGCGAACGGTTACCACGCAGCAGGATGCTCGAGCCCGAACCGGCCTTACCGCTGTTACGCGTGATATCCAAACCGGCTACGCGGCCCTGCATAGCCTCGATGGCGTTGGCAACAGGCGAAGCCACGAGCTCCTCGCTCTTCACCGACGAAACGGCGCCCGTCAGGTCACGCTTCTTCACCGTACCGTAACCGATTACCACTACCTCGTCCAGGGCAGCAGCATCCTCGACCATCTGTACGTTGATCGTCGTCTTGCCTGCTACGGCAACCGTCTGATCCTTGAAACCGAGGAAAGCAAACAACAGGTTTGCATCTTTAGGAGCCGAGATCGAATAGGTACCGTCGATACCGGTCGTCGTACCGGTCGTCGTACCCTCCACGATCACACTGGCGCCGATCACCGGCTCGCCGTTAGCATCCGTCACCGTACCGGTCACGCGCTGTTGAGCGAACGCGAATGCGGAGATAGACAGAAAGGCAACCAAGAAGGTCAACTTTTTGCCAAACGCCGCCACATGATTGTAAAAGTTTTTCATGTTTTAGGTTTTGAATAGTTAGGCAAAAATTTTAATTAGGTGTTTTTAAATCTTTAGTAAAAAGCGGGTGGTGTTTGTTTAACAAAGATAGTAAAAAAACTTTATTTCCAGCATTTTGATGTCACTTTTATGAAAAATGTAGAATTTCGTATTTGCATGGATATAACAAAAGAGGACAGTGAAGAACTGCCCTCTTTTGTTTTTGAGTGGGTTTCTTACTCGTTCGCCTCGGCCAGCGGGTCGAACGTACCCATTGCGTTGGTCTGGTTATCCTCCCAGCCAATGGTCTGCGGCAGTGCCTTGTTGTTGTTCTGTGCACCGGCAACAAGACCCAAGAAGTAATAGTGAGGACGCCACGTGATCACGTAGTTGAGCTGCGTCTCACCATCGTAGCTATCACCCGAGTAGATCTTGCAAGCCAAGTAATCGGTGTAGAACTTCTTCACGGCATCCATCTGGGCGGTCAGCACCTCACCCTCGTTGCGGAAGTCGATAGCGGCCGGACGAGTGATGCCTGCTACGTTGGTCAGCGGGTCACCGGTGTTGAGGTCCTCACCGATACCGGCACCCATACCTGCATCGTAGGTGATGTGGAACTCGTAGTTCTCGCGACGCTTGCCGTTGAGCGGAGCGATGCCCAGCCAGTTGCAGGTGTTGCCACCCCAACCATCAACAGCCCAGGTCGAAGGTGCGCCCTCGGGCAGCGTTGCGCCACCGTCGAAGAGCATCCAACGACGCATATCGTCGAAACGCTTACCCTCGTAAGCCAGCTCGATCATGCGCTCGTAGAGTACAGCGGCTACGGCCTGCTGCTGCGTCATGCCGTCGCTGATACCGCAATCGCCCGTGTAACCCACGCGCTGGCGAAGCGAACGAAGCAGGTTGACGGCCTCGGTTACGTTGTTCGTCATGGCGGCAGCCTCAGCCATATTCAGTATCACCTCGGCGTAGCGGATCTCCATGAAGGGAGCGGCCGATGCACGGAAGGTGTTGTTCCAAACGTAGTTCTGGGCCGAAACGTCACCGTCGCAGGTGCGCTTACGTACATAGAAGCCCTTGGCCGAGCCATTCAGGCCATCGGGACCGTGGTTCGACGACGAGCGGAACTCGCCAATCTTCGAAGCGTCATCCTTCAGGTACCATACATAGCTCCACAACTCGTAGTTGGCACCATTCTGCCAGTAGTTCGAATTCGATGCCGAGGGATCACCGCTGAAGGTCCAACGCACGCCCGGGAAGGCAAACGTACGGTAAAAGCGCGGGTCGCGGTTCATCCAGGGGCAAAGCTCGTCATACTCAATCTCCGACGTGCCGAGCGAGGTGTAATTCGAAGCGACGGCAGGAACCTTACCGTCCGACATCGGGAAGAGGTCGATCATCATCTGCGAGGGCTGGTGACCACCGTTACCGTAGGTGTTCTTCGGGCGGATAGCCTGCTCCCAGCCGTTGTTCAGACCGATGTTCTCGGTAGCCTCCGAGTTACGATCGTGCGTATTATAGAGCTGTACGAGTACAGCCTCGGGATTGCGGTCCGTGCGGGCAAACATATCGGCCCAACCGGCAGCCGTCTGAGCCTGTGCGTCAACCAGCGAGTGGCCGCAGGCATCGATCTTGGCCTTGGCCTCCTTCATGAAGGAGTAGGCGGCCTCCCAACGAGCAGCCTCGTTCTTGCGGTTGAACATCGGGCTGGCCCAGAGGTTCATCACGCGACCCTTGAGAGCCAGAGCCGAAGCCACGGTTACGCGGCCCCAATCCTCTTGTTTGGCCCAACCACCATTGGCGGTAGTAGCCTCCAGCAACGTGGCGGCCTTATCCAGATCCGAGCAGATGAACTCGAACACCTCGCGAGCCGACGAACGGGGCGTACCGGCACCCTCAACGGGAGGAAGAACCTCCGTGATGATAGGTACACCGCCATACCACTTAAAGAGCTGGTAGTAGGCCCATGCACGCCAGAAATATACCTGGCCGACGAGCTCATCCTTTTCGCTTTGCTTCATCAAGCTGTTTTCGATACCCGAAATGACGTCGTTGATGTTGCGGATACGGCCCCAAACCTGCGTCTGGACGTTGTTGGCACCACCATGGAAGTAGTCGAAATTGAAGTTTTCACCGACATAGTTGGTCGTCTGCATATTGACCGTCGGATTGACCCACTTGCTCAAACCTGCATACTCCTCGGTCGATTTCGAAAGCTCGTCCGAACCACCGTAGTTCAGACCGCCGCGCTTGTCGTCCAACGAATAGGCGCCGTTGAGCGACCAGGCATAGATATCGTTTACGCGGCCTTTGGCACCCGTGTAGTCGTCATAGACAATCGAGCTGACGAGGTTCTGGTCCTTCTTCTCCTCCAGAAATGCCTCGCTACACGACGTGAAGCCTACGGCCGTGGCTGCCACGCAGAGGGCAACCAGCTTTATGTTCATTATCTTTTTCATCATCTTGGTACTCTGTTAGAAGTTTACATTAAGACCGATCGTCCAGTTGCGCAGGTTCGGATAGTTACCGTACGAACCGGCCAGCGGATCCATAAACTTATCGGGATAGGGGTTATAGAAGCTCAAGAGGTTGGTACCCGTTACATTGACACGTACCGACGAGATGCCGATGGGCTGCAACCACTTCTTCGGCAGCGAGTAGGCCAGCGTCAAACGGCGCAGGTTTACGCGCGTACCGCTCACGCGCCAGAACGACGACTGACGAGCGTTTACATCCGAATAAACGGGGTTCGGCATCGAAGTATTGCGATTCTCGGCAATGAGCAGCTGGCCGTTTACGTCGTAGATGTCCTGATACGAATATACGTCGTCGGGATTCCAGAACGAAGGCATGTTGAATACCTCGATGTCGTCGGTCTGGATAGCTTGGTTAGGTACGAACGAGTAACCACCCCACGAAGCCGAAATCTGGGCGTTCAGCGAGAGACCCTTCCACTCGGCCGAGAGGTTAGCCGTCAAACCATAGGGGTTCGAGCGGTTCGAGAGACGTACCTGGTCGTACTCATCGCTTACCGAACCATCGGGACCGCTGTAGGTCTTGGTCTCGGGATCATACTGAGCACCACGCACATCCTTGTACATCAACATACCCGGACGGATATCCTCAACCGGCATACCCATATACGAGGTGATGTTATACTTCTCTACATACTCATTGATGTCCTGGAACGAGCGGAACATACCGATGCACTGCATACCCCACGAACCAATATCCGTGCGATCGCCCTTCTGCATCGACTTGTAGATCTTCTCGGTATCGGTCTCGAAATCGGCTACGAGAACCTTGTTGTCCGAGTAGCCCGTGCTGATGTTGATCTTGTATTTGAAATCCTTACCGATGCGGTCGCTCCAGTTCACCGAGAACTCGAGACCCCACGAATCCATCTCACCCATGTTCACGGCAGCCGAGGCGGTACCTACGGTGCTGGGAACCTGCTGGGCCAGAATCATCAACATCTCGCGGTTCCACTCCTTGTAACCCTCGATCGTGAAGCCGAGACGGTTGTGCAGGAGGTTCCAATCCATACCGATGTTCATCTTGTACGACTTATCCCAGTGTACGTCGCTGTTTACGGCAGCAATGTTCTTGTTGGTCGTAATGTGGTTCTGCGTCTCGTTCGAGATACCGGTACCGAATACCGGACCACCCTTCGTACCCTCCGAAGTCGAGTAGGACTGCATCCACTGCCACGGCGTACAGTTATCGCGACCCGTCAGACCGAACGATGCGCGGAGCTTGAGGAAATCGATCCACGACACGTTATCCTGGAACCAACCCTCCTTCGATACTACCCAACCGGCCGAAACCGACGGGAAAATACCCTTATAGTTCTTCGGGGCAAACTTGGTCGAATAGTCGACACGTACGAGGCCCTCCAAGAGGTACTTGTCATCGTAAGCGTAGTTGACACGACCCAGGTAGGCGAGCGAACCACCCTCCGAGCGGGTGAACTTCAGATCCTTCGTACCCGTAGCGGTGGTCGACTGACCGGTCGAGAACGAATAGGGATCGTCGATCGTAGCCCACGACCACTCCGACTCCGACTCCGACTTCTCGATGTTGAACATCGCGCCGACGGTGTGCTTGCCGAACGTGCGGCCGTAGTTTACCTGGAAGTTGATCTGGTAGTTGTCCGTGCGGGCCATCTCACGCGAGATGAAGGCCGACGAATCACCACCGTTCGAGTTCGTCAGGTTCAGAGCCACAAAGTTCTCGGGTGCCATCAGGGCCTCCCATGCCTCCTCCTGGCCCGGAATCGGGGTGTAGAGGTGCGAACCCGAACCGGCACGCTCGGTCATCGTGTAGATCGTGAACTCCGAGGTCATCTGGTTGGTCTTGTCGGTCGTAATCGACTTACCGTAGTTGAGGCGGGCCGTCAGACCCTGCAGGGGCTTCCAAACCTCACCGAAATCTACCGACAGATTACCCTGAATACTCATGTTCGAGGTCATGTTGCGCGAGCGGTCACCGTTGTTCTGAAGCTCGTTGTAGTGGTAGAGCTGGTTGCCGTCAACCTCCTCGTTCGTTACACCGTAGGCGGCAATCGGCAGACCGTTTACATACTCGGGAATGTAGCGCGGACGCATCAGGAGCATATTATAGTCGTTGCGCTGGTTTGCACCGCCAATCTTAACAACCGACGAGGTCTTCTTGCCGTAGTCACCCGTAATCGAGAGACCGGCCTTCAACCACTTCGTTACCTTTACATCAGCACCTGCGCGGTAGTTCCAACGCTGGTCCATGAAGTTACCGATGTTACCATCCTGGTCGAAGAATGCGATACCGGCAAAGTAGTTGGCCTTCTCCGTGGCACCCGTGATGTTGAGCGAGTGCTTCTGCTTGATGGCAGCCGACCAGTGGTCATCCAACATGTTGAAATCCAACTTCTTCATGGCGTTCAACTCGTCGAGCTGGAAGAGGTCGGCCGTGGTGTTGAGCTCCGTATTGGTCTTGTAGGGGTCAGCCGTCTGCATGATGTTGTACAGGCGACCATACTGGTAGGCGTTCAACATCTTGGCGTGCGACTGGTTCGAGATACCCACCGAACCGCTATACGAAATCTGGGGAGCACCCTCCTTACCGCGCTTCGTCGTCACGAGGATAACACCGTTGGCAGCACGCGCACCATACACGGCAGCCGAGGCATCCTTCAGTACCGAAATCGACTCAATCATCGTCGGGTCGAGGTTCGAGAAGGCCTCTGCACCGAGGTTCACGTTGTTGTTGTTACCGATACCGATACTGTTCGGGTAGGCGTAACCGTCAATCACATAGAGCGGCTCCTGCACGAAGGTCTGCGCACCACCGGCACCGGCCGTGTTCAGTGCGCTCAGGTCACCGGCGCCACGCACGAAAATCTGCGAACGCTCACCCGGGGTCGAGTTACCACCCGATACCGATACACCGGGCATCAGGCCCTGGAGCGTCGTACCGAGGTCACCCGAAACGATATCCTGAATATCCTCCGTATCGACCGAGGTCACCGAACCGGTCAGGTGCGCCTTCTTCTGCGTACCGTAACCCACTACGACTACCTCCTCGATGTTCTGACGGTCCTCCTTCAGAACCACCTTCGGATTGTTGAGGTTCGAAACCGTCTCGGTGATGTAACCCAGGAACGAAACCTCGATAGCACCATTCTGCGGAACAGCGACATTGAACTGGCCGTCGAGGCCCGTCGTCGTACCCATGGTCGTACCCTTCACGATGACCGTGGCACCAATCACGGGTTGTCCGGCCTCATCCACCACGGTACCCTTGACCATGGTCTGTGCCATTGCCGTGAGCGAGAACATCATCGCTACCAGGCAGAGGCAAAAGCTATATATAAAATTTTTCTTCATCTCTTCTTATATTATATATGTGTGAGATTACAACCAGCGCGGGTCACCAATCGTCGATGAAAGTGCGCCGTTAGCCTTGAAGTTTACACCACCATTCTCGGCCGTGAGGTCGATTTCGGGCAGATACGGCTCTGTCTCCGATTCGGCCGTTACGAAAGTCGTACCCTCCTCCAATGTAGTAAAGGGGTTGCCGTTCGTATCCTTGCGGCCACCATAGTCGTTAGACTGCGGCGAAGCGTGCTTGTACCAGATGGCGTTGTTGTTCGTGTAACGCTTGCAGTTGTTGTGCAGGTACTGATAGAGGCGGAATACATCGTAGAAGTTGTTGTTCTCCATCGTGTAAACGGCCGTGTTCTGCTGTGTGGTGTTGTTACCGAAGTCCTTGCCGGTGAACATCTTGGCAAACGTGTTGTTGAACCAGTCGTGCTTAATCGAGTTGCCGCTGTTACCGAAGACCTTCTTGGGCTGCGAGTTCGAGGCGTTGTTGTAACGGATGAAGTAGGCCGATTTGTTTTGTACAACATTCCAAATCGTGTTGTTCTGAATGGTCATGTTCTTAATCAGCTTACCCTTCTCGTAGAAGTCGAGGAAGGTGGCACTGCTTGCGTTGTTTACCTGAATCAGACAGTT
This sequence comes from Rikenellaceae bacterium, assembly GCA_015060045.1. Taxonomy (GTDB): domain Bacteria; phylum Bacteroidota; class Bacteroidia; order Bacteroidales; family Rikenellaceae; genus Alistipes. Next base: position 128,520 of record SUZH01000001.1, on the reverse strand, counting down.
GATGATGCGGAAATCATACAGTGCATAGGCCAGTTGGTTGTCGTACAGCAGCGACTTGGGAAGGTTCTTAATCCAGACATTGTCCAGAATAATCGGCTTCATCACCACAAATGCATCCTGATTGGCACCGTCGGCCTTGAAGCCGAGCGACTCGGTCGAAATCGATGCATCGGGCGTCGAGTGCATCGTAATGAAACCCGTAGCGGTGCTCTCGGTGCAGTCGAAACGCACGTTCGTAACCTTCAAACCGGCCTGCGTCATCAGATAGCCGTTGCCGCTAACCGTCACGATGGCGGGGCTGTCGGCATTACCGCGAAGCACCACCTTATCCATGTTGAAGTCGGCTGCATCGCTCAACGTATAGGTACCACCGGCCTCCAGCTCGTAAACCAGACCCAGCGTCGGGTTGGCCGGGTCAACGCGGCGGGCAGCGATTTCGCTGGCAAGCTCCGACCCCGAGGGGATGTTGATTACCGTACCCCACGTGCTGTAGGTGTACTGCGTAGGCTCGGCTGCATCCTTGTTGTTGTAACGGTCGTTGCCGAACACCTTCACGCTGATGTCGAAGTAGCTGTCCTCGACCATCGGGAAGGTTACGCTCTGGCCGTCAATCAGGGTGTCGATAAGCATCTCACCCGTATCCTGGCTGGCCACCTTCACCTCGTAGCCGTCGCCACCATAGACAACAGGCCAGGTGAACTTCACGATGTCGCCATCGTTGGTCGCTACGATGTCAAAGCAAGCGTCGGTAATCTCCGGCGACTCCAGCTGTGTGTTGGTTACACCGCCCGACCAAACCTCCTCATCGGCACCTTGTGCGCACGATACGGCAAACAATGCCATCGCTGCACAGCAAATGCCTCCGAAGAACTTTTTCAAAGTCATCTTTTTCATAGGCTGTTAGTTTTAATGAATTAATGACACATTTTGGGTCATCAATCCGGGTGTTTCGATTTGGCCTATAAAGCGACAAAATGGACCATAAAGGGCTTCTGGGTCAATTTTTTCACACTTTTTTGGCGAAAATTTTTTCAATGCGAAAAATCTTGCTATCTTTGTATTCTAAAGCATAGGCCTTGTTGCGCCTATGCTGCAACCTAAAACCAAACAAACAACCTAATTACCAACATTTTAACTAAAAGAACACTTTAACTTCAACCTTTTTTCAAATATCACATCGTCCGCATATTTTATTCGCTTTTTAGGTATAACGAATGCGGAACGCTCCAACTACGAAAATTTTAGATAACCAAATTTATCAATCAAACCAAATTAATTCATTAAAACTAACAGCCTATGAAAAAGATGACTTTGAAAAAGCTCTTCGGAGGCATTTGCTGCGCTGCGATGGCCATGTTTGCCGTATCGTGCGCACAGGGTGTCGATGATGAGACTTGGACGTCGGGTGTAAGCGGCGTTCAGCTTGAGTCGCCCGCTGCTGAATCGATCGCATTCAGCCTGGCAACGGATGCCAGCGGTAACGAGCAGGTGAAGGTTCAGTGGCCCGTTTCGATGGGTGCCGGTGGTTATGAGGTCACGGTACTGAACGTAAACGACCCCGAGAACCCCGAGGTAGTGGTGGATCACGAGACCGTAGACGGTTGCTCGCTGCTCTTCCCGCTTGCCGAGGACACCAACTATGAGGTTAGCGTGTTGACGCTCGCTAACGAGAAGTACAACAACGCCGGTGCTGCAAGCGCTACGACGGTTCCTTACTCGTCGATGATCGGTGGTCAGACGATCCCCGCAGGTACGGAGATTGGTCAGTACATCACCAATTGGATGGTTGAGCACGAGTCGGAGTATATGGCTGCCATTGCTGCCGATCCCAACTTTGAGTGGGCATTCGACTTGGAGCGCGGTGCTGCCTATACGCTCGACGCTCCTGCTAAGTCGGGTCTGGTTCCCATTCGTCTGCGCGGTACGCAGGGTGTTCGCCCCGTTGTAACGGTAGGTGAGAAGGGTTGTCTGATGCCTGCTGCCGGTCTGAAGATCAAGAACGTGAACTTCGACTGCGAGGCTATGACGGCAACGTATGGTCTGATCGAGATGGACAAGACGCGCACGGATGTTCCCGTAAACTCGAACAAGGTGATGCAGTGCCCCTATCCGATTCGCATTGAGTCGTGCTGGGTACGCGAGCTTGCTAAGTCGCTCTTCAACATCGGTCACGGTGCATGGGGTATCAAGGAGTTCCGTATGTCGGATTGCATGGTACAGCTCAACAACAAGAATGACGACCAGTGGACGACCTTCATCAACGCATGGCAGAACAAGGGTGTTGTAAATGGTGCAGAGGGTGTTTCGTGGTATGGTGCTATCCTGAATACCTACGTGCTTAACTCGACGGTTTGGAACCGCTACGAGTCGGCTACGCTGAAGGATAAGAACTACTTCATCCGCTTTGCTAACCAGTCGATCGATAAGGCCGTAGGTTCGTACAATGGTGTATTCGACATCAAGAACTCGACCCTCGTTCGTATGGTTCCCCGCAAGGACTTTGGTAACAACATCGCCAACAAGAACCAGTATGTAATCACGTTCGAGAACACGAACTTCTGGGATTGCTACCGTCTGCAGAAGGTAAAGCGTGGTGGTACCTATGTATGGAAGAACAACACGATCTGGGGTGTATTTAACTCGGTGGATAGTACCGATAAGAAGGAGATTGCTACGGAGGAGAACATGGGCTTCACGGATGACAACATCTTCAAGGCAATGGATCTCACGCAGCCCAACGGTGGTGTGAACTTCAAGGCAACGGGTACGATCTCGTCGACGATCGGTGACCCGCGCTGGTTGAACTAACGGAAGTGCTAACACAAAAGAAAGAATACAATTATGAAGAAAGTATTGGGTATCTGCCTGAGTTTTGTGATGGCACTCTTCGTGCTGTCGGCTTCGGCACAGACACAGTATAAAGGTACTGTAGTCGATGAATTGGGTCAGCCCGTCATCGGTGCTACGGTAATCGTGAAGGGTACCACGATTGGTACCACGACGGGTGTGGACGGTGATTTCGTACTGCCCGTGCCTGACAAGGCATTGGTTCAGATCTCGTTCATCGGTTATGTAACCGAGGAGATTTCGGATCTTGCCAAGACGCAGATCGTTCTGAAGGAGGACCGTCAGAACATTGAAGAGGTAGTCGTTGTCGGTTACGGTACGCAGAAGAAGGCGACCCTGACCGGTTCGGTAGCTTCGGTGCCGATGGACGACATCGCCGACCTTTCGTCGGGTAACCTCGCTTCGACGCTGTCGGGTCTTATCAATGGTGTATCGGTTTCGGGTGGTGAGAGCCGTCCGGGTGAGGCCGCTTCGATCTACATCCGTGGTGCCAACGATCTGGGCGCTGTAGGTGTAACGGCACAGCAGCCGCTCTACGTAATCGATGGTTACATCTACCCGAATGACGTGAAGGTTGGTAACACGTACCAGAACCTCGGTGCAGAGGCCTTCAACAACATCGACCCCTCGATGATCGAGAATATCTCGGTGCTGAAGGATGCCTCGGCTGCAGTTTACGGTTCGCGTGCAGCTAACGGTGTTATCCTCGTGACGACGAAGAAGGGTAAGCTGGGTACGCCGCAGATTTCGTATAGCGGTACGGTCGGTATCGCCGATACCTTCTCGCACCCCGACATGTTGAACGCTTATCAGTATGGTAAGTTGTGGAATGCTGTTACGGCAGCCGACCCCACCAACACCAACATCGATAAGAAGTTCGACCTCTTCCAGGCTGACGAGTTGGCCGCTATGAAGGGTCTGGATTACAACCTGCTCGACAAGTATTGGGAGGCAGCCGTTACGCACCAGCACTCGCTGAACGTATCGGGCGCTACGGAGAAGGCTAACTACTTCGCCGGTCTGTCGTACTTCAACCAGGATGGTAACCTCGGTAAGCTCGATTACGATCGTTGGTCGTATCGTGCCGGTATCGACGTGAAGATCGGTAAGGGTCTATCGGCCGGTATGCAGCTGTCGGGTGACTATGGTAAGAAGAACTCGCCCTACATCAAGGTGGGAGGTTCGAATGCTGAGAAGGACTACCGTCTGATGATGATGCGTCCGCGCTATATGCCGGAGTATGTAAATGGTTATCCCATCGCTACTTATGGTGTATCGAACGACCAGGTTGGCCAGGATCAGGAGTACCACTTCGCTGAGCTGCAGGATCTGGGCGACTACAAGCGCAACATGTCGTCGAACATGAACATCGGTGTTCACATCGCTTATGACTTCGCTGCGCTGTGGAAGCCGCTTCAGGGTTTGACCGCTCGTGCTTCGTACTCGAAGTCGATCTCGACGGACAAGACCAATGAGATTGGTACCTATTATAATCTGTATAAGATGAACACCCGCTTCGGTTCGGGTGAGCACCTCTACACGCCGACCCACGGTATGACGCCGGAGGAGATCGAGGCTATGTATGAGCAGAACAACTTCCAGTACTCGAACCGCGGTTCGATCATCTCGAACGGTACGTCGGATTCGTCGCCCGGTTCGTACTCGCGTACGATGACCCGCACGGATAACTACCAGATGAACTTCCAGCTGAACTACGCGCGCGACTTCGGCAAGCACTCGGTGGGTGCCATGTTCGCTATCGAGCGTTCGGAGCAGGAGTCGGAGTACCTGACCGGTTTGGTAACCGATCCTTATGAGTTCGGTACGGGCCAGGCTAACTCGGTAGGTCCCAACTCGGAGATGACGACCAACTTCACGCGCTACGAGGCAGGTTCGCTCTCGTACCTGGGTCGTGTAAACTACTCGTACGACAACAAGTATCTGCTCGAGCTCTTGGTTCGTTCGGATGCTTCGACCAAGTTCTCGCCCGACAACTATTGGGGCTTCTTCCCCTCGGTATCGGCCGGTTGGGTAATCTCGCAGGAGAACTGGTTCGCTGACAATGTAAATTGGGTTGACTTCCTGAAGGTACGTGCTTCGTTCGGTCTGACGGGTCGTGATAATACGACGGCTTGGCAGTGGCAGCGTTTCTATGGTATGGATAAGGATAAGGGTGCTATCTTCGGCGAGGCAGCTGATGGCTCGGCAGGTTCGCACCTGGCTATGAATAAGAACAACACGGGTGTTAACCCCGATGCTCACTGGGATAAGTCGTACAAGATGAATATCGGTATCGACTGGAACGTGCTGAACAACCGTCTCGGTTTCGTAATCGAGGGTTACAAGCAGTGGGATCGTGAGATGCTCATGCCTTACAAGGCTTCGATTCCCGGTACCGTTGGTAACCAGTCGGCTCACCAGAACATGGCTGAGATGGACAACTGGGGTATCGAGTTCTCGGCAACGTGGCGTGACAATATCGGTAAGGACTTCAAGTACCGCATCGGTATCAACACGGGTTACTCGGACAACAAGGTGCTCCTGATGGACTGGGAGACGGATGCCGTTTATCGTCAGATTACGAAGGGCAGCCGCACCGATATCGGTACCTGGGGTATGCAGTGCGTAGGTATGTTCCGTTCGTTCCAGGAGATCGAGGAGTATTTCGCTCAGCACAACCTCACCTCGTACATGGATATGCCGAAGGAGGATGTACGTCCCGGTATGTTGATCTATAAGGATGTTCGTGGTTACGACTCGGCTACGGGTGCTTATGTTGAGACGCCCGATGGTAAGGTGGATAACGATGACGACCAGGTACGCCTGTCGAATCGTTCGAACCCGTACGGTGTAACGGCTAACCTGAACGCCGAGTGGAAGGGTCTGTCGCTGACGGCTCAGATTTCGGCTTCGTGGGGTGGTTACTCGTTCGTTCCCTCGATGGCTATCAAGCCCGCAGCTTCGCTCGAGTTCACCAACATGCCTTCGTTCTGGAATCCGGACAACATGTTCGTATATCAGGACATCACCGACGCTGAGGGCAACATCGTTGTAGAGCAGAACCGTGAGGGTTACTACCCGAACCTGGCCTACACGAATGTAAATGCCGTAACGTCGTCGTTCTGGCGTATCAGCGGTACGCGCGTTCGTCTGAACCGTTTGACGCTGGCCTACTCGCTGCCCAAGAAGTGGCTGAAGCCGATCGGCATCTCGGCCGTTCGCGTAAACGTAACGGGTCAGAACATTTGCGACTTCTACAACCCCTATCCGGAGAAGTTCATGGATCCGATGTCGGGTTCGTATGGTTCGTACCCCACGCTGCGCAAGTTCACGATTGGTCTTAATGTAACTTTCTAATAGCACACGATAATGAAAAAATTGAATATCAAATTGATCGGCTTTGCCTTGCTGGCATTTGCAGGCCTCACGTCGTGCAGCGACGAGTTCCTGCAGGAGAAGATCAACTACGATCAGGCCGATCCCACGATCTATAACAACTATGTTGGCTGTCTGGGTCGTTTGAGCGACGTTTACGCGTTGTGTCTTCCCAACCCGGGTGGTGGTCCGAACTGGCAGTATCCCTCGACGGGTGCTCAGGACGATCTGTCGAAGTGTACGGAGGAGTATGCCGGTTTCGGTATCTTCGTTAATCCGCTGGAGGAGCTTAATACGGTTTCGGGTATCAAGGAGCAGCCTGACTATTTCCAGGGTGCCGATGCCTCGAACGTACGTAACAACGTATGGGGTCTGATTCGTAACATCAACGATGCCATCATCGGTATCGAGGAGGGTACGCTTTCGCGTGAGGAGAAGGACGAGTTGGTAGGTCAGCTCTACTTCCTGCGTGCATGGCGCTACTTCCTGCTGTGGAAGTGGTATGGTGGTGTGCCCATCATTACCAATACGCCCGCCATTTCGTCGGAGTCGGTAACGCCTCGCTCTTCGGCTAAGGAGGTTTACGAGTTCATTATCAGTGATCTGAACAAGGCTGCCACGATGTTGGAGGCTGCTTCGGGTGCCGGTCAGTGGCGTTCGGGTAGCAACTACGCTCGCGCGTCGATGGCTACGGCTTTGGCGCTGAAGAACCGCGTAATGGCTTGGTGGTGCTCGCCGCTGTTCAACCGTTCGGGTGACACGGCTCGTATCCAGGCTTGCTACACGGAGATGAAGGCCGATCTGGAGAAGATCAACGCTGCCGGTTATGGCCTCTACAAGCCCGAGGGTAAGGGTAACTCGCTGAAGGATTGGGCTAACATGTTCTGCCTGATGGGTAGCGAGGATACCGAGGGCCTCTTCATTGCTCGTTTCAACAACATCAAGGAGGGTGGTGTGCCCGACTATTCGCGCAACAACCCCTGGGAGCAGAAGATTCGCCCGAAGAACGCACTCGGTGGTGGTGGTATCACCCCGTCGGCTACGATTATGATGATGTTCCCGATGCGTGATGGTGGTGTGAACACGGTAGGTGCTTACCACTACACGAAGCTGAAGAAGTCGACCGTTGACTTCGACGAGACGGTTCCCTTCCTGCACCGCGATGCTCGTTTCTACCGTACGTTCGGTTTCCCGGGTATTCAGTGGGTACACAGTGGTTCGGCTATGTCGGAGACGGCTAACAACCCCTACGAGGGTGGTAAGTACGAGCTCTGGAACTATGTATGGTATCTCGATCCCGCATTGGTTGGTGACCACACTTCGTCGGCTACCTACGGTGCCGATAACCTGCTGGGTAACGTACGCGGTCTCTACCTGACGAAGCGTTCGACGGGTGACAAGCCGATGTACGATTACATCGACCTCTCAAGTGGTGGTCAGGGCTTCCGCTACTCGTACCAGTCGTACATGGAGATCCGTTATGCTGAGGCGCTGCTGAACCTCGCTGAGGTTGCTGCCGGTGCCGGTCAGCTGGATGAGGCTGTAGGCTACCTGAAGCAGATCCGCCAGCGTGCCGGTTATCAGGAGACTTGCACCGAGGCCGGCTATGAGTACGACAACTATGGTCTGACGGAGGCTGCTTCGACGGACTACGGTACCTGCTTGGCTCAAATCCTCTACGAGCGTCAGATCGAGCTCGCTTTCGAGGGTAAGCGTTTCGACGATATGCGTCGTTGGCTGCTCTTCGACGGTGGTGTGAACTTCTCGCAGATCTCGGGTGCTCCCGCATCGTGGACGTTGACGGGCTGGGGTGGTAACACCTGCGAGTTCATCGGTTACAAGCCTTTCAACGGCGAGCGTCGTGAGAATGTCGAGTGGCAGGTGAAGCCGACCATCAAAGAGGGTGTCGGTGGCAAGGACTGGAAGGCCGGTGACTGGGACAACATGCCCGACCCGATTGCCAAGTATGTCTTTGAGAATGGTGCACTGAATGCTAAGACGGGTGAGATTGAGCCTTGGACGAAGGAGCACACCTGGAACGACTTTAAGTCGTGGCGTTCGGGCTTCGTTGTAGAGCTCAATGCTCGCAGCCTGGTGAACAACCCGGGTAACGCCGATAAGAACACCTATGCTGACCTGGAGCGTCTGGCTACGTTCTACAACACCTACCTGTCGGCCAAGATGAAGCGTGGTGACGGTCTGAATGCCGATAAGACGGTAGACGGCATGGTAATCACCTTCCTGCCTCGCTACTACCTGCTTGGTTTCAACCAGAACACGCAGACGAAGAATCCGACGCTGCTCCAGACCATTGGTTGGGAGGATTACAACGGCGGTCAGGGCACGTTCGACCCGCTGGCTGAGTAAGCAAGATTTATTGAAGTCCCACTTCAATAGTTGGAGGTGGTCCAACCCCATCATTCGGCTACCTCTAACACAAACGGGACGCGCTTAAAGAGCGCGTCCCGTCTTTTTTTGCACCTTTACGGCCCGCTCTATGCCGAGCGTTTCTCCTCCCAGTGGAAGGGGGCAAAATCGGCCGTGGCCTCTTTGTCGCGCCACGAAGGCTTACGCATTTGGTAAATCACAAACGGTGTAGCCACGACGACGATACAACCGATGATGAGCACGGCATACCATACCGTTTTCGATCCCGTTGCGATCTGCGAAGGGGGTACGAAACTCAATACGAAGGCCAGCATGGCGCCGCTAAAGCCCAGCAACCCCAACAGCCACATGAGCCCATTGCCCTTGCCGAGTCGGAAGGGACGGGGTGTATCTTTGAGTTTGTAGCGCAGGACGATGGCTGCCGAGAACATCAACATGTACATAATCAGGTAGAGTAGCACGGTGAGCTGCGAGAGAATCTGGTAGAAGGATTGCACCGAAGGCATGACAACGAACAGCAGTGCCAGGCAGGTGACGATACACCCCTGCACGAGGAGGATGTTGCGCTGCACGCCGGCCTTGTTCGTGCGCTGGAAGAAGGGAGGCAGATAACCCGCCTTACCCACGTCGAAGATACCGCGCGAAGGACCAGCTACCCAGGTCAGCACACCTGCCAGCACGCCCAGCATCAGGCAGACAGCAATCACGGGCTTGGCCCACGAGAGGTGCAGATAGTCGAAATAGCGGTCGAAACCGATCAAGAGCGATTGGGTGAGGTTGATCTCGTTGGTCGGAATGACGAAACCGAGGGCAAACGTACCCAAGACGAAGATCGAGACGGTCATCAGGGCACCGATAATGATCGCCTTGGGGTAGTTGCGGGTCGGATTATCGACATCCATGACGTGGATACCCATCATCTCCATACCGGCGTAGAAGAGGAAGATGCTGCTCGCCAGGACGAGGTTGTCGAAGTGCTTCAGGTCGGGGAAGAAACCCGTCGAGAGATCCATCTGATTCTTGCCGCCCGTAGCGAGGTAGATGATGCCGAGTAGAATGAGCAATCCGGCCGGAATAATCGTACCGATCATACCGCCCCATTTCGAGATTTTACCCACCCACGAAAGACCTTTGAGGGCGACAAACGTAGCGATCCAATAGATGGCCATGACGATGACGAGCGTGAAGATTTTGTTCGAGGCCAGCGCCATGTCGTGCTGTTGGTTCATGCCGATAAAGGCGATCGAAACGGCACCAAAGGTCAATACCGTGGGGTACCAGATGGTCGATTGGAACCACTGCAGGAAGATCGCCACAAAGCCCGTACGGGCGCCAAACGCCTCGCCTACCCAGCGAAAGACGCCACCCTGCTTGTCGGCAAACATAGCGGCCAATTCGGCTGCCACCATCGCCGTCGGAATCAGAAAGACGATCGCCGCAAAGAGGTAGTAGAAGGCCGACGAGAGTCCGTATTCGGCCTCGGCAGCCAAGCCTCGCAGACTGACCACGGCCGTTACATTCATGATAGCCAGTGTCATCACACTGAGCTTAAACCCGCTTTTCGGGCGCGATTGCTTGTTTTCCATATGTGTCGTATTGATTGGTTTGCGACCATTGGTACAAGAACCGTGCAAGAGGTTTTCGAGGCGGGTTGTATGGTAATAATATGATCTTGTAAAATAGAAATGAAAAATCGTTTTTTTACAAGTTAATATGAAAAATTGTGTGCGTGACATTTTGTGTCAAAAACCAAAAAAACGAGGAGCAAATCAACTATGCGATTTGCTCCTCGTATGCTTTGGGTAACGGCCGCTTCCGCTTGATTATTTTCGCCCCGTCAGTTCGTTGAAACAGTGGCGGCAGATCGGCTCATAGCTATCGTGAGCACCGAGCATCACCTGTTTCTGGTCGGCCGTCAGGCGGTGCGAATGGTGGGCCAGGTTACCGCAACGGACGCAGATGGCGTGTACCTTCGTTACGTATTCGGCCGTCGCCATCAGGGCCGGCATCGGGCCAAAAGGTTTACCCAAGTAGTCCATATCGAGGCCCGCCACAATGACGCGCACGCCACTATCGGCCAATTTACGGCATACCTCGACGATGCTTTCGTCGAAGAATTGCGCCTCGTCAATGCCGACAACATCCACCTCGGAGGTCATCAGCAGAATATTTTGCGGCGACTCGACGGGGGTTGATCGGATGGCGTTCGAGTCGTGCGATACGACCTCCTCCTCCGAGTAGCGGACATCAATTTTGGGTTTGAAAATCTCCACCTTCAAGTGGGCAAATTGCGCACGTTTGAGGCGGCGAATCAACTCCTCGGTTTTGCCTGAAAACATCGATCCGCAGACCACCTCGATCCAGCCCTTCTGGCTGGCATTTTCCATAAACATCTCTGTATTCACTCGTTTTTAATTACTTACTCTTCGATGCGGGTGATCTTGGCACCCAGGGCGTTCAGACGCTTGTCGATATCCTTATAGCCACGGTCGATCTGGTCGATATTTTGGATGGTCGATGTGCCTTCGGCCGACATGGCGGCAATCAAAAGGGCGACACCGGCACGGATATCGGGCGAGGACATGCGCGTAGCGCGCAGGCGGTGCTGGTGGTCGTGGCCGATCACGGTGGCGCGGTGCGGGTCGCAAAGGATGATCTGAGCACCCATGTCAATCAGCTTATCGACGAAGAAGAGGCGGCTTTCGAACATCTTCTGGTGGATCAGGACGGCACCCTTGGCCTGGGTGGCCACCACGAGGAAGATCGACAGCAGGTCGGGCGTTAGACCCGGCCACGGAGCATCGGCGATGGTCATGATCGAACCATCGAGGAAGGTCTCGATGCTGTAGTGGTCCTGTTGCGGGATGTAGATATCGTCCCCGCGCTGCTCGAAACGGATGCCGAGACGGGCAAATTGAGCGGGAATGATGCCCAGGTTCTCGTACGATACGTTCTTGATCGTCAGCTCCGATTGGGTCATGGCGGCCATGCCGATGAACGAGCCGACTTCGATCATATCGGGCAGCATCGTGTGCTCCGTACCGCCCAACGCCTCTACGCCATGGATCGTCAGCAGGTTTGAGCCGATGCCCTCGATCTTGGCACCCATCCGAACAAGCATCTTGCAGAGCTGCTGTAGGTAGGGCTCGCACGCCGCGTTGTAGATCGTCGTCGTCCCCTTGGCCATCACGGCAGCCATCACGATATTGGCCGTACCCGTCACCGAGGCCTCGTCGAGCAGCATGTAGCAGCCCTTCAACTCCTCGGCCTCGACCGAGAAGAAGTCGTCACCAATCTCGAAATTGAGCTTGGCGCCCAGCTTCTGGAAACCGAGGAAGTGGGTATCGAGACGGCGGCGGCCGATCTTATCACCACCCGGCTTGGGGATGTAGCCGACACCGAAGCGAGCTAACATCGGGCCGATGAGCATCACCGAACCACGCAACTTCATGGCGCGACGGCGGTAATCTTCGCTACGCAGGTAGTCGAAATCGATCTCGCGTGCTGTGAAGGCGTAGCTCTCTTCGGCGAGCTGTTCTACTTCGACACCCATGCGGCGCAGCAGCTCGATGAGCTGCAACACATCGAGGATAGCCGGTACATTATGTACAACGACGCGCTCGCGCGTGAGCAAGACCGCACAAAGAATCTGTAACGCCTCGTTTTTGGCGCCTTGCGGGGTGATGGTTCCGTGGAGGCGATGTCCGCCCTCGACTTTGAATACTGCCATAGTGGTTTGCTTTGGTAGGGTTTTGTGGCCCGTCAATCCGGTCAGATGGGGGCGCTCTTTGTACAAAGATAGGAAGAAAAGCGTCTTTTTGCCCCTATTTTGAAATAATTTCATGAAAAATTTTTGCGAATTAGTTTTTTGTTGTACTTTTGCAATCCGTAAAAAAGTCTAAAACAACAAAAACGATACAGCTATGGCAATGAAGAGAACTTATCAGCCCTCGCGTCGCAAGCGTGTTAACAAGCACGGTTTCCGCGCTCGTATGGCTACGGCTAACGGCCGCAAGGTGTTGGCTGCGCGTCGCGCAAAGGGTCGCAAGAAGCTGACGGTATCGGACGAGTCGACGTTCAAGTACTAATCCGAACCCTGCTTCAGGCAAAGAAATAGGACCGGCAAAGCCGGTCTTTTTCTTTTTTGCGCAAGAACGTGCCCGGCATGGTAATTTCCGCGTTACGCTTGCCCTCGAAATCCTCACATACGCCGGTATGCTCCGGTTTCTCGGACTTCGCAAGCCTTGAAATTCCTCATTCCATCCCCGTTCTTTGGTGGGACCTCCCCGCCCCACTTCTGCGATCACGAAAATCTACTCCACCAAGACGTCAAAAACATGATGATTACGATTCGTCCAGCAACCGTCAGCGATATTCCGCTTATCCGCTCGTTGGCCGAGGTGGTCTTTCCGGCCACCTACGAACCGCTGTTGCCTGCGGGACAGGTGGGGTATATGATGGCGTGGATGTACTCCGTGGAGAGTCTGCAGCGTCAAATGGCCGAGGGCCACACCTACTACATCGCCTACGCGGACGATACTCCGTGCGGTTATCTCTCCATCGAGCAACAAGCGACCTCGTTGTTCCACCTGCAAAAAATCTACGTGTTGCCCGATTTCCAGGGGCGTGGAGTGGGCGAGCGGCTCTTTCAGCAGGCCGTGACCCACGTACGGAAAGCAGCCGAACTCCCTGCCTGGATTGAACTCAATGTCAATCGCGAAAATCGCGCCGTGGGCTTCTACCTACGGATGGGGATGGAGCGACTGCGGACGGTTGATGTCGAAATCGGTGAGGGATTCTATATGAATGATTATATCATGGGCCTTCAGGTACAATAAGAAAGGTGGCTAACAAAAAGGGCGTGTTCCAACAAGCAAGTTGAAACACGCCCTTTGTCATGAGTGTAGCTTCGCGCAGTTAGTTGCTGAATGTGAGCTCGCCGGCTACGGCATCGATGCAGATCGGTCGTGTACGTTCCACCTCGCCGGCCAGGATGCGCTTCGAGAGGTCGTTGACCACCTCGCGCTGGATCGTACGCTTGACGGGTCGGGCACCGAACAACGGGTCGTAGCCCAGCTCGGCAATGCGGTTGCGGGCCGCCTCCGTGTATTCGAGCACGATACCGTTCTGCAACAGCAGTCGCTGTACGGCCTTGAGCTGCAGATCGACAATCTCGCGGATATTCTCCTTCGAGAGGGGCTCGAAGAGGACGATTTCATCCACACGGTTCAAGAACTCGGGCTTGAGTTGCTGCTTGAGCAGCTCGATTACCTCGTCGCGCGTCTTTGCCAAGAGCTCGGGATCGATCTTCTCACCATCGTACCCTGCCGTGAGGCGCTCCTGAATCAGGTGCGAACCCATGTTTGAGGTCATGATGATGATCGTATTGCGGAAATCGACCGTGCGCCCCTTGTTATCGGTCAGTCGTCCGTCGTCCAGCACCTGCAACAAGATGTTGAAGACATCGGGGTGGGCCTTCTCGATCTCGTCAAGCAAGACCACCGAGTAGGGCTTGCGACGTACGGCCTCGGTCAGCTGACCACCCTCGTCATAACCCACATATCCCGGAGGCGCACCCACGAGGCGCGATACGGCATGGCGCTCCTGGTACTCCGACATATCGATACGGGTCATCATCTGGTCGTCGTTGAAGAGGAACTCGGCCAGCGCCTTCGCCAGCTCCGTCTTACCGACACCTGTCGTGCCGAGGAAGATGAACGAACCGATCGGCTTACGCGGGTCGCTCAAGCCGGCACGTGAACGACGCACGGCATCCGAGATGGCAACAATCGCCTCCTCTTGTCCCACGACGCGGCTGTGCAGTTCGCGCTCCATCATGAGCAGTTTTTCGCGCTCGGAGGCCAGCATGCGGCTCACGGGGATTCCCGTCCAGCGCGATACCACCTCGGCCACATCCTCGGCCGAGACCTCCTCCTTGATCATCGATTCGCCCGCCGAGGCCTCGCGGTACTCCGCCTCGAGGGCCTTGATCTGCTGCTCGGCAGCGACAATCTTGCCGTAGCGAATCTCCGCCACGCGTCCGAAGTCGCTTTGACGTTCAGCCTGCTCGGCCTCGAGTTTATATTGCTCGATCTGCTCCTTCTGGCCCTGGATCTGCTGCAGCAGGTCACGCTGGTGCTGCCATTTGGCACGCATCTGCGCTTCGCGCGCCTTCAGCTCGTCGATCTCCTTGGTCAGCAGCTCGATACGCTCCTCATCCTTCTCGCGGCGGATCGCCTCGCGCTCGATTTCGAGCTGGCGCACACGGCGGTCGAGCGTATCGATCTCTTCGGGTACGGAGTTCATCTCCAAACGCAGGCGCGAGGCGGCCTCATCGACCAGGTCTATCGCCTTGTCGGGCAGAAAACGCGAGGTGATGTAGCGGGTCGAAAGCTCCACGGCCGATACGATCGCCTCATCCTTGATGCGGACACGGTGGTGGTTCTCGTAGCGCTCCTTCAGTCCGCGCAGGATCGAAACAGCATCCTCGACCGAGGGCTCGTTGACCATCACCTTCTGGAAACGACGCTCCAGGGCCTTGTCCTGCTCAAAATATTTTTGGAACTCGTCGAGAGTCGTAGCTCCGATCGTACGCAGGTCTCCACGCGCCAGGGCAGGCTTCAGGATGTTGGCGGCATCCATCGCGCCCGACGATTTGCCCGCTCCGACCAGCGTATGGATCTCGTCGATGAAGAGGAGGATCTCCCCCTCGGAGGCGATGACCTCCTGCACCACGGCCTTCAGTCGTTCCTCGAACTCACCCTGGTACTTTGCGCCGGCAATCAGCGCACCCATGTCGAGCGAGTAGATCGACTTCGTGCGGATATTTTCGGGCACATCGCCGTCGATGATACGGCGGGCAATGCCCTCGGCGATAGCCGTCTTACCGACACCCGCCTCGCCGACCAGAATCGGGTTGTTCTTCGTACGACGCGAGAGAATCTGCAGCACACGACGAATCTCCTCGTCACGCCCGATCACGGGGTCGAGCTTACCCTGGCGCGCCTGCTCGTTGAGGTTGATGGCGTATTTGCCTAACGCATCGTACTCCTGCGAGGCGGTCTGCGAATCGACCGTCGCCCCCTTGCGGAAGGTGCGGATGGCCTCCATGAGCTCTTTTTCGGTCGCTCCCTGGCGCTTCAGGATCTCGGCCGCCGTCGTACGCTCGGCCACCAAGCCCAGCAACAGGTGCTCGACCGAGGCGTATTTATCGCCAAAAGGTTTCGTGAAATCGATGGCACGTTGGATGACGCGCGTTAAGTCGGGCGCGAAGTAGGGATCACCCCCTTCGACCTTCGGCAATCGCTCGATGGCTTGTCGAACCTCTTCGGAGAGGCTTTTCAGATTGACACCCACGCGCCCCAGCAGGAAGCCCGTGAGCGAGTCCTGCTCCTTGCTCAGTACGTGCAGCAGGTGGAGCGGCTCAACGGCCTGTTGACGATTCTCGTGTGCCACGGAGACGGCACTTTGCAACGCCTCCTGTGCCTTGATTGTAAGAGAGTTGATGTTCATATTTTGTGTTTTTAGTCTGTTTTTTCGTTTGTCGAACAGCCTTTAACACGCAAAAGATTTGCCAACCCGCAGCAAAGTGACTTTTTGGCGGAAAGGGGTGAAAATTTGTCCTAATTGTCAGCTTCGATATGCCAAATATGCCATTCAGTCACGTTTCGAGCAAGTCCAATGCCGATTTCCTTGCTTGTGCTTTTGTGTTGGCAGCGTAAATCCACCACCTGCCATAGCACCACCAAGGGAGCGAAGCGACCAAGTCTCCCCTTTTTCAAAGGGGAGATTTAGAGGGGAATGTAAGTATTTGATATTTTAGTTGTGGGACATTTTAACCTTGCATGCAGCCTTTTGTAGCCACCGAAGGAGGCATTGCAAAAAGAGAAATCCACCTTTGGGTTTACCCAGAGAGGTGGATTTCTCTTTTGCAAATCAGTTGCCCTCATGGCAACCAAAAGGCTGCATAGGTTATCGTGTCGGCCAATTTTCGCGCCTTCGTTCTATTCATACACCTCCTCGCGCGGCCACGTCGTGTCGAGGTTGGCTGTACCAAGCAACATCAGCGCCATGGCAACCGAGGCCTGCTCCTGGTACTCGGGGATGCTCTTTTGGTAGGTGTCGCGCTCCGTGTGCCAGATCTCGCCATACTCGAACCCGTATCCCTTCGGGTCGTTCCACTCGTTCATCTGCACGGCGGGAACTCCCTTGACGGCAAACGACGACGCGTCCGTGCCGCCCGTCTGGGTGGGCACTTTGCGCGTGCGGAGCGTGTCGATGCGGAATCCGTAATCGGGGTAGAGCTCGCGGAGCGGCTCGGCAAGACGCTCGTAACACTTCACGAGCGAGGCAGGCACCGAAAAGCCGGTGTAAGGCATCGGGCCGCCATCGCGGTTGAAGAGATTGGAGATTTTCGGGAGCAGGTCGGCGTGTTGCTCCACCCAGGCCGAAGAGCCCCACAAGCCGAACTCTTCACCGGCATAGAGGATGAAGAGAATTGTGCGATCGGGTTTTGCACCGCTTTTAGCGAGCAGGCGGGCCGCCTCCATCACGACCGAGACTCCCGATCCGCAATCGACACCGCCTGTGGCTACATCGTAGGAGTCGAGGTGTGCACCGACGATGACATACTCATCAGGCTTTTTCGTGCCCTCGATGCGTGCCACCACATTGTGGTAGGGGATCGGCCCGGGTCGGAAGTGGTTGCGGATATCGAATTCGAGCGTGACATCGCGACGCTGTGAAGCGAGCGTGTGGATGCGGCGATACTGCTCCTCGTTGAGCAGGATGGTCGGGGTCGAGGGAAGCTCCTCGAAACTCAGCCCGCCGCGCACGGCCGTTGTGTCGTAGAGGGCGCGAATAGGAACTTTGGCAGCCTGCACAAAGCCCAGCACGCCCGCCTCGACCATTTCGTCGTAGAAGAGGGCCGGGGTCTGTTCGTCAATCGCCTTGCGCTCGCCCTCTTTGCCTCGTAGGGCACGGTTGTGTCGCTCAGCCTCGTTGTTGGCCTCGATGATGGCACGACGACGCTCCGCCGCCTTCTCGCCACGGGGCAGGGTCCAACCTGCCGAGATGCCGTTTACCAAGACCCAGGCACCCTTCATGCGCCCTTTATTGCGGTCGAACTGCGCTTGGGTGCGCGGCTCGATCACGACATGGCCTCGCACGGGACCCCGTGTGCCGACCGAATAGGATGGGGTGGCAAAGTGGAGCGTCTGGCTCTCCTCGCCTGTCATGCGACCCCACCAACCGCCACGATTGAAGCCCAAACACATCTCGCCCACAGGCTCCAACTCCACCTTCAGCCCCCAACTGCGGAAGCAGTCGGCAGCCCATCGCTCGGCACTTTCGCCGGCAGCGGAACCCGTCGGACGACCGCCAATGCGGTTGGTCAATACGTCGAGGTGGTGCATCGTTTGATTATCGGTTTGCGCCAACTGGATAATGCGCTTTTCGGTAGCTGTTTGGGCCGTTGCCGAAAGCATCAGCGTTAGAGCAATGAGGGTAGTGAGTAGTCGTTTCATAGTATGGTCGAAAAGTGTGGGAATTCGATGAAAAAAAGAAGGTTACCGCGCCAGCATACTGATCGGGTAACCTCCTCCATGTTTCGGGGTCTTCGCTTATTTGGTCGAAACCTTGCGAGCCTCCTTGATGCGGGCCTTCTTACCGGTGAGCTTACGCAGGTAGAAGATACGTGCGCGACGTACAACACCGATCTTGTTGACCTCGATCTTCTCGATGTGCGGCGAGTAAACGGGGAAAATACGCTCTACACCCACGCCGTTCGAAACCTTGCGGATGGTGAACATCTTCGTCTTACCCGAGCCCTTGATCTGGATTACCACACCACGGAAACTCTGCAGACGCTCCTTGTTACCCTCGACGATTTTGTAGGTTACGGTGATCGTGTCACCGGCCTTGAACGAAGGCACGTCAGCATCCGTCTTCGCCCACATCTGCTCGTTTACGAGCTTGATGATTGCATCTTTGTTCATTGTTGCAACTAGTTTTTATGATTTCGCATCCAACATTCCCGCTGCGAAGAGCCTACCATACGAAGCACTTACTTCGTAATCCCGCCTCGACATAAGAGCAACTAAACAGCCCTCCTAATGTCCGACTTTCGGCCCTCTCGCCCAATGAAAGAGGTTGATCTACGCCCACTTTGGGGCTACAAAAGTACAATGAAAAATTAAAAATGAAAAATTATAGCAGAAAAAATACGTAAAAATGAGTTGAAAATCAACCTCGGAGCGTGATTCGTGCACTTTTTTGGGGCGAAATTCACAAATTTTATCTATCTTTGTTTCGGCTCATGACTTCGGTCGTGATGCCATGACATAAGTGATTGACATTTTATTGTCGTAATCTTCTATACCGAAACTTGGCAGTTTGTAGTACAATGAAGATACGCAATCAGATGTCCGCGTTTGGTGTATATCATAGCCACCGACTTTGGCTCGGTGTGTGCGATATATCTCCGGCGTGGGCTGTCTGTGTTGCTTATTCATTGTACGGGCAGCCAAGGCCTCGGTGTAGGATAAGTAAATGCAGTTGCCTGCGCTTTTTTTATGGACTTATCCGGAAATAGGGAGCTGTTGGATCGCCCTATGGTTGCCTTTTTCGCTTCGCGCACGGCACCCGAAGGGGCGCTTGCGCTTGCCACACGATGGGCCGAGCAGGTAACTCAAACCGAGCAGGTAGTAATCAGTGGTTTTCATGCGCCTATCGAGCGGGCGGTGTTGGATGTCCTGCTCAATCATCGCCACCCCGTCATTGTGGCGCTCGGCCGATCGCTCTATCGGAAGTGTCCCCCGCTTTTTCAAACTCCCTTGGCGGAGGGTCGTCTGCTCTTTATCTCTTTCAGGGCGAGTCCCCGAACCTCGTTTTCAACCGCTCAACAGCGTAATTGGGCAGCTGCCGACCTTGCCGATGAACTCGTCTTTGCTCCGTTTGCACCTTCGAGCCAACTCTCCACCTTGCATTATACCTACGACCATAGTAAAAAGCCTTGCCGAATTTTATAGCGACTAAGTCCCCCTTATCCCAAGGTGTTTTTGTGACAAAATTATTTTTCGGACGGCGCATTGATTGCTTTTTTGCTATCTTTGCGCTCAAATACGATATGCGATGAAGAACGAACGATTGATCTTGGTTACGAACGACGACGGCTACAATGCCAAGGGCCTGCGTGCCGCGATTGAGGTGGCTCGTCCCTTCGGTCGGGTGATTGCCATTGCGCCCGAGGTGACGCAGAGCGGCATGAGCCAAGCAATTACGATGTATAAACCGCTGTTCCTGAAGAAGCAGCACGAGGAGCCCGGTGTGGAGATCTACTCCTTTTCGGGTACGCCGGTCGATTGCGTGAAGATGGCCTTCGACTATCTCTTGGCCGATCGTAAGGTCGATCTGGTCCTTTCGGGCATCAACCACGGCTCGAATGCGGCGGTCAATGTCCTCTATTCGGGTACGATGGGTGCCGCGATTGAGGGTAGCTTCTACGGTTGTCCCTCGATTGGCCTCTCGCTCACGGATCACGACCTCGATGCCGATTTCGAGGCGGCCGTGAAGTATTGCACGGAGGTGGTGCGTGGGGTCTTGGAGTCGGAGCCGGAGTTGCCTTTGTGTCTGAATGTCAATGTCCCCGTAGCTCGTCCCGAGGAGATCAAGGGTATCCGCATCTGCCGCCAGACGAAGGGGTATTGGCGTGAGGAGTTCTACCGCCGCGAAGATCCCCACCATCGCGCCTATTTCTGGCTCACGGGCGAATTTGTGAATCAGGAGCCCGAGGCCGAGGATACTGACGAGTGGGCTTTGGCCAATGGCTATGTGGCCGTGGTGCCTGTGCAGGTGGATTTGACCGACTATAAGCGAATGCAGTACTTAAAGCGCATTATCAAGGAATAAAAAACGAGGGCTCGACCCTCGTTTTTTATTATGCGTTATGCGGTGCGCTTTCTGCGCCATTCGATCCAAATCACAACGATTGCTCCTATCAGAATCAAGGCCGAGGCGACACCCGTAATACCCGAGATGAGCCCCCACTTCGGGGCGCGGAAACGCCACTCGACGGTATGCTCGCCTGCGGGCAACTGCATGCCGCGCAAGACGTAATCGGCTCGGAAATAGGGTGTTTCAACGCCGTCGATGTAGGCTTTCCAACCCTTGTCGTAGTAGATCTCCGAGAAGACGGCTACGGCATCGGTTGCTGCGGAGTAGGTGTAGCGCTGGTAGTTGGGGCGATAGTCGGTCATCTCGATCCGATTGTCGGTTGTCGTGGCGATGGGCGTTGAGATGAGATGGCCATCCTTGCCAGCCACTACCGCCATGTGACGCAGATCCACCTGTCCGAGCAGCTCGATTTCGCTCTGGGCCGTGGGGGCGTAGTGTACCTCATCCACAAACCATGCGGCTCCGTAAGCGGTTGAGCGCAGACGGGCTTCGGGCTTGCCATCGGCTCCCCGCGCAATGACGTAACGCGTGTTGAGCATATCGAGCACCGAGCCATCCATCTTCGAGAGGTAGTGGTCGATCAGGTCCTGGTAACGGGCCAACTTTGCTCCGTGATAACCACCTACCGAGCGGTGGAAATAGGAGGTTGTGGCGTCATTGAAGGGGCTGACCGTCAGGTTGATGACGCGATATGACGGATCTTTGTCCTGCTTAATTGCCTTGTCGGCGGCCGTCATTGCGATTTTGCGGCGCGAGGGCGATACGAAATCCTCATGCGAGAGGAAACGCAGATCGACGGGCACCAAATCGAGTAGCATCACCACGGCCAGCGAGGCGGCCAACGCCTTTTGGTTGATTTTCTGCCAAACGAAGAGCAGTACGGCAGCCGCAGCCAGCAGAATCATCAGCAACGATCGCCAAGCGTCAGCCTGCATCATCGAGACGCGTTCCGAAACCATCGCGGCGGAGAGCATTTCGCCCCACTCGACATCCATGCCGCGGTCGATGTAGCTCTGCATGTTGTTGGCGGCAAAGATTTCGCGCATGTAGTCCGTCATCAGCTCCGTTGCCTCCGCTTCACCGAACGAGAAGAGTGATCCGCCGAAGAGAATCATGACCAGACACAGTCCGCCCGTAATGCCGGCAGCCCATGCTACGGCCTTTAGTGTCAGTTGTTTGGCACGATCCGTACGCAACAACTCGCCGAGTGCCAACGCGCCCAATACGGGAACGGCCCACTGCACCACAACGAGGGTCATCGAGACGGTGCGGAATTTGTTGTAGCCGGGTAGGTAGTTGAAGAAGAACTCGGTGAATCCCATGAAGTTACGTCCCCAAGCCAGGAGCAACATCAGGAGCATGATGGCGGCCAACCACCAACGGTTGCGTCCCTGCGTAAGTAGCAGACCAAGCACGGCGAGGAAGATGATCGCAGCACCGAGGTAGGTGGGGCCGGCCGTAAAGGGTTGACCTCCCCAGTAGGCGGGAAGTTGCTCGGCTAATCCATTCAGTCCAAGCTCGTTAGCTACGGCAGCTACTTCGCCGTCGGGTGCGAACGAGTAGCCCGATTCGCGGCCTGCGAAGTCGGGAATCAGCAGATTCCAGCTCTCGGCCTTGCCATAGCTCCAGGCTGTTGCGTACTCCAGATCCAGGCCCGATTGCGGTGCTTGCTCCGTCGAGGCCAGCTCCGACCCGCCACGAATTGTGTCGGAGGTGTGCTGCATCGTGTAATAGAGCGGTGCGAGGTTCGATAAAACGGCCACAATGCCAGCCATGGCCAGCCACAACGTGCGACGCACGAAATCTTTCACCCGCTTCTCGCGCGTGGCGAAGATCGCCTCGCTGATCCAGCAGGTAGCCATCGCCATGAGGAAATAGTAGGTGATTTGCGGATGGTTGGCACCGATTTCGAGCGAGGTGGCTACGGCCGTGAGTGCGACACCGGGCCACATACTGCCTCGTAGGACCATCCATGCGCCTCCCATCATAAGCGGTGCCCATACCATGGCCCACATCTTGGTGACGTGTCCCGCTCCGATGATCAGCAGGAAGTAGGTCGAAAGGCCGTATGCCAAGGCAGGAGCAATGGCGAGCCACGGATCTATCTTAATGATACGCAGCAAGATCCACATGGCCAGCATGGCGAAAAAGAGGAACGCTGCCGGTGTATCCATCACGTTCTTGATGCGACCCACGGTCTGCACGACGAGTTGCGTGGGGTAGCTCACGTTGATCAGGTAGGCCGGCATGCCGCCGAACATCGCGCCGGTCCACTGCGGATCTTCGCCCGTTTCGGCACGCATCTGCTTGATCTCTTGTGCCATACCTTCGTACTGCACGGTGTCGTGTGCGGCCAGCGTGTCACCTCCGAACTGGGGAGCAAAATAGAGGGCCGAAACCACAAAGAAGAGCGCAATGGCTGCCATCGTGGGCAGCATGCGGGGTATAAGCTGTCTGAATTTTTCCATGGATTCGTTTCAAAAGTTCTCAAAGGTACGAAAAAATCGAGTTACGGTACCCATAGATTCGATAAAATCTTTATCTTTGCATAGTAGATTAACCACACAATCATGATCTCGCTTGATTCCATTCGCCAACCCGTTTTGAAGGAGTTGGATGCTTATGAGGCCTTTCTCGAACGCCAATTTACGGCCGAAGGCGATCTGCTGAACGAAATGTTGCAGCATGCCCTCTCGTCGCGCGGTAAGGGTGTGCGCCCGTTGTTGGTGGCCCTTTCGGCTGCCATGAATGCCCGCACGGCAGGCGCGTCGGGCGGACAGCGCGTCTCGTTGGCGGCCATGCTGGTGGAGATGATTCATACCGCATCGCTCATTCACGACGACGTGATCGATGAGGCCGACGAACGTCGTGGTCGTCCCTCGGTGAATGCCTTGTGGCAGTCGCGCAAGGCGGTCTTATTAGGCGATTATATCCTGGCTCGCAACATGGCGATCGGTCTTGAAAGCGGTCAGTTTGACCTCGTTTCCCACATTTGTGGCCGCATGGCAGCCCTGTGTGAGGGCGAATTGTTGCAGGCCGATTGTGCGGCCAAGCAGAGCATGACGCGTCGTACCTATTTAGATATTATCTATAAGAAGACCGCTGCGCTGTTGGGCGTGAGTGCTTCGGCCGGTGCGCTGGCTGTGGGAGCAACGCGCGATCGTGTGACGACCATGCGCCGATTTGGCGAGGCACTCGGTATGGCCTTCCAGATTCAGGACGATATCCTGGACTACTCGCCCTCGGCTGCTACGGGCAAACCCGTAGGCAACGACCTGCGTGAGGGTAAAATCACGCTCCCGCTGCTCCTGATCCTCGATAAGGCGGACGACAAACGGCGTGCCGAACTGCTCGCGCGGCTCAAAACCTGCCACCAAGACGAGGCGGCGGTGGAGGAGATGCAGCGCATCGTCATCGACGAGGGCGGTCTGCACGAGGCCCGGGCCGTGATGCAGGGCTACGTGGCGCGTGCCGTCCAGCTCCTCTCCGAGTACGACGATTCACCCTATCGTACGGCTTTGGTTCACCTTTGCACTTTTGTAGCTGAACGCAATAAGTAGGTCAAAACGTACTCCTTTTTAGCCAATTTTCGGATTTTTTGGGCTTTTATATATATAGGTATAGTGAATTTATAGGATTTTGCGTTTTTTGGCGGCGCTTAATGGCAAATCAATCCTCGGTCGATTTGATTTTTTGCCAATTTTTACCCTCGACAAGAGCCCGTTCGGATCGCCCGATTGGTCTGTTGCGGGGCGCTTGAAGGTGGTTGATATTGGGAGCTGTGATAACTCTCCAAATCGGCCTTAAATACACCGCTATCGTGGTTTTTGATAATTTTTACACGAAAAAAAATGAAAAATTTTTTGCAATACAAAGATTAATGTTTATATTTGCACCACGTGTACTATGCATATACGTGTAGTAAAATGTGTAAAATTTAAAGGCAAACGAGAGACAATTATTTGTAACTATTTGTAACACAGAAACAAACAGAAAGAATTTTATTCACTTTTTTATTCTTTTAATTAACTTTTTTATGAAAAAACTTTTCAAGAAATTGCTCGCAGTAGCACTTGTTGGTGCTATGGTGGGTTTCGTCGGTTGTAAGGACTACGACGACGACATTGATGCCTTGAACAACCGTCTCGATGGTATCGAGAACAACCAGATCAAGGGCATCAATGATCAGATTGCCTCGATGCAGTCTTCGATTTCTTCGCTGCAGTCGGCTCAGTCGGCTACTCAGGCAGCTGTAGAGACGTTGAAGACGACCGTTGCAACGCTGACGGCAAAGCATGATGCCGACATTCAGGATCTTAAGGGTGCTGATATCGAGCTGCAGGCTCAGATCTCGGTTCTCGAGGCTGCCATCAAGGCTCTTGAGGCTAAGGATGCCGATCTGCAGGCTCAGATCGACAGCATCAACGAGACGATGAAGACCATGGCTTCGATGTCGTGGGTTGAGGCTACGTTGGAGGCCTACGCTACTTCGGAGGAGGTTGCCGCTGCTATCGGTGAGCTCGAGGCTTGGTTGGGCGAGATTGGTATTCGTCTGGCTAACCTGGAGTCGCAGGTAACGGAGCTGCAGATCCTGGGCGATGAGCACGCTAAGGCTATCGACGCTGCTAACGCTAAGATCGAGGCTCTTCAGGCTCAGCTCGACAAGGCTATTGAGGATCTGATGGCTTGGGTTGGTGAGCAGCTCTCTGGCTACATCACCGCAAGCTACTTCGAGGGCTACATGGCTGAGTACACCGCTGAGATCGTTTCGACGCTGGAGACCATCTCGAACGCTATCGAGGAGGACTACAAGGAGTACACCGACGAGGCCGTTAAGAACGCTGTTGAGGCATTCAAGGCTCAGGTAGTTGCTACCCTGGAGGAGATGTCGAACGCTATCGAGGCTGACCGTGCTCGCGACCTGGCAGATCTGAAGGAGCAGATCGTTGCTACGCTGGAGGAGATGTCGAACGCTATCGAGGCTGACCGCAAGCGTGACCTGACTGCTCTGCAGGAGGCTATCGTTGCTCAGCTCGAGGAGATGTCGAACGCTATCGAGGCTGACCGCGCTCGCGACATTCAGGATGCTCTTGATAAGGTAGTTGCTCAGTTGGAGGAGACCTCGAACGCTATCGAGCACGACTACAAGGAGTACGCTGATGCTGTTGTTGCTCAGCTGCGTGATGATGTTGTTAACACGCTGATGGAGATGTCGGCCGGTATCGAGGCGGACATGGAGAAGCTCAAGGGCGTTATCGAGGAGAACTACACGGCTGCTATCCAGGCCGCTCTCGATCAGGTAGTTGCTACCCTGGAGGAGATGTCGAACGCTATCGAGGCTGACCGCGCTCGCGACCTGGCAGCTCTGAAGGAGCAGGTAGTTGCTACCCTGGAGGAGATGTCGAACGCTATCGAGGCTGACTACAAGAAGGAGATCGCTGCTGCTATCGAGAACAACAACGGTGTTCTGCGTGCTGAGTTCACGGAGGCTATGGCTGAGTTGTCGAAGACGCTCGATTCGTTCATCGAGGAGCTCGAGAAGCAGATGTACGCTACGAAGGTCAACGTTTCGGCTCTTATCGAGCGCATCCAGTCGATCGCTTACGTTCCCGAGTACGCTGACCACAAGGCTACGGTTCCCGTAATCTTGACCATGACGACCGAGAAGGCTGAGGGTGATGCTGAGGCTCCTGCTGAGGCTCGTGTTAAGGTTCCTGCTGAGGCTCTTGGTTTCGAGGTATTCGCTGAGGGTCAGACCGCTATGACGTTCCAGGTAACGCCCGCAAGCGCCGCTTCGAAGCTCGTTAAGCTTGGTAAGGAGTTCTTCCACTATGAGTTCGAGGAGGTAGTCGCTACGCGTGCTGCTGAGTACGGTCTGGAGATTCTGGATGTAGTTGCTGGTGATAAGGAGGGTCGCATCACGGTGATCGCTCAGCCGACGCTGCCGAAGGAGTTCTATCAGCAGGCTATTGAGGCTCTTGCCGATAATGATTATCAGACGTGGGCTCCTGTATGGGAGGCCATTGATTTCGACGCTGCTCGTTCGTTCAGCGTAGCTCTCCACGTAACCGCTAAGGCTTCGATCGAGGAGGCTCCCGAGGCAACGCAGTCGGATATCGTTTCGAACTACGTAAACCTCTACCCGGCTGCTGATGTACTGGATGGTATCGCTCTGGTTAGCGCTACCGATACGCTCTACGATGGTGAGTCGTATGAGTACGAGATCGAGTACGACGCTATGGATAAGTCGATCGCTCTGCTTGAGGGTTATGAGCTCGCAGTTGTAGTTGGTGAGGAGATCACGAAGCTTTCGGAGCTGCCGTATGTTGCTCCCGCACCGGAGGTAGTTTGCAACAAGCAGGCTTACACGAAGGACGGTAAGGAGGCTGAGCTCGAGGCTGCCAACTTCAAGTTCAACAATGGTGAGCTGAACAACTGCGATGAGGTTGTTTCGCTGGCTAAGCTTGACAAGTATTCGGTAGGTAACTACCTGGAGACCGAGCACATCTACACGATTGGTGCTGCTGAGGCTACGTTCGGTGCCGAGGTGAAGATCATCAAGGCTTACAAGACGGTAACGTTCGAGGATTGGACCTACTACTGGTGGTATCAGGATTACCTGAAGGCTGCTGAGGCTCAGGTTGAGTATGAGGGTTCGAAGCTGACGGTTGTACTGCCCGTTAAGGAGTCGCTGCTGCCTGAGGACGTAACGCCCGAGCAGGTTGTTGCTTACTGGTCGACGAAGCCTGTAACGGTTGAGGTAGACGGTGAGGTATCGGAGATGACGGTAACGCCGGTTGCTTACGACGAGGAGAAGGGCTACACGCTCGAGATCACGGGTTGGAGCTTCGCTGAGGAGGCTCAGGAGATCGAGGCTACCTGCGAGTTCGCTACGATCGATGTTAAGTTCATCATCAACGCTACGATGATCAACCTGCCCAAGGAGATCTCGGTTGAGGTTGAGGATGCTGCTATGACCTATGACAACAAGCTTGAGGTCTTCAAGTCGAAGGGTGAGTCGGTTGTTGAGGCTCTCTACGCTCAGGTTGAGAACCACTTCGCTGATGCTACGGAGCTCGCTTCGTCGCTGGCTAAGGACAACTCGAAGGTTGTTTATGACGCTACGCTCGGTGAGGGCGAGGAGGCTGTGTCGGTAACGCCCGCTAAGAAGCACACCTTCCTGAACAAGAACGCTTCGTACACGATGATCCGCGTTGCTAACGACGGTAAGATGACCGCTGTAATGGAGGTTCTGAAGAGCGATGTAACGGCTGCTGACGATGTATTCAACTTCACGACGACGATCAGCCCCGCTTATGGTGAGATCGCTATCGTTGTAACGGGTGCTGCTACGATCGAGGCTCCGGCTTACTTCGTTAAGCACAACGACGTATGGGTTGCTAAGGCTGAGAACGAGTACTTCTCGAACGTGAAGGGTCTCTGGATGCCCGATGGTAAGCAGAATCCTGTTGAGTCGTTCTCGACTGAGGATGTTGCCCTTGAGGAGGCATTCGAGATCGTTAAGCTTGTTGATGGTGAGTTGATCCCCGTTGAGTCGGCTGAGATCGCTGAGCAGGCTCTGGTACTCGACTTCGAGCTCGATGGTGAGTATGAGGGTATTGAGATCGATGAGGATAACCTGCTTACTTACAACGGTAAGGAGGAGAAGGTAGGTGTTGACGGTACGCTGAGCGTTGGTGCTCTCGTTATCCCGAAGGCATTCCTCGAGTATGACAACTACGTAGTATACGGCTACGATCCGATCGGTGAGTGGACGGTTGATCCTACGGAGGTTATCTCGACTGAGGAGGCTAAGCCGAACTACTCGGTTAACGTTGTTGAGAAGCTGTCGCTGAAGGATGTTCGCGGTTGGGAGCTGATCAGCGAGGATGCTGAGGATGTTGTTGATCCTTGGATCGCTGGTAACAACAAGAACGGTTTTGCTACGGATGTTTCGCCGAAGGATGTATTCAGCCTGTCGGATATCAAGGTAGAGTACCGCATCGTTGAGGCTGCTACCGGCTTCGAGACCGACGTTCTGAATGGCCGTGTAGATGTTGACACGACGACCGGTGAGGTTACGTTCAACAACCTGAACAACATGGCTCTCCAGAAGGATCTGAAGCTTGAGGTTGATGTAACCGTATCGTACCCGTGGGGTGCTGATAAGAAGGGTACTGTAACCTATCTGATCACGAAGTAAGAGAATCTCTTAATTCGATAACGAGAGGGTGTCACACATGTGACACCCTCTTTTTTTTGTTGCTTGGCCGAGCGATCGGGCCACAAAAAAAGGCTCACGTCTGTGAGCCTTCATTTTTTAGGATTATTTCCGTTGTTTTTGTCGTTTGCGCCGCCCCACGGCGGGACGTTTACGCACCGACCAGCCGAAATTGCCGAGTTTCTCGCCAAGCGTGAAGTATTCGCCATGCGAGTAGGCCAGGAGATCTGCCCGATCGAGCCGGAATTTGCCCGTCTCGGGATCTAAATACTGCGGATCGACCTCCACGCCCACCACCTCGGCCAGGAACATGTCGTGCGAACCCAGCTCGATCATCTGCCGCACGCGGCACTCGATATTGACGGGCGATTCGGCCACAAGCGGCGCCTGCACATGTTTGGCCGGCAGAGCCGTCAGCCCCATTTCGCGGAATTTATCATAATCACGGCCCGAACGTACCCCGCACCAGTCGGTGGCACGGGCCAGCGCCCGCGTTGTGAGGTTGATCACAAACTCGCCCGTCCGCTTCAAAATGGCGTGCGAGTGGCGCTCCTTGCGGACCGAAATGTAGCACATCGCCGGGTCGGTGCAGACCGTACCCGTCCAGGCCACGGTGATCAGGTTCTGCTCCTCCTCCGTAGCCCCGCAGCTCACCAGCACAGCCGGCAAGGGGTAGATCAGCGTCCCGGGCTTGAAATCTTCGCGTAGTTTCTCGTTATTCATACTTAACAAAGGTACGATTTTTTTGTTAACTTTGTATCGTATGCTCCAGGACTTTATCCGATATCTCACCAGCGAGCGCCGTTACTCGCCCCTCACCGTGCGCAATTACCGCCACGATGTGGAGCAATTTGTGGCGTGGTGGAGCGAAACGGCCGGCGAGACGTTTGATCCGCGCGCGATCAAGGCCGAACATCTCCGCGAGTGGATCGTGTGGCGTAGCGAGACGGGGCACGGGAAATCGACCGCCAACGCGCCCAAGCGGATTTCGGCGGCCACGATCAATCGCGAGTTGTCGTCGATTCGCGCTTTTTTCCGCTTCCTGCACCGCGAGGGGCGGATCGAGAGCGATCCGACGCACGCTCTGCAGTCGCTCAGAACAGCTAAGCGACTGCCCTCGTTTGTCCCTGAGAGCCGCATGAAGCAGGTGCTCGAGCAACCCGATGAGGTGCGCGAAGCAGATTTTGAGGTGGTGCGCGATCGGCTGATTGTGCTCCTGCTCTATACGACGGGGCTCCGCCTGGCAGAATTAATCGCCATCAATCGCGATGATTTTTCGGCCGATATGCGGTCGCTGCGTGTGGTGGGAAAGGGTGATAAAGAGCGACTTGTCCCCATTCTACGCCCTGTCGCCCGCGAAATTTCTGCCTACATCGACACAATTCATCGGCAACAAATTTGCAAAAGTGAAGAAAAAGCACTATTTTTAACATGCCGAGGAGTTCGGATCTCCCGCTCGAAGGTCTATCGCGTCGTGCAGAAGATCTTGCAGGAGGGGGGCGTGCAGGGCAAGGCGAGTCCGCACGTGTTGCGCCATACCTTCGCTACTCACCTGATGAATGGCGGGGCCGATATGCGCGAGATTCAGGAGCTCATGGGGCATAGCTCGCTGCAATCGACGCAGGTCTATACCCACAACAGCATTGCCCGCCTTTCGGAGGTGTACGCTGCAGCTCACCCCCGCGAAAGCAATGCACGGCAAGGAGCGAAAAAGTAAACGCAAGAAGCAGGCGAAGGTGCCTGCGACGAGAATATTAACCATTAAAACACAAGGCTATGGACGTACAGATTCAATCCGTAAAATTCGATGCCGGCAAGCAGCTGATCGAGTTCATCAATGCCAAGATGGCTAAATTGGAGCGTTTTGCAGAGCCTACGAGTGCCGAGGTGGTGCTCAAGCTCGAAAAGGATGCCGAGAAAGGCAATAAAATCGCAGTGATTACCCTTCGCGTACCCGGTGGCGATATGCGTGCCGAATCGCAGGCGCGCTCGTTTGAGGAGGCCGTAGATAACGCGATCGACGCGATCAAACGTCAGATCGAGAAGCGTAAGGAATAAAGAAAAACGGGGTTGTGAAAACAACCCCGTTTTTTTATTTGGGTCGGATCGAGGCCAAGCGTGAGATGTCCTTCACGCTGAAGTAGCCCGTAATCAGGAGCGCCGTCTGCTCTTTGCCGCCGTAGCTCAACAGCACGAAGGTGGAGAGCTCCCATCGTCCGCCATCGACCAGGTAGCACGAGGTCCATTGTCCGTTCTGCTCGACCTGCGAAATCAGGCTGACATGAATGCGCGTTTCGGGCCAGGTCTTCATGTCAGTGACAAATTCATCGTTGGGCTGTGTGGTCGAAATCGTCTTGATGGTGTAGATCCCCTTCAGCAGGTTGCTCAACTCCTTGTCCTCGTGCTTGACGCGGTCGGCCATCATCTGCATCATCTTGCGGCCGAAGATCACCGAGCGGAAGCCCTCGCGTGAACCGTATTTCTCGATCAGTTCGTCAAAGGTGTAATATTTTTGTCCCCGTTTTTTCGCTTTGGCATCTTGCTTCGCGTCGGTGTTGGTCAAGGCAGCTTTGTCGGGCACCCAGACCTCCACCTCGTCGCTATCGACGCGCACGAGGCCGGTCGTATCGCTTTGTGCCTGCGCTGCACTCCATCCGAGTATCAGCAGCAGCGTTATGATCCATTTTTTCATAGCAGCTCGATCTTAGAATCCCCACGCAATACCTACCGAGAGCGGATAACACTCGGGCCCGATTCCGGAGCGGAAGAGCGGCGTAAAGTTATATTTGACATAGACACCCAGGTTGTGGTAGGTGGCCGTCGCCTGTATGCCGTAGCGTAGGCTGTTCAATCCGCGCATGTCGACCTTCTCTTTGGGCTTTTTAACCTTCGTATAGCCATGGTACATGAGCTCGCCAAAGAGAAAGGCCGTAAGCTCTACCTTGCGCGCGGGGCGGTACTTCAATCCCAACGGGATTCCCATCTGGTAGGTCGTCAGCTTCGACTTTTTCTTCCCCTCCAAGGCAATCGGCTCGATGCGGTTGCCCACCTTCTCGATCGACCAATTGTTGTAGAAGCAGTAGTCGTCGGACGAAAAATTCAAGCCCGTGATGAGCGAAAGGTTTTGCGCGCGATTGAGGAAAAACTCCATATCAAAAAGGCGCCACCCGAAGTGGATCGATTTCCCGACCCGCTGATCCATGAATCCCTCGACTGCCGGGTCATACGCTGCATACGAAAGGTCCGAAAGGAGGCTGACGCCCAATTCGACACCCGTAATGCCTAACGAGAAGCGGTGGCGCTTGATCTCGATCGACGAGTCGGCAATGACGTGTTTCTTTTTCTCTTTGGCTTCGCCCAGGGTGATGTGCTGCCCGCCGATAGCCAGCACCAGCTCGCCATCTTTTTCACCGCGGCGCAGCATCTCGGAGGCTTGTTGCAGTTGGAGCGAATCAACGCCCGTGGAGGTTTCGTCAATCGTGAGCAGCGGCTCTTGAGCCATGGCTGTGATGCCCCAAACAAGCAGGGCGATGATCATACCAAATCGTTTCATCTGTTTTGCGTGTGTTAGTCGTTTGTAATTAGGGTGTCGAAGAACGCCATCGATTGATCGAGCTGTTCCAGTTGGGCCAGGCAGTCGGTCGAGGCGAGGGCCTCCTCCGGGTCGTAGATCGCAATACCGTCGATGTAGCAGTAGGGGGTACGCTGATAGTCGACGATTAAGGCAATGGCTACGACGGCGGCAGCGGCCATGGCCCATTGCCACCACGTTCGACGGGATGATGCAGTGGGCCGATCCAAGCGCGCGGGCAACAGCTCCTCGCCAAGCTCTTCGAGACCTCCGAGCATCAGCGCGAGGCTCTTCAGGTCGCGCGGCAGCTCCTCCTCAGCGCTGAGCAGGCGCTTCAGCTCCTGCTCCTCCTGCGGTTCGGTCAGCCCCTCCTCGTAGCGGGCGGCCAGGGTACGGATTCTTACTTCGTGTTTCATCTTCCTACATCAATTTTTCCACCTCCTCGCGCAAAGCCTTGCGACCGCGCGACAGGATGGTGCGTACTTGGTTCTCTTCGGTTGAGAGCATCACGGCTATCTCATGGGTCGTGTAGCCCTCGATCTCTTTCAGGTGTAAGACCTCGCGTTGTCGGAGCGGGAGGCGGGCCAGAGCCGTGCGCACCAGCTCTTTGGTTGTCCACCGATCTACGGCATCCGTTTCACTCCGCAGTGCCTCGCTTGGCTCCTCCCCCTCATGTCGGGTGCGCAGGCGATCGATACATCGGTTGCGAAGAGCCGTCAGCGCGAATGAGTCAAGGTTGCGACACAATCCGAGCTCGTCACGACGACTTAGCAGGCGTTCTAAGGTGTCGTGCGTGGCATCTTCGGCCTCGGGTGCGGAGCCCAATATGCTGCGCGCATAGCGGTACATCCGATCCCGAAGCGCAGTCAGCGCTGTATCCATGGAGCTCTTCATTGCGGGTCTTTACATCTATAAGACGAACAAAGGTAGCAAAACGCAACACATGGTGTGAAAAAAATAGTAAAAAAAAGCCCTGCATACGCAGTGAGGTATGCAAGGCCGATAGGCGGTTGTCTATTTTTCTGTTAGATCAACGCATAGAGTACATAGACCCAGTGGGCGATGATGGCGGCGACGAGGCCGCCGATCGTGTGGGCGAGGATCGCTTTGGTGGTGAGTTGGCGGTAGCCGAGCGAGTCGAGCATCGCCGTGTGGGTACTCAGGTAGCCGCTCCAGCACATGCCGATCGCCGTGCAGACGGCAATCGCGTTGCCATCCATCCAACCCTCGGCAACGAAGTTGGGGACTACGCTCAACGCGGCACCTACAGCGCCCAGGGCCGTGATGGGGAAGGCCACCAGGTGGGGATCGGTAAAGCCGAAGAGCCACTCAAAGAGCCACGAACATTGATTCGCCAACCACGGCAGCAGCTCCACGCCCTCATAAGCACCGCCCGTATAGCCACTCTCCGCTGGGCCGAAGGTGAGGATCATGACAAAGGTCGAGATAATCAGCACACCCGGGATAATGGCGATGCCGACATCGACGCCCGAACGTCCGCCATCGAGCAACGAGTTCAAGATGCGGATAAAGAGCGACTCATGCTTCTCGCTCTCCTCGGCCTTTTCATCCTCCACAGCCTCCTCGATTGCCTGTTCTGCGGCGTAATGGGGATAGGCCTTCAGGACAAAGCGCTGCATGAGGCGGGTCGAAACGATACACCCGCAGAAGGCTCCAAAAAATCCGATAAACGGCTCAACAAAAAAGCCCTGGCCGACCATAAAGACAATGACCAAAAGCCCCATGCCGAAGGCCGTACCGAAGTTTGTGAGCGAGATGTACTGATACTTCTTGAAATAGGCGGCAAAGCGTTTGTCTTGTGCCAGCGAGATGATGGCTGGATTGTCCGAGAGGAAGGTAACAACGGCACCGAGCGAGGCGACACCCGGTAGGTTGAAAAGGGGCTTCATCAGGGGGCGCAAAAGGCGCTCGATGAGTTTTACAACCCCAAACTCGATGAACAAGCGACCCAAGGCGCCCGTAATGACGCAGATGCCCATCAGGTAGAAGACCGTGTTGAGCAACAGATCATGGGCCGTCTTCATGATCGTGTTGAGCATGTTCGGAAGCCCCATGATCGAGCCGATGTAGCCGAAGATCAGGCCAATGATCAAGAGGCAGGGAATCCCTTCGGGGAGGCGGAAACGAATTTTTTTCATCCGTTACTTACGTTTGTTGGGGGTGAACGAAAGCAGGTTCATACGCCACGTCAGACCGAAATCGACGATGGACTGTTTGTCTTGCAGCGTGTTCAGCTCGCTGCCCGAGCCGAGTGTATAGCAGTAGGCGGCATGCAGGCGCACGTTGCGCTTGCCCTTGATCGGGTAGACCTCGACGACCGCTCCCAGGCGGGTTAGCTCCGTACCGGGCGCTACGCAATGATCCCCCATGCGCGTGGTGCGGTTGACATCATACGTAGCCTTGGCCTGCAACTGCACGTAGGAGCCCACATCCACCTTCACCTGCCCCATCACGGAGCAGTTACGGAAAAAGAAGGTCTGCTGGTCGGTCGCACGATTCATAAAATCGAGATCGAGCGTCACGTGTCCCAACCGTAGGCGGTGTCCCAGCGTGATGTAGTAGATAAACTCACCCGGCAGGTGCTCCATCGCGTTGAGCGAGTAGAGCGTATGAAAGCCTCCGTGGTTGCCAATCCACATTAGGTTATAGGCGAATAGCTCCTCGTCGGTGCGGAAGGGGCTTTCGGTTACCTGTGCCAGGAACGAATCATGGCCGCTCTTGAGCGTATGCATGGCGCTTACACCGAGCTGATAGCATCCGATGTTGCTGCAATATTCCGAGTAGAAATAGGCATCGATCGGGGTGGAGTCATATTCGAAACCACCCACGGCAACCACCTGCTTGCCGACCGTGAGTGCCCAGCGGTTGTCGGGCGTGGTGTAACTCAAATAGAGGTGGTCGGTGGCGTCGAAGAAACTTTGATCTTTGTTGGCCTTGTTCAGTTGCTGACGATATGCGTAGCGAAAGCCGTGACCAAGGTTGCCATTGACCACAAGGTTGATGAATCGGCCTTTGAATCCCGAGGCATCGTGGATCTCATCCCCGTCAATGGATTGACGCGTATAATCCACACGCGCCTCCAAGCCGAGCTTTAGGAGCTCCTCCTGGGCTGAAGCTGCCGTTGCAAACAATAGCAATATAATGGTGCAGAGGTGTTTCATTGAAAAGAGGTAGGGTTGGTAGTTAATGTTCGAATGGCTTATACCTCTACGATGCCGGTTCGGATGGCATAGACGACCAGTGCGGCGGTATTTTTGCAGCCGGTCTTTTCGAGGATGTTGGCGCGGTGCTTGTCCACCGTGCGCTTCGAGATAAAGAGCTCGTCGGCAATCTCCTGATTCGACAGACCGCGACAAATAGCAATCAAGATCTCCTTTTCGCGTTCCGAAAGGGGATCTTCCAGGGTGGTTGCCTCGAGGTGCATGCGGCGCGTGATCGACAACAGCAGTTGGGGCGAGAAGTAGCTCCCCTCGGTCATGACCTGGTCGATGGCCTCAATGACCTCATCAATGCCCGAGTCCTTCAGCAGAAAGCCGCAGGCTCCGGCCTTGACCATGCGTGTGTAGTAACTCTCCTCGCCGAACATCGAGAGGGTAATGATGCGCAGGTCGGGACGGCGCTCCAGGGCACGTTCCGTGGTCTCGGCACCATCCATGCCGGGCATCGAGAAGTCCATAAATACCAGGTCGGCTTCCAGCCCTTGCAGCATGCCGAGGAACTCTTCCCCCGATGCTGCCTCTGCAACCACGGTATGGTCGGTGCTATGCTCCAAAAGACCACGCAATCCGGTGCGGAACAGGGCGTGGTCATCGACCAGGACGATGCGATAACTCATAGTTCAATCTATTTTTTACGTCTTTTACGATTCAAATGGGCCGGCTTTGGCGGCATTTCGGCCTCGGCCAAGGCGATGCGGATGCGTGCCTGCATACCCTCGCCCGGGTGGGAGGTAATCTCGCTGCTGCCTCCGAGCGAACCTACGCGCGAGGAGATATTCGAAAGCCCCATGCCGCAATCGGCCACCGCTGCGGGGTTGAAGCCACGACCATCGTCCTGGTAGTGGAGTTTCAGCTCGGTAGGCGAACCGGTTAGTTTGAGTTCGATCCGTTGGCAGGCGGCGTGTTTGAGCGAATTGTTGATCAGCTCGCAGATCACGCGATAGAGGATCACCTCGATATCGGTTTCATAACGCTCGTTGCCCAGGTTGGTCGAAAACTGAATCTGCACGGGGTGCATCGCCACGCTCTTGTCGATGAAGTTCCGGATGGCTCGCACCAATCCGAAATCCTGCAAGACATGCGGCGAGAGGTTGTTCGAGATTTCGCGGATCGAGCGGATTGCTTCGTTGATCAGGTAGGTCGTATTCGAGAGCATCTCCTGGCGGGCGGGATCCTGCTCCTCACGTTGCAGAGCCGAAAGCGACATCTTGGCCGACGAGAGCAAGGGGCCCAAACCGTCGTGCAGCTCCTTCGAGAAGCTGCTACGGGCCTTCTCCTCGGCGCGCAGCGTAGCGGTCAGCATACGACGACTCCAGAGTTGGCGCTGATAGTTCAGGCGGTCGATGTATTTGAAGAGTTTGTGCGTATACATGACGCCGATCGAGAGGCAGATCGAGACGACGAATCCGATATCGGCCATGAAGAGGCGCGGAATCGGGTGGCCGGCGAAGACAAAAAGCTGGATGATGCGCTCCACCGAGAGGGCCGAGAAACCGATGATAAAGAGAATCCAGATGGCGTTGTACTTCGTAGCGCGCACCAATTTAAGGGCATAGACCGTGGCGATGGTCTGCACCGTGATGGCGATAAGGAGCAGGATCTGAATAAACATGGTTGCGACACTTTTACAGCTATACAAATATAGAGAATTTTTGAAGATTTCGAAAAATAACCACTATATTTGCATAAAATCACTGACTGCTTTTCGATGAAAGACGATAAACGATTAAAGCGCAAGGTGCGAAATTCTTACCTGGTCTCAACGATCAGTATGGCACTTGTGCTCTTTTTGCTCGGCTCGGTGGGGTATCTGATGATGGCTGCCGAGAAGATCGCCTCGTCGCTCCAGAATAGCATTGTGGTGATGGTCGAGCTGAAAAACGATGCGACCGAGACGCAACGCAAGGCGATCGAGGAGCTCCTTACGGCCGATGCCCTGACCTCAGCCGTGGCGTTTGTCAGCCGCGAGGAGAAGGCTTCGGATGCGGAGTTTCGCAAGGTATTTGCAAGCAGTTTCGAGGAGGTGCTGGATGAAAATCCGCTGCTCGATTCCTTTGAGGTGACGCTGACGGCCGGCTCGGAGAACCGTGACGAGGTGGATCGATTCCTTACGACGGTCGAACAGCTCGACGGGGTGGATCGGGCGACCTATCCGGCGCTTATGGCCGAGCAACTGCACCGCACGGTGGGCAAGATCCGTTTCGTGATGATTCTCTTTGGAGGAGCGTTGCTCCTTATTTCGCTCATCCTGTTGAACAACACGATCCGCCTGGCGATCTTCTCGAAGCGCTACCTGATCAACACGATGAAGTTGGTGGGTGCTACGAAGTGGTTCATCATGAAGCCCTTCCTTTCGAGTGCTGTTTCGCAGGGCCTTGCATCGGGGCTGTTGGCTGCTGCCCTGTTTGCAGCAGCGGTCTATGGGTTGGGCGAGGCGGTGCCCGAACTTACGACGCTGGCACAATGGCAGCACGTGGGAATCATGCTGGGTGTGTTGCTCGGCATGGGTATCCTCCTGTCGATTCTCTTTACGATGTTGGCCATCAATAAGTTTGTCAACATGAAATCGAATAAAATTTATCTCTATTGATATGAGCAATTTGCAGAATAATACCCCCGAAAATCCGCGCATGCCCCTCACGCGCAAGAACTATATCATCCTGGCCATCGGTTTTGCCATTGTGCTTTTGGGTTTTGTCCTTATGGCGGGCGGTGGCAGCCACTCGGCTACCGAGTTTGATTACGACATCTTCTCGTTCCGCCGCATCACCCTCGCCCCGATCCTGGTTGTGGGCGGCTTCGTGGTGGAGATCTACGGCATCCTGAAACGGTATTAAAAGTTGAGAGTTGAACGTTAAAGATAATAAAGGAGATTAAGGAGCTTTTCTTTGATCTCCTTAATTTTTTTGAAGAAAATCCGAAATTTGTGAAAGGATTGTGCGATTCTCGTGTCTAATGTTGTAGAACATGATCGGAAATGGAGCAGATTGAACAACAATTTACGGCAATGGTTCGAGAATTTCGACAGACGATTTATACGGTTTGTTACTTTTTCTCGAAGGATAAGGAGGAGGTGAACGATCTTTTCCAGGAGGTGTTGATTAACCTATGGCGCGGTTTTCCCTCGTTTCGGGGTGAGAGCGCGCTGAAAACCTGGATATGGCGCGTGAGCCTCAACACATGCAGTAACTATGAGCGAAAGCGGAGAGGTCGTGTACAAACCATTCCTCTTTCGGTCGGCATCGATTTGTACAACGATGACGACGACCACACCATACAAATCCAAAAACTCTACGACAGAATCAATCGCCTCGACCCTTTCGATAGGGCCATCATTCTTCTTTGGCTGGAGAATATGACCTATCAAGAGATAGCCAACGTGGTCGGTATCACGCTGTCGAATGTAACAACTCGGTTGTTTCGCATCAAGGAGCAACTGAAAGCAATGTCCAACAATAAATAAGCATCAATCATGAATCAACAAATAGTAGATATGGCCGATTTCCAGGAACTGAAAAGTCAATTCGGTCTCCTCAACAAAAAACTCGAACATCAGCGTATTGTGACCGATGAGCTGTTGCAGAACTCGATGAAAGCGAATATGAACTCCGTCGATCGGTGGTATAAACAGCGCATGCTCCTGAGTGGTGTGGCCGCTCCGGTGGTGGCTGTTGTCTTCTTAGCCCGCAATTATGACATGGGGGTTGCATCGTGGGGCTTTGGTCTGCTCGTGCTGTTGGTCGGCCTGCTGGAGTTGATCTTCGCACTTACGGAATACCGAGCCCTCGATATTGTCCATTTGTCTACGAAGTCGATGACCGAGGCGGCCGAACAGGTGTGCCGTCACCGCAAATTGGTTGCTCGTCACCAATTTATTTTGGCTGTTCCGCTCGTGATCGTTGTGGTGTGGACGGTGTTATACGCATCGCATTTTACGCTGAATGTGCCAATCATCGCGCTTACCTCCGCACTGATTGCCGTCTCTTTGATTTGGGGTGTCATGCTGCTCAAATATCGTTTCCGACAAATCGATGAGGTGCTTCATCAAATTGAGCAGCTGCGCCAATAGTATTTCGTACAAAAAAAGCGAGGGGAAACCCCTCGCTTTTTTTTGTTTTTAAGGTTGAAAGCAAGATAAACCAACTCCCAACTTTCAACTTTTAACTCTCAATTTTCAACTTTTAACTTTATCGCATCGCAATCTCGTTCGAGCCGATCATGCGGCCCTCCATGTAGAGCTCGATTTTGTAGGTGCCCGGGGCAAAACCGGTCGAGTTGAAGTAGATACCTACCTCCAGATCGGCAT
This sequence comes from Rikenellaceae bacterium, assembly GCA_015060045.1. GTDB lineage: Bacteria > Bacteroidota > Bacteroidia > Bacteroidales > Rikenellaceae > Alistipes. The sequence continues at coordinate 88,621 of SUZH01000001.1, read as the reverse complement.
TCTGGTAGTCCACCTCACGCATGGCCGAATAGCTGATGGCCGAACCCTCGAATTCGAATGTCGGCATCGCCTCGGTCGTGAGTACATAGCCGTCGGGCGAGGTGATACGTACGTAGATCGCCTTGTTGCCCGGATCGGCCAACTCGTTGGCAGCCAGTACGAAATCAACACGCAGGCGCGATGCATTCTTGATGCGCGTCACCTCGCGGCCCTTTTCGCTCAAGGCCATCAGACGAATGTCGCGTGCACGCACCACGGCGCCCACCTTCACCTTGTTCTCCAGCTCGGCCTGGCGCTCCTCGGCCATATCGGCACGCAGGTTGGCCGAGGTGATCTCCTTGCGGTACGAAACATTCTCGGTGATGAGCTTCTTGTTGAGCGTATTGAGCGAGTCGATCTGACGGATATAGCCACGCATGACGGTACGCAGCGAACCGAGCTCCTTCTCATACTGGCGCATCTTGTTGTAGTTCCAACGGCGCTCTTGCTTAAGCTGCTCGACCAGCTCGTTGGCCTTCGTGAGCGACTCGGCAATCGAGTCGTTCTGGAAGCGCAGGCTGTCGTAGTTGATGATCAGCTCGTTCAGACCGGCCTGGATCGAGTCGCGGTCGGCTGCCAGCAGCTGATTGTCGCGCATCTGCTCGCGGTGGATGCTGAAGTAGAGCAGCGAAATGGCTACCAGGATGACCGACAAAATGCCGATCACGATGCGATAGCCGCGAATCGATTGATCCTGTTGGGGTTGCGGGTCATCGTAATACTCCTCATCCTCCTCGGCGGGGTCGTATCCGTATTTGTTATCTCTCATAGTGTGGGTATTAGGCGTTTATAGAAGACAAAGATAGCGAAAAAATCAGAAAGTGGTTGATTTTGACGCTGAAATTATCCCATGGCCCCTTTTTGAGGCCTCTTTCGGTGTCGTTTTGGCTATTTTATCAAACTCTCGAGCGGATATTTCAACCCTTTGTAGTCGTAAATGTAGGCCTGGATGCTACCGATGCGCACGGGCGATTCGATCGAAAGCGGCATTTTGTTGCGGTCGTCCGTGATCCAGAGCGTAAAGACCGTGCCGTCCTCGAACGAGAAGCCCTCGCTGGTGGTCAGCTGGCACTCGAACTTGAGCGAGCGGAATTTGCCCTGGTTGCGGATCTTCTTTACCTCGCGCCCCAGGTAGCGATATTTGACGTGGCGGATCGTATCCTCCAAGACGAGCTCCAGCGTGCCGACACCCCCCTCTTCCAGGTCCTCGGCCTTCGCCGAACGCATGTTGAAGAAGAGCGAAATGGCATCCATCGACTGGTCGGTCAGCGTCTGCTCCTTCTCCTTGAAGGGGCGTTTGCGGCTGCTCCAGCGCGACGAAACCTGCATGCGGTCCCAATCGTAGCGGTAGGTGCTCTCGAACGTGTAGCTGCCCTCGATCAGGTCACTGCGGAAGTGGGCCGTGCGGTTCGTGGTCGGGTCGACGTGGATCGTGTAGGTGTCCTCCATGTTGAAGAACCAACGGTAGGTCGGCAACGTGCGCCCTACGCCGATGACGCGGTAGTGGGGCTTGCCCTCGAAATCGACCTCTTCGGTCTTGACCTCGACCGAGCCGATCTCCGTGTTGGGAAAATACTTGGCGCGGTAGCTGACGCGGTACTCCAGCTCCTCACCCGGGTGGTAGAGTTGGGCCGAGGTGGTCAGAACGAATAAACTGCTTATCAGGGTTGTAAGTAAACGTTTCATCTTTTATGGTGTTTCTTGTAAAACGGGTTTCAAGGGTATTTTATTACGAAATACGGGAGAAATCGATCTTCTCGCGTGCCGAATAACGCTCCATCAAGGTAGCCAACCCGCGATTTTCGGCCTGTGTGAGGTGCGGATCTCGTTCCAGCACCTGCATCGCCGCCTCGCGCGTGAGGGTCAGCACCTGCACATCGCGCGTGGGGTTGGCAATCTTCAGATCAAAGGCCATGCCGCTCTGCATCGTGCCGTTCAGATCGCCCGCGCCGCGTAGCTTCAGGTCCAACTCCGCAAGGCGGAATCCGTCGGTCGTTTCGCACATCGCCTCGAGGCGGGCTCGGCTCTCCTTCGAGAGTTTTTCGCCCGACATAAGGATGCAGTAGGATTGCTCGCCACCGCGTCCGACACGTCCGCGCAGCTGGTGGAGCTGCGAAAGGCCGAAACGCTCGGCCGACTCGATCACCATCACCGTGGCGTTCGGCACATCGACACCCACCTCAATCACGGAAGTGGCGACCAGGATGTGCGCCTCGCCCGACTTAAAGCGTGCCATCGAAGCCTCCTTGTCGGCGGGCTTCATCTTGCCGTGGCAGATTTCGGTGACATATTGGGGTAGCGGAAAGTCGCGCGAAACGGCCTCATAGCCATCGGTTAGATCCTTGTAGTCCATCGCCTCGGACTCTTTGATGAGCGGATAGACGATGTAGACCTGCCGCCCGAGGGCGATCTGTTTCTTCAGAAAGCCCCACAGTCGGAGGCGTGCCGAATCGGTGTAGTGGAAGGTCTGAATCGGACGGCGACCCGGCGGTAACTCGTCGATGACCGAGACATCCAAATCGCCATAGAGGGTCATGGCCAACGTGCGCGGAATGGGGGTAGCAGTCATCACCAGAATGTGGGGCGGACGGCGGTTCTTGGTCCAGAGGCGGGCGCGTTGCTCCACGCCAAAGCGATGCTGTTCGTCGATCACGACAAAACCGAGGTTTTGGAACTGCACCTTGTCTTCGATTAGGGCGTGCGTACCGATCAGGATATCCACCTCGCCCGAGGCGATCCCCGCGAGGGCTTCCCGTCGTTCCTTCGCCTTGGACGAACCGGTAAGAATCGCTACCCGCACGGGAATGTCGGCCAACATCTTGGTGATGGTGGCAAAGTGTTGGCGGGCCAGGATCTCGGTCGGGGCCATCAGGCAGGCCTGGAAACCGTTATCGACCGCCAGCAGCATCGAGATCAGCGCCACAAGCGTCTTACCCGACCCCACATCGCCCTGCAAGAGGCGGTTCATCTGGTAGCCCGTCACGGTATCCTGGCGGATCTCCTTGATGACGCGCTTTTGGGCTCCCGTGAGCGGGAAGGGGAGTTTTTCGTTGTAAAAGGTGTTGAAGGCATCGCCCACCTTCGGGAAAAGGAAGCCGTTCTGCTTTTCGAGGCGCTCCGTGCGGCGGGATTGCACGCCGAGTTGGACGCCCAGCAGCTCGTCGAACTTCAGGCGATACTGCGCTTGGCGCAGCAGTTCGGCCGATTGCGGGAAATGGACGTTGTAGTAGGCTTCGTGCAGCCCGATCAGGCCGTATGCCTGGCGCATCGACTCGGGCAACGGATCAGCAATCCGACCGCGGCTGACGAGTGCCCAGGCGTTTTGGATGATGCGGTAGAATCCTTTGGTGCCGAGCGATGAGGAGATCTTCTCGGTCGAGGGGTAGATGCCCTGCATGCCGCTCTCGGCCTTGCGCGAAAGGGCCTGCTCCATCGTCTCGATTTCGGGGTGGGCCAACTGCAGCTCGCCACGGTAGAACGACGGACGGCCGAAGATGAGGTACTCACGCCCCACTTCGATCCGTTTCTCGATCCACTTGATCCCCTGGAACCAGACCAATTCGACCCGTCCCGTCTCATCTTGGGCATAGGCCGTGAAGCGTTTTTTGCGCCCCTCACCGGCGTAGGCGATGCCTGCGATGCGGGCCCGCAACTGCACGTAGGCCAATCCGGCAGCCTCGGTAATCTCGGCGATGGGGTAGATGCGCGTACGGTCGATGTAACGGAAGGGGAAGTGGTTCAACAGATCGCCCACGGTGCGGATGCCGAGCTCCTTGCCCAGCAACTTGGCGCGTGCCTCACCGACCCCCGCTACAAACTGAATATCCTGCATCATTACGCGCTCCATAGGACAAATATACGAAGAAGTCGTGAAAAGCGGATGCTCTTTGTGCAAAAAAGTACAAGAGCGGCCCTCGACAGGCAGATGTCGAGGGCCGATTGCGGAGGATGCGTAGCCGACGTTGGGTCTCGGACCGACCTCCCTTGCTTGGAATGGCGCTCCCGCGCGGGGTGTGAAGCGGCGAAGGCTACGCTTTACTCTTTGATTCTGATGACCATGTTGGAGATGATGGCGGCCAGACCACCCGTGGTAATTCCCGACGAGAAGATGTTCTTTATCGTGTCGGGGAATTGGGTGAGAATGTCGGGATACAACTCCACACCCAGGCCCATGCTGAAGCTGATGGCGATGACCAGCGTCGCTTTGCGATCGAGTTGCTGCGAGGCGATAATCTTTACACCGGCCGAGGCTACGGTACCAAACATGAGCAGGGTAGCACCTCCCAATACGGGGTCGGGCATAAACGAGAAGACCACACCGACGATGGGGAAAAAGCCGAGCAACACGAGGAAGAGGGCAATGAAGTAGCCGACATAGCGGCTGGCAACTCCCGTCAGCTGGATCATGCCGTTGTTTTGGGCGAAAATCGAGTTGGGGAAGGAGTTGAGCGCACCGGCAATGAGCGAGTTCAGTCCATCGGCAAAGATGCCGCCCTGGGCACGTTTTAAGAACTTCTCTCCCTCGACCGGCTCTTCCGAGATGAGCGAATTGGCCGTAATGTCGCCATAGGCCTCGATGGCCGTGATGATGTAGACGATGGCAAAGGCCAGGATGGCCGAGAGGTTGAACGAAACACCGTACTTGAAGGGCATCGGCACGTTGAACAGGGCATAATCGGGCATGTTATCGAAATGGACCATGCCGCAGAAGTAGGAGACAACGTAGCCGATGAAGATGCCGAGGATGATCGACCCCATGCGCAGGTAGCGGTTGGAGCTGCGGTTGAAGAGCACGATCAAGATCAAAACGAGGGTGGCAATGCCCAGATTTTGAAACGATCCGAAGGTTCCCGCCTCGATGGCTACATTGCCGCCACCGCAGGAGGTGATGCCCACCTTAATCAGGCTGATACCGATCAGGGTCACCACGATACCCGACACCAGCGGCGTGATGACTTTCATGGCATATTTGAGGATGCGGCTGATGAAAATCTCGGCCAAGGCACCTACCATGGTGGCGCCGAAGATGGCGGGCAGACCGCCGATGGCACCGGCTAAGATAATCGGGCTGATAAACGAAAAGCTCGTACCCTGTACGCAGAGCAGGCCACATCCCGCAGGGCCTATTTTTCGGCACTGGATAAAGGTGGCAATGCCCGACACGAAGAGCGACATCGAGACCAGGAAGCTGGTCGTTTCGATATCGAATCCCAGCGCGCCGGAGATAATCAGGGGCGGGGTGATGATGGCCACGAAGATGGCCAGCAGGTGTTGCAGGGCGGCAAAGAGGGTCTCTTTGAGGGGCGGGCGCTCTTCCAACCCATAGATCAGTCCGTTTTTCATTATTCGCGAATCTTAATGGTGCAGTTATCCAGGCTCTCGATGATGGCCAGCGACTCGACATGAATGCCTCGTTTACGCAGTTCGTCGCCACCGTGCTGGAACCCCTTTTCAATCAGGAATCCCATCCCTTCGACCGTGCCGCCTGCCTGCTGCACGAGGTCCAAAATGCCGATGGCGGCGTTGCCGTTGGCCAGGAAGTCGTCGATGAACAAAACGTGGTCCTCCTTACTGAGATAATCGCCACTCACACAGACCGTATAGGAGCGCTCCTTGGTGAAGGAGTAGACCTCCGTGACGAGCATGTTCTCCATCGTGCTCGGCACCTTTTTCTTGGCAAACAGCACGGGGACATTCAAATAATCGCCCACCATGATGGCCGGTGCGATACCGCTCGCTTCAATCGTGATGACCTTGTTGATGGGATGGGAGGAGAATCTTTTGACCAGCTCTTTGGCCATTTCGCGCATAAGGACCGGGTCCATCTGATGGTTGATGAAGTTGTCTACCTTCAAAATGCCGCCCGGGAAACATCTTCCGTCGCTCAAAATGCGCTCTTTGAGTATTTTCATAGTATTTGTTGGTGCGAAAAACCCGAAATCGGTAACTCTTACCGAGTTTGGGGTAGGATTAGAACCAAAATTTTCGCGAATTTAACGATTTTTTTTCGGAAGCTGTTCCATTTTGTCGACAAAATATTTCGTGTGGACTTTTGATTGTTCGTTTTGTAGGTTGCACAAAGAAATTAAAAGTACGAAAAGATCGCATTCTCAGATAGTTGCAATATCTATGCGCGGTTTTGCCGTTCCGATGGGGAAATTTGCGCGATGCAATGTGGCCAAAAATAGCTATCTTTGCTTATTCGATATAGCAATTTTTCAACATGGAACTGACACACTATTCGCGACGCAAGAGCCACGTTGTGCGTATCGGATCGGTTGAGATAGGAGCCGATCGTCCGATTGCCGCCCAGTCGATGACCAATACCGACACGAACAATACCGCCGCCTCGGTGGCGCAGATCGAGCGCATCGATCGTGCGGGTGGTAAGATTGTCCGTCTCACGGCGCAGGGTCGTCGCGAGGGCGAGAATCTGAAAAATATTGTCGATCAGGTGCGTGCGGAGGGTTTTGATACAGCGATCGTGGCCGATATCCACTTCCTGCCCGAGGTGGCAGCTGTGGCGGCTAACTACGTCGATAAGGTACGCATCAATCCGGGCAACTACCGCCTCGATCGGGGCGAGTTGGAGGCCCTTATTGCCCAATGTCGCGAGCGTGGTGTGGCGCTGCGCATCGGTGTGAACCACGGTTCGCTCGCCAAACGCGTCTTTGACGAGTGGGGCGACACGCCTGAAGGCATGGTTGTCTCGGCGATGGAGTTCCTGCGAATCTGCCGTCGCGAAGCGTTTGACCAGGTGGTAGTCTCAATGAAGTCGAGCAACACGCGTGTTATGGTGGCGGCTTATCGCCTCTTGGTCAAAGCGATGCTGGAGGAGGGAATGACCTACCCGATCCACCTCGGTGTGACGGAGGCGGGTAACGGCCTCGAGGGGCGCATCAAGAGTGCCGTGGGGATTGGCGCGTTGCTGGCGGACGGTATCGGCGACACGATCCGCGTATCGCTCACCGAGGCGCCTGAAAACGAGATCCCAACCGCACAACTCTTGGCCGATTACTTCCGACATCGCCCGGGCACGTTCGCGGTGAAGTACCCCGAGCGCTACTCCCCGTATGCCTATCGCCGTCGCAGTGCGGTACAAGTCCCTCTGACCCATGATGAGCCGCATGAAGGCTTCCGCGTGATCGAGGCTGTGAGCGAGAATCCGACCGCCGAGTTGCGTGCTGCGATTTTGTCGCTCGATGAGGCCGACGAGCCGGTGATGATTCGTCGTCGCTATACCGATGCGGAGTTGGAAACGGTGGCTGTCAAGGCGGCAGCCGATCTGGGCATGCTGCTGTTGGATGGCCTGGCTGACGGTATCTGGATCGATGCACCGCAATTTTCGGCCGAGGAGATTCGTGAGGTGGAGCTGATGATCCTGCAGGCGGCACGCGTGCGCTTTTCGCATACGGAGTATATTGCCTGTCCCTCGTGTGGTCGCACGCTTTACGACATTGAAAAGACGTTGGCCGAGATCCGCTCCAAGACCTCGCACCTAAAGAATCTGCGCATCGGTGTGATGGGCTGCATCGTCAACGGTCCGGGTGAGATGGCCGATGCCGATTACGGCTATGTCGGTGCTGCTCCCGGGCGTATCACCCTCTACAAAGGTCGCGAGGTGATCGAGAAGAACATCCCGCAGGAGGAGGCGCTCGATAAGTTGATAGCTCTGATCAAAAAGAACGGCGATTGGACGGAGGAGTAGACCAATTTAGAATTAAAAATTAAGAATTAGTTTTAAATGCAGCGTATCCTCCTTCCGGCGGCCTATCTGCCCTCGATTTCGTGGTTTTGTGCCCTCGTTCGAGGGGAGGGTGTGATTGATGTAGGCGAGCACTTTATCAAGCGCTCGGAGCGCAACCGTGCCCGCATCATGACCTCGGACGGGGTGATGGAGCTCACGGCGCAGGTCGTGCGGGCCAACCGACCGCGTCAGCCGATGCATACGATGCGCCTCGACTACTCGAAACGTTGGCAGAAACAGCATTGGGGTGCGCTGGTGGCGGCCTACAAGGCTTCGCCCTACTTCGATTATTACGCCCCGCGTCTGGAGCGGTTCTATCAAGAGGAGTATGCGTCGCTCGTGGAGTTTAATCTGGCGCTCATTGCCGAACTTTGCACCATGCTCGGCCTTACGCCACCACCCACCTCCGAAACCTATGTCGTGGCCGAGGAGGAGGATCTCGACCTGCGCCCCAAAACAAAGGGTCCGGTCTTTGTGACCGAACCCTATATCCAAGTCTTTGCCGATCGACAACCCTATGTGGGTAATCTCTCGATCGTGGATCTCCTCTTTAACGAGGGGCCTGCCGCGGCTGCAATCTTAAAGCGTTGCCAATCTGCATTGTGACGCCATCGCCCACACCTCCGGCTGAGACGCGCACCTGCACCTGCCCACGCAATTGAACCGTGTCGCTGCGATAGATGCAGGGTGAGGTGTTCCACAGACGAACCGTGTCGTCGTTAATCATTAACACAGGATCTTTCTCCGAAGAGTAGACCGTAAAGCTCTGCTCCGAGAGTGAGCGGATGCGATCGCGGCGATTGGCCAAATGGACCGTCTTGGCGCGCTTATTCCACAGCGCGCGATAGAGGTAGTAGGCATCCTTCTTCTCGCGGCGATCGAGCGTGATCAATCCGTTGGCATTCAGTCCATAGGGACGACGTGCCGAACCATATTCGAACATATTCTCTACCCACATACCCCAGAAGAGCGAGTCGGCCTCCAGCTGGCGGCTGTACTCCTCGTGGAAACGGGTCTGACGTTCCTCGGTCGGGAGGTTCGTGCGCTGCTGTTGTGTGGTGCGGGCCGTCATACCCAGGAATCCCTCGCCACCATAGGTGACGGCCGATCCGAGGTGTCCCCAGTTGGCTTTGAGCTGATCGCGCCACAATTGCAGGTCGCTGGTCGAGCCGCGCTGCCATCCCACATCCTGACGCCAGGCAATCAGATCGGTGATGAAGTTGATCGGGCCGTCCTGGTCGCTGCAGGCCACCGTCAAACGCTTCGGGTCGAGGCGTTTGGCTTCGGTGTTGAGGTTGCGGATGCACTGCAGAATATCCTCGCCACGCGGTACAAGACGCGAGAAAATACCCCACATGATCACGGACGGGTGATTTATGTTTTGGGCAATAATTTCACGCAACTGTTCGCGCGCATTGTGTTCAAAAGCCGGTGTGGTATAGTAGGCCATATCGCCGATGAAGGGGGCACGGTGCATCGGGATGTCGATCCAGACAAGCATGCCCTGTTCGTCGCACAGGTTGTAGAGATGCTGCCCGTGGGGCTGCATCGAGGAGCGGATGGCCGTAGCGCCCAACTCCTGCACCTGCTGAAGATCGGCCTCCAACTGCATGTTGTCCATCAGACCGCCCAGGGCATGGTCGTGGTGGAGGGTGACGCCCTTCAGCTGGCGCGCCTCTCCGTTGATGGCGATCCAACCGCTATCGCTATTGCGCTCCACGGCGCGGAAACCGGTGCGAATCTGCACCTCGTCGTGGTACGAATCGTTCGAGAGACGCACCGTAGCCGTATAAAGATGGGGCGTCTCGGGACTCCATAATTGCGGTTGATCGAAGAAAAAGGGGATACGAATCGATTTGTGTTGCCCCATGATGCGCTGCGAACGGGTGTAGATGGTCTTGCCTCGCTCGTTGAAAATTTCGAGGTAGAGCGTGGCGTCCGTGTTGCGATTGGTCAGCATGTGAACCTCCATCTCGCCCTCGACGCGCTCCTTCGTGACGCGGCTCGGACGACATAAAACGCCCTCCGAACCGTAGTAGAGCGGCGAAATGGCTGTTTCGTCGGTAACAATCAGCTCCACATCGCGGTACAGGCCGCCGTAGAGGTTCTGATCGGTCGATACGGGCAATACATCCGAGCGGAACGTGTTGCTGACAACCACCTGCAACGAGTTGTCCATGCCGAAGCGGATCCAATTCGTCAGCTCGAAGGCAAAGGCCGTACCACCTCCCTTGTGCTCGCCGATGTGGGCACCGTTGAGGAAGAGGTCGGTGACCGTTTGCGCACCATAGAACTTGATGAAGATGCGCTTCGAAGCCCATTCGTTCGGAATGTAGATTTCGCGCAGGTAATTACCGGTCGTTTCGCGGAAATTTTGGCCGGCCAGCGGGTCGGTATTCCACGAGTGAGGCAGGGTCACAATGCGGGCATTATCGGAGGTGTTCTCCGATTTGAAAAAGAATTCCCAGCCGTCGTTGAGCTGGTATATATCGCGTGCCGAGGCCGTTACGAAGAGCCCCAACAGCAGGCAAAACATCAGTAGTCGTTTCATAAAAAGAGGGATTAAATCCTAACTTACCGCAAAGATACGGCTTTATCGCAAATATAACGCGTAAAAAATGAAAAATGATTTGTCGTCTTCGTCCTAAAAATTCCTATCTTTGTCCAAGAATAACTGCATGCATGATGAATATCCTCGATCTGATCGTCTGTTTGGTACTCGCGTTGGCCGTCTTTAACGGTTGGCGGCGAGGCTTGATTTTGCAACTTTGCTCGATGGTTGCCGTCGTGGCGGCCATCTTCCTCGCTTCGCACTATGGCGCCGAGGTGGGTGCCGCCCTGAAACTCGATGCCGAGTATGCCGAGGCGGGCGGTTTTGTGGTGGTGCTGCTGGCGGCAATGCTGTTGGTGGCGCTGGCAGCACGGTTGGTGCGCAAAATTTTTCATTTCGCCGGCTTCGGCTTGGTGGATGTTTTGCTCGGTGTCGTGGTGGCAGCGGCGAAGTATCTGTTGCTCTTGAGCCTGGCCTTTGCTGCCTTCGAGAAGATCAATGTGGGCGGGGCGTTGCTCTCCGAGGAGAAGATCGAGGCCTCGAAGAGCTATCAACCCGTGCGTAACCTATCGCGCCAGATCCTGCCCTTTGTCGGGTGGTTGAGCGACGAGGTCGAGAAACTGCATAAAGAGTCGTAACGGATGGAAGAACAATATTTTACGGGTCTTGTACTACGTGCCACAGGTAGTTGGTACGAGGTGATGAGCGAGGGCGAGCGCTATCAATGCCGCATCCGTGGCAAATTGCGCCTGAAAGGGGTGCGCTCGACCAATCCGGTGGTGGTGGGCGATACGGTGCGCTGCCTGAAGGATGAGTCGGGCAGCCATGTGATCATCGACATCGAGCCGCGTCGCAATTACGTGATTCGTCGTGCTTCGAATCTGTCGCGCGAGTCACACATCATTGCCGCCAATATCGACCAGGCATTGCTGCTCGTGACGTTGCGCCAACCCGAAACGGCGCTGGAGTTTGTCGATCGCTTCCTCGTGACGTGCGAAGCGTATAAAATCCCGGTGGTGATTCTTCTGGCCAAAATTGACCTGCAGGATGAGGAGGAGGTGGCCTTCTTCCGTTCGATCTACGAGCCGATCGGCTATCGCGTGGTGGAGGTCTCCTCGACGACGGGCGAAGGTGTTGCCGAGGTGCACGATATGCTCGTCGGGCGCACAACGCTCCTTTCGGGTAATTCGGGTGTCGGCAAATCGACCCTCGTGCAGCAGATCGACCCCACGCTCGATATCCGTACGGCCGAAATCTCCGATAACCACCAAAAGGGACGCCATACGACCACCTTCTCGACCATGTATCCGCTGGCCGAAGGGGGTGCGTTGATCGATACGCCGGGCATCAAGGGCTTCGGCCTGCTCGATATCGAGGAGGAGGAGTTGTGGCACTACTTCCCCGAGATGATGCATTACGGTCGTGCGTGTCGCTTCTATAACTGCACCCATACCCACGAACCCGGTTGTGCCGTGATGGCGGCGTTGGAGGAGGGTGAAATCTCGGAGCTGCGCTACGAGAGTTATCTCAAAATGATGGACGACGATGACAAATATCGCAAATAATATCCCCGCATTGCCGACCGAGGAGCGTTCGCTGGCGTGGTATCGCGAGCGTATCGACTACCTCGCCACCTTCATGACCGAGGAGCGTTTCTCGCTCTTTGAACGTACGTTGGCTCAGCGCACCGACTACATGACCATTCTGGCTGAGAACACCTTCCATCCGCACAATGCGGCGGCTCTGATGCGCCACTGCGAGGCCTTTGGCGTGCAGCGCATGCATACGATTGAGACGCGTTGTGTCTTTGATCCCTCGCAGAATATTTCACGCGGTTCGGATCGCTGGCTCAACCTTGTGCGCCATAGTTCGACGGCCGAGGCGTTGTCGGCCCTTAAGGCCGAGGGCTATCGCCTGGTGGCCACAACACCTCACCGCGAGAGTTGCACGCCCGAGACGTTCGATGTGACGAAGGGTAAATTTGCCCTCATCTTCGGTACGGAGCATGCCGGTATTTCGGACGAGGCGATGGAGGCGGCCGATGAGTATCTGCGTATCCCGATGTGCGGCATGGTGGAGAGTCTGAATGTCTCCGCTTCGGCGGCCATCTTGATCTATCAACTCACGCAGCGGATTCGCGCCCAGGTGGCGGATTGGCAACTCACGGAGGAGGAGCAGGTGCGCCTGTTGTACGATTGGACGCACCTCAGCGTGAAGGATGCCACGCGTATTTTGGAACGTAAATTTGGCTTGTAAATGAATATCTTACGCAAACAATTTTTGGCTCACGTAGGGCAGACGTCCCCCTCGCCGATGTTGGTCGAGGTGGAGCGTGCCGAAGGGGTCTATTTCTATACACCCGAGGGAAAACGCTATTACGACCTGATTGCCGGTGTCTCGGTGAGCAACGTGGGGCACGCCAATCCGGCGGTCGTGAAGGCCGTACAGGAGCAGGCGGCCAAGTATATGCATGTGATGGTCTATGGCGAGCTGGTCGAAACGCCCCAGGTGCGCTATGCCAAGCTCCTGGCCGAGCACCTGCCCGGGGAGATCGAGAGCATCTATTTCCTCAATTCGGGCGCCGAGGCGGTGGAGGGTGCATTGAAGTTGGCCAAACGTTATACGGGTCGTACGGAGATGATCTCGATGCGCAGGGCCTATCACGGCTCGACGCATGGCGTGATGAGTATGATGGGCCAGCCCGAGGGCGAGGAGTGGAAGCAGGCTTTCCGTCCCTTGTTGCCCGATACGAAGGCGATCGAATTCAACGACTTCGAGGCGCTGACCGAGATTACGGAGCGCACGGCGTGTGTGCTGGTTGAGCCGATTCAAGGTGAGGCGGGTGTACGTCCTCCCGCGAAGGGTTACCTGGAGGCGCTGCGTCGTCGCTGCGATGAGGTGGGCGCGCTCTTGATTTTCGATGAGATTCAGGTCGGCATGGGCCGTACGGGGGCGATGTTTGCCTCGACACGGTTGGGCGTGACTCCCGACATTATCTGCCTGGCCAAGGCGCTCGGTGGCGGTATGCCGCTCGGTGCATTTGCTGCGCGCCACGAGATTATGGATACGCTCCAGACCAACCCCGTGCTGGGTCATATCACCACCTTTGGTGGCCATCCGGTCTGCTGTGCAGCGGGCTTGGCGGCGATGGAGTATCTGCTCGCGAATCGTGTGTTGGAGGGGGTTGAAACCAAGGGCGCACTCTATGAGTCGCTCTTGAAGGACCACTCCGCCGTCCGGGAGATTCGTCGCGCAGGTCTGCTCTTGGCCGTGGAGTTGGGACGTTCGGATCGCCTCTATCGCATCATGGAGATCTTCAAGGAGATCGGCATTTTGAGCGATTGGTTCCTCTTCTGCGATACGGCCTTCCGCATCTCGCCCCCGCTCGTGATCACCGAGGCGGAGATTTTGGAGAGCGTACTGCTGATTCGTGAGGCGCTCGACCGATTGGAAACAGAACTACCTTAACACTTTTATAACTATGAAAAGAACCCTTTTTGCCCTTGTGGCACTCTTGGCCGTTGTTGGTTGTTCAACGCCCGAAACCATCGTAGGTACGATTGATTGGAAGGTGGCCGATCTTCCTCAGATCGACAGCATCAAAGGCGCCCCGACGCTCGTGGATACGAAGCTCGGCAAGGCCGTTCATTTTGGCGGCGAAGCCGATGGTTACTACCTCGGACTGAACCCCTTGGCCGGCATGGAGGAGGTGACCGTGGAGGTGATCTTCCGCCAGGATGCCGATGCCGCTTTCGAGCAGCGTTTTCTCCACATGGGTACCGTGAAGGGGGAGCGCGTATTGTTTGAGACGCGTGTGAATCCCGATGGAAATTGGTACCTGGATTGCTACATTGACCTCGGTGAGGAGGATTTGGTGCTGATCGATCCCGCGCAGACCCATCCCTGTGGCGAGTGGTACAACCTCGCGATGGTCGTGAAGGAGGGTAAGGCTACGAGCTACGTGAATGGCGTGGAGGAGCTTGAGGGCGAAATCCCCTACCGCCCGATCAACAGCGGTATTACGTCGGTGGGCGTGCGCCAGAATCAGGTTTGCTGGTTCAAGGGCGACCTCTATCGCATCCGCATCACCCCGAAGGCTTTGACGCCCGAGGAGTTCCTGACTGATCACAACCTTTTGAACGAATAAGATGTACTATATCGGAGCTCATGTGAGCGCAAGCGGTGGGGTGGAGAATGCCCCGAAGAATGCCCACGCAATTGGGGCTACGGCCTTTGCGCTCTTTACGAAGAATCAACGTCAGTGGCTGGCCAAACCGCTCACCGAGGAGGAGATTGCCCGCTTTAAGGCCGCTTGCGCCGAGTATGGCTATACGGCAGCGCAGATTCTGCCGCACGACTCGTACCTGATCAACCTGGGTAATCCGGATGATGAGGCCCTCGAAAAGTCGCGCCAGTCGTTCTACGAGGAGATGCGCCGTTGCGAATTGCTGGGGCTGGATCGCCTGAACTTCCACCCCGGCAGCCACCTGCGTGTCATTTCGGAGGAGGAGTCGCTCGATCGCATCGCCGAGAGTATCAACCTCGCGTTGGAGCGTACGCATGGCGTGACGGCCGTGATCGAGAACACGGCGGGCCAAGGTTCGAACCTCGGCTATCGCTTTGAACATCTGCGCTATCTGATTGATCGCGTGGAGGATAAATCGCGCGTAGGCGTCTGCCTCGATACGTGCCACTCGTTTGCTGCGGGGTATGACCTGCGCTCGGCTGAACTCTGTGCCGCGACCTTTGCCGAGTTCGATCGCATCGTCGGATTCGAGTACCTGAGGGGCATGCACCTGAACGATGCCATGAAGCCGCGTGGCAGCAAGGTCGATCGCCATTCACCGCTTGGTGAGGGGTTGATCGGGTGGGATTGTTTCCGCTACATCGCCTCCGATCCGCGCTTTGAGAAGATCCCGCTGATCCTCGAAACCCCCGACGAGAGCCGCTGGGCCGAGGAGATTGCAACCCTGAAAGGGTTTGGGAGTTGAAAGTTGAGAGTTGAAAGTTTTTTTGTGGTTCTTTGAGCCACGCAACAAAATGAATGGGGAACAGCCTTAACCGGTGGCTATTCCCCATTTTGTTGCGCTTAACTTTCAACTTTTAACTTTTAACTCTCAACTTTATCTGTTTTATCTGTGCTTGTAGCGCGAGGGCGAGACGCCCGTATGCTGCTTAAAGTACTTGCCGAAGAAGGATTGCGTCGAGAAGTTGAGGCGATAGGCGATCTCCTGGATGCTCATGCCCGAGAACTTCAGCATGTTCTTGGCCTCCATGATCACGGCATCGTCGATCCAGCGGGCAGCCGTTTTACCGCTTACCTGCTTGATGGCCGAGGAGAAATACTTGGGCGTGATGTTGAGCTGCTCGGCATAGAAACTTACGTTGCGCTCGCGACGGCAATGCTCCTCCAGGAGGTTCATGAACTCGTCAAAGATCACCTCGCAACGACCCTGCTTCGGGAGTTGCTCTTTCTCGCGGTTCGAGACCTCGGAGATGATGTAGAAGGCGGTCTTGAAGAGCGATTCGATAATCTCGTTGCGATAGAGTTTCTTGTCGCTGCGCAGCAGAAGCTTCATGAGTCGGAAGGTAGCCAACACTTCGTGTACATCCTCTTCGTTGATCTTCAGAATCGGCGACTTGCGATAGTGCATGAAGACCGGCAGGGAGGTTGAAAGTCCCACCTGTACACGGTTGATAAATCCCTTCGAATAGGCCAAAAAGTAGCCTGCCGCCGAAGCCGATGCGCGCTCGGTGCGAATCACCGAGTCGGGGCTGAAGAAGAGAATCATGTTGGGCTTGATCGTGTAGCTCTTTGTGTTGATCTGCACGGTAGCTTCGCCCGCAAGCATGATGATGGCCGCAAAACCGTTGATCGAGCGCGGAGCTACAGCGGTCGGATTGATGTCGGCCGACATCGGCATAAAGACCAGATCATCCGAGAGATAGGATACGTCGCTCATCGTCTTCTTGATGCGCGAAATGGAGACGCGATCAAAGCGCTTGGTGAGTAATTCTTGCGATGTCATAATGCTGTTATTTAATGGATTGGTTGGTGCTTGTTAAGGGGTGGCACTGAATGCGTAACTCATCCCTCAGGCAACGAATCGAGAGCGGGAACTCGGCGCCGCGCTGACCATCTACGTCGGTCAATTCCTGCAGCGGTGAGCTGATCTCGATTTCGCGGGCGTGCAGCTGATGAATGCTTTTGGGTGAGCCACCGAGCAGGTAGCGAATCATCGTCCAACACGCCAAGAAAAAGTTACGCTTTTCCAGCAGGAGGCACTCAAAGTGTCCGTCTTGAATTGACGAGCGGCGCGCCAAAGGAAACCCTCCGGCAGTCTCGCCGTTAAAAATCAGTGCAATCAGGGTATCCAACGCCAAAGTTTGGCCGTCGGCCCTGATTTGTAGGGGGATCTTGTGCATGCGTCGGAGCTCCTTCAATCCCTCGGCAATGTAGGCCAATTTGCCCCAACGATGTTTTCGCTCGTCGGGGGTGCGTTGCGAGGTGGTCGTAAAGAGACCGAACGAGAAGATGTTGACAAAGTAGATATCATTCACGCGGCCGCAATCGACCCGAATGACCTCGCCCGTGGCGATCTGACGGGCTGCTTTGACGGGATCTTTGTCCATGCCCAGTGCCCCCGCAAAGTCGTTGGCCGTGCCGGCAGGAATGACTCCCAACGGAATATCCAACCCCTTCTCCTTCATGCGGTTGAGCGCAAAATTGATCGTGCCGTCTCCACCTGCAACCACCATCAGATCGATCGCTTTGTGCCCCTCGAAGGGGTTTGCGTGGAAATCGATTGCGAGTGGTTCGATGGCGTAGCCCGCCTCGCGGAAGATTTGCAAAATCTCCTCCCGTCGTGCTTCAATGCGGCCGGACCCCGATTGGGGGTTATATAGGAATATCGCTTGTTTCATACTGCTTTTATCGGATCAATAACGCCTGCATGGCGGGGGTGAAAAGCTCCTCATACTCCTGCTCGGCGCTCGCTTCGGCGGCCAAAATCAGGTAGAGGGGAAGGGTGGGATGCTCCTCGGCAAATCGGCAAGCGGCCTCGTCGCCCATCGCCATCAGCATGGTGCAGAGGGCATCTGCTTCGGCGCAGGTCGGCGCTACCACCGTAGCCGAAAGGAGGCGCGAGGGGTTGCTGAAACCTGTGCGCGGGTCGATCGTATGGGCGATCTTTGCCCCGTTGGCGTCGAGGTAGAAGCGGCGGTAATTACCCGAGGTGGCCATCGCTCCGTCTTGGAGTGCGATGCGTTGCTCGATGTACTCGCCATCGGTCATGTTGCCGTCGAAGGGTGTTTCGACCCCGATGCGCCAGGCGTTGCCCTGGCGATTGTGGCCCTTACAACGAACCTCGCCACCGATATCGACGATGTAGTTCTCGGCGCCCGTATGCTCCAAATAGGCGGCTACCAGGTCGACCGTGTAGCCCTTGGCAATCGAGTTTAGGTCGATCGCGACACGCGGGTCGCTCTTGATGAGGCGATCTCCCTCGATGCGGATCTTCTCCATGCCGACAAACTTCAAAATAGAATCAACATTCGGGCTTGCGGTTGCCTCGCGACCGGCAAAACCCCACGCCTCGACCAGCGGTTTGACCGTGATGTCGTAGGCCCCTCCGCTCAGCTGGTGAATCGAGTCAGCCAGACGAATGTTGTAGGCGATGTGGGTGTCGAGTTGATCCGTTTCACCGCGATTCAGGCGATTCAGCAACGACTGCTCCTCGTAGATCGACATTGAGGCCTTCGCTGCACGATCAATGGCCATCGCCCCCTGATAGAGGGTGTCGCAGGGCGAATCGGCAATCACATGCAGGCGGGTGCCGAGCATGATGCCGTCCACGACGCGGAACGAAGGCTGAGGCGTGCAGGCAGTCAGCGCGATCGACCCGATGAGGGCGACCAAACCGCCTCGCAAGCAGCGAACGATATTTCCCGAATGGCGCATAAAACTTTTCTATTTTTCGGCAAAAATAGGTATTTTTCAGCAAAGTTGTACTGTTTTACCGCGAAAAATAGTTGAAAAAGAGGGCAAAATGTCAAATATTGACGATTTATCGGAGAAATCGAACATTTTGTAAGCGTCCATTGGGCGAAAACCGCGGTTTTGTAATGCGGTCTAAATATTTAGAAGATAAGGCAAAAAATCGCCTTCAAAGTATCCGTTGAAGCCCGGTTGGAGTGCTTTGCTCCATATTTTGTACAAAATCGGCAAAAATAACACAAAATGGGGTGTAAATTTTTATCCTTTACTTCGTAATTGTCAATTTATTTCGTACCTTTGCGCGACGCTCTGGCGCTATTCCGAGTAAGGGGAATGCGTCGTAGAGTGGAACTATTAAATAATCAAAATTTTTTATGGCTTATTTAACAGCAGAGAAAAAGCAAGAGCTTTTCGGTCAGTACGGCAAGTCTAACACGGATACGGGTTCGCCCGAGAGCCAGATTGCCCTGTTTTCGTACCGTATTGCCCACCTTACGGAGCACCTCAAGAACAACCGCCACGACTTCGGTACGCAGCGCGCGATGTTGCGTATGATCGGTAAGCGTCGTCAGTTGTTGGAGTACTTGAAGGCAGTGGACATCGAGCGCTACCGTGCTATCGTGAAGAAGCTGAACCTCCGCAAGTAATCCGCGAGGAAGAGATGAGGGCAATTCCCTGCCGAGGCAGGGGTTGCCTTCATTTTCGTAAAGAAACAACGACAAACAAACACTATAGGAAAGTAAAACAATCATGGAAGAAAAGAAGCTGTACAATGCTGTCCGTAAGGAGATTACGCTCGAAGATGGTCGCGTGATCGAGATCGAAACGGGCAAGCTGGCCAAGCAGGCCGATGGTGCGGTGGTCGTCAAGATGGGCGGCACGATGCTCCTCGGTACGGTAGTGGCCGCCAAGGATGCAAAACCCGATACTGACTTTATGCCCCTTCAGGTCGAGTACAAGGAGAAGTACGCCGCATGTGGTCGTTACCCCGGCGGTTTTATGAAGCGTGAAGGTAAGGCAAACGATAGCGAGGTGCTGACGGCTCGTCTGATCGACCGCGCACTGCGTCCCCTCTTCCCGGCTGATTACCACGCAGAGGTATTCGTAACGGTAAACCTGATCTCGGCCGAGAAGGATATTCAGCCCGATGCACTGGCCGGTCTGGCCGCTTCGGCTGCTTTGGCCGTATCGGACATTCCGTTCGGTGGCCCGATTTCGGAGGTTCGCGTAGTTCGCAAGAACGGCGAGTATAAGATCAACCCGGGCTTCTCGGAGATGGAGGAGTGCGACCTGGATATCATGGTCGGCGGTACGATCGACAATATCCTCATGGTTGAGGGTGAGATGAAGGAGGTATCGGAGGAGGTAATGCTCGGTGCCATCAAGTTCGCTCACGAGGAGATCAAGAAGCACTGCGCCGTTCAGATCGAGCTCTCGAAGGAGCTGGGTAAGGATGTAAAGCGCGAGTACTGCCACGAGACCAACGACGAGGAGCTGCGTCAGACGATCATCTCGGAGCTCTACGACAAGGCTTACGCCATCGCTACGAGCGGTACGATGAAGCACGAGCGCGAGGAGCTCTTCAACAACCTGGAGGCTGAGTTTGCCGCCCGCTTCACGGAGGAGGAGCTGGAGGAGAAGGCTATCCTGATCCACAAGTATTTCCACGACGACGTGCAGAAGAAGGCGATGCGCAACATGATCCTCGACGAGGGTAAGCGTCTTGACGGCCGTCGCACGGACGAGATTCGTCCCATCTGGTGCGAGGTAGGTTACCTGCCCTGCGCTCACGGTTCGGCCATCTTCACGCGTGGTGAGACGCAGTCGCTGACGACCGTAACGCTTGGTACGAAGCTCGATGAGAAGGTGAAGGATGAGGTGCTCGTACAGGGTACGGAGCAGTTCGTGCTGCACTACAACTTCCCGCCCTTCTCGACCGGTGAGGCTCGCCCCACGCGCGGTCTGTCGCGTCGTGAGATCGGCCACGGCCATCTGGCATGGCGTGCCCTGAAGCCGATGATTCCGCTGGGTGAGGAGAACCCCTATGCTGTACGCGTCGTGTCGGATATCCTCGAGTCGAACGGTTCGTCGTCGATGGCTACGGTTTGTGCCGGTACGCTGGCCCTGATGGATGCCGGTGTGAAGCTTAAGAAACCCGTTTCGGGTATCGCTATGGGTCTGATCTCGGATTCGGCTACGGGCAAGTGGGCCGTGCTGTCGGATATTCTGGGTGATGAGGACCACCTGGGTGACATGGACTTCAAGGTAACCGGTACGAAGGATGGTATCACGGCTACGCAGATGGATATCAAGGTAGACGGTCTGTCGTATGAGGTGCTGGCTGCCGCTCTGGAGCAGGCACGTCAGGGTCGTCTGCACATCCTGGGCAAGATCACGGAGACGATCGCCGAGCCGCGTGAGGACTATCGTCCGTTCGTTCCCCGCATCGTACAGATCACCATCCCGCAGGATATGATCGGTGCTGTGATCGGCCCCGGTGGTAAGGTGATTCAGGATATTCAGAAGACCACGCAGACGACCATCACCATCACGGAGGTGGACGAGAAGGGTATCGTGGATATCTTCGGTGTGGATAAGGAGTCGCTCGATGGCGCTCTGGCCCGCATCAAGGCAATCGTGGCTATCCCCGAGGTGGGTGAGACCTACCACGGTAAGGTTCGCTCGATCGTTGCTTTCGGTGCTTTCGTGGAGATCATGCCCGGTAAGGATGCGCTGCTGCACATCTCGGAGATCGACTACAAGCGCTTCGAGACGATGGAGGAGACCGGCATCAAGGAGGGTGACGAGATCGACGTGAAGCTGATCGGTCTGGATGAGAAGACGGGCAAGCTCCGCCTCTCGCGTAAGGTGCTCCTGCCGAAGCCGGAGGGCTATGTAGAGCGCGAGCGTCGTCCCCGTCCCGAGCGTCAGGATCGTCCGCGTCGCGACAAGAACGAGAAGAAATAGGGTTAAACCGATAAAAAAGTCTCCTCGAAAGCTATTTTGGGGATGAAAAATAGGGATTTTTCGAGGAACTTTTTTATATTTGCGTTTGACACGAAGCTGTTAATAAACGACATTCAATACAAAACACTTTAAAAACAACACAAATTATGAAAAACTTCATGAAACTGAGCGTAGTGCTGGTAGCTGCTGCGCTGGCTTTCTCGAGCTGCAACTGCTTCAAGCAGATGGGTAAGTATCAGGATGAGGTGAAGGTGGCTTGCACGCCCGAGATCCTGGTGCTGAACAACGGTACGATTGCAGCTGATGTAAATGTAACCTTCCCGGTTGAGTACTTCAACAAGAAGGCTGTGCTGAAGGTAACGCCGGTTCTCGTATTCGAGGGTGGCGAGGTTGCCGGTCAGACGAAGTACTTCCAGGGTTCGAAGGTAGATGACAACTATGCTGTAGTTGACAAGAACATGGGTGGTAACTACACGATGCACGTTGAGTTCCCCTATGACGAGCGTATGGACGAGTGCGCACTGCAGATGCGTGCCGAGGTTAAGTGCCCCACGGGTAAGTGCAAGGAGTTCACGCTGGTGAACCTGAACACGGGTGCCATCCCGACCAAGGAGGAGGCTGCTATTCTCGCCGGTGGTGATGCTGCTGCCAAGAACGCTATCGAGCGTGAGTTTGGTCTCGTTGTAGCTTACGGTCTGAACACGCTGCAGAAGGACATCAAGTACGGTGACCTGATGGAGAACATGGCCAACAACTACAAGCGCGTAACGACGGTTGTAAACAAGACCGACCTGCTCTATGCTATCAACTCGTCGCGTGTAACGAAGAAGAACCAGGCTGCTGCTAACCTGGACGCTTTCAAGGCTGATGTAGATGAGAAGCTCGGTAACGACCGTGCTACGCAGAACATCGCAGTGAAGGGTTACGCTTCGCCCGATGGTCCGGAGAAGTTCAACGACAAGCTCTCGAAGGCTCGTAGCGAGTCGTCGAAGAAGGTTGTTGCCAAGGTGCTCGAGGAGACGGGTCTGGATGTAGACGCTGCTGCTTACGGTGAGGACTGGGACGGCTTCAAGGAGATGGTTGCCGCTTCGGACATCAAGGACAAGAACCTGATTCTGCAGGTACTGAGCCTCTACAACTCGCCCGCTGAGCGTGAGGCTGAGATCAAGAACCTCTCGTCGGTTTACGGTGAGCTGAAGGATGACGTGCTTCCCGAGCTGCGTCGTGCTCAGATCGTGAACAGCACCGACATTCAGGGTAAGACGGACGTTGAGCTGATGGCTGCTGCCAACAAGGGTCAGGAGATGACCGTTGAGGAGTACCTCTTTACGGCTCAGGAGCTGGCTAAGACGCCCGCACAGGCTGTTGCTTTCCTCAAGGAGGCCGCTAAGCAGTATCCCAACGACGCTCGCGTATGGAACAACCTGGGTGTTGCTCTGACGAAGGCTGGTGAGAAGGCTGAGGCTCTGAAGGCATTTGAGAAGGCTGCTAAGGTTGACTCGTCGGCTGACCTGAGCAAGAACCTGCTGCTGGCTAACCTGGCTAACGGTAACACGGATGCTGCCAAGAAGTATGCTGCTGCTGCTGACGCTACGGCTAAGGCTGCTGTTGCTGCTGCCGAGGGTAACTACCAGGCTGCTGCCGCTCAGCTCGAGGGTTACAACGCTGCTATCGCTTACGTGATGAACAACGACCTGGCTGCTGCCAAGAAGGCTATCGCCAACGAGACGTCGGCTGACGCTGACTACCTCCGCGCTGTAATCGCTGCTAAGGAGGGTCAGGTAGCTACGGCTAAGGCTCAGCTGAAGTCGGCTATCGCCAAGGCTCCGGAGCTGGCTGAGAAGGCTGCTAAGGATGTCCTGCTGAAGGCTATCATGGAGGCTTAATGCTTTCGATGAAGCATTAACAATCCGAAAAAAGGAGGGGATGCACTTGCGTCCCCTTCTTTTTTTTATGTAGGTGTGTCGCGGATTTCGGCGCGCTTTTTTTAGGCTCAAAGCATGGATTTTGCAATTTTTTTTCTATTTTTGTAAAGTACCTTAAAAGTGAATGCTATGTACATCAATCAGCTCAATGAATATGCACCCGCGATGAGCGTGGAGCAGGTGGATCAGGAGGTAGCCCGCATCAAGGAGGCAGCCAAGAAGAATTGTACGACCGAGGTCTATAAGTTCTGCTACTCGACGATCGATCTGACGACCCTTTCGTGCAACGACTCGGTGGCTTCGGTGACGGCCTTTGCCACGAAGGCGGCGGAGTTCTACCAGAAATATCCCCACATTCCCAACGTGGCCTCGATCTGCGTCTATCCTTCGTTTGTCGAGACGGTAGGTCTGGCTGTGGATGGTACGCCGATGCGCATTACGAGCGTAGCGGGCGGCTTCCCCGCCTCGCAAACCTTCCTCGAGGTGAAGGCCCTGGAGATTGCCATGGCCGTGGAGAATGGAGCTGATGAGATCGATATCGTGATGAACGTTGGCCACATGCTCTCGGGCGAGTACAACGAGGCTGCCTCGGAGGTGGCCATGTTGCGCGAGGAGTGTACGGAGGATGTGGTGCTGAAGGTGATCATCGAGTCGGGCGCGCTGAAGACGCCCGAACTGATTCGCAAGGCATCGCTGCTGTCGATGTTTGCCGGTGCCGACTTCGTGAAGACCTCGACGGGTAAGATCGATGTAGCTGCCACGCCCGAGGCGGCGGTGGTGATGTGCCAGGCGATCCGCGACTACTACGAGAAGACGGGTAAGAAGATCGGCTTCAAGGCGGCAGGTGGTGTGCGCACGGCCGAGGATGCCGCGCTCTACTACACGATCGTGGAGGAGATTTTGGGCGCAGAGTGGCTTACGCCCGAGCTGTTCCGCATCGGTGCTTCGTCGGTGGCCAACAACCTGATCTCGGCCATCGAGGGAACGACGGTGAAGTACTTCTAAACAGCCAAGATACACTGAGGAGGGGGCAGGAATGAAGTGCCCCCTCCTTTTATATTATATATAAATAGGTATAGTCCGCGAATTTTTGTATTTTTGCGCTAAGGAACACAATTGCACTTAAATGTTATGAAACGATACCTTATTTGCGCGCTTTTTGCTGTGGCGATGTTGCTGATGAGTGCACCTGCAAAGGCGCAGTTTACGATCGATCGTGTGGAGGCCAAAAAGGAGAGCATCAACTTTACGACAGCCGACACGCTGAAGCAGACGACGGCCGATATGTCCTACTTCTCGCGTGCCCGCTACCGTGCCGAGCGTGCAGCGATTCGAAAGGAGCGCAATACGTTGGAGATTACGAGTGGTCTCCAGGGTACGCTGACCTCGTACAACGACCCGTGGGTCGATGTGTCAGGTGGTGACAACTCAATTGCTGTGGTGGCAAACCTCTACCTTTACCATAAATTCACAAAGAACCTCTTCTCGGTAGAGACGAAGTTTGAGGGTAAGTTTGGTTACAACCGCATGAAGGTCGAGATGCCGATGTATGACACGTCGGGTGAACCGATGGTCGATGAGGCGGGCAACGCCATCATGGATCGTAGCGGCGTCTGGTTCAAGAACCAGGATGAGTTTGCTGTGCAGATCTCGCCCTCGTGGAAGATGTCGAAGAATTGGTCGTATGGTGCAACATTCAAGTTCCGTACACAGATCGCCAATGGTTACGTGTCGCGCACCGAGCAGGAGCGCAAGGACCTCAAGAGCAGCTTCATGACCCCGGGTTATCTGGATTTGTCGGTGGGTCTGAAATATGCCTGCCCGAGCAAGAAGTTCCCGATCAAGGTGGATCTTTCTCCGTTGGCCTTGAGTGCTGTTTATGCCAACAACAGTTGGATTCGCCGCGAGCAGCACGATGCTGAGGGCAACCGCATCAAGAAGGCCTTCAACTACGGTATCGAGGATCCGGATAAAAGTTCGAAGTACGAGGGCGGTTCGTCGATTCAGCTCGACTTTGACCGTACATTCGGCAAGAGCGGTTACCTGCGCTATCGCACAACACTCTTCTCGTTTTGGGGCTGGATCACGAACCTCGGTTTGGATAATAAAGTGAAGCGCTGGGACGACTATCACGCAGCTCTCAAGGAGTGGGATGGTAATATCAAGACCAAGCCCCGTCTGCCGATCCACCCGACGGTGCGTTGGGAGAATACGATCGACATCAAGGCTACGAAGTTCCTGACGACCTCGCTCTCGTTCCAACTCTACTACAACCGTGCACAGAACTCCTCGATTCAGACCAAGACCCTGTTGAGTGTAGGTTTGAGCTATACGTTTAAGAATAAGTAATGAGCAAATATCGCAATACGAAGTGGGCGATCGTCTATCCGCTCGCGTTGGCCGTGATGTTGGCACTCGGCCTCTATCTCGGTAATTATTTCGGACGACATAACAGTGTTGCCCAGTTGCGTGGTGTGTTACAGCAGATGGGACGCATTCCGCAGAATAAGCTGACGCATACGCTGGCACTCATCGAGCAGGAGTATGTCGATTCGCTGCCGATGGATACCCTCTCCGAGCATCTGATTCCGCTGGTGCTGAAGGAGTTGGATCCCCATTCGGAGTACATCCCGGCCGATGTGATGGCTGAGCTGAACGAGCCGCTGGAGGGTGAGTTTGACGGTATTGGCGTGGTCTTTAACATGGCGACAGATACCGTGATCGTGTTGAATGTAATTCCGAAAGGGCCGAGCGACAAAGCAGGTGTGAAGGCGGGTGACCGCATCATTGCGATCAACGACTCGATTGTGGCCGGTCGAACGATCCCTCAGAACAACATCGTGAAACAGTTGCGCGGCAAGCGTGGGACGAGCGTAAAGTTGGGCCTGGAGCGCCAACACATCGACGAGCTGGTCGAGGTGGAGGTGGTGCGCGACAAGATTCCGATCAAGAGCATCGAGTCGGCCTTTGTCCTGACCGATAGCATCGGATTCGTCAAACTCGGCCAATTTGCCAAGACCTCGCATGCGGAGTTGCAGCTGGCACTGTTGAAGTTCCGTACGCAGGGCGTCAATCGAGTGATCTTTGACCTGCGCGGCAATTCGGGTGGTTTCTTGGATCAGGCGATTCTGATTGCTAACGAGTTCCTGCACAGGGGGCAACTGATTGTCTACACGGAGGATCGTTACCGTAAGCAGATTCGCGAGTATGCCGATGGTACGGGTGTCGCGCAGGATATGGAGGTGGTGGTACTGATCGACGAGTATAGTGCCTCGTCGAGCGAGATTCTGGCCGGTGCCCTGCAGGACAATGACCGCGCTACGATTGTTGGCCGCCGCTCGTTTGGTAAGGGATTGGTGCAGAAGCAGATTCCGTTCCGCGACGGGTCGGCTCTGCGACTGACCATTGCTCGCTACTATACCCCCACGGGCCGTTCGATCCAGAAGCCCTATACGATTGGTGATCAGGAGAGCTACGATGCCGACCTGTGGAATCGCTACCAAAATAATGAGTTCTTCTCGGCTGATTCGATCCATTTTGCCGACTCGTTGAAGCGCGTAACGGCAGGTGGCAAGGTGGTCTATGGCGGTGGTGGTATCATGCCCGATCAGTTTATTCCGGCCGATACGACCGATATGACCCCCTATTTCATGGAGGTGTCGGGGCGTAACATCCTCTATCGCTATACGATCGAGTATGCCGACCGCAAGCGCGAGGCGTTGAATGCTGTGCAGACGATTGAGGAGTTGCAGGCGCTGCTTGATAGCGATAAACGTCTGCTTGATGACTTTGTGGCCTATGCTGCGCGCAAGGGCGTGAAGCCCAACTACCGCGAGCTGGCTATTTCGCGTCAACTCATTGAGGCCCAATTGCGTGCTTACATAGGTCGCAATACCGTGCTGGAGGATGACGGATTCTATAAAAATATCTATCCGATCGATCCGGTGATTTTCAAGGCTGTTGAGGTGCTGAAATAGATCAGTGCTTACCTGCATAAATAAAAAAGCCCGACCACATTGGCCGGGCTTTTTCGTGCAAGCGGAGTTGCTTATGCCTGCTTCTTCGTGCGCTTGGCCTTCTTGGCCTCCAGTGCCTTGTCAACCTCGATCTCGAAGTCCGAGAGGACATTCATGTAGTTGATGAAGGCATCGTAAGCCGAGTCGTAGGGGTTGAAGTACGAGTGTACATCACCATCCGACAGCCACTTCGTTGCCATGTAGTAGAAGTGGTCCGAGGTCTGCATGAAGTTCCAAACGTAGTTGAAATCCTCGCTCTTGAGCTTGGCAACCTTCTCCTTCAGCGCGTAGAGCTTCGAGAAGGCCTCGTTCTGCAGCTCATTACCGAGCCATGCCGTTACGTCGCGCTCCTCATCGGCCCACGACATCGTGTGCGGGCAGTGCAGTACCGATACGGGCTGGTACTTCTTGGCAGCCTCCGAAACGGTGGCGAACTCCATGCCCGAAGCCAACACGGCTGCCGGCAGGGCCTTCATGAAGTCGAAGATACCCGTCTCAACGCCCTGGTGCTCACCAAAGGTCTCGTAGTCCATGAAGAGGTTGATCACCTCACCCGGGGTCTCCTCCGACGTGAGCCACGAAACATACTTGTCGGCCGTCAGCGGATACTGATCCCAACCCTGGTTCGAGAAGCGGAAGGCGATATCGTCCGACAGCTTGTAGTTGCGCAGCAAGAGGCGCATCTTCTGGTCGATGGCGTTGGCGTAGATGTAGTTGGGCGACTTCCAACCCAGGATGTGACGAGCACCCTCGGCCAGCATCGTCTTGTAACCCAGCTCCGAAACCATGGCACCGATCTCGTCCGAGTAGATCAGCTCCGTGTTGCGGAAGGCGGTCGGCTTTACACCGAACTCCTTCTTAATCGTAGCGGCGTGGAGCTTCACCTGCTCCGTGAAGTCCTCCTTCGAGGCCAGCGAAGCGAGCGAGTGCGAATAGGTCTCGGCCAAGAACTCGACGCAACCCGTCGCAGCCAGCTGCTTGAACGAGTCGAGTACCTCGGGAGCGAAGGCCTTGAACTGCTCAATAGCGATACCCGTGATCGAGAACGAGCAACGGAACTTACCCTTATTCTCCTGGATGAGCTTCAGCAGCATGGCATTCATCGGCAGGTAGCACTGACGAGCCACCTTCTGCAGAATCGAACGGTTCGAGAGATCGTCCAGATAGTTGTGGTCCTTACCCATGTTGAAGAAACGGTACTTCTTCAGACGCCAGGGCTGGTGAACCTGAAAATATAAACAAACGGTTTTCATAGGTTGTTATTGTTTTTTATTTGTTTTCACTCTCTTCAACGATGCGCTCGTAGATGGTCTTCATCTTGGCAGCTACGTTGTTCCACTTGAGGTTCGTCACCTCCTCCAGACCCTTCGTCGAGAACATGTTCGACAGGGCAGGGTATTTGATCAGGCCATACATGGCATCAGCCAGGGCATCCACATCCCAATAATCGACCTTCACGGCGTAGTCCAGCACCTCGGCCACACCACTCTGCTTCGAGATGATCACCGGTACGTTCGAGCGCATAGCCTCCAGCGGCGAGATACCGAAGGGCTCCGAAACCGACGGCATGACATAGACATCCGACAGCTGGAACATCTTGTGTACATCCTCACCGCGCAGGAAGCCCGTGAAGTGGAAGCGGTCGGCAATACCCAGACGAGCCACACGACGAATCACGTGGTTCATCATATCGCCAGAACCGGCCATCACGAAACGAACATTCGGAACGCGCTTCAGCACCTTGGCAGCAGCCTCGACGAAGTAGTCGGGACCCTTCTGGTAGGTGATACGACCCAGGAAGGTGATGATCTTATCATCGACACCGCGCTCGGGAGCAGCGGCAGCCTTCTCGGCGAAACGTACGGCGTTGTGCACCGTAACCACCTTCTTGGCGTCGATGCCGTAGCGGTTGATCACGATGTTACGCGTGAGGTTCGATACGGCCATCACGCAATCGGCAGCCTGCATACCGGCCTTCTCGATGGCATGTACCTGCGTATTGACGTTCTCACCCGAACGGTCGTACTCCGTGGCGTGCATATGCACCACCAGCGGCTTACCCGATACGCGCTTGGCAGCGATACCGGCGTAGTAGGTGAGCCAGTCATGGGCGTGAATCACGTCAAACTGACCCTCCAGGTTCTTGGCTACCTGGGCTGCAACCACAGCATAGCGGGCTACCTCCTCCATCAGGTTTGCACCATACTTACCCGAGAAGGTGTAACGCTGCTTCCAGCTGTCGGTCGTCGACCAGATGCTCTTACCCGTCTTGACATACTCCTCGTGGTACGATGCGTACTCCTCAGGCGAGATGTAGGGCACCATGTTCGAGTCGATGTGGATAAACGAGATCTTATCCAGAATGTCGTTCTCACCGCTGGCGCTGGCGCCATAAACGGCCTCGACATCACTGGCATTCACTACGCGAATAAAACGCTGGTCCTCATCACCGTAAGCGTGCGGAACGACGAACGTGACGTCCACGCCATTACGTGCCAGACCGCGAGTCATGCCGTAGCATGCCGTTCCCAGACCTCCGGCAATGTGAGGCGGAAACTCCCAGCCGAACATTAAAATTCTCATAGCTCTATCTTTTTATTTCGTTTCTTTACTTCTTCGTTGCCGTTTTCTTGGCGGTGGCCTTCTTCGTAGCCTTCTTCTCCACCTTTACCTCCTCTTTGGCAGCCTTTTTCGGAGCGGCTTTCTTGGCGGGAGCCTTCTTCGCAGGCTTCGTGCCCTCCTTGCGGCGGCGAATCATCTCGTAGATGTCGAGCACGGCGCTTACGGACCAGGCGTGCGAAATAGCACCACGCGAAGCGTACGGGGGATCGGCGTCATACAGCTCGCAGATCGAACCGATACCGTAGCTCTGGATATCCTCCTCGAAGTACTCCAGAATCTCCTCGGCCGTCGGCAGGTAGCGATCGCCGTTGATATCGAAGGCGGCAGCTACATAGAAGGGCAGCAGCCAAGGCCATACCGAACCATTCTTACCGGCAAAGTCGCGCTCGGCGGGAGTACCCTCCTGCGAACCACGGTAGAGCGGGTTGCGGGGCGACAGCGTACGCAGACCGCGCGGCGTCAAGAGGTGCTGACGGATCGTGCGCAGCGTGTCGAGAATCAGCTCCGACGAGATCATCTTATACTTCAGACCGCAGGCTACAACCATGTTCGGGCGGATAAATTCGTTAGCACCCTCCTCGCCTACGTAGTCGGCCAGGTAGCCGTTGAGCGGGAAGATAGCGTTGAACGAAGCCTTTGTCTTCTCGGGAACATCCTTCCAAGCGGCTACG
Source organism: Rikenellaceae bacterium (assembly GCA_015060045.1). Lineage (GTDB taxonomy): Bacteria > Bacteroidota > Bacteroidia > Bacteroidales > Rikenellaceae > Alistipes. The sequence continues at coordinate 58,087 of SUZH01000001.1, read as the reverse complement.
AACTCCTTATCCTTGGCCTGGGCAGCCAGCTCCAGCGCGTACATCACGGCGTTGTACCACAGCGCCTGTACCTCGACCTGGTAACCGTTACGCGGCGTTACAGCCTTGCCGTTGATCATCGAGTCCATCCACGATACGGGGAAGTCACCCATCACGGCCCAGATCAGGCCATTCTCGTTCAGCATGATGCGGCCGTCCATGCCCTTGCGGTAGTTCTCCAGGATGCCCTTCATGGCCTCGCCATAGTGCTCCCAGATATATTTGGCACCTACGTGCTCCTCCAGGCGCTGCAGCGTCCAGAAGAACCACAGCGGAGCGTCCACAGCGACGCGGGCCGAAGCCGAGCTGGTGAACATGCCATCCTGCATCTCACCTACGAGTGTGTCGAGGGCAGCGATGCAATCCTCCTTATGATTCTGCTCAAGCGTGATACCGGGCAGCGCAACGAAGGTCTGACGACCCTGCTCGCCATGCCAGGGATAACCCTTGATTACCTCCATACGGCCGTTCGGGCGACGTACGACGAACTGACGAGCGGCGTGCTCGAGGCAGCTGATGAAGTCGATCTTGTGGGTACGACGAGCAATCGACTGCTCGAACATCTCCTCAATCTCCTTGCCCGACTTCATCTCGTCCAGCGAAGCCGAGAAGATGATGCTCTCACCCTTCTTCAACTCGCACTCGAAGTAACCGGTCGTGAGCAGGTCCTCATAACCATCGTAACCACGAGCCAGGTCCTGCAGGTACTCAAAGTCGTAGTACCAATCGGGAGCCGGAACAAACTCGGCATCGGCCTTCGTGGTCTGCATGTAGAGCCACGGGAACGACTCGTACATACGGCACTTAACGCCGTTTACGGCGGGATACGAATGGCCGTCAGCCTCCATGTTTGCCTTCGTCAGTGCGTGCTTGTCGCGGAAGGCGAGGAAGGGACGCAGACGGAGCTTCGTATCCGAATGAGCATCTACAAGCGTGTAACGGATCATGAGCTGTGTGCGCTTATGGATCCACAGCATCTCCTTCTTCAGGATCACGCCACCGACACGATAGGTGATCGTCGGGGTGGGGGTGTACTCGAAGTCGGTGATGTACTTGTGGCCACGCGGCTCATAAACGCCCTTGAAACGGTGCAGCGCCAGGTTGAACGACTGGTCGTGCTGCACGATCGTCTCGTCGAGCGACGAGAGAAGCACATAGGTGCGGTCGCTTTCATCGATCGGAGCTACAATCAAACCGTGGTATTTACGGGTGTTGCAGCAAACGATCGTCGTGCTCATGTAACCGCCGATGCGGTCGGTCGCGAGCATCTCGCGTTGGAGGGAGTACTCAAGGTTTCCCAGCGAGGCTTTGTCGAATGTTAAGGCTGACATATCGTATAGAATTCTGTTCGTACCCATAAAGATATTAAAAAAATCGCAACTTTGTATCGAAAATTTGAAAAATATCTCTTTTGGGTCTAAAATGTTTGTAAATAATGTACCTCACCCCCTCTTCTATCCGTCTTGACGAATGAAAGAGGGGGCTTGGTATCTTAACTGAATGGGGCCCGTTTAGCCCCTTCACAGGCTTGGATTATGCCCACTTTACCAGGGCGAAATCCATGCGGTGCGGCAGATGCTTGTTCTGCGGATAGATACGCAGGGCGTAGTCGAACGTACCGGCCTCGTCGGGCATGAAGTCCAGCGAGTAGGTTACCAACTGACCCTCGACCTTCGTGCGCTGGAGCTCGATCGTGCGCTTTACGTCAACCGACTCGCGGCCTACGATCTGCTGTGCAACGACCATCTCTACACCGATATCCTCCGGCTGCAGGGTGTTCACGTCGAGCGTTACCTCGAAGTGGTACTTCTCGCCTACGAATACGGCCGCCTGGTCGATGCGTACGCGCTCCGTGTTCACCACGCGGACAGCGTCCCATGCGGCCGAAACCTTGCGCTTCCAAGCGGCGATCTCGCGGGCCAGCTGATAGCTGTTAGCTACGATCTCACGCTTGCGCTCGGCGAGCTTGTTGTAGAAGCGATCCTCGTAGTCGATGAGCATGCGGTTCGTCGTGAAGTTCGAGGCAATGTCTGCCACGCAGCTCTTGACCGAAGCCACCCACTCGTGCGGAATACCATCCTCCGAGCGGTTGTAGTACTTCGGAGCGATCTGGTCCTCGATCGTGTTGTAGATCATCTCGGCATCCAGCTCGTTCTGGAAGTGCTGATCGGTGAAGGTGCGCTCCATCGGAAGCATCCAACCGGCGCCCTCCTTGTAGCCCTCGACCCACCAGCCATCGAGTACCGAGAACTGCATAACACCATTCATTACGCACTTCTCACCCGACGTACCCGAAGCCTCCAGCGGACGGGTCGGCGTGTTGAGCCATACATCGACACCCTGTACCATGCGGCGGGCCAGCTCCATGTCGTAGTTCTGCAGGAAGATGATCTTGCCTACGAACTCCGGCATAGCCGAAACCTCCACGATGCGCTTGATCAGATCCTGACCCGGCTTGTCGTGCGGGTGAGCCTTACCGGCGAAGATGAACTGTACGGGGCGCTCCTTATTATTAACAATCGCGCGCAGACGATCCAGGTTCGTGAAGAGCAGGTGAGCACGCTTGTAGGTAGCGAAACGACGGGCGAAACCGATCGTCAGTACCTCCGGCTTGATGCTGTCGATTACCTGCAACATCTGACGGGGCGAATCCAGACGCACCTGACGCGGGTCGCTGTAGCGACGACGGATGTGGTGGATCAGGCGCTCCTTGAGCTTCATACGCTCGGCCCAGAGCTCCTCGTCCGGAATCTCATTGACCTTCTGCCAGCCCGGGATGTCGTATACGTGACCCGAGAACGACTCGCCGAAGTAGCGAGCGTAGAGGCGACGCAGCGACGTAGCGATCCAGGTCGGGAAGTGTACACCATTCGTAACGTAGCCGATGTGGAGCTCGTTCTTGAAGTAGCCCGGCCACATGTTGCCCAGGATCTCCTTCGAAACCTCACCGTGGAGCCACGATACACCGTTCACCTCCTGCGACAGGTTGCAGGCCAAAACCGACATCGAGAACTTCTCGTTCGGGTCGTTCGGGTTGGTCTTACCGAGGTTGATGTACTGCTCCCAGGTGATACCCAGCACGTCGGGATAGTGCGACATATACTGACGGATCATCGACTCGGGGAAGGCGTCGTGACCGGCCGGTACGGGGGTGTGGGTCGTGAAGAGCGACGACGAACGGATCACCTCCAGTGCCTCCGAGAACGAGAGACGCTTGTGGTTTACCAGGTCGCGGATACGCTCGATGCCGATGAAGGCGGCGTGACCCTCGTTGCAGTGGTAAACATCGTGCTTGATGCCCATCTGGCGCAGGGCACGGATACCACCGATACCAAGCAGCAACTCCTGCTTCAGACGGTTCTCCCAGTCACCACCATAGAGGTAGTGCGTAATCTGACGATCCTCCTCGAGGTTGGCCTCGTAGTCCGTATCCAGCAGGTAGAGGTTCGTACGACCTACCTGGCAGAGCCATACACGAGCCGAGAGCGTACGACCCGGCAGAGCAATCGTTACCGTTACCCAGTTACCCATTGCGTCACGCACGGGCGAGATGGGCAGCTTGTAGAAGTTCTGCGCCTCGTAGGTAGCCTCCTGGGCACCCTGAGCCGACAGACGCTGCGTAAAGTAACCGTAGCGGTACAAGAGACCTACGGCGGCCATCGGAACGTTCTTGTCCGAAGCCTCCTTCAGGTAGTCACCGGCCAAGATACCCAGACCACCCGAGTAGATCTTCAGCGACGAGTGCAGACCGTACTCCATCGAGAAGTACGAAATCGTCGTAGCACCCTCGGCGGGCTTCTCCTCCATGTAGGCGCGGAACTGCGTATAGACCTCATCGAGCTTCGAGAGGAACTCCTTGTCCTGCTCGAGCTGCTTCAGGCGCTCCATCGGCAGTACGTCGAGGAAGGCGATGGGGTTCTGGTTGCACTCCAGCCAGAGCTTCTGATCAATACCCTCGAACAGATCGCGGGCGTTGGCGTTCCAGCACCACCACAGGTTGCGCGACAGCTCCTCCAGTGCACGCAGGCGTGCCGGCAGGGTCTTGTCGATCATCATACGGTTCCAGTTGGGCTTCTCGGCGAAGAGCTGCTGACGGACGAAGTTGATCTGCTCGTTGCGTGCACCACCCTCGCCCAGGATGGCGCGATTCGTGCGCAGCACGGAACTCTCCAAAGCCTCGGCGTAAGCCTGCTCGTAGAAGGGGAAGAGGTTCGACCAAAGGGCCGTGTGCGAGATCTCGAGAGCCGACTGACGTACGGCAGCTACCTGCTGCTCGTCCATCAGGCTAAAGCGCAACAGCGCGTCAGCGATCTTCATCGTAACCTCCATGTCGTTGTAATCGTCGCGACGGATCACCTCGACACCCGGGTGCTCCGAACGCTTGTCAACCCACAGACCGAAACCGGCGAGGGTCGTCGTGATGGTCGGTACGGAGAAGGCCACCGACTCGAGCGGGGTGTAGCCCCACGGCTCGTAGTACGACGGATAAACCGTCACGTCCATACCTACGAGCAACTCGTAATAGTGCTTGTTGAAGATGCCGTCGTTGGCGTTGAGGTAGGTGGGAACAAAGATCACCTTCACCTTCGACTGCTCGGTCGTCAGGATCGAACCATTCAGGGCGTTGACAACCTGATCGTTCTGCTGGTACTCCAGGTGGTGGGTCGAGTACTTGTACTGACCCTGGTCGATCGGGTTCTTCTTGTCCTGCAGGTGAGCCTGAAGATCTGCGCGGGCACCCGTGTTGGCAGCCGGTACGGTGATGTAGGCCAATACCTCACGCTCCAGCTTGTCCGACATGGCCAGACGCTTGAGCGACTCCATGAAGATGTCCAGACCCTTGTTGCGGAACTCGTAGCGACCGCTCGTACCTACGATCAGCGGCTCCTGCTCGAACTTGTGACCCAGGCAAGCCTCAGCTACCTCGATCATCGCCTTGCGGGCCTCCTTGCGCTTCTTGTCGAACTCCTTACCCGTCCAAACGATGTCGTTCTCGAAGCCGTTCGGCGTTACGCAGTCGGGCTCGCGGCTGATCAGGTACTTGCACTCGTTGGCCGTGATGTCGCTCACGGTGCAGAAGGCATCCGTGTGGGCGGCACCCATCTTCTCGATCGAGTGCTTGGCCATCACGTTGAACTGGCGGGCCAGGTCATCAGCGTTGAACTTCGTCAGGTCGTTGTACAGGGGCAGGTGGTTACCTGCAATGCAACGGCCCATCACCGTGGCGTGGGTCGAGAAGAGGGTAGCGATGTAGGGGGCATTCGAACGCAGGTAGAGACCGCCGGCTACGGTCATCCACTCGTGGAAGTGAGCGGCAACCTTGTCTGCAGCCGTGCAGAAGCTGTCCACGTACGAAGCGATTACCTGACCGGCAGCCCAACCAAAGAGTACCGGCTCTACATAATCCCACTGACCCGAGATCGAATCAACGTGGTACTGATCCCACAGCTGCTTCAGAATCTCGTCCTTCTTCGGGAAGAGTGACGTGAAGTCGATCAGAATGGCGATCGGCTCACCATGAATCTTCCAGCGGCCTACGCGGATACGGATACCCATCTCGTAGACGCTCTGACGCCATGCGCGCAGCAGGGTGGCATCCTCCTCAAACTCGGGGTTGGTGCCCTCATGCTGCAAATCGGGACCGATCAGCACATAGTGATCGCCGAATTTGCGAAGAGCGCTCTTGGCTTTCGTAGCAATGACGGTGTGGATACCACCGACCTTGTTGCAAACCTCCCAACTCACCTCAAACAGGTAGTCGGGAGTCATCTTCGTATTGTTCATATATCGTTTAATTTGTTGTTTTTCCGAATAAAACTATTCGCGGTTTTCGGCCGCAAAGGTAGCACTTATATTTATATAATGCAACTTTTTCAAAAAATTTAAGAACGATTATCCTCCATTTGTCTGTTGCGGCTCCTGCGGGGCGCTATAAGTCAAACATCGAGCCGATTACATAGTCCGATAACAATAATTTTTCGGGCGGAATCCGAAGGTGCCCTGCCTGCTCGTGCAGCAAGCCCTCCTGGATGAGCCTCTGGGCTGCCTTTTCGAGGCGGTTGCGGTACTCCTCTCCAAAGCGGTTGGCTGCTTCGTCGAGCGAAAAACCGTCGGCCGTGCGCAGACGCGTCATGAGAAACTCTTCGCGCATCTCCTCTTCGCCAAGAAGCTCGCGCTCAGGAGGTTCTCCTTGCAGGTAGCGCGTCGTGGAGGCCACGTTCCATTGGCGTGAAACCCCATCGAAGGAGTGCGCTCCGGGGCCGATACCGAGGTAGGGCGTTGCGTCCCAATAGTGGCTGTTGTGTCGGGCGCGGAAGGAGGGTAGAGCGTAGTTTGAGACTTCGTAATGCTCCATGCCGGCGGCTGTTAATCGTTTGTGTATGAGTAGGTATTCCGCTTCGGCCGTTTCGTCGCTGATCTCCTGTAATTCGCCCTTTTTCACCATGCGTCCGAAGCGTGTGCGCTCTTCGATAGTCAGCAGATAGGCCGAAATGTGTTGTACGCCGAGCGAGAGGGCTGTCTCGATCGAGCGTTCCAACTTCTCGCCTCCAAATCCGGGGACGCCAAAGATCAGGTCGATCGTCAGGTTGTCAAATCCTGCCTGTTGAGCCGCCTTGACCGCCGCAATCGCCTCCTCGGCCGTGTGTCGGCGGTTCATCAGTTTAAGGCAATCATTATCAAAAGATTGGATGCCGATAGAAAGGCGGTTGATCCCCATCTGGCGCAGCGCTTGTAAGTATTCAGCTGTTAAATCGTCGGGGTTGGCCTCCAGCGTGGTCTCCTCCACCTCAGAGCAGTCGAAATGTGTGCGGGTGGTCTTGAGCAGTTGTGCGAGTTGCTCCGGGGATAGCAGCGAGGGTGTTCCTCCTCCGAAATAGATGGTTTTCAGCTGCTTGTCGGGTAGGTAATCCGCCCGTCCCCGGACCTCTTCGCACATCTTCTCCACCACTTCGGGCAGCTCCTTGAGCTGAGCCGTGCGGTAGAAGTCGCAGTAGCTGCAAATGCGCTTGCAGAAGGGGATATGGAAGTAGATTCCGGCCATGGCGCACAAAAATAGTATTTTTTTTGGATTTTTCGACTTTATGCGGCAGATTTTGTCTCGACTTGTCAGGTTGGAATGGCTCGTGCGTCGGTGCAACCACTCTTGTGCTGATTTTGAGGACTTTTTCTGTTTTAATTGGTTATCTATCAGTCCTCTCACGTGCTTTAAAGGGCCCTCGTGAGACTTGTTTTATTACATAATTGTTAAATTTATTTAAATTATTCCTAAAATATTTGCATAATTCAAAATCTCGCCTTACCTTTGCAGTGAAGTTTTAAGGTTCATTTTAGGTTAGTAGTTTTAGGTTGGTAGAGGAAAGGTCGGCCGGTTGTTGTGCTAAGCACGACTTAGATTAACCCGAGCGGTGCTCGCCGGGGAGGGTCGAAAGCCTGCTGATTTGCCTCAAAATAAAGGGTGTTGCAAAAGCGACACCCTTTGTTTTTCTGTTCGTATAGCAATAAAATTGTTTCAAAATCGGTACTACAACCCCTTCAAGCGCACTTTACAAGGCATTTGCTGTTGTCTTACGATTAGCGTTGCCCCTCTGATCCTACAACTTAATCAACGATTTCACAGGTGCAATCTGCTCCAATCGTTGTGCACCCTGCAGTTCGGTCAGCTCGACCAGGAAGATAAACTCGTTGATTGCCACTTCGTATTCGACCCCCTCTTTGACGATTTTGCGCCCCTGTAACGACTGGGCAATCCCTTCGGCTGTGCCACCCGTGGCTAAAACGTCGTCGATAATCGAGAGGTGAATCTTCCCTTCGGAAGCCTTGCCCGCAGCGATATCGCTCAAACGGTAGTAGAGATGATCGGCGCCGTACTCCTTCTGGATGGCTATGGCTTGCAGGTCACCCTCTGCGAAGGGGAGCTTGCCACTTTTGCGGATGGGAACAAGGTTCTCCACCTCGGGCTTGGCGATGAGCAGCGGGGCGGCAAAGAGGAATCCTCGAGCCTCGGGAGCCACTACGTTGGGGGCTGTTACGGCCTCGCTCAACGCTTGGGTGAGTTGCGCGAAGAGCCCTTTGTTCTGCAACAAGGGGATAATGTCCACAAATACGATACCCTCTTTGGGGAAATCCTTGTAAAATTTCAGGCTATTCTTCATAACGTCGGTTTGGCTCCTAAACAATTTGCCAATAGACAAATATAGGTGATTTTGGCGAAAAGACCAAACACGAACGGTTCTCCTCCCTCGCTTGTTTGTGTTTGGTGCCTGTGGCTCGTGGGGCTTAAGCATCGGAAATCAGGCTGCTTGCCCGTTTGGTCTTAAAAAATCCGAGAAAAGGCCGTTGTCGGAAATGTGCCCTGGAGTGCGCTCTGAGGGGCATTCTGAAAAAAGTTTGCATTTTTTTGCTCGAAAAATTTGCAGGGAATAAAAACTTGCCTTATCTTTGCATCACCAAACAAGAAATGGTGGATTCATCTAAGGGCTAGGATACGTGCCTCTCACGCACGACATAGGGGTTCGAATCCCCTATCCACTACAAAAGAAACAAAAAATATAAGGAGTGCCAATCGCACTCCTTTATTTTTTATTCATTCTGAAGCAGTTAGGGCGATTCGACCCCAATCAAAAACCGTAAAAAATCGGGCGAAATACCGTCCAATCCTCGAAAAATCCTCTGAGAAGGGGATGGTGAGTTGGAGGGTGGGCTGTGAACGGTGTGAGGTTGAACTCTGATTTTTCTAAAATCCCTATATTACACAAAATGTAACAAACCTAAGAACTATACAAATTTCGCGTGGAAACTGCTGTTAAGAGTGTGAATTTTGGCACACAGCTTGTATTTCTAAACAAAAATGTTTATTTTTGCGATATGAATAGAAGGATTGAAATACTCAAGGGGATACATCCCGGCCTTTTTTTGCGACGCGAGTTGAATAACCGCAAACTCAAAAGTGGGCAATTCGCAGCGTCTATCGGTGAACATCCGCAAACTTTGAGTGCCATTATTCGAGGACGTAGGTCAATGAATACACCTTTGGCTCTTCGCATAGAGAAGGCACTTGGTTTTGATGAGGGTTTTTTAATGATTCTACAGGTATACTATGATATTGCAGAGGAGAAGCGCAAGCTATCTGCAGAATATCGTCCTGACCTTACGAAGTTCCGTAGCGCGATATTTTGGGATACGACATTGGATCGTATTGACTTCGCGGCACATAGTCATTATGTTATCAATCGCATCTTTGAGCGAGGTAATGATGAAGAGATCACGGAGATTATCCGATTTTACGGTAAAGAAACAATCCTAAATACAATCACTATTGATCCGAGATCTCCTTTTGAAAAGAAGATTCGCGAGAATTTAAAAAAGCACCTTGATTATGAAGCATAAGGATTTACAATATCAAACCGTAAAACCCAGACTGCGATCAACTTTGGAGAGATTGATGGAGATAGAGGAATTTGCACCGTTCTGCCTCGTAGGCGGCACATCTTTATCTCTTCGATATGGTCACCGAATGTCAGACGACATAGACCTATTTACCGATGCGGAATACGGGTCCATTGACTTTTATCGTTTGCAAGAGGTTCTACGAAAAGAGTTCGCTTTCTGTCAGGGCGATTGTGGTGATATAGTAGGTTTTGGGACATCGTACCTAGTTGGCAATTCGCGGGAAGATAATGTGAAGGTGGATCTATTTTATACTGATCCTCATATCCGCCCCATAGAGCAGTATGGTGCAATCCGTATGGCCGCCGTGGAAGATATTGTTGCGATGAAAATGGATGTAATATCGAGAGGCGGTCGCAAGAAGGACTTTTGGGACCTGCATATGTTGATGAACGAGTATAGTGTAGAACAAATGCTTTCATTCTATACGGAACGATATCCATATGGAGCGAGCCAAGAGGAGTGCGCGGCAGGATTAACAAACTTTTCGCAAGCAGACAATGATCCCGACCCTATATGTTTACAAGGTAAAATCTGGCAACTGATTAAGTTGGATTTTGTCGAGTAAGGGCCACCCTCCAACTCACCATCCCCTTCTCAGAGGATTTTTCGAGGATTGGACGGTATTTCGCCCGATTTTTTACGGTTTTTGATTGGGGTCGAATCGCCCTAACTGCTTCAGAATGAATAAAAAATAAAGGAGTGCGATTGGCACTCCTTATATTTTTTGTTTCTTTTAAGGGCCTATATCCGAAATATAATAACATTATTAATGTTTGTAACGCATTAAAAGACAACCAAATACAAGGATTAATAATTTCGATTTTATAAACTTCGGTTTGAGACCCCGATATATATTATATATAATAGACCAAAAGACCTGACTGTTCCCAATCCTGAATTATTAATCGCTATAACAACAACGATATCAACGCCTTACACGGATTAATAAATTCAGTATCGAAATCACTAAATAAGCTGCCGATTTTGTTATATATAAATATATAACACATTAAATCACAGCGTATTGAGTAAGGCAATCGTATTAAGCAGGGTAAGTTCGTCACACCAAGACCTAACCCAGCAGACCGATGAGATTCTGTGGGAGGTACACCGAGACGGATATGAGGATCGGGATATCATCATTATCGAAGATACCGAATCGGCCATTAATCTATCCGAGGAGGAGCGACGGGGATTGAATAAGATGAAAGACCACATCAATCGCAATTCGGATATTGCATGTGTCTATCTCTATGAACTCTCCAGATTGAGTCGTAGGCAGTTGGTATTGTTCAGTATCCGAGACTTTTTGGTTGAGAGAAAGATCCAGCTAATCTGCCTCAAACCCTATTTCCGATTATTGGAAGTGGATGGAACGATGTCCCAAACGGGATCCTTGATGTTTTCGCTCTTCTCCTCCCTCTCCGAATCCGAAATGATGTTGAAGAAGGAACGCATGATGCGAGGCAGACGAAGAAACCGAGAATTGGGTAAATCGGCAGGGGGTAAACCGCCCTTCGGTTATGACCTAAACAAAGAGAAACGCTACATCGTCAATCCGTCAGAATCTACGATTATCGTTCGCATATTCGAAGACTACACCACCCGTCATAAATCGATACGGGAGATCGCAACCGACCTTAAAGAGGAGGGGCACTTTGCAGCATCCTCCATCAATACCCTCTGCTTGCGGATTCGAACGATTCTGAATAACCCCATCTATACGGGCGAATTTCCCTATCCGCAAATACTATCCAAGGATCTCTACTCGGCAGCACAGCAAGCGCTTGCCCTCTACAACGAAACTCGCAAAGGGAAGGGCAAAGCACCGTTCCTGCTGAAAGGGCTTACCTGCGATGCCAGAACGGGCTACCTGCTCAGCACCAACGGGGCGATTGATACCTACTTCAGTAAACACCATGCAGGGGTCTCGATTCGCAGAACCAACATCGACCCTGTGGTCTGGGAGTATGCCAAGATGATGTATGAACGATATGTGATGAATCGGGATCGGCTCCTCAAACAGATCAAAACCTCCTATGAGGCCACAGCCCAAAAGATTTCGGTTGTAGAACGGGATATGCAAACCATCCAAACCAAATTGGAACGAGTCGAGGAGAGTTACATCCTCGGTCGAATCTCCCAGGCCAAAGCAGAGCATCTCCGACAACAACTCTACGAGGATCGTGCTCGCAAGGAACGAAGAAAGGAGGAACTGATCGACCTCTACATCCGAAAGGAGTCTCAACGGAAATCGTTACTACTCGATACGATTGATGAAAACCTCCTCACGCACGAAGACAAATTCGAGATTATTCGTCAAGTAGTCGAGATCATCACCATCGAGAAACCCAATCCGACCTACTCGGTCATCAAGATCTACAACCGCATCAATAGTTTGGTCTATGTTTATGAGGTGCATTGTTGGAATCATACCTGGACACTACTCCGTGAATCCACCACCCGCAAAGACCCACACATTCCGATTAAGTCAAACCCAACCATCCGAAGAACCATTTCGGCATAATGCCACCAATTCATTTTGAAATATAGTTTGCATATAAATTATAGCTACATTTTGCCGATATCGGCAAGAAATGATTATATTTGCATCAAAATTGGGGTGAAACTATGCCGATAACGATATGATGAAGTATATTTCAGTAACTGCATTTGCCGAGAAGTTTGGTATCTCGGAACGCACTGCACGAAACTATTGTGCCGTGGGAAAGATCGAGGGTGCAATCTTGGTGGGCAAGACTTGGAGTATCCCCGAAAATGCTGCATTGCCCGACCGAAAGCGGCGTGCGGGTAAGGAGATGCCGCTTCTTGCACGATTGCGCCAGGAGAAAGAGTCCGAACAAAAAGGGGGCATTTATCATCGCACCCAAATCGACCTTACCTACAACTCCAACCATATCGAAGGCAGCCGACTGACACACGACCAGACCCGCTACATCTTTGAAACGAGCACCATCGGTATTGATGGGGAGAGTATCCGTGTGGATGATATCATCGAGACCACGAATCACTTCCGCTGCATCGACTTGATTATTGATCGCGCAGAGGAGCGATTATCGGAGGGGTTGATCAAAGAGCTGCATGCTATGCTGAAATCGGGGACATCAGATAGTCGACGAGATTGGTTCGCGGTGGGTGCATACAAACGATTACCCAATGAGGTAGGAGGCAACGAAACCATTGCACCCGAAGCGGTCAAAAGCGAAATGCAGGAGCTCCTCAAAACCTACAACACAAAAAAGAAAAAGTCGTTTGATGATATCCTCGACCTACACCAACGCTTTGAAGCGATTCACCCCTTCCAAGATGGTAATGGGCGTGTGGGACGACTCGTTATGTTCAAAGAGTGTTTGGCCAATGGAATCGTGCCTTTCATCATTACGGACGACATAAAGCTGTTCTACTATCGAGGTTTGCAACAATGGCCCATGGTGAAGGAGTATCTGCGAGATACCTGCCTCACGGCCCAAGACAACTATAAGACACTGCTTGATTATTTCCGCATTTCCTATTAAAACTTCCCTCCTATTAATTTAACATTGGGAAGGGGTATAATGTCGAGTGAGCACTGAGTTACAGCCTCGATACAATAAAGAGGAGATGGCAACTTTGACCATCTCCTCTTGCCTTACCTATTCTTATGATTATTTTGCTGCCCTTACCTGGGAGGGTGAAATCCCGAAGCGTTTCTTAAAACACTTCGAGAAGTAGCGAGGATCGGAGAATCCGACCATATAGCTCACCGACGAAACGTCATAAGCCTCCGTGGCGAGAAGTTGGTGGGCGCGTTTGAGGCGCATTTCGCGGATGAATTCAACGGGCGTGATGCCCAGCAGCGCCTTAATCTTATTATAGAAGGTCGAGTGGGCCATGTTCAGCTCACGTGCGAACTCCTCGATCGTGATCTCCGTGTTGTCCATGTGCTTCTCGATGACGGCCATGAGGTGCTTCATGAATTCCTCGTCCTGCGAGAGGAGGTGCGGTTGTGCGGGTGAGATCTCCTCCAGACGACTGTTGGGTGCGGTGAGCTGGCTGAGGAATCGCTCGCGCATCGTGCGATAGTGGTCCAAAAGGTTGCGAATACGCGCCTTGAGGTAGGAGCCGACAAAGGGCTTGGTGATGTAGTCGTCAATGCCCTGTTCAAGGCCCGAAATACGATCATCAAGCGATGATTTGGCCGAGAGAATGACGATGGGCAGGTGGCATAACTCCGAATCGGATTTGATGCGCGATACCATCTCTAGGCCATCCATGACGGGCATCATGACATCGGTCAGAATCAGATTGGGAGATTCGGTGCGGGCCAGCTCCAGACCCTCGGCACCGTTGGCTGCCGTCACGACGCGGTATTCCGACGAAAGGATATCGTTCAGCACCGTTCGCAGCTCCTGGTTATCCTCTACGATCAGCAGGGTCATCTTCTCGTTGTCATCGGGCGGGATCGGGAGCCCGGTTGGTTCGTCGACCGTATCCGTCACAGGTTCGCTGATGACCAATTCGGCATGCGGCATGCGGGCATAGTGGTCGCGGGAAATTGGCAACTGCACCGTAAAGCAGGAGCCAACGCCCGGCGTGCTCTCCACCTCGATCGTGCCCTCCATCAGGTCGATCAACTCCTTGATGAGCGACAGGCCGATACCCGATGAGGGGAAGTTGGTGGTGCCCAAAATATTCTCAAAGCGACGGAAAAGGCGCGCCTTCACCTTTTGATCCATGCCTACGCCCTCGTCCGAAACGATAATCGTCAGCTGCTGTGTGTCGGCCGAGACATTGAAATGGATGCCTCGCCCCTCGGGGGTGTATTTGAAGGCATTGGAGAGCAGATTGACGCAGATTTTCTCCACCTTATCTCGGTCGATCCATCCCAAAAGTCCCTCTTCGGGGAGCTGGATGGTGTAGTCGTTGCGGTTGCGCTCGGCCATCAGGTGGAAATTTTCGGCAATGTGTTGCAACTGGGGGAGTAGTTCGACCTGCTCGATGAGAAGCTTCATCTTGCCGTTCTCGATCTTTCTGAAGTCGAGAATCTGGTTGATGAGGCGTAACATGCGTTGCGTATTTTGCTGAACGATGCCGAGGTGGTTGCGCGCCTTGTCACTCAACGACTCATGTTCCAGCACCTCATCCACGGGCGAGGCTATCAGCGTCAGCGGGGTGCGCAACTCGTGCGAAACATCGGTGAAGAAGCGCAACTTGATTTCGGTGAGTTGTTGCTCGATGCCGATGCGGCTGCGTAGTTGGTAGATGTGCAGGTAGACCGCGAGGGCGGTCAGTATCAGTGCCATGACGGCCAGCGCGATGAGCAACATGGCCCACGGGGTCTCCCTAAAGCGCGGTGTAACGACCACTTCCAGTGAGCGCAGATTATCGACCTTCACGCCATCGCTGTTGGTTGAGTAGACCTCGAAGCGGTATTTGCCGGGGCGCAAATCGGTATAGGAGGCCGTGTGATGTCCGATCACGCGATTCCACTCCGTCTCCAAACCCTGCATGCGGTAGTGGTATTCGATGGCCATGGGGTTGGCGTAGTCGAGCGCGGCAAACTGAATCTGGATATCGCGCTCTTCGGGGGTGAGGGTCACCTTGTCGAGGTGATCGATGATGCGCTCATGGCCCGAGCCTTGGAGACGCAATGAGCTGAAGGCAATCGGCGGCGTATAGTCACTCTTGTAAAGCGATTGGGTGCGAATGTGGGCCAGGCCATCGATGGTGGCTACCACCAATTCATCGTCATGGAAGATAGGTTGCGCCTCCGTATAGTAGCGCAAAGGATCGCCATAACTGTCAACCTCGCCCGTGTTTGGGTTAAAGCGGTCAATGGCATTTTCAAAGACAATCCACAGCATGCCGGCTGTGTCCTCCACCATCGTGTGGGCCAGCTCGGAGCTCAATCCATCCTTGATGTTGTAGTTGCGGAAGCGGATGTTTTCGGAGAGCAGATCGGTCGAAAGGATGCGGCTGATGCCACCCGTGAAGCTCATCACGTAGCTTTCGCCACGGCTGTCGGTAAAGATGCCATGCACGTCGTTGGCCGGTAGGCAGGACGAGTCGTTGGGACGCAGCGCATTTTGGTAGAACCGGATCGTGGATGGGTCGGTAAAGTTGCCATCGAAGGTGAGCAATCCGTTGGTCGTGCCGACCATGAGTACTCCCTGCTTCTCGACAATCGTGCGCGTATTGTAGCAGTGATCAATCGGATAGTCTTTAAAACAGTTGCGGCTATGAAGGAATCGTACTGTGCCGTCTTCTGCCGGTTGTACGAGGTTGATTCCGCCGCCATAGGTACAGACCCAGATGCGGCGATGGCTATCCTGGAAGAGATCAAAGACACTGTCGTCGCTCAGGCTGAAAGGATCATCCTCCCGATGCTGATAGCGGGTCATGCGGTAGCTGTCCTCCCCGTTTGGTGTGAGCCTACATAGGCCGTGTAGACGGGTCCCCATCCAGATATCTCCGTTGTGGTCCTCTAAGAAACAGTAGATATTGTCGGGGTGAGGAATGGGTCGTGACTGGATCTTCCCATTGGGAGCGAGGTAGCCGTAGAGTGTTCCATCGGGGTTGTAGATGCGAAGCAGACCGCTTTTGGTGGCCACCCATAGGCGCCCTTTTAGGTCGGTCTTCATGCCGCGCGTCTCGAATCCCGCATCGAGTTGACGGTAATAGACATTCTCAGAGAGAAACGAAAGGCGGAAGAGTCCCGAGGCCCCCGAATACCACAAATTTCCCTGCCGATCGAGGAAATGGAGTGAAGTGATGGGGGTAAATTTGGTTTCGGGGCGTGCAGGGTCGGTTTGGTAGGTGCGTAGTTGTTGTGAGTAGGCATCCCACCAACTGAATCCTCCACCACGCGGTACCACCCAAAGCGTTCCTAAGTGGTCCTCAAAGCAAAGAATCGTGCTACTCACTGACGAGCCGGGAATATCCTCTTTGGGCGTTTGCAAGAACTGCATGTCGCCATTCGTGAGGCTGCATCTTACTACACCATTGCGCTCGGTGAAGAGCCAAAGGTTGTTCTTGCTGTCGCGGTAGCAGTCCGTGACATTGCTGCTGCCGATACCGCTTCGAGCAGGGTCGTAATGCGAATAGTGGTGGGCGTGGATTGAGTAGAGCAATACGCCACGGTCGGTGCCGATCGCCAGCTGATTGTCATCGAGACGTTGCAAGAAGTTGATCGAGGCGTGATCAATAGGTAGCTGTTCCCACGCCAAAAGCCCCGTTGATGGGGTGAAGGAGCCGAGATGACCCTCCTCGGAGGCGAACCAGATCTTTTCCCCGTTCACGATAGTTGCACATAGGGTAATCCCCTCGGGGATGGCAACGGTTTGATCAACTGCTGCCAAAAGCCTATCACAGACCATCCACGACTTTGCCCCTGTGGGACATACGATATCTACTACGCGGTCGATTCCCAACTCTTCGAAGGTCTGGCAAACAAGACCTTCGCCTGTCTGAGGGTCGAACGTCTGCTCATCGACCCGATAGATCGCACGAGAGGAAATCAGGTAGGAGAGGTGGTCGGGTGTGCAGATGATATTCGAGAAGGTAGATGCTTTGCCAAATCGATTTTTGAGCGTCGTGGCAAAGGCGTAGAAGCGTTCTGTGTGCGGATCGAAGAGGTAGATGTTGCGGTCGTAATCGAGGCACCAAATGTTCCCGCTTTGGTTGATACGGAGCATCAAGACGCGGTTGCTCTCCATCACACACTCCTCGCCCGGGTAGGTTTTGTAATTCTTGAAGGTGTATCCGTCGAAGCGGTGCAGGCCGTTCCAAGTTGAGAACCAGAGGAAACCGCGCTCGTCCTGGCGAATGTCGGTCACCATATGCTCGGAGAGTTCGTGCGAATAGTTATGCATGCGTAGTGCCGACTGTGCCCCTATCCGTTGAATCGGCAGGAGCACCAGCATCCATGCAACCCATAATGTCCAAACACGTCTCATAATCACCGACTATATTGACCAAAGGTACGCATTTTTTGGAAGATTATCAAGCCTAAGTAATCTATTAACAAAGATGATTCTATCGCAGACGTAACCGAAAAACAGATATTCCAAGTTGGAGGATTGCTCGAATCTATTTATGCCCCTCGCTGTCACGCATTCAAAAAAACAATACGCTTTCGGCATTAACCGAAAGCGTATTGAAGTATATCGGTTCAACACCTTCTATTTCAGTAGGTTCTTGAGCGTTTCGTTCACGATTTTGCGCGTGGCGGTCGTCGTAGCCGTCTGGGCTGCCTTGCCCAGGATCGATTTGCCCGTACTCTTCTTCTTCGAGCTGCCACCCACCAGCGACTTGGCCATCGAGGTACTTACGCTGCGGATAAAACTCGTGGCAGCGGCGCCAATCAGCGTACCCAGCAAGCCGCGGCCTACTCCGCTACGCTGTTTCTTCTGTTGTTCCTTCTCCTCCAGGGCCTGACGCTTGGCCTCCTCCTCTTGGGCGGCAGCCTCCTCGGCCTCTTTCGCGGCGGCAGCCTGCTGCTCGGTCAGCACCTCATAGGCGCTCACGCGATCCACGGCCGTGTCGTAGGCACGGATCGTCAGCGGAGCCGAGGCGATCAATACGCGGCGCTCCTCGTCCGTAATCGCGCCAATTTGGCTCAACGGGAAGAGAATCTTGGCACGTTCGACCACCGACGGAGCGCCCTTCGGATCAAGGAACGAAACGAGCGCCTCACCCGTACCCAGCTCCATGATGGCTTGTTCGGTTGAGAAAGCGGGATTCGTACGGAAGGTCTGCGCCGCCGAGCGTACAGCCTTTTGATCCTTCGGCGTGAAAGCGCGCAGGGCATGCTGAATGCGGTTGCCGAGCTGACCCAAAATCTCTTCGGGGATATCGGTCGGCGACTGGGTTACGAAGTAGACTCCCACACCTTTCGAGCGGATCAGACGTACCACCTGCTCGATCTTCTCCACCAGCGCCTTCGACGTACCATTGAAGAGCATGTGCGCCTCATCGAAGAAGAAGACCAGCTTCGGAAGCTCGGCATCGCCCACCTCGGGCAGGTTTTCATACAGCTCCGACAAGAGCCACAGGAGGAAGGTCGAGTAGAGCTTCGGATTGAGCATCAGCTTATCGGCCGCCAGGACATTCATCACACCGCGTCCATCCTCGCGCTGCATCAGATCGAAGATATTGAAGGCCGGTTCGCCAAAGAACTTATCGCCGCCCTCGCTCTCGATGGCCAGCAACGCACGCTGAATGGCGCCAATCGAGGCTGAGGAGATGTTACCATATTCGGTGGTGTATTGCTTGGCATTCTTGGCCACAAAGTCGAGCATCAGGCGCAGATCCTTCAAATCGATCAACAACAACTCGTTGTCGTCGGCAATGCGGAAGACGATGTTCAGCACACCGCTCTGCGTCTCGTTGAGCTGCATGAGGCGCGAAAGGAGCTGCGGGCCCATCTCGCTGACGGTCGTGCGCATGGCGTGGCCACGCTCGCCATAGACATCAAAGAGGCGCACCGGACACCCGCCAAATTGGGGCTCTTCGATGCCGAACTCGGCGCAACGCTTCTCGATAAAACCGCTCATCGCACCCTTCTGGCTGATGCCCGAAAGATCGCCCTTCATATCGGCCATGAAGCAGGGAACGCCTGCCTGAGAAAAGGTCTCGGCCAAGACTTGCAGGGTTACCGTTTTACCCGTACCCGTTGCACCGGCAATCAGGCCGTGGCGATTGGCCATCGAACCTTCCATCGAAATCGGCCCAGCAGGCCCATGCGCTACATAGAGTTTTTTATCGGAAGTATACATAGTATTAATATTTGCGATTGAGCGATAGTTTTAGCAAAGATAATGGATTGTAGCGAGAAAAACAAGCGCCACGCCCGCCACAAAAAAGGGGAGGACTCGTTTGTCCTCCCCTTGCGATTGGTTTTGCCCTGTTGGGCGTAACCTTTTTTACTTCAACCAACGCGGGTCACCGATCGGCTCACCCGAGGCGGTGTACATCAGATGACGGTACTCGGCCTTCACCTTGAAACCATCGGGAATCTGGTGCGTGATGTGCTCGTTGTTGATGTTGATCTTGTGACGGCGGTAGTCGTTGTGTACGCCTACCTCACCCTCTGCCGACTTCGGATTCGGATCCTCGAACAGATCCTCCGGCAACAGGTTCTTCGTGCCGTCGTTCAAGAGCTTAATCTTGGTCTCCTCCTTCGGATCGCCACCGTTCGTCGGCTGGTTACCACCACCGGCTGCAGCCTTGTTGTTGGCGCCACGCGAGGTGTGCGAGAACTGATACGACGAGAAGTAGTAGTCCGTGATGGCCTGACCCCAGTCGGTCTTGTTCAGCTTCTCATCCACGAAGTCGGGACGGAGCGTACAATAGTTGTCCTGGAAGTGGTAGGCCGTAGCCTCCGTGCGACCCTCGATACGCATACCGGCAGCATAGAGCTTACGCTTGTCGTTCTTATCCTTACGTACCGTCACGAAGAGGTTGTTCTTGCAGGTTACGGTCGTATTGGCCGGAGCATAACGCATCTCGAACAACAGACGGTCCTTCGAACGGCCGCTGAAGTTGATAAACGTGTTATTGGCAACCGTTACATTCCAGCTCACCGAAGGATCCCAAGCCGTATTCTTGTTCTCGCTGATCAGGGCGTGACGCGGAACGTCGACAATCGTACAGTTGGTCATCGAGAACTCCTTCAGGATGTTGTGCAGCGTACCCGTACCATCACCCGTGATCCACGAGTAACCACGACCATTCTCCTGGTACATACCACCATCGTAGAACATACAGTTATCGATCGTGAACTTCAAGATCTGCTTACGAGCAGCACCCTTGAAACGCACCCAACCACGGATCTGGTGGCGGAAGTTACAATCCTTCACGCGGAACTCCTCGAGTGCAAACGGCATGGCGGTCTCCGAAGCGGCGTTGAAGAAGTAGTTACCCGTACCCGAGCCGGTCCAACCATTCTCAGCGTAGTTGATGGCACCATCCACGTCGAAGTTGATATCCTCGAAGATAATCGACTGTACGTTGATACCACCCATCTCACCGTTACCGGGGTTACGCGAGAAGGCGAAGTTCATCGTGCGGGGCTTCGTCGGATCACCACCATCCTCGATCGAGCAACCGGCCGTTACCATCGGGGTAATCTGAGCCGTCTCGGGGTCGGGATTGGGAACATCCTTAGCCCAACCGATACCGAGGTAAACGAGCGGACGATCCTCGGGAGCCACATTGGGATCCGAGCAGCGGAGCGTAAAGCCCTTCGATACCTCAACCGTATTCTGCAGGTAGTAAACCTTCTTCGGCTCAAGCTCAAAGACGGTACCCTCGGCATAGTCGATGTTGTTGGTCATGTAGTTTGCCAGGAGCGTATCGATACGGGCAGCCTGCAGCTGATGGGCACGGGTATTGATGTCGTTGGCATCGTACCAATCCTCCCACTTCAACAGACGCGGCTCACCGGCATCACCCTTCATGCGGACCATGTTCGTGTTGTACATACGGTCCCAGTAGCGCTCGATGTGGTTGTTCATACCGTTCACCACGTACACGTAGTTCGACTTCAGACCCTCTACATCTACATAGCCCTGCTGACGCAGCTCCTCGGTGAAGGGGATGCGGATCGTCTCGGCATCCGGATTGTCGCGCGAAGGCTCAATCAGGATCTCGTCCACGATGTACTTGCCATTCTCGTCCACCTGGTAGATAGCCTTGGCCTCGTTGTCGAGCTTCGTATTCTCGGTCAGGTTCCAACGTACGCGCATCGACGTCTCGGTTACATTCTCCACCCAGAAGGCCTCGGGAATGCCGTAACGCTCGCGGGTCGAGATACCTACCTGGTCATCCCACTCACGACCACCGGCAGCACCCGAGATGATCGAGTTATACTCGTCGCCTCGCTTCGAGAGGGTCTGAATACCGAAACGGTACATGGTTGCATACTGCAGGTCATTCACGCGCAGGCTCAGCACCTCGGGACCTACAATCGTATCGAGGATCCACTCCTCGGGGTTCTGGAACTCGTCGTCACGGTTCAGACCGGCTGCCATGATGTGGTAACCGGCGCAATCCTTCACGCCAAACCAGTAGAGCTGGATGTCGTTGCGCGTACCCTCCACTACCGACGAGTGGTAGGGCTCCGAACTCGAGATACCGTTATTCTCGATGCGGAAGTGGGTCATGTGCTCGCGCTCATGATTGCTGTTCTTGATGCTCTCATAGTACTCGGTGTCGTCGGTCGAACAAGCCACGAAACCTACTACCAGCGCAAAGCCGAGGAGCAGCGATAAAATCTTATTGTATTTCATAGTTGTTGCTTCTGTTTTAGATTAACGATAGCCGTATTTGTTCTCATAAGCGCCACCGCTACGAGCAACCACATCCTCCGGATAGGGCAGGATGTAACGTACCGTAGGCAGCGACTCGGGAGCTACCTCCCAAAGGTCGGGCACTACCTGGCTGCCGTAGTGGTCCGTAGCACGGATGTAACCACGCAGCGAGAAGAGAGCCTGGCCCTTCGGATAGCCATTCGTATCGTCGTACATCTGCGAGAGGTAGTAACCCTGAGCCCACTCGGCACCCGGATTGCGAACGAAGGTCCACGGGTTGTAGATCTCGATCACGGGCAGCGCCGTGTTGGGCATCGAGCCAAACTTCGTGTAGTCGTAACCGGTGCTGAAGAGCAGGTTGTTGTCAGCATCTACCGTCTTGTAGAAGAGCTCGGCGGGCAGGTTCGTAAAGCGATCGTCGGTGTTGTACATCTCATCACCCGAGACGTACCAAGCGTAACCGAAGTACTGGTAGAATACGTCGCGGAGCACCTCGGCATACTTGTTCCAACGAACCAGGTCGCGCCAGCGCAGACCCTCGCCACCGAACTCCCACTTACGCTCGTCCTGAATCAGCTCCAGGAAGGCATCCTTCGAACCGGCAGCAGCTACATAGTTGTCCACCTTCTCGCCCCAATCGGCCTCCTGGAAGGCGCGGCGACGTACCTGCTTGAAGGCATCGATTGCCTCGGCCGTCGGGCCGTTGTTCACCTCGTTGGCTGCCTCGGCATACATCAGGAGGACATCGGCATAGCGCATGTAGGGATAGTTGATACCCGTGTTACCCTGGCTGATAGCACCCATCGTGTTACCTGCCTCGGTCCACAGTTTCGACCACTTACCGCAGTAAGCCGTCCAAGGATCCAGACGCATGGCCACCTTACCGTCCGAGCCATACTTCCACATGGCCGTACCGCAAACGTAGTTGCGGCGCAGGTCCTTCTCATCGAACGAGAAGCGATAGAATACGCTCAGCATGTTGCTGCCGCTCGTTCTACCCCAGTTCGAAGCCGAACCGTCGTACATCTGCGTCTCGTCACCGTTCATATCGTAAGCGGGACCCCAGTTGTAACCTACGTTACCATTCACACCCTTCGTGTAGGGGATCTCGAAGATCGAGTCGTCGTCGTTCGTTACCAGGTAGTTGCACTGGTCGATGAAATACTCATCGTAGCGCTTTTTGAGCGAGTGGTTACCCTCGGCGATTACTTTACCGGCATAGGTCATGGCCGTCTTGTAATGCTCCTGATAGTTGGCAGGACGCTGCATCGTACCAATCTCGGCCGTCGAGGCACCCGGACGCAGCGAATAACCGCCGGCCGTGAGCGACATACGGGCGATCAGGGCCCAAGCAAACTCCTTCGAGCAACGCTGTACACCACCGTCCAGCGCAGCAGCAAACTTCATCGACTCGGCGGCCTCCTTCAGGTCGTCGATCAAGGTCTGAAGAATCGTATCGCGGTCAGCCACCGGCATCACCATCGGCGAGTCGAGAGCACGCTCCATCGAGAAGGGAACATCACCGAACAGAACCACCATATCGTGGTAGTTCATGGCGCGGATACACTTGGCCTCACCAATCATCTGCATCAGCTCCTCCTTGTTCTCCTCCAGGATAGCGCAGGTCGAAGCGGCCTTGATGAAGTTGTTACAATACTCGATATTCTGATAGGCAGCCTGCCAGGTGCTCTGCAGGGCGCTACCTGCCGGCGTACTGTCAAACTGCTTGTAGTCACCACCCGACGACGACTGCAGGTCGCTACTGTTCGTAGCAAACTCCACGTCGCTGTTGAGGCAGAAGGTCGAATAGTAGGCACCGCCATAGGTGCTACCGCTCAGCAGATAGGTGTAGCAGGTGGTCAACGCACGGTTGATCTCCTCCATATTGCCGAACACATACTCCTCGTCATACTTCGAATCGGACTTCACATCCAGGTAGTCCGAGCAGGCACTCAGACCGAGCATGGCCAGGATTCCAACTATAAATAATTTGCTATATTTCATTGCTTCTATTGATTACAGGGTTAGAACGAGAGGTTAACACCGAACATATAACCACGGCTACGCGGGTACTTGTTGTAATCCACACCCGGGGTCAAGCCCTTCTGAACATCCACCTCGGGGTCGTAACCGCTGTAACCGGTCAAGAGCCAGAGGTTCGAACCGGTGAAGTAGATGCGCAGACGCTGGATGCCGGCCTTCTTCGTGATGTGCGTCGGCAGCGTGTAACCGAGCGTGATATCCGACAGACGGAGGAACGAACCATCCTCTACGAAGTACGAGCTGGCGATGTACTTCTGTACATACTGCGGAGCCCACAGCGTAGCCGTCTCGTTCTGAGGGATGAAGTAGTTGTCCATGTTGCTCGTCTGGCTGTTGCCATAGATGCGCTCACCCGAATCATTCGTAAAGTTCCAACGATTGGTGTGGTTGAACTTATCCAATACGTTCATGTAGTTGCCGGCCTTGTTGTCGATCGACGACGAGAGGGTGTAAGCCATCGCGTTGTACACGTCGAAGTCGAGCATGTAGGTAAAGTTAGCCGTGAAGTCGAAGTTCTTCCAGCGACCGTTGATCGAGAAACCACCCGTCAGTGCCGGATTCATGTCACCGATCTTCACCTTGTCATACTTATCCACTACGTTCACATCGTCCTCACGGCCACCACCGTAATCAACCATGTTCTTGAACTTCGGCATACCGGGCTTCGGATCGCCATAGGTGTCGCCCGAGCCGAGCACCGTCTTCACGGTCGTGCCCGAATCATCCTCCGGGTCGTAAGCGGTCCAGCTGTCGCTCTGCGTGCGATACAGGTCATCAAAACCGTAAACACCGTCGTATACATAACCATAGAGGATACCGATCGGCTGGCCTACCATCAGCTTGAAGGCCTCACCATCGGCCGAAACCTTGCTGGCGTTACCGCCCGAAGCCCACAACTCGTTTACATCGCCATTCAGCTTATCGACGTTCGACTTGTTATGACCCAGCGTCAAGGTTACGCTCAGATCAAAGTCCTTCTTACGAACAAGTTGACCCTGGATGGTCAAATCGAAACCCTTGTTGGTTACCTGACCGATGTTCTGCACCTGGTTGCGATAACCCGTCGTGATGGGGATCTGCGTCGTGTACAACATGTCACGCGTCGTATTCCAGTAGATCTCAGGCGTTACAACCAGTCGGTTGTCGAACAAACCGAGGTCGATGGCGGCGTTGCGCGTGATGGTCGTCTCCCACTTGATGTCGCGGTTCACGAAGGTCGAGCCGTTGGCACTTACATAGTACTGATCACCATACTCCGACGTACCCGAGAAGTCAGGACCGCCATTCGAGTTGATCGAGTAGAGGTAGCGCCACTGGTCGCTGTTGATGGCGTTGTTACCTACCATACCGAATGCCAGACGCAGCTTCAGTTGATTCACTACATCGCTATCCTTGAGGAAGTTCTCCTCGTTGATAGCCCAAGCACCCGAGATCGAGGGGAAGTAACCCCACTGCTTACCGGGGGCGAACTTCGACGAACCATCGGCACGGAACGTAGCCGAGAGGTAGTACTTATGCTTGTAGTTGTAGTTGGCCTGACCGAAGAACGAAGCCATGCGGTTGGGCACCGACTCCGACGAGGTGGTCTGATAAGCCGAACCCAGACCCATGTTGGCCAGGGCCTGCTCGGGCGAGATCAGCTGCGGGAAGTAGCGAGCCGTGCTCTGGTTCGAGCGCGAATTCTGACCCTGAAGCTCAAAACCGGCCAGGAACGAGAAGTTGTGATTCTCCTTGGCCGTGAAGTTGTAAGCAGCGGTCGTCGTCCACGTGTAACGCGTCGAGCGGCTATCCTTAATATAAGCATAGGGCTGGTTCAGGTAGGTCGAGTTGTTTACCGCGTCGGTCAGGTAGCCGTAGAAGCGGTTCTCCTCACCGAAACCGAACGTGTGCGAGAACTCGGTACGCAGACGGAGACCCTCGACGGGCTTCCACTCCAGGCTGGCCTGGTTTACGAACTGGTACGACATCTTCTCCAGGTAGTTCTGGTCCACGTCATTCACGGGGTTCGAGATGGCCCACTGAGCCTCCTCCAGCGGATCGGCATAGTCGGGATCGACATAACCGAACTCACGCATACCGTTCGTCGGGCGATAACGCAATACGTCGATGATACCGCGGCGACCGAAAGCATTGGCGCCGGCACCCTCATCCTTACGAATCGTGAAACGGGGGTTCACCAACAGGGTCAGGTTCTTGGCCAGCTCGGCATTCACCTTCATGTTGAAGTTCGTACGCTCAACACCCGAGCCCAAGAGGATACCCTCCTCGTCGCTGTGGGTCAGCGAGGCGTTGAAACGCAGCTTCTCGCTACCACCGTTCAGCGTTACGTTGTAGTTGTAGCTCACGGGCGTGCCACCCATTACCTCATCCTGCCAGTCGTAGGTCTCCATGTTCTGGTAGAGGTCGAGGTCCCAGGGGTTACCGAAGTCTTGGCGCCACTGATAGCGATCCGAGCTACCGCCCTTGATCATGGCGTTATCGAGCTGGTAGCGGGCGAACTCGTAAGTGTTCATCATCTCCAGTTTGTTGGCCAGCTTGTTGAAGCGGGCCGAGAAGTTGAAGTCCACCTTCATGCGACCGGCCTTGGCCGACTTCGTTGTTACCATCACTACACCGTGTGCACCACGTGCACCATAGATAGCCGTCAGCGAAGCATCCTTCAGTACGTCGATCGACTGGATATCCGTCGGCGGGATGTCGTTGATGTTATCGGCGGGGAAACCATCGACGATGAAGAGCGGCTGGCTGGTACCCGTGAGGTCCATAGCACCACGCACGCGGATATCGACGTCGGCACCCGGGGCACCATCGACCGTCGTTACCTGCACACCGGCGATCTTACCCTGGAGAGCCTCAGCAGCCGATGCAACCGGCACCATGGCCAGCTTCTCACCTGCTACCGAACCCACCGAACCGGTCAGGTCCTTACGCACGACGTTCATGTAACCCAGCACGACTACCTCGTCGGCAGCCACGGCATCTTCCTGCAGCGTAACCTCGATCGGCTTGCCGGCTACGGCAGCGACCTCCTGGGTAACAAAACCGATAAATGAAATTTGCAATGATTTACCTTTCGGAACGGTCAGGGTGAAGTCGCCGTCGATACCGGTGCTGGCACCGTTCGCGGAGTTACCCTTTTCGATCACCGTGGCACCAATCACGGGCACACCGGCTGCATCTTTTACCGTACCTTTGACAACGATGTTTTGGGCTGTTGCAATACCCATTGCACCCCATAAAAGGAGTACAAGCAAGAGTAAACGATGTTTCATTGGTCAGTACTCTTTCAGTTAAACGTTAAAATGGATTAGAATACCGACCGAGTGTCGCCACCGGTCGGATAGGTTGGGGTGAGAAGTGCAGTGAAAGACCTATCCGACCGGCCGATGGGTAGCCGGAGGCTAGGTACCCCCCCCCACAACAACTCACTGGGAATCAGCGCACTAGCGCCAACCCCCAAAGTTAAGAAGTTGGTTTTGATGAAGTTAGTTGGTTGTTGGATCATTAAAGTTTTTTAGGTTAATACTATTTATTTAGTTGTGTTTTTGGTCGTAATAGGTTATGGTAAAGTTACACCCAAATTTATGTTTTTACCAAAAAATCGGGTGACTTTTTTATATTTTTAACAATTTAGAAGATTGTTGTATGGTTGGTTATGTGGCTGATATTCTTATGATTATTTAAATTTATAAATTTTGCACATACTAAAAATATAAAATTCTGCTCTAAATAAATAGTAATTATGCCCCGATTAACGGAAAAACGACACGACAACACACAATAAAAGCGTGGCCGCTTACGCGACCACGCCTTTATTAATCAGGTTTCCCCTCTTGGTTTAGAGGGTCAATTTCAATTCACGCTCCATCGGCGGCATGCAGACATGCGCATCGCAGCACTGCCACTCCACTTTGCAGCTCACCTCACCCGTTGCCTGACCCGTCAACGGGATCACAAAGGTGACGGCATCCTCGTAGATGGTCGTGCCGGCCGTGCCGAATGGCTTGGCCGTGGGGGCAACCACCTCGCCCGCCTCCATACCGGCAGGAACCTGCGTCGTGAACTTCACGGGCAGATAGGCATCCGATGCCGCTACGGCACGATAGACGTGGAAGCCGGGGTGAATCTTCATATTCACCTCGATCGACGTCGAACCATTTGCCTTTACAACACGGGCAGCGACAGCTACCGGCTCCTCGGCACTCGTCTCACCGGGCTGTGCAGCCATGGCAGCGGCACGCTCGGCAGCAGCAGCCTTCTTCTCACGCGCCTTGTAATCGTTACCGGGCAACGTGGCGGGGCCGTCGACCATATAGAACCAACCTCCAGCCTCGGTGAAGAAGATCTTCTTGCGATACTTCTTGAACCAGGCACTCCACTCGGCCGGTGTCTCGAAGGTGCAGAGCGTATAGCGATCCAGGATGCGCTGCGCACGCTCTACCTCCTCGCCCTTTTCGAGGCATCGGATGGCTCGCTCCAAGAGGCGGATATCGCCCGTCGGAATCTGCCAAGCCTTGGCATCCTCGTCAATCTGCATATTGTACGAACCCTCGCCCCCGTAGAAGTAGGGTGTGTTCTCCTCGTAATAGGGAACGTAGGCGTCCAGATCCTCGCCGAGGGCCACGTAGGCCTGCTTGTGGTAACGCTGCAGGTACTGCGCCAGGGTCATCGGCTCCGACGGCTTGAAGTTGAGGTAGTAGCTCTCCTCGGCCGTCAGTTTCTCGCCACGCGCCTGCTTGGCACGCACCTCGGCCTGCTTCTTCTGACCCTCCTCGTTGGCCGACACCGTCCAACCGACACGCGTCTCATAAGGCTCCATCGACGACATGTAGATCAGCTCCTTGATATACTCGCGTGTAGCGATGCGGTCGTTGTACTTACGAACCAACGGGGTCTGGCCCTTGAATTGGGCAATGTAGCAAACAGCATTGGCAAAGACAGCCTTCGCCTCCTCGGTCATAAAGGCGGGCGAAGCAGCAAAGCCCCAATGTAGGTAGTTACCGTGACGGCCGATTGCCACGGCGTCAATCGTCTTGGCGCAGACACCGCTCGAAATGAACTCCGTATCGGGACTATCCAGGAAACCCCACGGACGCGACACCATACCTACGGGGAAGCCCTCGTCGGTCTGATAACCCTTGGTCTGCACACGCCACATCATCACCGAATCGGGCATATCGGGCGTGAAATAGACATAATGCTTGGCATCCTCAGGTGTGGGCTTCTTTTCGAGCGTAATATCGGTTTTGAAGGGGCCCTTGAAGATCGGATGGTCGAGCACCATACCATGCGCCTCGGCATCGAGGCACAAGCAGTACCAATCGAGCTTCGTGCCTATACTGCGGCCGATATTCTCGCTCTGCTGACCAATCGACACGACTGCACCCGAGAAATCCTCAGGCAGACGCTGTGCCGGGATCACCTTCACCACTTTACCCGCGGCGTCGCGAATCAACTCGCGGGGACGCATGGTGGGAATCAGGCCGTCAATAATCGTCACATCGTAGCCCTCCGACATAGCAGGAGTGTAATCCTTGCCCTGTACAGTGGCCACCGAATCAAATCGCTCCTTGAGCATCGCCTCCCAGGCGGCCGTACGCTCCAGAGCCGAAGCCTCCATGCCCTCCTTCGAACGATGCGAGCCGAAGGTCTCAAACTCGGCAGCATCGCCGACGTAGAGCACCTTCAACGTAGCCTTGCCGTCTGTATTCAGCAGGCCGGACGACGAGCATCCGGCCAGCATGAAACAGATCAGCGCAAACAATAACTTCTTCATAGTTGCGCTATGTTAGAAGAACCTAATTATTAATAGGTGTTCTGCTGCAATGCACCACCGGCATTAGCAATCTCGGTCTTGGGGATCGGAATTGCATAGTGACGCGAGTTGGGCTCCAGCGTGAAAGTCTTCACACCACCATCTACCAGTACCGAACCCGAGGCGGCGTTGAAATCATAGAACTGACGCGTAACAGTTACATCGTCGGCTGCATAGTCGTTGGCGTTGTAACGCTTCAGATCATACCAGCGCATCGTCATAAAGAGCTCACGACGACGCTCCTGGAGCACCTTCTTGATACCATCCTCCTTCGACGTGGCGGTCAGCTCGGTATAGACCGAAGCATCGATACGGGCCTTACGCAGCGGAGCGATTGTCTTCATAGCAGCCGCAAAGTCGCCACCACGAGCCTGGCATTCGGCCTTGATGAGCATCATCTCGGCTACCGACGGACCGGCATCAAGCGACTCCATGTAGTGTACCATCACACCCGGCCAACGGAAGGCGGGATCCTTCGAGCAGGTACGCAGCGAGAAGTCCTCGACGTAGTAGTAGCGGAAGCGAAGGTCGTTCTGGGCATCCCCACCCGGCACATCGATCAGATAGGTGTCCATCAGCTCCTGGCTGGGAACAAACCACCAGAAGGCCGAATACATATGGCGGGCCAGGTAGATACCCTCCTTGTCGAACCAGGTACCGAAGTTGGCTGCACCCGACAAGCGCACATCGTAGCCAATCGGCAGCTGAACGGTTATCTTCTCGGGATTCGTCGAGCTGTTGATGTCGTAGCTCAGCGTCGACTGGCTGAACGACATCGTCTCGTTGTAATCACCCAGCGTGCTGTACTCCGACAGCGCTTTCTCAGCATAGGTCTTGGCCTGCGTGAGGTCACCACGATAGAGGTAGTAACGAGCAGCAAAGGCATTTACCGATGCGGTCGTAGCACGCCATACGCGGTTGCGACCATCCTTCTTCAGGGGTACGGTAATCTTCAGCGCCTCCTGCAGGTCGGCATCAATAGCAGCCCACGTATCGGCCAGGGTGGCACGAGCAGCCGAATCCTCAAAGGTCATCGTCTGGAGCGACAGACCCAGCTCCTCACCGTTCTGACCGGTGTAGTAGAGCGTGTGAGCAACAGCCAGGTTGAACATCGAATAGGCACGCAGGAAGTGACCCTCGGCCTTCAGGTTGGCCTTGTCCTCCTCCGAACCCTTGAGGCTCATCGCCTGCTCGATGGCCATGTTGGCGAAGTAAATCTTCTTATACTCGCTCTGCCATACCGAGTAGCGCGTATCATCCACCTCGTTGCTGTAGAGCATATAGGGAAGCTGCGACGTAGCGTTGAACACACCACCGCTCTTGGCCGTGTGGAACTCGGGCGTAATACCCCAGTCATCCGAACCATAGACGGGCACAGCCTGCTCCTGTACATAGAGCGAGTAGTTACCCATCAAGGCATCCAGCTCCTCCGTGTTCGACAGGATTTTGTTCGTGGACTTCGAAGGCTCCTCCGCGAGCCAGTCGTCGCAGGCAACAAACGACGTTGCCAGCACGAACATCGAAGCATATAATGCAATATTTCTCAGTTTCATAAGAACGCTTTATTTAGAATGAACACTTGATACCGAAGGTGTACGATGCCTGCAGACGCATGTTGCCGTATGCAAACTCGGGATCCTCCTTGTAACCATTGAAGTAGATCGAGAAGGGATTGTTGGCCTGTGCGTAAACCTTCAGGTTGCGAACGCCGAGCCACTTGGCAGCCTTCTTCGGCAGGTTGTAAGCAACGCTCAACTCCTGCAGACGGATGTGGCCTGCATTCTCAGCCAGATACGACATGTAGGGGTGGAAACGATCCCAGAAGTAGTAACGGGTCTCCACCTCGGTCTGCGGCATAGGAATCATCTCGTTCGGGTCGCAATTCAGCACATCCTGATAGTAGCGGTTGGGGATCGAGTTACCCGAAATACCCGGGTAGTTGAAGCCCGTGCGCATGAACTTATGGCCAAACTTACCCGTTACCATCAACGAGATGTCGAAGTCATAAACCTGGAATGCGGTCGAGAAGGCCATCGTCCAAGGAGCCACGAGCGTACCCATCTCATACGAAATGTTCATCGCATCACCGGCCGGCCACGAGTTGAAGAACTGCTGCGTGCCGTCCTTGCCAACGAGCGTCGGCTTCATCTCGGGATTAGCCTCCGAAGCACCATTCATCAGACCACCATACTTGTAGGCCCACAAGGTGTTCATATCGTAACCCTCCATCCAGGCCGACGAACCGCCCGAATAAACCAAAGCATAGGCATTCGAAGGCTTCGACGAGAGCTTCTCAATCTTATTCTTGTTGTACGAAATAGCCAAATTACCCGTCCACGATACATTCTTCGAGATCTTCAGTGCCGAACCAACCTCAAGCTCGAAACCCTTGTTCGATACCTCGGCCGAATTCATCTTCATCGACGAATTACCCTGTACGTTGGGCAGCGTAACCGAACCAATCAAATCCTCCGAATACTTGTTGTAAACATCCAACTTACCGAAGAGCTTGCCGTTCAAGAGACGGAAATCAACACCCACGTCCCACGTGCGGGTCTTCTCCCAACGCAGCGTCGGGTTGGCGTAGCTTGATACGGTAGCCGTAAACTCGTTCGTGGCAGCACTCGTCGCGCCACTCATGCTAATCAGCGGGCGGAACGAGGTCGTCTTATCGACGTTACCATTGTAACCATAGGTTACGCGAATGCCGAGGGCGTCTACCCAATCCACATCCTGCATGAACTGCTCCTTACCGAGCTGCCAGCTGGCACCTACCGACCAGAAGGGAGCGTAGCGGTATTTCGGATCATCCGAGATGAGGTTCGAAGCATCGGTACGAACCGAACCCGAAACGGTGTACTTCTCATCGTAGGTGTACGAAGCGTTACCGAAGGCCGAGAAGTAGCGGTCGGTTTCGTACTTAAACTTATTCACATAGGCAAACGTCTGAGCCGAGCCCTGCCAGTCGGTGAGCTTCAGCGCGCCCGAACCACCAACACCGTTGGGGAAGGTACCTACGCTCAGCGTAGCATCGTTGTAACCATAGGTCGTCGGATTGCCGAACGACTGATAGACGTTGTCGATGGTCTCCACACCGGCGATCACAGCCACAGCGTGCTTGTCAGCGAAGGTGTGGTTGAAGTTCACCTGGTTACGGATGGTCATCACCTCACGCTGCGAGCGGCTCTGATCGAGCATACCGCCCACCGGGAGGTTCGGCGTCACCTTATTGGTAGCCTTATCCCACGACGATGCCATGTTGACCGTGCTGCGAACATAGTAGCTATCCTCCGTGTAGTAGTCCTTCGTGCGACCCTCCTGCAGCTCATACTGCACGCGCGACTCGATGTTCAGACCCTTCCAGAGCTTGAACGTCAAACCGGCCTGGATGCGGGCGTTCGAGCTCCACGACTGCTTCTTCTGGTTGCGGGTCTCCTGCAGCGGATTGTACGACCAATCCTCATAGGGGAATGCACCCTTCGGCACGAACTTATCGACGTAGTCGAGGCTCACCTGGTCATACTTGATATAATCGCCGTTGGCATCGGTAATCATCTCGTAAGGAGCATAATCGAAGGCGTTCGTATCGACGTTGTTCGACGAAGCCGTACGGCTATACTGACCGTTCAGGTTCAGATCCAACCACTTGAAGAGCTTCGTCTGGTTGCGGAACGAAACCATGTACTTCTCGCTGTTCTGCGTCTTGTAGTGCTTGCGATCGTTCTGATAGAGGGCCGAAATCATCGTGCGCGAACGGTCGGTAGCGATATTTACGGCTACGTTCTCCTGGTGCACGATCGGGTTCTGGAGGAAGTACTCCTTCAGCTGATCCGTGTTGTCAAGCTGGCGATACTTGGCAATACCGGCGTTCATCTCGGCCTCCGAGATCTGACCCAGACGATGGGCATTCAGGAGTTTGTAAACACTCGACGTACCGTCGTAGTAGTCGGCACCCGAATAGGGGTCGATGTACCACAGCGACGAGTCCCACTTGTAGAAGTTATTTACCTCATAGTCAATTACGTCGTTCGTCGAAGCACGGTTCAGATAGTAGTCCAGATCCATCTTCGGCGACACCTTGAGGTGACCCGAGTAATCAACCGTTACGGTCGTCCCGTCGCCCTCACGCTTGGCGTTCTTGGTCGTGATAACGATTACACCGTTGGCCGACTTGGCACCCCAGATCGAAGCGGCAGCGGCATCCTTCAGCACCGTAACCGACTCAACGTCATTGGGGTTGATCGACTCAAAGCCGCCCTCGATAGCAAAACCATCGACAACCAAAAGCGGCTGTACATCATCGGGGTCCACGGTCAGTTTCGTGCGACCACGAATCTCGAACGTAGGATTACCATAGGCATCCTGCGAAGCCACGAGACCGGCAGCGGCACCGATCAGGCGCGATGCGATGTTACCGGTGGGCTTCTCAATCTGGGCAGCCGAAATAATATCGAACGAACCCGTAGCACGCTCCTTCGAGATGGTCTGGTAACCCGTTACCACAACCTGCTCGAGCTGCTCCGAGGCCTCGCTCATGGCTACATTCATGTGGGTCTTCGCACCTACGTTCTCCTCATAATCGGCATAACCGATATAGCTGAAGGTCAGCGCGTCTTTGGCGTCGACTTTAATTTGATAATTTCCTTTTGCATCTGTAGTGGTACCGCGATTGGTGCCCTTGACGATTACCGTCACACCGGCCAACGGATCACCATTGGCATCCGATACCTTACCGGTCACCTCCTTCTGCTGGGCGTAAGCCGAGAAGGAGAAGAGACACATAACTACGAGCATTGCTGCTGTGTACAGTTTCTTCATAAGTTTTGGTGGTTTGTGTGAATCACTCAATAAAAAAGTAAAAACGATTTGACACATGTACCCCGATGAGTGGGGCGGACCGAGCCATCCTACCGGCATGGTCATCGTTCCATTTTAGAGATAAAAGTGCATCTGATTCTTTCTTGCCAGAAAAAAAGAATTTGTGTGTTTTAAAAGGTTAAAAAAATTGATGATTGTGTTTGTTTTCCTCGGCAAAATAAGTATTTTTGTCTTGAGTTCCAAACGATTTGACACACAAAGACTCATTTTTTAATTTTAATTACATATTGTAATTTTACCCCCCCCCTTGTACTTATGAAACGTAACATTGCAATGCTAATGACCGCCGCCCTCTTCGCTTCGTGCGGCGCAAACACGAGCTACACGCTCCAAGGTTCGGTCGTAGACTCGACCTACAACGGTGCTACGGCTTACCTATATATTAATGGCGAGGCCCAAGACTCGACCGCCGTTGAGAACAACGCCTTCGCATTCACAGGCGACGTAGAGACCCCGACAATGGCTCGCGTACAGATCCAGCAGGAGAAGAGCCGCGTACGTGCGCAGGTTGTTCTCGAGCCGGGTCAGATTAACATGGAGATCGTTGATCGCTCGACCAGCACGGTATCGGGTACGCCGCTCAATGAGGCCTATGCCGCTTACACCAAGCAGTCGAACGAGGTTTACAACACCTACCGTGAGGGCTATATGGCTCTGCGCCAGAACAAAGAGCTCTCGGACGAGGATCGCGCAGCCGAGACCAAGAAACTGCGTGAAGTCTACAGCGCCGCCTCCGAGCAGCTCGATCAGGAACTCTTCGCTGCCCACAAAGATGATATTCTGGGTGCCACGGCGATGCTCAGCCTCTCGAATTATGACGCTGTGAAGTTCGATTCGCTCTACTCGATTGCCGGTGAGGCTGTGAAGAACGCCCCCAATGTCGTGAAGGAGAAGGCTCGTTGCGAGGCTGTCAAGAACACCTCGGAGGGCAAGATGTTTGTCGATTTCACGATCGAGAAGGGTAACGCAGACGGTACGCCCGCCAAGCTCTCGGACTACGTAGGTAAGGGCAAGTATGTCCTGGTAGACTTCTGGGCCTCGTGGTGCGGTCCCTGCCGCGGTGAGATGCCCAATCTGGCCAATGTCTACAAGCAGTACAAAGGCGAGAAGTTCGAGATCGTAGGTGTTGCCGTATGGGATGAGCGTCCCGACACGGAGAAGGCACTCACGGAGCTGCCCATTTCGTGGCCCGTCATCTTCGATGCACAGAAGATTCCGACCGATCTGTACGGTATCTACGGCATTCCGGAGATCATCCTCTTCGGCCCCGATGGCACGATCGTAGCCCGCGGTATTCGTGGCGAGGAGATCGGCAAGAAGATCGCCGAGGTGATGGCCGAGTAGCCAAACACTACACACAAAGCGGGGGTTCGACGCATGTCGAGCCCCGCTTTTTTTGGGGGGCATCGTACGCACCACCGTACCACCCCGCAAAAAAATTTCGTCGGAGCCTATTCAGGCCCCGACGAGTCACACAATCCATCAAAATGTCACCTTGTATCGGTTTATAGGAAGAGATCCGATACTGCAGGTTGGAAACGAGATCAACCGCGTCACACATTGATAATACAAAAATAACAAATCTTGAGCAAAAAACCGAGGAATGGTATATCCCGATTTAAAATCAAAAGATGTTGTAAATCTGTTTATTATATTTTTTTAATTGCCTTTTTGTATTTCCGGCCCTTTCTGAGTGTGTTTTTGAGCGGCCATTTCTTGGCGCATCATTTCGAAATGGTCCGAGAAGGTCAGTCCGTTATTTGTCAGGTCAAGTTTCCCGCGCAAGATGTTTCGCAGGTTGTAATAGGTCTTGGTGCTAATGTCCAGTAGCAGGCTGATGGCCGAGTTCGAAAGGTCGCAGCAGATCATGCAATAGATCAGCACCTCGCGGTCGGTCAACTGCGGATAGCGCGTACGCAGGTAATCGACCACATGCGGCTCACGCATATTGAGGATATCCTCGAAGATCCATTGGGCACTCTCCCCCTCCGACACCGAAAAGAGCGCACTTACCTTGCGATAGAACTGCTCCTCCTTATGTCCGCTATAGACCACCGCCATATCGAGAAATTGGCGCAGGAAGGCGACGCGTCGATCCACCAACTCGGGATCAATGCCCTTTTCGGGCTTCATCTGCTGATCCATATAGGCATCTTTCAAACGCGAAATCGACTCACGATAATTCGAGATGGCCTGTCGCTGCAACAAAATCAGCCGTTGACGACGCGTCTGCAACCATAAGAACAAGAAGAGGAACGCCACGCACAACACAACGGCCAAGAGCCACTGCAAGGCGACATGGATACGTAAAGCGTGATTCTGCTCCTCGAGCAGATGGCGTCGGAAGCTGGCTCGCATATCGGGGATAAGCGATTGTTTCTCGGCCCGATAGATCGAGTCGAGGGTACGCAGGGCACGATTTTTACGGTTGTAGGCTCGCGGATAGTCCTCCATGGCGGCAAAAAATTCACCGGCCGTATCCTCGTTTTCGAGCAACCAATGACCGCGACTCTGGTCGTAGAGTTGCTCGCGGCGCAGCTGCTCATCGTTATTTTTCAAGCGGAGCGCCAAGAAGTGGGCAGCCGTATCAACCTCATTGCGCTGTTGGAAAATCTTTCCCAAAGAGAGGTAATAATCGCTTGGGATCTCTCCTCCTGCATAGCGATTCGAAGCCTCCATCAAAGTTTCCAACGCACGATCATACTCGCCACAATCTATCGCATGGGTTGCCGCCGCACCGGCCAGGTAGATGAGCGCCGTGGTATCCTGCAGCTCCTCGGCCAACTGCATCGAGCGCACAAAATAGGGCCGTGAGCGCACCGTATCCCCCATGCGGTAGAGATCTGCCGATGCAGCCATGGTTGTTTGGAGCACATACGGACGATGACCAATCTGCTCGAAATGGCGTACAGCCTCCTCGAAACACTCCGAGGAGGAGGTATAGTAGTGTTGTTTGCGGTACAAACGGCCCAACGACGTGGCGATCAACCCCTTCATGAAGGAGTCCGAAGTCTCGGCGGCCGAATACTCCGCCTGGATATAGCACCTCATCGCTTCGTTGATCCGCCCGGCATGCTGATAGACTCGCCCCGCATAGTAGAAGGCACGGGCGCGGTAATCATCTTGATCGCGACGAGGACCATAATAGCGGATTGCCTGACGAATCAGGCTGTCGTTGTCGGAATCGATGCGATTTTTATCCATCGCCTGAGACATCAGCACAGCAAAACGCGCTTGAGAAGATTCGGCGGTCAGCTTCTGTCGGGGAATCTGCTGCAAAATCGTCAGGGCGCTATCGGGTCGCTCCAGCATCAGCTGATCGGCCCGATCGAGCATCAATAGCTCCTCGGAGCGACTGCATGCCGCAGTCGCCAACACAACAAGCAGGTATGAGATCAGTCGTAGCACCACGATTCGAAAGGTCCATTTTGACAAATGTAGTAAAAAACTATGAAACTCCAAAAACCGACGGAACGAGTAGCCTTCGGTCGGGGCCGACAATATGATTCAAAAGAAAGTTTTCCGGGCGTATGGCTGGGATTTTTGCGCAGAGATTTTTATATTTGTATAACAAACCCCATCTTCCATGAAAAAAAACATCCTTTTCCTGCTACTTTGCGGGGTGATTATCTTACCCCTGCAGGCCCAACGCCTCATCGAAGTCGGAGAGGGGTATAGCAGCACATCGGTCAATACGACGATTTTTCGCAACAGCTCGCTCGCATCGGCTGACGGGAGACAATACGTCGCCTACTACGATGCCGAGGGGTGGATGGTGGTCGGATGTCGGGCGTTGGGGAGTGAGGAGTGGAGGCTCTCACGCAGCCAATATCGCGGGAATGTACGCGATGCCCACAACGGCATCAGCCTGATGGTCGATGGCGCTGGCTACCTGCATGTGGCCTTTGACCACCACGGCCATCCGCTCAACTATTGTCGCAGCGTAGCACCCCACTCACTCACCTTGGGCGACAAAGTGCCGATGGTGGGGCGCGACGAGCAGGATGTCACTTACCCCGAATTTTACCGCTTGGCAAACGGCGATCTGCTGTTTGCCTATCGTTCGGGTGCGTCGGGGCGCGGTAACCTCGTACTGAACCGCTATTCCTGCTCGGAGGCACGTTGGGAGCGCGTGCAAGATGTCCTGATCGACGGGGAGAACCAACGCAACGCCTATTGGCAACTCTACGTCGATGCTGCAGGGACGATCCACCTCTCGTGGGTATGGCGCGAGACATGGCTCGTGGAGACCAATCACGACCTTTGCTACGCCCGTTCGACGGATGGCGGCAAGACGTGGCACAAAACAACGGGCGAACAATACACACTGCCCATTCGCCAAGCCAATGCGGAGTATGCCTGCCGTATCCCCCAAAACAGCGAGTTGATCAACCAAACGAGCATGAGTGCCGATGCCGCGGGCAATCCCTACATTGCCACCTATTGGCGCGATGCGGATAGCGAGGTGCCGCAATATCGGCTGGTATGGCACGATGGCGCGCAGTGGCAAAGCCAGCAAATCTCCGACCGCAAGAGCTCCTTCTCGCTCAAGGGCGGCGGCACGAAGATGATCCCCATCGCCCGTCCCCGCATGGTGGTGCATAAAAAGCGGGGCTACTACCTCTTCCGCGATGCGGAGCGGGGCAGCAAGGTCTCGATGTATTACACAAAAAACATCCGCAAAGGCAAGTGGCACGCAAAGGATCTGACCGACTTTACGGTCGATGCCTGGGAGCCGAGCCACGATGCGGAGCTATGGAAGGCCCGACGCAAGCTGCATCTTTTTGTGCAGGAGACGCACCAGGGCGATGGCGAGCGCACGGTGAAGGGCGAACCGACCCCCGTTTATGTACTTGAAGTAGAATAATTTTTGAGCCATGAAAAATATCATCAAACAAGCGATCTGTTGCGTCGTGATGCTCGGCATCACCTCAATCGCCCTTGCCGCCAAACCGACCGAGGCACAAGCGGTACGTAAGATCATTGACCGCGTCAACAGCTATTGGCAAACGACCCATTCGCCCGAGGTGTGGTCGTTCTGGGACCAGGCCGCCTACCACACGGGCAACATGGAGGCCTACTTCCTAAGCGGCAACGAGCGCTATCGCGCCTACTCGGAGGCGTGGGCCGAGCACAACGAGTGGCGTGGCGCGAAGTGCAACGACAAAAGTAAGTGGCGCTACGAAACCTACGGCGAGGGGGATGAGTTTGTCCTCTTCGGTGACTACCAAATCTGCTTTCAGACCTACGTCGATCTCTACAACCTGCAGCCCGACAATTATAAAATTGCTCGCGCGCGCGAGGTGATGGAGTATCAGATGAGTACCCCGACCAACGACTATTGGTGGTGGGCCGACGGTCTCTACATGGTGATGCCCGTCATGACGAAGCTCTACCGCGTGACGGGAAATCCGCGTTACCTGGAGAAATTGTATGCGTATATCTGCTACTCGGACAGCATCATGCTGGACGAGGAGACGGGTCTCTACTACCGCGATGCGAAATACGTCTACCCGAAGCATAAAAGCGCCAACGGGAAGAAGGATTTCTGGGCACGTGGCGACGGGTGGGTGCTGGCCGGCCTGGCCAAGGTGCTGAAAGATCTGCCCACGGAGTACGCACATCGGCAGTTCTTTGTCGATAAGTTCGTGCGCATGGCCGAGGCGGTGGCTGCCACACAACAACCCGAGGGGTATTGGACACGTAGCATGATGGATCCCGAACACGCCCCGGGTCCCGAGACGAGCGGCACGGCCTTCTTTACCTATGGACTGCTGTGGGGTGTAAATAACGGCTACCTGGACGAGGCGACCTACCTCCCCGTGATTCGCAAAGCATGGGACTACCTCTCGAAAACCGCCTTGCAAAAGGATGGCCGCGTGGGGTATGTGCAGCCGATTGGTGAGAAGGCGATCCCGGGGCAGATCGTGGATGAGAACTCCACGGCGCCTTTCGGCGTGGGAGCCTTCCTGCTGGCCGCCTGCGAGTATGTGCGCTACCTTGAAGCACCGCAACAATCGGATCGCGCCTATTGGTGCAAACTGCTCTACCAGATGGCCGAGCCCATATTGCGTAACATGGCCGAAGGAAAGCTCCAGGCCACGATGCAGACGGAGGTCAGCCCCACGTGGGACGGGCGCAATGCGAAGGTGATCTACATGGAGGCCTTCGGTCGCCTGATGGCGGGCGTCGCCCCTTGGCTTGCGCTCCCCGATGACGAAACGGAGGAGGGCAAACAGCGCCAACGACTCCGCGCCTGGGCCCTGAAGAGCTACGCCAATGCCGTTGATCCCGCCAGCCCCGACTACCTGCTGTGGGAGGGCGAGGGGCAGGCGCTGGTCGATGCCGCCTATGTGGCCGAGAGTTTCCTGCGCGCCTACGACCGACTCTGGGTGCCGCTGGACGCGAAGACCAAGGAGCGTTATATCACCTGCTTTACCCGCCTGCGTGCGATTGATCCGCCCTATACGAATTGGCTGCTCTTCTCCTCGACGATCGAGGCTTTCTTGGCCAAAGCGGGTGCTCCGTATGACACCTACCGCGTAAATTCGGCCATTCGCAAGGTCGAGGAGTGGTACACGGGAGATGGGTGGTACGCCGACGGACCGTCGTTTGCCTTTGACTATTACAGCAGCTACGTCTTCCACCCGATGTATTTGGAGACGCTCCAGGCGATGAAGGATGCCAAGACACGCACCCGCATTCACTACGGAGATTACTACCGCCGCGCCTTGCGCCGTGCGCAGAAATTCAGCCTCGTATTGGAACGTTTGATCTCACCCGAGGGAACCTTCCCCGTTTTCGGGCGCTCGATCCCTTACCGCATGGCGGCCATGCAACCGCTGGCCTTGATGGCCTGGTACGAGCAGTTGCCCGCCGGACTTACCAACGGTCAGGTGCGCGCTGCACTGACGGCGGTGATGCATCGCATGTTTGAAGGCCGCGAGAATTTCAACGAGGGAGGCTTTCTCACGATCGGCTTCGCGGGTCGCCAACCCAACATCGCCGACTGGTACACCAACAACGGCAGTCTCTACCTCACCTCGCTCGCCTTCCTGCCGCTGGGTCTCCCCGCGACACATCCCTTCTGGAGCGATGCTGCCCTCCCCTGGACAAACCAAAAGGCCTGGGGTGGCAAACCCTTCCCAAAAGACCACCACTGGAAAGAGGAGATCCGCACGCAGGATTTGTACTAAATAAGGCGCACTTTCACCTAATTGTCCTATTGCCACAGAGAAATGCACAAATATTAAGAATCAATATTTGGTTGCATAGGAAACATTTCTTAAATTTGCGGCCCATTTTAGGCACAGAAATAATAAAACCACTTATTTTTTAACCAAAACCCAATCTATTTATGAAAATTTTTACAAATGTGATTGAGAAGTTTCGCCTGATGCAGGTGGTACTTGTCATCGCTGCTTTGTTGTGCGTGAACGGTGTTTATGCACAGCAGGTAGTTAAAGGTAATGTTGCTTCATCGTCGGGTGAGGCCATTATCGGTGCTAGCGTTGTCGTAGAGGGTACGACGACCGGTACGACGACCGATTTGGATGGTAACTTCTCGCTGGAGGCTCCCGCCAAGTCGAACATCGTGATTTCGTATGTGGGCTATCAGCCGCAGACGCTGGCCGCTACGAACACCTTTATGAAGGTGGTTCTCGTTGAGGACAACGAGGTGCTCGATGAGGTCGTAGTTGTTGGTTACGGTACGATGCGCAAGAGCGACTTGACCGGTTCGACCACGCAGATCAAGAGCGAGGCCATCACGACCACGATCGGCTCGAACCCGCTGGCTTCGCTGCAGGGTAAGTCGTCGGGTGTGGCTGTCTTCTCGAACAACCAGCCGGGTGCTGCTCCCGCTATGCGTATCCGCGGTACGGGTTCGATCAACGCCAGCAACGAGCCGCTCTACGTAGTAGACGGTTTCCCCTTGATGGATGGAGACCTGAACGACATCAACCCCGCCGACATCGAGTCGATGGAGATCCTGAAGGATGCCTCGTCGACGGCTATCTACGGTTCGCGCGGTGCTAACGGTGTTGTGATGATTACCACGAAGAAGGGCTCGAAGGGTACGAAGAACCTCTCGGTAAACATCAACGCCGGTGTTCAGATGCGTTCGCGTCTGGTTGACCTGATCTCGGGTGACCAGTGGCTGGCGCTGCACGGTGGCAAGGTTCCCGCCAACGGCGTTTACACCAACTGGCAGGAGGAGATCATCGAGCGTGCTGCCCTGACGCAGGACTACAACGTTACGTTCGATGGCCAGAGCAACGGTACGAGC
Source organism: Rikenellaceae bacterium (assembly GCA_015060045.1). Taxonomy (GTDB): domain Bacteria; phylum Bacteroidota; class Bacteroidia; order Bacteroidales; family Rikenellaceae; genus Alistipes. Next base: position 15,264 of record SUZH01000001.1, on the reverse strand, counting down.
TACATGCTCTCGGGTGGTTACTACAACCAGGATGGTCTGATTGCAGCCCAGGGCTTTGAGAAGTTCTCGGTACACAACAACCTCCAGCACGAGTTCAACAACTGGCTGACGGTTGGTTCGAGCATTCAGTTCACGACTTCGCGTCAGAACATCTTCAACAACGCTACGAGCGAGATCTTCCGTTCGGCATCGCCGCTGGAGCCCGTTTACAACGAGGACGGCAGCTACAACGTGATCGTAGGTGCTACGAACTTCAACCCCGTAGCCGACATTGCCGCTCAGACGAACTACGTAGACAACACGCGTTTCATCGGTAACTTCTTTGCTGAGGCCAAGCTCCACAAGAACCTGACCTATAAGATCAGCATCGGTTACGACACGAAGACGGCTCGCGGTTACAAATACAACTCGTCGAAGACGGCTGCCGCTATCGTACAGGGTACCGGTACCGGTTCGGGTAGCCACTCGTGGGGCAAGAACCAGAGCAAGCTGATGGATAACATTCTGACCTATAAGAATCAGTGGGGTGACCACCGTTTCTCGGCTACGGCTGTTTATTCGTATCAGAAGTTCAAGTACGAGGGCATGAGCGCATCGTCGAGCGCTTTCGATAACGACCTGCTGGGTGCTTGGAACATCGGCGGTAAGGAGCTCTCGGGTTGGGGTAGCAACATCTACAGCAACACGATCATCTCGTTCACGGGCCGTCTGACCTATGCTTTCGCCGATAAGTACCTCTTGACGGCTACGGCTCGTTACGATGGTTCGTCGCGCTTCGGTGCCAACAACAAGTGGGGTCTCTTCCCGTCGGTTGGTGTCGCTTGGCGTGCTACGCAGGAGGAGTTCCTGAAGGACAACGACGTAGTAACCGACTTGAAGATTCGCGCTTCGTGGGGTGTTACGGGTAACCAGGAGATTGGTAACTATAACTCGCTGGCTCGCCTGTCGACGGCTGTAGGTAATGGTTACTCGGATGGTCAGATTATGCTGCCCGGTTATGGTGAGACGGTAGGTAACGCCGACCTGAAGTGGGAGAAGACCTCGCAGATCGACCTCGGTTTCGACCTCTCGTTGTGGCACCGTCTGAACGTAACGTTCGACTACTACAACCGTGACACGAACGACCTACTTTACGATACGCCGATCCCGACCAGCTCGGGCTACAAGTCGGTAATGAGCAACGTAGGTAGCGTAAAGAACACCGGTATCGAGTTGACCGTAGGTGGTGACATCTACAAGAACCGCGACTGGACGATCGACGCTTCGGTGAACTTCACCTACAGCCAGAACGAGATCACGGAGCTCAATGACCATGAGGATAAGGAGCTCAACAGCGGTAAGAACAGCGGTATCGGTAGCTATCTGAAGGAGGGTTACCCCGTAAACTCGGTTTGGGGTTACAAGTCGATGGGTATCATCAAGACCCAGGAGCAGCTGGCCGCTTACAAGGAGGCACTGCCCGCTTATGCTGCCGGTGCACAGCTCGGTGACGAGATGTTCTGGGATCAGAACGGTGACGGCACGTTGAGCACGGCCGACTACATCTGCTTCGGTTCGACCGAGCCCAAGTACTTCTACGGTTTCAACCTCGGTGTACAGTGGAAGGGCCTCAAGCTCAATGTATATGGTCAGGGCGCTTGGGACTACGCTTCGGTAGCCGGTGGTGAGGCTAACCACCGCGCAGGTCTGGGCTTCGCTCAGAACTCGGCAGGTCAGGCCGACAACGGTAACTACCTGATGCACGGCGAGAACTCGGTAGGTGGTCTGACGGGTTGGATCAGCAAGGACGCTTTCGCTGAGAAGTGGAGCCCCGAGAATCCCAACGGTAACCTGCCGCGTGCCGGTTTCAACGGTCTGCTTAGCGACCGTACCAATGCCAACTGGCACTACTTTATCCTGAAGAACATTCAGCTCAGCTACGACTTCACGTCGCTGCTCAAGGTTAAGTCGGTGAAGAAGCTCACCTTCTCGGTAAACCTGCAGAATTTCTTCACGGCTTCGACCACGAATGGTTATAACCCCGAGAACGGTGATGTTAGCAATCCGTTCGCGAAGATCGTTATGTTCGGTGTTGGCGCCAAGTTCTAATTCTTAAAGCAATCAAAGTTATGAAAATGATAACCGCAATCAAGAAGTTTGCTGCCTATGTGGCAGTGGTGACGATGGCGTTGGTCTACACCGGTTGTACGAATCTGGACGAGACCCCCTATACGTTCATCGATCCGGATATGTTCTATAAGACGGAGGGCGATATCAATGCTGCCCTGAATAACGCCTACAGAACGTTCCGTAACATGGCTACCAGCTCGCGTAACTACGTGGCTCCGCTGGAGATCCTGACCGATCAGGGTGAGGCCAACTACCGTAAGGAGACCCAGAACCACTACCGTAACACGTGGTCGGATATGGAGAATGTCAACAACACCTTCTCGGACCTTTGGAACAAGGGTTACGCTGCTATCAACAACGCCAACATCGTGTTGGGTCGCGTTGATGCCATCGACATGGATGAGAAGAAGAAGGATTACGTAAAGGGCCAGGCTCTCTTCCTGCGCGCTTACGTATACTACCACCTCGTACGTATCTATGGTGGTTGCCCGATGCCGCTGACCTACACGAACGGTCTGGAGGGTCTGAAGGTTCCTCGCGAGGAGGCTTCGGTTGTATGGGATCAGATCTTCCAGGATCTGAAGGATGCAGCTGCTATGCTGCCCGTACGCGGCACGGCCGGTTATGATGTATGGCGCGTATCGTCGGGTGCTTGCTACGCACTGCTCGGCGAGGCTTACCTCTACAAGGCTACGATCAGCAGCGAGGATAACTTCGGTGCCAACAAGACGGAGCTCCAGCTCAGCAAGGATTACAGCGAGATGGTGATCAAGCAGGGCGTTTACGGCCTGATGCCGGACTACAACGACAACTGGTACTGGTTCAACCAGAACGCCAAGAACAACAAGGAGTCGGTCTTCGAGCTCCAGTTCTTCAACGGCGATGGTGGTAACTCGGGTATGGCTATCGACTTCGGCCCCTATGGCGGTATGAAGAAGGATGGCAACATCGTAGCCGGTGCTTACTACTGCCGTTATGGCGTATCGACGGATCACTACAACACCTACGACAAGAATGATGCCCGTCTGAAGACCTTCCTGACGAAGTTCACCGACAAGAAGGATGTTGAGTGGGTATTCGACTTTGACGAGGATGGTGCTGTTGGTGGCGAGTACTGGAAGCGCGTTGACAATGGTGCTCCGATGGATATCGAGGGCCGTGGTTACGCTTGCTCGACGCTCTTCAACCTGAAGTACTTCGACCCGTGGGCTGACGTAGCACTCTACAACTCGCTGCCTGCCCCCAACTACCCGATGCTGCGCTACTCGGAGGTGCTGCTGAACTATGCTGAGGCTGCCAACCTGCTGAAGGCCGGTGATGGTCTGGAGGAGCTGAATGCCGTACACACGCGTGCCGGTCTGACGGCTCTCTCGGCTATGGATCAGAAGTCGATGGATGAGGCTATTCTCCAGGAGCGTTCGTGGGAGTTCGTAGGCGAGTGCAAGGCTTACTACGATCAGCTGCGTAAGGGTGTGCTTGGCGATCGCGCCGAGGAGGCTGCTTACCGCAACTACAGCATCTACAAGGCTAACATCGAGATGCAGCCGGGTACGGCTAACTCGCGTCTGAAGGTCTTCTGCTGCTACCCGATGACCCACAAGCCGACCAAGAGCTGGTTGTGGAAGATTCCGTCGAGCGACATCAGCTCGAACTCGTTGCTGGAGCAGAACCCCGATAACGTATCGGCTCCGCTGAAGTATAGCTGGAACTAATCACTCCTGCCAAACAGAAAAAAGGGCGTCCCCAACGGGTCGCTCTTTTTTTTGATTAGTATGCTCTATGTGCCCAGGGATTCCCCCATAATTCCTATTTGTCCGTTGGGTTTAGTATTCCGATTTACAAAGCTTTGATGGCGATTTGAGTCAGTTGAAACTTTTTTAGGTTACACCTTTGATATATTAATCTTTTTTAATGTTTTTGCGAGTACATTAAGTCTTTTCCGAACTTTGAGCGTTATATATTCGGAAGCGCGTTTCCAACAAACGAAAACAAATTATGAAACTAACAACCGAAAACAAACAACTCACCCGCCTCGCTGAACTGATGCAGTCCGAGCGCGACCATCTGTTTCGATACGCCTGCTATCGATTGGGGTCTGCCACCGAAGCTGACGATGTGGTGCAAGACCTCTACCTGCGGCTCTCGAAACAAGGCGCGCGGCTTGCCGAGATTGAAGACCTAAAAGGTTATGTTTATCGTTCATTGACAAATAGTTGCACCTCAGTTTTACGCTCTCGACGACAGTTTGCGACCACCGAAACGCTCGATACACTGAGTAGCGACGACCTCGCTCCGCAAGATTTCGAACATGAGTTTCGATTGATCGAACGACTGATGGCGCTCCTACCTGATGAGCAGAGCGAAGTGATCCGATTGCGAATCTATGGCGATCGTCAATTTGACGAGATTGCCTCGATTTGCAACATTCCTCTCACAACGGCCAAATCGCGTTTTCGCTATGGCATTGACAAGTTGCGCGAAGCCCTCGAAAAGCGCGGGCTGATTTAACTCACTGTAAAAAAGACCTACATTATGAAAACTAACAACAATTTAGACAATTTCTCGGACAATCGCGTTGTGAATCTTCTCATGCCGCGTTTCGCTCCCGCCACCTCACTCGAATTCAAAGCCCCCGCACCGCGCCGACGCCCCCTCTGGCAGGCAGTACGCATTAGTGCCGTTGCCGCTGTGGTTGCAGTGGCAGTTATCATCGGCATTAGCAGTGTGCAGACCAGCACCGCCCGCGAGGTGGTCGAGCGAGCAATGATGCGCCTTGCCGAGGCCGACAGTTTCCTCGTCCATTTCACCGCAAATGTTCACGAGAGTAAACATTCACAAGATCTCTACATTGCTGACTTCGAAGGCGCTCCGATTAAGGGCACCGTCGAGATTCGCAAAGAGGGCTCAAAGGTCAAGATGGCTATCAAATGGCAGGACAAGGCTCGTTCTATGGAACTCTATGACGGCGAGAGCTATCGACGCTACCAAAACGGGCAATTGGTACTCGAACGCCCTGACAAGGGTGTCGATCTCACTCCGTTCGCTACGATCGATAAATTGAAGGAGCACGCTTTGTTAACGGGTATTCTGCTGAAATTCCGCGAGGAGGGCGATATAATCTCGGTTAGCACCAGGGGTAACAAGGTCGGGATTGTTGCTCGTTTCTCAAAGAGCGAAGGTCGCCTGCTCGGTGCCGAGTGCTCAGGACTATACAACGGGCAGCAGATTACGGTACTCACCGTCGATCAGATTGACTTCGATGTGCCTCCCACCGAGTAGGTGCTACATATCCTTTTGTAACAATAGCTGTACCCCTTATAGAACTAACTGCCTACACACTCTAATTCATCATTGACAATCGGTGGTTGATACTGCCGATTGCCTTTTTTCTTATCTTACGCATGGTGGCAATCTCCTTTATTGGCATATCCGTATTGGATAGCAAACTCTTTATTTCGCAAATAGTCTATTTATCTATATTATCTCTTATCTTTGCGCCCGAAAATACCGATTGACAATGAAGATAGAGAGATTTACAGAAGAGGATATTCGTGAGGCGGCTCATCTTGCCTATCCCGTGTGGGGCGAGGGGCACGCAGCCAATGGTCAGGGCGAGGAGTTCGGACTGCTGATGTGCGAGTATATCATCCGCTACGGGTGGTATGGTACACCTTATGCCTTCAAGATTACCGACGAGGGCAAGATGATGGGTTGCATTCTTGCGGGCAATATCGAGCAGGATAACGGTTACAACGAGTGGTTGGATAGTGTGATGCCATCGTTCAATGAGCAGCAGCGCGAGGAGGCGTTGGCTCTGCGTGAGTACTTCGGCAAGACCTCACCAAAGGTCTATCGCCATATGCGGGCAGATAAGGAGTTGTATCTTTCGTTCTTTATCTCAGCGGTGCAGGGTTGCGGAAAGCAACTGCTTGCGGAGGTTGTGGCATTGGCAAAAAGCGAGGGCTATGAGAGCCTCTACCTTTGGACCGACTCTTCGTGCAACCACGGCTACTACGCCCACCACGGTTTCGAGAAGGTTGCCGAGTTCAAGTCCGACGAGTGGAAAACCGATGCTAACGACTATCTGACCTACATCTACCGAAAGAGTTTCTGATGTAAAGGAGAAGAAATCAGTGGTTGGCAATCGGTGGTTGATACTGCCGATTGCCTTTTTTATAATATACTCATGACGAAACAGCGATTTCTCAATAATTCCCATTTATCCGTTGTGTCGTTTAACATTTCAATTCACATAGATTTGAGGCGACATAGGTCATTAAAACCTTATTTTAGGTTATATCTTTGATATAATCCTCAAAAATTTTCACTTTTTCAAAAGTTTTCCTACCTTTGTAACGATGAAAAAGGGGCTTTTTTGAACCCTGGCGAGGCAGAGGTGCTTCGGCAAAGGACGGGGCGACGAAAATGGTATCCTTTTTGACCAACAGCAAACTGAAAAGAGGTTTTAATTTAACAATACAACAACTATGATCGACAAGAAAGATTTGAGAAAGTACGGTATCACCGGCGTGGAGGAGATTATCTACAATCCTTCGTATGACGAGTTGTTCCGTGAGGAGACCAAGAAGGGTCTGCACGGCTTCGAGAAGGGTCAGGAGACCGAGATGGGTGCCGTGAACGTAATGACGGGTGTTTACACCGGTCGTTCGCCCAAGGACAAGTTCTTCGTAATGGACGAGACGTCGAAGGACACCATCTGGTGGACCTCGCCCGAGTACAAGAACGATAACAAGCCCGTAACGAAGAAGGCTTGGAAGGAGCTCAAGAAGATCGCTTCGGAGGAGCTCTCGGGTAAGAAGCTCTATGTAGTGGATACCTTCTGCGGTGCCAACGAGAACTCGCGCCTCAAGATCCGCTTTATCATGGAGGTAGCTTGGCAGGCTCACTTCGTAAAGAACATGTTCATCCGTCCGACTGACGCCGAGCTGGAGACCTATGGTGAGCCCGACTTCGTAGTACTGAACGCTTCGAAGGCCAAGGTGAAGAACTACAAGGAGCTGGGTCTGAACTCGGAGACGGCCGTAGTATTCAACCTGACGGAGAAGATGCAGGTAATCATCAACACCTGGTATGGTGGTGAGATGAAGAAGGGTATGTTCTCGTACATGAACTACCTGCTCCCGCTGCAGGGTATCGCCTCGATGCACTGCTCGGCCAACACGAACGAGAAGGGTGAGACGGCTATCTTCTTCGGTCTGTCGGGTACGGGTAAGACGACCCTTTCGACCGATCCGAAGCGTCAGCTCATCGGTGACGACGAGCACGGCTGGGACGACGAGGGTGTATTCAACTTCGAGGGCGGCTGCTACGCCAAGGTGATCAACCTCTCGCAGGAGAACGAGCCCGACATCTGGAACGCTATCCGTCGCAACGCACTGCTGGAGAACGTAACGGTAGATAAGAAGGGTAAGATCGACTTCTCGGATAAGTCGGTGACGGAGAACACCCGTGTATCGTACCCCATCTTCCACATCGACAACATCGTAAAGCCCGTTTCGAAGGCTCCCGCTGCTAAGAAGGTGATCTTCCTCTCGGCTGACGCCTTTGGTGTACTGCCCCCGGTATCGATCCTGACTCCCGAGCAGACGAAGTACTACTTCCTGTCGGGCTTCACGGCCAAGTTGGCAGGTACGGAGCGCGGTATCACGGAGCCCACGCCGACCTTCTCGGCCTGCTTCGGTGCTGCCTTCCTCTCGCTGCACCCCACCAAGTACGGTGAGGAGCTGGTAAAGCGCATGGAGAAGTCGGGTGCTACGGCTTACCTCGTGAACACGGGTTGGAATGGTACGGGCAAGCGTATCTCGATTAAGGATACGCGCGGTATCATCGACGCCATCCTCGATGGTTCGATCGACAACGCTCCGACGAAGATGATCCCGATGTTTGACTTCAAGGTGCCGACCGAGTTGCCGGGTGTTGATCCCGCCATCCTCGATCCGCGCGACACCTACGCTGATGCTTCGGAGTGGGAGGTTAAGGCTAAGGATCTGGCAGGTCGCTTCGTGAAGAACTTCCAGAAGTTCACGGGCAACGAGGAGGGCAAGTCGCTCGTTGCTGCCGGTCCGAAGGTGGAGTAAATTCAAAATTAAGAATTCGAGATTCCGATTAAGCAAAAGAGGTTGCATCGCAAGGTGCAACCTCTTTTTATGGTTTCCTATCGATAGTTTTTGCTTATGCAGGTATAAAAAATATCAATTTGATAAATAGAAAAATAGGTATTATCTTTGCAATAAGAAAAGAAAATAACACACACTAAACAAAACAAAGATTATGGCAACGAAGTTTTATATCTGCCGCCACTGCGGCAACGTCATTGAGAAGGTCGTTGATTCGAAAGTTCCCGTGGTATGCTGCGGCGAGAAGATGGAGGAGTTGATCCCCAACACGGTAGATGCCAGCGGCGAGAAGCATGTCCCGGTGGTGACGAAATTGGATGAGTGGACTTTGAAGGTGGAGGTGGGCAGCGTAGCACACCCGATGCTTCCCGAGCATCACATCGCCTTCATATATGTCGAGACCGAGAAGGGTGGTGTGCGCGTGAACTTGAGCGACAAGCCCGAGGCTGTGATTAATACATATCCCCATAAGCCGGTGGCGGTGTACGAGTATTGCAACCTGCACGGTTTGTGGAAGACGGAGTTATAAGTGATGGATTGGTGAATTAAATTGGGTTAGTAGGTTGAAAGGCGCAGCTGGTAGCTGCGCCTTATTTATAATAGGTATGGCCATAAAAAAGCCCCGCACGCAGGCGGGGCTTTTGCTTTTTCCGTATGTGGAACTATACGGTCATGATCTCCTTCTCTTTGGCAGCCACAACCTCGTCCAGCTTCTTCGAGAACTTATCGAGCATCTTCTGTGCGCGCTCGCCACCATCCTTGGCCTCGTCCTCGGGCATGCCCTCCTTTTGGGCCTTCTTGAAGGCCTCGATGGCATCACGGCGGGCGTTACGCAGACTTACACGAGCCGTCTCGGCCTCGCCACGTGCACGCTTTACCAGCTCCTTACGGCGCTCCTCGGTCAGCGGGGGCATCGTGAGGCGAATCTGCTCGCCATTGTTCGACGGCGTCAGACCGATATTCGAGTCAAGAATTGCCTTCTCGATCACGCGGATCAGGTTCTTGTCCCAGGGTTGAATCAGGATCGTCTTGGCATCGGGTACAGTGACCGATGCGGCACCCGATACGGGTACCTGTGAGCCATAATACTCCACCATTACGCCATTGAGTACGTTGACCGACGCCTTGCCGGCGCGGATGTTCAGCAACTCCTCGTCGAGGTGATCGACTGCCTTCTGCATGCGCGAGGAGGCCTCATTAAGAATCGATTGGGTATCCATATTGTTGGTTTTTAAGTTATTGATTCAGCAATGTTTCGATTTGTGCAATCAGCGCATCGAACTCCTCGGGCTCATAGCCTACCGAGGCGATGACCACTTTGCCCTCCTGGTCAATCAGGAAGTTGCGGGGGATGAAGTTCGAGGCGAACTGATCGTAGATCTTGCGCTCGGGATCCAATCCCATCGGGAAGGTGTAGCCCATCTGCTCGCGGAACGTGGCCACGGTCTCCTTCTCCTCGCCACGCGAGATGGGGATAAAGACAAACTCCTTATCGGCGAAACGGTCGATGATATCCGTCTGTACACGTTTCAGCTCCTCGCGGCAGGGAGGACACCACGTGGCCCAGAAATTCACAAGCACCACCTTGCCTTTCAGCGCCGTGAGGCTCTGGGTTGTTCCGTCAAACATCGTAACGGTAAAGTCGGGAGCCTGCATACCGGCCTTGACGAGGGTAGTGGCTTCGGTTTCATCCACCACCTCCTGCTCCGTGGCATCGTTTTGCTCGGTTACAACAACCTCCTCACCGGTGGGAAGCATGAAAATCAGGGCGCACACGACAACGAGTAGTGCTACGAGCAACCACAAACGTACGGTGCTCTGCTTTTTACGGGTACGAATAGCCATAGGTTATGCCAATTTTACAAGCGTTCCGATCTGCTCCCCTGCAAGCACCTTACCGAGGTTGCCCGGGGTGTCCATATCGAACACAATGATTTCCAATTTATTCTCACGACAGAGCGTGAAGGCGGTCTGATCCATCACTTTGAGCTGACGGCTGATCACCTCGTCGAAGGTGATTTCGTCAAACTTCACGGCCGTCGGATCTTTCTCCGGGTCAGCCGTATAGACGCCGTCTACACGCGTACCCTTCAGCATCACCTGCGCTTCGATCTCGATACCGCGCAGGGCAGATGCCGTATCGGTCGTGAAGTAGGGATTCGACGTGCCGCCGCCGATGATGACAACATAACCCGCCTCGAGGTACTCAATGGCACGAGCCTTGGAGAAGTACTCGCCAATGGGCTCCATGCGGATCGAGGTAAGCACCTTGCACTTCACACCGTTGTCCTCGAGAGCCGACTGCAGGGCCAGCGAGTTGATGATCGTAGCCAACATACCCATCTGATCGCCCTTCACGCGGTCGAAACCACGCTTCGCGCCCGTCATGCCGCGGAAGATGTTGCCGCCGCCGATGACGATGCCGATCTGGATGCCCGTCTCGGCTACTGCTTTGATCTGTTCGGCATAGGATTGAAGTTGGGCCGGATCGACTCCGTATTTTTGTGCTCCTTGGAGCGACTCACCGCTCAATTTGAGCAGGATGCGATTATATTTCATAGGTGTACAAATGATTCGTCATGCGAAGATAACAAAAAACTTTGAAAAAATTACCTTTTATCACTATCTTTGTATCACCATGACCGAACAGAAGTATTTGTTTCTCGATAAAATTGATTCGCCTGCGGCGCTGAAAGAGCTGACGCAGGAGGAGCTTCGCATGTATTGCGAGGAGTTGCGTCGATACATCATCGAGGCCTGCTCGGTCAATCCGGGTCACTTGGCCTCGAGCCTCGGTACGGTGGAGCTGGCTACGGCACTGCACTATGTATTCTCGACGCCCGAGGATAAGCTCGTCTGGGATGTGGGCCATCAAACCTATCCCCATAAGATCATCACGGGTCGTCGCGAGGCCTTCCTTAATCAACGTAAGAAGGGCGGTATCAGTGGCTTCCCGCGTATGGATGAGAGCGTGTATGACGCCTTTGGCGGTGGCCATGCCTCGGTCTCGATCTCGGCTGCATTCGGTATGGCCAAAGCGGCCGAATTGCAGGGTAAGAAGCAGCACATTGTGGCCGTGATTGGTGATGGTGCCATGACGGGCGGATTGGCTTTCGAGGGGTTGAACAACGCCGGTGCCAGCCGCAATTCGGACCTGCTGGTCATCCTCAATGACAACAACATGGCAATCGATAATGCGACGGGTGCCTTGACGAGTTATCTGGTCAAGATCACCTCTTCGCACCACTACAATCGCCTCAAGCAGCACCTTTGGGCTTTGTTGTCGCATGTGCCGCCCCTGTTGCGCTTCCTGCAAAAGGCGGGTACGGCCACGAAACAGGTGCTGTTGCACCAAAGTAACCTCTTCGAGAGCCTGAATTTCCGCTATTTCGGCCCGATCGATGGCCATAATCTTCCCGAATTGGTGCGCACACTGCGCGCCTTGAAGGAGGTCAAAGGGCCGAAGTTGCTCCACGTGATGACCACCAAGGGCAAGGGCTACGAGCCTGCCGAGCAGGATCAGGCGACGTGGCATGCGCCGGGTTGTTACAATGCTGAGACGGGTGAGCGCGTGCAAAAAAACTATCATGCCGATCGTTACCAGGATGTCTTTGGACAGACGATGATCGATTTGGCAAAGGCGGATTCGCGCGTAGTGGGTATTACGGCCGCCATGCCTTCGGGTTGTGGCCTGTCGCAGATGATGCAGGAGATGCCCGATCGAACGTTCGATGTAGGCATTGCCGAGGGTCACGCTGTGACTTTCGCGGCCGGTATGGCCGCCGAGGGGATGATTCCTTTCTGCGCCATCTATTCGACCTTCATGCAACGTGCGTACGATAATTTGATCCACGACGTGGCGATCCAGAATCTGCCTGTGGTCTGCTGCCTGGATCGAGGTGGCTTGGTGGGCGAGGACGGAGCTACGCATCACGGCACGTTTGATATGGCGGCCTTTGCTACGGTGCCCTCGCTGACCATTGCGGCTCCGCGAAATGAGCTGGAATTGAGAAATCTGATGTATTCGGCCAAGGAGGCCGGACATCCCTATCTGATCCGTTACCCGCGCGGCATGGGCGAGGGGGTAAGCTGGCGTAATGAGCCGTTCCAACTGCTCGAGGAGGGGCGTGGTGAACTGCTCCGTCAGGGTGAACGTGTAGCCGTGCTGACCGTCGGCACGACGGCTCACGAGGCCTCGTTGGCGCTCGATCGGGCAGCTGAGCAGGGCATCCGGGCAGCCCATTATGATTTGCGCTTCGTCAAGCCGCTCGATACGGCATTGCTTGATGAGGTGGCTGCTCACTATGAGCGTGTCATTACGGTCGAGGATGGATCACTGCGAGGCGGTGTAGGTGAGGCGGTTGCGGCCTATCTGCATGAGCGGGGCTTTAGCGGCGAGGTGATTCGACTGGGTATCCCCGATCGCTGGATTCGTCACGGAACACCGCGTGAGTTGCGCGAGGAGTGTGGCTTTGATGCCGAACATATCCTGCAAGCCATCTGCCGATAACGAAAAAGAGCCTCCTTGCGGGGCTCTTCTTTTTTGGTATAGTTTGTGCAGCGGTCAGAAGCATGAAAATGGTTCTGATTACACTTATATTGGCAACTTTGGTGGGGAGTGTACTTTGTGCACCGAACAACCGCTGCATTGACCGCACGACGGTCTCTTCGCTCGATTTGCAACGTTTCATGGGGCGTTGGTATGAAATTGCACGTTACGATCATCGCTTTGAGCGCAACCTGGAGGCGGTCAGTACCGATTACAGCCTGCTTCCGAATGGGCGGATCGAGGTGGTTAATCGGGGTGTCGATAGTCGTACAGGGCGCGAGAAGGTGGCGCGCGGTAAGGCACGCCTCACCGACCAAACGGGACGACTCCGGGTCTCGTTCTTCTGGTTTTTCTACTCGGATTACAACATCTTGGCCGTAGCGCCCGATTATTCGTGGGCCTTGATCGGGAGTAAATCGCCCGACTACCTGTGGATTTTGTCACGCACACCGCACCTGCCGGCTTTGACGTTGCGTGAGATTTTACACCAGGCCGAACTGCGCGGCTATAGCACCGCATCGCTTATTTTCGTCGATCAACCGGCGGTGGAGGAGCGTCAGGCGACGGAGCACTCGATGCCCAAGGCAACCACTTGATCGGCAATCTGTTGCAGATCCTCTTTCGATACCTTTTCGAGCGTCTGGCACGGGGTGTCGCGATCGAGCGAATAGATCATCACTTGGCGCGGTTGAATCTCAGCCACCAGGCGGAGCCACGCCTCGACCTCTTCCGGGGTCGTGTTGTCGATTCGCTCGCTGTCGTACTCGCCGCGCAGGAACATTGTCTGCAAGATCATCTGCCCGCTGAAGTGCTTCAACTGCTCGACCGTTTTAGCTACAGAGTAGGTGGCCGAACGGGGCTTGTTGATGCGTTGTGCGGTGCGATCAAAGGCCGAATCGAGCTTAAGAATGTTGTTGTCGATGCGGCGCAGGGCGCGGCACACCTCTTCGCGGTGGAGCTGCGTAGCGTTGGAGAGCACCGAGATCTTTGCCGAGGGGCAAAGCGCATCGCGCAACGCGATCGTGTCGTCGATGATCTGCTCGAAATTGGGGTGCAGCGTCGGCTCACCGTTGCCGGCAAAGGTGATGACGTCGGGCGGAGTCTGCTCGTCAACCATCTTTTTCAGCACCTCCTCCAGACGCGAGCGAACCTCTTCGCGCGTGTTGAAACGCATCTCGCCACGGCGCTCGTTGTTCCAGCCGCATTCACAGTAGATGCAGTCGAACGAGCAGAGTTTGGCGTGCATGGGTAGGAGGTTGACTCCCAACGAAAGGCCCAGGCGTCGTGAGCGAACGGGGCCAAAAATTACATCCTCAAAGAGAGCAGTCATAGGCTTACAGGTGTTTTTTAATGACGGCAGGATTGCCGGCAATCAGTACATCGCTCGGAATATCTCGTGTTACTACGCTGCCGGCAGCTACAATGACGCGGTCGCCAATCTTGACGCCCGGGCAGACAATCACGCCACCGCCCAACCAGCAATCCTCGCCGATCGTGATCGGGTAGGCGGTCTCCTTGGTTTCGCGGCGCAGTACATAATCTTTCGGGTGTGACGGCGTGTAGAGTTGGCAGTTGGGGCCAATCAGCGTATGACGACCGATGGTGACATAACCGCCATCGAGCACCGTGCAGCCATAGTTCATAAAGACGCCCTCGCCCAAGCGAATGCCGTGGCCGTGGTCGCAGTTGAAGGGCGGACAGATGTTTGCCGAGGCCGGGATGCCGGGGATCAGCTCCTCGATGACGGCTCGAAAATCCGCATCGTAGGGGGTCATCGTCTGCAAACGGGCGCAAAGTAGTTTGGCCTTTTTCAGGCTCATTTCGATTTCAGGGTCCGAAAAGTCGTACAGCTCTTCGGAGCGCATCTTCTCAAATTCGGTTTTCATACCCCAAAGGTAGCGAGTTTTTGCTAAACCTCCAAGTCGGCAAAGATGAAAACCCGATTGGCAAAAATATAAAACGAACGGGGTGATAGCCCCGGTAGCTGCCCTTTTATATATTTATATAGGTATAAAAAATATTTTGAAAAAAGTTTAAAAAATATTTGCAGGTTCAAAAAAAGTCGCTACCTTTGCAACCGCAATTGAGGGAAAACGGTGCTGAAAGGCATAATTTGAACAAAATTGCAAAGTTCTTGAAAAAAGTTGCGAAAAAGTTTGGAAGATTAAAAATCTTGCCTTACCTTTGCAATCCGTTCGCGTCACAAAAGTGACGAACGGTTTCAAACTGGTTCTTTGATTTACTGGTTATATTTTGAGAGAAAAGGAATGTAGTATTTATCTGTCAATTCTTTTAAATCTTTGAAAGAAGCGAAATAGTCAGGACTCTAACAATACATTTTAATTTTTTTACAATGGAGAGTTTGATCCTGGCTCAGGATGAACGCTAGCGGCAGGCCTAACACATGCAAGTCGAGGGGCAACACGATCAAAGCTTGCTTTGATTGGTGGCGACCGGCGCACGGGTGCG
>SUZH01000016.1 GCA_015060045.1 Rikenellaceae bacterium | reverse complement strand
CAATGCGGCGGCGGTGGCTGACCTCTATTTGAGAATAACAGAGAGCGAGCCACAATGGTAAATCTTGGGGCATACGGGCGTGTGCCGAATGATAAAACTATTAATTAACCTTAAATTTTACTACTATGGCATATTGCGGAAAGAAAGTAGGATAACTGATTGATGACAAAATCCACTTGATACCCGAATGCGTCCTTATACCGTTCGGGTATTTTTTGCTCTATAATCTTGGTGAATGAAAATAAATGGTTGCCTTTGCTGAACAAAAATGCGTACATACGCAAAAATATTCAGTAGTATTATGGAAATAAAGCGTGATTTGTACCTAAACAAACTCATTAGGAGTATGCACAACGGAATGATAAAGGTTGTTACCGGAATCCGCCGTTGCGGTAAGTCGTATTTGCTTTTCAATTTGTTTGGCGACTATCTGAAAGCTCAGGGAGTAGATGATGAGCACATAATCAAGGTTGATTTGGAAGACCGTCGTAACAAGAACCTCCGTAACCCCGATGCTTTGCTTGAATACATAGATGCCCGCATAGCCAAAGAGGGGATGTCGAGCATTTCGACATCCCTTCCCATCAAAAATTAACCCTTTAAATATCCCCTTGACCCAGAACGTCCGAAAGGTAGTGATGGAGCAGGAAGAGCTCGTGATCACCTTGGAAAACCTCCCGCATGAGGAGTTCGTCGTCGTCAGAGATGGTGTTGTTTAGTTTGTCGTGGTCGATATCCTCCATAGGCAGGTGTGTTTTTTTAAGTTTCTTGTACTCTATTAACGCACCCGCGTGGGGGAATATTGTGTGAAGGGCTAACTTAATACCATCTTTTTTTCCTGGATCATGCGACGCAGGTTGATCAGCGCGTAGCGCATGCGTCCCAGGGCGGTGTTGACGCTCACGTCGGTTGCCTCGGCGATCTCCTTGAAGGTCAGGTTGGCGTAGTAGCGCATCTTGACCACCTCGCGCTGCTCGGCGGGCAGCTCCTCGATGAGGGCACGAATGTCGGCCGCAATCTGCTCGCTCACCATGCGATCCTCGACGGTCGGCTCGGCGAAGCGCAACGTACCCAGCACATCGTAGCCGGCATCGGCCTCGGTGAGGTGCTTCTGCTGCTTCTGCTGACGGAAGTGGTCGATCACCTGGTTGTGGGCAATACGCAGGATCCACGAGAGGAACTTGCCGCTATCGGTATAGCGACCCTCGTCGATGACACGTACGACTTTAATAAGGGTTTCCTGGAGAATGTCGTCGGCCAGATCACGATCCTTCACCATCATACGGATATAATCGCGTACGCGGCGGCTGTGACGGTCGATAAGCTGCGAAATGGCACTCTGATCACCTGCAAGGTACTGACCGAGCAATGCGCGGTCACTCTGTACTTGAGCGTTCATACTCTTTCGTTTTTAGTGGTTAAAAGAGTAGAGTTTTCTCGATAGGCAATCCTTTTTTAGTGCGTAAAGCGGTGAATAAATTGGTTTTCGCAAGCCTCTTTGGCTTTGTTTTCGATTGCAAGATAAGCAATCTTTTTCGATTCTCCAAATTTCCGTCATTTCGCACCCTCTTGTTAAACGATCGGGAAACAGGGCAAGAATCGTGCCGAGGGAGTCACACAGCGGCGTTTTCACACCCATCGGCCCTCGTGTGACCGAACGGGTGAATCGCCCAAAAGGGGCGGTGAATTTATCGGTTTTTGACTGCATTTTTGCATTTTTGACAAAAAAAACGGACACCCGTAAGGATGTCCGTCTGCTATTATTTTTCTCCACCACACCCCAGCGCGTAGAACGCGCGGGATTTTTAGGCTTGCGAAGCCTGAGAAACCGCAGCATACTGAAGCGTATGTGAGGATTTCGAAGGCGAGCGTAACGCAGAAATCACCGCGTTATACGCGCGTTAGCACCACTACTCAAAGTCGGCAGGATGCGCCAGGAGCTGATACATGAGCGCCTTGGCCATACGATACTGCCCGTCGCTATTGGGGTGCAGGCGGTCGTTCTCCGCGCTACGGAAGTAGGGAGCGTGCTCATCCATGACGGGATAGAGACCGCAGATCGAGTTCAGGTCGATCACGGGCACAGCCCAGACGTTAGCAATCTCCTGATAGACCTTCAGGTAGTCCGAGAGGAAGAGGCCCACCTTGTTCGAATAGAGCTCATCGGGCTGGATGTTGCGATTGCGGCTGCGGAAAATGGCACGGTGAATCGGCGTAAGGACGATGATCTGCTTCGTCGGGTAGTGCTTCTTGAGGAAGGTCATCGCCTTATTGATGCGGCCACGTACAGTCGAATCATCCATGATGGGGGTACGCTGCCAACGATACTCCTTCGTACCGTCGGGGTTCACCTCCAGGTTGACGGGTTTCTCCTCGTACCACTCACCGATGGGCACACAGGCGTTGAAGTCGTTCGTACCCATGAAGATCAGGATGGCATCCACCTCCTGGCCCTGCTTCGCGATCATGCGCTCGGCCTGGGGGATGACCTGATGCCACTGGTTACCGCTGATGCCGTAGACGGTCGGCACGATACCCAGCAGCTCCTCCAGATACTGCCAATAGACCTTCTGCGTCGTGGTCTGACGCTCGTCGGTGATCGAGTCGCCCAGGTAGGCTACACGCTTGCCGTACCACTGATTCTGAATCGTGAGCTGTTTCGGCTCCTCCTGCTTCTTCTTGGCCTCCACCGTGAGGGGCATCACCACCGCCACGGCCAGCACAAAGGCAAATAATTTACGCATCATGGTTATAAGTTTTAAGGTTCTTGCGGTTTAGTAGCTGCGTGCAAAGAGTACGCGACGGTGCGAAGGTTTGCCCGAGAAGATGCAGGTGCCCTCCTCCTCGACGGCATCCAGGGGGATGCAGCGGATCGTGGCCTTCGTAGCCTCCTTGATGGCCACCTCGGTCTCGACCGTACCGTCCCAGTGGGCCGAAATGAAGCCACCCTTCTCGTCCAGTACGCGCTGGAACTCCTCCCACGTGTCGACCTTCGTGATCATCGAGTTGCGGTAGTCGAGTGCCTTCTGGAAGATGTTCTGCTGGATCTCGGTCATCAGCTTTTCGATCAGATCCTCCAAACCCTCCTGCGAAACGGTCTGCTTTTCGAGCGTATCGCGGCGCACGAGCTCGATCGTGCCGTTCTCCATGTCGCGGCCACCCATTGCCAGACGCACGGGCACACCCTTGAGCTCATACTCGGCGAACTTGAAGCCCGGACGTACGTTGTCGCGGTCATCGATCTTGACGCTGATACCGCGCTTCTTAAGCTCGGCTGCGATCGCATCGAAACGCTCGCAGATGGCAGCCAGCTGGTCGGCCGACTTGTAGATCGGCACCATCACCACCTGAATCGGGGCGAGCTTCGGAGGCAGTACCAGACCGTTGTTGTCCGAGTGGGCCATGATCAGCGCACCCATCAGACGGGTCGAAACGCCCCACGAGGTGGCCCATACATACTCCTGCTTACCCTCCTTGTTGACATACTGCACATCGAAGGCCTTGGCAAAATTCTGACCCAGGAAGTGCGACGTACCGCTCTGCAGAGCCTTACCGTCCTGCATCAGCGCCTCGATCGTCAGCGTATCCTCAGCACCGGCGAAACGCTCGTTGGGCGACTTGTGACCCACAACAACCGGCAGCGCCATCCAATCCTGCGCAAACGACTCGTATACGTGTACCATCTTCTCGGCCTCCTCGATTGCCTCCTCGCGCGTAGCGTGTGCCGTGTGGCCCTCCTGCCAGAGGAACTCGGCCGTACGGAGGAACAGACGCGTACGCATCTCCCAACGCACCACGTTGGCCCACTGGTTGCAGAGGATCGGCAGGTCGCGGTAGGACTGGATCCAATTCTTGTAGGTGTTCCAGATGATGGTCTCCGACGTAGGACGTACGATCAGCTCCTCCTCCAACTTGGCAGCGGGATCAACTACCACACCCTTACCCTCGGGATCATTCTTCAGGCGGTAGTGCGTCACCACGGCGCACTCCTTGGCGAAGCCCTCTACGTGGTTGGCCTCACGCGAGAAGAACGACTTGGGGATAAAGAGGGGGAAGTAGGCGTTCTGGTGGCCCGTCTCCTTGAACATCTTGTCCAGTGCCTCGTGCATCTTCTCCCAGATGGCGTAGCCGTAGGGCTTGATCACCATACAACCGCGCACAGCGGAGTTCTCGGCCAAACCGGCCTTCATCACCAGATCGTTATACCATTGCGAATAGTTCTCGTCCGACTTGGTCAGATCTTTCAGTTCTTTTGCCATAATGTATGTTGTTATTTTTGAATTTGCTTCTATTTCAACCTACAAAGATAGGAATTCTAATTCAAAATTTAGAATTTAGAATTCAAAATTATTCAGGGAGCAAAAAATTGGGTCGTAGCCGAAGCCACGACCCAAAATTCAATATTGTTTTCAGTGGGCTCAGTCGCCCCAGCCAATTCTTAATTCTTAATTCTAAAAGCGGACACCGAACGTCAGCGCAATGTTATGACGCTCGAGGTTGGTGCGATAACGCTCGCTGGTATAGACCTCGGCCGGCTCGCTCGACGTAAGGTCGGGATAGCGATTGCCGTAGTAGAGCATATACTCCGTCGAGGTGTTCTTGGCGTAACAATAGGCCAGATCGAGGTAGCACGAACGGCCCAGGTTGACACCCACACCGGCCGTCACATAGTTCACCTCCTCGGTCGCGGGCTGCGAGAGAATCGTCCCCTGCTGCTTGAGCATCGAGCCCACGTATCCATAACCGGCACGCAGCGCCAGCATCGGAATCGGGCGTACCTCAAGACCTACACGCAGGTTGTTCGAGCCCTGGAAATAGTGCTTGAAATCCTGCTTAAAGTCCTCCTTACCGGGGCCATAGGGCAGGTAGGGCATCTGCTGCACACGAATCCCGTTATACCACGTGCGCTCGTAATCCACCGAAAGCACGGCAAAGGGACCAAACGTGTACGAAGCACCCACCATCAGGCGTGCGGGCGAGGCGAAGTTCCAGCCATTCGGGCCATCATCCTCCAGAATCTCCGATGCGGTATCCGAGGTATATTCGTGAGTCGTCTGATCCGTCTCGCTGGTCGGGCCAAGCGCCACGGTCGACATCGCCATCTCATAACGACGCTCAATGCTGTAGAGCGTCGGCGTATGGAACGCCACGCCGAGGCGCAGTGCCGAAATCGGACGATAGACCAGACCCAGCTTCATGTTCACGCCCGTACCATCCAGGCGCACCCGCTGGTTCATTCCCATCGCCTGCATCACCTCGTCGAGCATCACGCCATCGGCATCCACGGCCATATCACCCGAGTCATAGCCGTTACCACCGCCATACGAGTAGGCCTCGCCGTAGTAGATCGTCTTCTTTTGGGTGATGCTCTGCAAACCGAGCGTCATACCAAAGTAGAGTTTATTGTCGTAATTACCGCCAATCGACCAGGTAAACTCACCCGCCGAGCCGCGGCTCTCCACCGACGTCGCGTTACCGATCATGGCATTCGCACCAATCTCGGCCGGATACCACACCCCGTAGTCGTTCATATCGACCAGGTAGGTCTTGTAGCCGGCTACCGCAGGCCAGAAGAAGGGATCGATCCCCCAATTCGTACGACCACCCTGATTGATGACACCCGAGCTATTCACCCCGATACCACCCGCCTCGAGCATGACGCTCATCGCATCGGCAATCGATGCACGGTGCGCCGGCGCGTTGCTGAACGAGTAGTTGTAATTGAAATCTGCCAGGCGGGTGTAGCCTACACCCATATTGACACTCAGCAACTTACCCGATCCCTCGTGGATGTTGAAGACGCCACCGAAGTTACCCACCGAGAAGCGGGTATTCGAGTTCCCCTCAAAGGCACTCGTGCCGGGCGTCGTGGCTTTTGCCACCGAAATCATCGGCGTAATGGCCACCTCACCACGACGATACATACCCAGACCGGCCGGGTTGATCACCATCGAGGCCATATCGGCACCGAGCGAGGTAAAGGCGCCGGCCATACCCATCGAGCGCGCCGTACCAAAGTTGAACTGTTGCTGCGAAAGGGTGAAGAGATCGGCCGTCGTCATGGCATCGTTCGAGAAGTGCAGACCACCGATGCTGTAGCTGGGCGTCTGCGCCGTGGCCGTCCCCGCGAGGAGCAGGGCGCCACATACCATATATATAAAGCGTTTCATCGTTTTCATGCATTAAGTTTTTTTTCGATTCCGAGTCCCGGGACTAACGACCGCGCGAGCTGCTACCCGACGATCCGCCACGCGAACTGCCACCACCGCTGCTGCCGCCACTGTAGCCGCCACCGCCGTAGCTTCCGCCACGCGAGGAGCTGCTACCCGAGCTCCAGTTGCTGTTCGACGACGAGTTGTTCGAACCCCAGTTATTACCCGAACGGTAACTCGACGAGCTACCCGTCGAACGGCTGCGACGCGTCGAAGAGCCTGAACCATTGTAACCGGGTTTGGTCTGCGGGGTTCCGGGCGTACGGCTTACCGTACCCTGGTTCTTCGGACGGCCGTTCTGGTTGTTGCCCTGATAAACGCCCGAGTTCCAGTTGCGGTTGCCGCTCTGACCACGGTTGATATTCGATCCCTGATAGGGCTTCGTATAGCGCCCCTGCGAGGGACGGTGCACGATACCCGGGCGACCCGACCCCGGACGATGTCCCGGGTGGTAACCGCCACCGCCATTCCAGTGCGGTCCATGGCCATGCCAATAGTGGTGGTGCCAGTAGGGACGCGACCAACCGTAGTAGTAGCTACCCCACGGACGGTACCACGGGCTGTACCAATCGTAGAGCCAAGGATCGTACCACGAGAAACCGATGTTCCAACCCCAGTTGCCAAAGCCGATCGAATAGGCGGGCGACCACCAGGGCGAAGTCCAATTGTTCCAATACCACGAGCTACGCGTAGGCAGGCCCCACGTGCCGAACATCGCCGTCACATACTTCGGCTCCACCCACACCTCATCGCCCATCACCATCACGTTGTAGAATGCCGGATCGTAGGCCGATACGTAGTGGAACGTCGTGCTGTAACGGGCATTCATGTAGCTCGACGGCATGCGGTAGGAGGGCGAATCCATACCACGCAGACGACGTGCATAGGCGCTCTCGTAGTCATCCGCCAAGACGCTCGTATAGCTTTCACCCGTCGAACGATTATAATAGGTATTTTCGGTCGAACGCGTTTCAGCCTCGGCAATCAATGCCTCGATCTCAGCCCGACGAGCTTCCGCCTCCGCCTTTCGCGCCTCAGCCTCCGCCTGTTTACGATTTGCGATTTCGGTGCGGTTATGCAGCGCATAAAGATCGTCGCTCATCGACGACGACGAACCATAAAATGCAGACGTACAGCCCGATAACATCCAGGCCGCAAACGCCACAAACAAAAGATTCCAATTCTTCATAGCCTCATCAAAATGGTTAGTTTGACATGCAGAGGTTCCCCTCTTTGCTCAATTAACGAAAATTGTACCTAATTTAGTATAGCAAATTTGCCGGTTTCTGCACTCTGCATCCATTCGGCTCCCGCATTGCATCCTGCAGGTACTATTTTCTCATTTACAAAGGTACAAAAATTCTTGAAATATCCTACAAAAGGAGGGTTAAGCGTCCAAAAGAGCTGCCGAAGTCCCTTTTTAACAGGATAGATGACCCGAAAAACGGAAAAACAAAAAAAAATCGAGCGGAAATTTGCACGAATAAAAAAATTATCTCTATATTTGCACTCGCAATTGGAGAGATGCCGGAGTGGTCGATCGGGCCGCACTCGAAATGCGGTGAACGGGCAACTGTTCCGGGGGTTCGAATCCCTCTCTCTCCGCAAAGGGCAACTAGGGTTGCGTGGCTTCAGCTT
>SUZH01000012.1 GCA_015060045.1 Rikenellaceae bacterium | reverse complement strand
AGTTGTACATCAATGCAAATCATGCAAGTATGTAGAAATCAGAACAGTTGCTAACTCATTACCTCGTTCTTGAACTTTCCGCATAAACTTTTTATTCTTAGCGGATTATGAGATTATTCCAAATATAGACAATAACAATAGACTGTTCCATCGAACAAGGTGCCCGACCTCATCGGGCACCTTGTCGTTTCTGTTAGTTGGAGGCTTCTTCCATTGAGGCAACTGTTTCTTCCGAATCACCATCCCCGCCGTTGAGGCTAAAACTCGTACCACTTAATGCAGCTGACAACTTATCCATCTCTCGGCTTACCGTTTGGTCGACGATGCGGGCGTAGATTTGCGTGGTAGCGAGTTTGGTATGTCCGAGCATCTTGCTAATCGACTCGATAGATACTCCGTTGGCGTAGGTTACCGTTGTTGCAAATGTGTGGCGGGCCAGGTGCGAGGTTACTCGTTTCTGGATGCCCAATGTGGAGGCTATCTCTTTGAGGTAGAGGTTGTATTTGGCGTTGCTCAACACGGGCAGTAGATAGCCGTTAATGCGTGTTGATTCGTACTTTTTCAGGATTGAAAGCGGGATATCGAGCAGCTTAACTTTTGAGGCAACACCGGTCTTAACTCGGTGCGTCTCAATCCACATCGAGCCGTCGTCCGCCAAAACAAGGTTTTGTTCGGTCAGCGATGCAGTAGTCGAGTAGTCGAAACCCGTGAAACAACAAAACACAAAGACATCGCGCACCTTCTCCAATCGCTTCTTCGTTGGTTTATAGTTGAGTATTAGCTCCAATTCGTGTCGAGTCAGGTAGCCTCTATCCTTCTTGACCTTCTTCAAGCGCACATCGCAAAATGGGTCTTTCGCCATCAGTCCGCTCTTGAAACACATCGTGGTAATTCGCTTGAAGATACGCATCAACTTCTCGGCGGAGTTGGCTTGCAGGCGGTAATCTACCTTCAAATAGGCTTCAAAGTCGAGCACAAAATCTCTATCGACCAATGACACTGGAATATCTGGTCGATTGCGTTTCACTCGCAGGAACTCTTCCAGGCGACGAAATGTCAAGTCGAACTTGTTGAATGTCGATTGCGTAATATCCACGCCGATAAGATTCTCCTGCCTATCGTTGAACTCGGCAAACACCGAAAGGAGCGTTTTGCTCGGTGCTTTCACGCCGAGAAACTCATCTCGTACCATCTGAGCTGTCACGGCCTCGCTCTGTTCGCATAGGCGATAATATATGGTGTTGATGCGTGTGACGACGCTATCGAGGTAGCGGTTGGCTTGCAGTGCCTCGTGGCTATGCCCGATGGCTCGACCACTCTTGGCGTCCCAGATTTTCTCCGACACACGGATTTTAAGGCTGAAACGAGCCTTTGTGCCGTTGATTGTAATACGAACATAAATTGGGAGCATTTTTGCCTCGTCGCTTGCCTCCCACTTTGCGTAGAATAGGATTCTGAATGTACTTTTCATCTGACTGTTTTTATTAAAGCGTAGGCAACTGTCAGCCTGAAAAGTTTGTAGAAAGCCGAAAAAATATCAAAGTGTCCCCTCATTTCGGCGTAAGTGTCCCTTAATTTCACGGTCGATATTCGGAGGGACGCTTCGAGGTTCGGTCGATGTCGGGTAAGGGCTCTACGATGTCGGAACGATACCTACCGACAACAAATGAAAAACCCTCTGAAACGATGTTTCAAAGGGTTTTGCTTGATTTTGTCCTCAAAACTTTTGGACTTGGAGCGGAAAACGAGACTCGAACTCGCGACCCCAACCTTGGCAAGGTTGTGCTCTACCAACTGAGCTATTTCCGCAAAATATGTATCACCCGACTTTGCAATCACGCCTTGCCAAGGTTGGGTGTGTTTATCCTTTTGGGGCAAGGTTGCGCTCTACCAATTGAGCTATTTCCGCAATTGCGAGTGCAAATATACGGCAAAAATCTCGTTTTGCAAATTTTTTGCGAAAAAAAATAAAAAAACTCTTTCTGCACTATCTTTGCAGGGGCAAAACAGCCCTGAATAATCAACATGCACACCAAAACCAAAGGATATCTGCTCGGAGCCATCGCCGCTGCCACCTACGGCATGAGCCCGCTCTTCACCCTGCCGCTCTACCACGACGGCATGGGACCCGATTCGGTACTCTTCTTCCGCTATCTCTTCGCCATTCTCATTGTCGGCGTCATGCTCCTCGCCCGTGGCCACCGCTTCGGCATCGAACGTCGTCAGTTGCTGCCGCTCGTCGTAATGGGTTTACTCATGGCGCTTTCGTCGCTCAGCCTCTTCGAGAGTTTCAACCACATGGCCGCCGGCCTCGCCTGCACGATTCTCTTTGTCTATCCGATTCTGGTTGCACTCCTGATGGCGCTCTTCTTCCGCGAACGAGTCACGTGGCAGACAGCCGTCTGCATGGTCTTGGCGATGATCGGCATCGGGCTACTCTATCAAACGGGTGCCAATGAGACGCTGAGCCTGACCGGCACGCTCCTGGCACTCGGATCGGCCCTGGCCTACGCGATCTACATCGTCGGCGTCAATCGTCCGCTGTTCAAGGAGCTACCTACACTAAAACTCACCTTCTACGTCCTGCTGTTCGGACTGATGCTTTTCTGGGTGCGTCTCGATTTTGGCGCAGCAATCAAGACGCCTGAACATGGGTACCATTGGCTCAATCTTGTAGCGTTGGCCCTCTTCCCGACGGCCATCTCCTTCTTCTGCACCACGGCGGCAATTCACTACGTCGGCTCCACCACGACGGCCATTCTGGGCGTCCTGGAGCCCCTCACGGCCCTCCTATTCGGCGTTCTATTCTTCCACGAAGGGTTCTCCTGGCGCGAGGGATTGGGCGTACTGCTGATTTTATCGGCCGTCTCGTTGGTTATCGCCGGACGCGAAATCCCGATTTTATTAATGCGTTTGCGAAAAATGTTCCCCCGCATCCGCCAAAAGGGCTAAATCTGCTGACTTTTTTGTACTTTTGCCTGCATAAAACGCATCGATTATGCAGACAACGCAAAAGAATCCCTCAGCTTGGGTAGCAGCGATCCCGCTCGTGCTGCTCACCCTTTTATTATATGGCGTCATTCGCTCGTTCGGCAGCGATGCAATCGCAGGAGGCAGCCAGATTGCCCTCCTCTCGGCCTCATCGGTGGCGGCCATGATCGCCATCCTCGGCTACGGACGTTCGTGGAAAGAGCTGGAGGAGTCGATCATCAACCACATCCGCTCCTCGACATCGGCCATCCTGATTCTCCTGCTCATCGGCTCGATTGCCGGCACGTGGATGATCTCGGGCGTGGTGCCCACGATGATCTACTACGGCCTCAAGATTCTCCATCCGAGCTACTTTCTGGTGGCCTCGACGCTTATTTGCGCCGGTGTTTCGCTCATGACGGGTAGTTCGTGGACCACGATTGCCACAATCGGCGTAGCGCTGATGGGCGTGGGCGATGCGATGGGACTGCCCGAGGGGTGGATCGCAGGTGCCATTATCTCGGGTGCTTATTTCGGCGATAAGATCTCGCTCCTCTCGGACACCACCGTCCTCGCCTCCTCGACTGTGGGCGTGGAGGTCTTTACCCACATCCGTTACATGCTCTACACGACCGTCCCGTCGCTCGTGGTGGCCCTCACGGTCTTTGGCATCGCGGGCTTCACGCTCGATCACGCCTCGGCCGCCACGGTCGATCAATATGCCGAGAGCCTGCAGGCGGCCTTTAACCTCTCGCCGTGGTTACTCATTGTCCCCATTTTAACGGGTGTGCTGATTCTTCGCAAACTGCCGGCACTCATCACCCTCTTTGCAGCCGTTGTGCTGGCCTGCATCGCCATGGCTATCGCCCAGCCTCAGCTGGTTGCCGAGATTGCCGGTGCCGACACCTTCAGCTTCGCTTCGGGCTTTAAGGGGATCGTGATGACCTGCTATGGCCCGACGGCTATCGATACGGGCTCGGCGGAACTGAATGATCTGGTCGCCACACGCGGTATGGGCGGCATGATGAATACCGTATGGCTGATTCTTTGCGCCATGGTCTTTGGCGGTGTGATGACCGGCAGTGGTATGTTGCGCGCCTTGACGGAGTTGTTCCTGGGCTTCGTGCGTCGCACCTCGGCTGTGGTGGCCTCGACCGTCGGAGCGGGTATCTTCTTCAACCTCTGCTCGGCCGACCAATATATCTCGATCATCCTGACGGGTCGCCTCTTCAAGGAGTTGTATGAGGATCGCGGGCTGGAGCCGAAGCTCCTAAGCCGCGCCGCGGAGGACTCGGCTACGGTCTGCTCGGTACTCGTGCCGTGGAACTCGTGCGGTATGACGCAGGCCACGGTACTGGGCGTTGCGACCTTCACCTACCTCCCCTACTGTATTTTCAACCTCGTCAGTCCCCTGATGTCGATCCTTGTAGCTGCGATCGGTTGGAAGATTAAACGCGCAAAATAATGGCTGTAAACCTCGTTATTTTCGACCTGGACGGCACGCTGCTCAACACGATCGGCGACTTGGCCGAAGCGGCCAACCACATGCTCTCGCTTCGCTCGCTGCCCCAACACGATTACCCGACCTACTGCACCTTCGTCGGCAACGGCATCATGCGCCTCGTGGAGCGCGCCCTGCCCGAGGAGTTGCGCACGGCAGAGTATGTAGCGGCGGCACGGCAGGATTTTCTCGATTACTACATCGAGCACATCGACCTCAAGACCTGCCCCTACGCCGGAATTCCGGAACTTTTGGCCTCGCTGCAGGCACGGGGGATTCGGTTAGCCGTAGCCTCGAACAAATTCCAGGCGGGCACCGAGAAGTTGATTCGCTCCTACTTTCCCGATATTCGCTTTGAGGTGATTTTCGGACAGCGACCCGATGTGCCGCTCAAGCCCGATCCGGCCGTGGTGGAGGAGATTCTCGCACGGACGGACGTTGAGCGCCGTGAGGTGCTCTATGTGGGCGATTCGGGGGTCGATATGCTGACCGCCCATGCCGCAGGCGTTCGCTCGGTGGGTGTTACATGGGGATTCCGTAAGCGTGAGGAGTTGGAAGCAAACCATGCCGATCGGATCGTCGATCGCGCCGAAGAGATACTTTCATTACTCGATTTATAAAAAAAACGGTTGCCAAAAGCAACCGTTTTTTCTTACTTTATCTCCCGTTCGGGGTGTTCCGAAAGAAACTTCGCCCAGCTCTTGGATCCGCCCTTCGAGGCCGCTTTCTTGCCACCTCCCAACCCCTTGGCACGTTCATCGGCCAACGCCTGGTGGATCGGACTCGACACCATATAATAGTGGCACAGGGCTACCGCCATACCATCCGTGGCATCCAACCTTTTGGGCGGTTCATCGACCTGAAGCGTGCGGCACACGATCGAGGCGACCTGCTCCTTCGTAGCCGATCCGCGTCCCGTAATGGCCTGCTTGATGCGCATCGGGGCATACTCGAAGACCTGTCGATCGCGACTCAAGGCAGCCGCCATTGCGACCCCTTGCGCGCGTCCCAGTTTGAGCATCGACTGCACATTTTCGCCAAAGAAGGGGCTTTCGAGCGCCACCTCGCGGGGGTTGTACTGCTCAACCAAAGACCCTACTCGCTCAAAGATATAGCGCAGTTTGGCATACGGATCGCTCAGCTTGTGCAGGTCGATTTCACCCAACACCACCGAACGAACCGTGCGCCCCTCGACCTCCAGCACGCCGTAACCCATGTAGTTCGTGCCCGGGTCGATGCCCATGATGCGATACTTTTCCAACGAGTATAGTCTTTTTATCGGCTCTTACTTCAGCAGCTCGGCAATCTTCTCCATCACCGCCTCTCCGCGCAGATTCACGGCCAGGATCTTGCCCGTCGAGCAATCGAAGAGGAAGTTCGACGGAATACCCTGCACGCCATAGGCCTCCGATATGGGGTTGCTCCAGGCGTTCATCGAACCGAGCTGAATCCAATTCAGTTGATGCTTCTCGATTGCCCCAAGCCACATCTCGCGCTTATGGTCGAGCGTCACGCCCACAATCTCGAAGCCCTTCTTGTGGTAAGCGGCATAGACCTCCTTCAGGTGGGGCATCTCGGCCATGCAGGGACCACACCACGATGCCCAGAAGTCGAGCAACACATACTTATTGGCAGGATTCTCGATCACCGACTTGAGCGACACGGCATTTCCCTCCGCATCGCTATCCTCGAAGTCGATGTAGGGTTGGCCCACCTCCGTGCGGCGTTTCAACTCAGCCACCTTGACAATCTCCTGCGCCTCGGGGGTTGCCTGAATCTCAGGCGTCATACGCTCCACCCACGCCATCAGCTCATCGGCCGAGAGGTCGTAGGTCTCCGTGCGCAACTGCAACGGGGCAATCAGGTTGTGGGTATTGTTCTCGATCAGCGCCCACTCGCGATCGTGCATCGCCTGTTCCAGCTCGGCTCGACGCTTTTCATCCTTCGAGGCGCGCAGTTCTGCAAAATCACGCCCCTGCGCCACGAAATAGGCAGCGTAGGCATCGTTAGCCGGCGTACCGGTTACCAGGTGCTCGCGCACATCCTCCGGATCGGGGGCAATCTTAATATCTCCCGGCTCGACCAGGATCGTGATATACTGCTTGGCCTTCTCCGGATCGTTGGCATCGAGAATCGTCAGTTGGCAAGGCTTCTCATAGACCCCCTCGAAACGGAATTGGCCCTCTTCCATAGCCACCGAATCGAGGTAGGTACGCGTGGCGCGATCCCACAAATAGACCATCGTATGATCGCCTCGCATCGTACCCGAGACCGTAAATTTGGGTTGGGTCGAGCAGCTAACCGCCACCATCGTAACCCAAGCTACAAAAAGTAATCGTTTCATAATAGTCGGATTGTGTTGTGTTCGTTTACGGCAATTACTCGGCCAGCATCTCTGCCACCTTCGCCTTGACCTCCTCACCACGCAGACCTACACCAACGATCTTACCCGTTGCGCACTCCACAAGGTAGTTGGCAGGGATCGAACGTACGCCGTAGAGGTCGGCTGCCGCATTATCCCAACCCTTCAGGTCGCTTACATGCAGCCAATTCAGCTCCTTATTCTGCATAGCAGCCTCCCAGGCCTCCTTCTTGTTATCGAGCGATACACCGAAGATCTCGAAGCCCTTCTTGTGATACTCGTCATAGGCAGCCTTCAAAGCCGGCACCTCGGCCATGCAGGGACCGCACCACGAAGCCCAGAAATCAACGAGGACATACTTATTGGCAGGGTTTTCGATCACCGACTTGAGCGATACCATCGTACCCTCCTTGTCGGCCTGCTCGAAATCGATATAGGGCTGACCGATATCGGTCTTGATCTTCTTCTCGGCCATCTCGGCGATGGGCTGCATCAGCTTCGCAGCCTGCATCTCGGGCGTAAACGACTCAATGGCAGCCTTAAGCTCGGCACCGGCCATGCCATAAGCGGCACTCTGCAGCATCTGCACACCGAAGAGATTATCTTTGTTCTGCTCCAAAGCCTCCTGCTGGGCAGCCTCATAAGCAGCCTCAATCTCGGCACGACGCTCGGGCGTAGCCTCACGATACTCGGCCATCAGCGGACCTACGACCTCACCATAGGCAACCACTGCATCGTTAGCGGGCGTACCGGAAGCCACATAATCATCCTCCGTCTTCGTAAGCATAATCTCACCCTCCTCTGCAAAGAAGCGAACAGCCACCGCAGCACCGCGCAGAGCCGTCTGGCTGCTAATATAGAGTTGCTTCGGCTCGGCCGCGCAACCCGTCATTTCAAAGGTGCCATGCTCCACAGCCACCGAATCAAGGACAGCAAATTCGCCATCTACACGCTCCATGAGGTACATCTTCTCCACGCCCTCTACCTGGCCCGAGATCGTAAACTTGGGTTGCGTCGAGCAACCAACCAGTGCGGCCATAGCCAGCACACCAAACATCATCTTCTTCATTTGCTTATTCGTTTTTAAGGTTTTTCATCTCTTTCTCCAACTGGCGTACCGTGCGATCCAGCTCGGGCAGACGCTTAAAGACGGCTGCTGCACGGTGGTACTGCATACCGGGCAGGGCGGGATAGCCGAAACGAATCTCGCCATCGGGCACATTCTTATCCAGACCACTCTTCGAGCCGACCATCACGCGGTCACCGATCGTTACGTGGTCGGCAATACCCACCTGACCTGCCAGGAAGCAGTTCTTACCCACCTTCGACGTGCCGGCAATACCGGTCTGTGCCGACGAAACGGTATTCTCGCCGATCTGCACGTTGTGGCCGATCTGGATCAGGTTATCGAGTTTCACACCGCGACGGATGATCGTCGAGTCGGTCTTGGCGCGGTCAATACAGGTGTTGGCACCGATCTCCACATCGTCCTCGATAATGACATTGCCGAGCTGCGGAATCTTATCAAAGCCTCCCTCGGCATTGGGCATAAAACCAAAACCATCGGCACCAATCACCGCCCCTGCGTGCAGGATGCAGTTCTTACCGATGTGGCAACCCTCGTAGATCTTCACGCCGGCGTAGAGCGTTGTACCCTCACCAATCGTCACACCTTCACCGATATAGACCTGGGGGTAGATCTGGCAGTTGGCACCCACCTTCGCACCACGCTCGATAACGGCAAAGTCACCCACATACGTCTCGCCCTCGACCACAGCACCCTCGGCTACCGAAGCGCGCTCCGAGATACCCTTGCGGCGGGGCTTCGAGGCGGCATACATCTGCAACAGCTTGACGATGCACTCGGCGGCGTTATCCACCTTTACGAGCGTGGCAGGCACCTCCTGCTTCGGCTCAAACGACTTGTCGCACAAGACGATCGACGCGCCCGTCGTGTAGAGAAACTCTTCGTATTTGAGGTTGGTCAAATAGGCCAGCGAACCCTTCTTACCCTCCTCGATCGACGAGACGGTCCAAACGGCCGCATTCTTATCTCCTACAATCTCGCCACCCAAAAAGCCGGCGATCATTTCAGCAGTAAATTCCATAGCGTTATCTTAATTTTTGATGGTTAATCTTTCAAATAGTCGGCAATGTCGATCCCCTCGGGCAGGAACTCCTCCACCGAGCGGCCAAACGACAACACCTCACGCACCGTCGAGGAGGCAATATCGGCCACGGGGGCGGGGGTGAACAACATGACGGTCGTCAACTCGGGATAGATGCGGTGGTTCGTCGCCTCCATCGTGCGCTCATACTCGAAGTCGGTCGTATTTCTCACGCCGCGGATAATTGCCACGGCACCCACCTCCTCAGCAAACTCGCCCGTCAGCCCGTGGTAGATGCGCACCTCGACACGCGGGTTGTCGCGATAGACATCGTCGATGAGGCGTTTGCGGTTCTCGACCGACAACAGCCCGTGTTTCATCGAGTTGTTGCCGATGCCGATGATGATATGGTCAAAGAGTTTCAACGACTCCTCGACAATGGCGGCATGGCCGCGCGTAAAGGGGTCAAACGACCCGGGGAAAATTGCAGTTCTTTCCATAATAGACAAAGGTAAGAAGTTTTTATAAATCACGCGCTTTTTTGTCGGCAAAATTTAGACACTTTCCCCTTTTTGGCCCCTTATCTTTGTCTAAAAAAATAAAACCCTACACATGAAAACCAAACTCCTTCTCTTCACACTACTGCTCTTGCTCCTCTCGGGGCTCTCCACCCACCACTATCGTCGCCTCGCAGAGCGCCTGCAAAGCGACCGACACGGTCTACTCAACCGCATCGAGACACTCACCGCGCAACACGATTCGCTCACCTCCCGTTGCGAGGTTCTACGCCTCGATTGCGCCGAGTTCAAACGGCTCTATCAGGCCGAGGCCGAACAACTCAAGCGGCTCAAGATCAAACTTCGGCGCGTCGAAGCGGTCAGTAAGCAGATTACTCAAACCACACTGACGGCCTCCGCCCCGCTTCGTGACACGACCCGCGTCGTACGCACCGAACGTGCACCCATCATCGACACGACACGCCACTTCCGTTGGGCAGATCCCTGGAATCGGGTCGAGGCGGTCATTCGCGGCGATACGATGCAGTGTTTCGTTCGTTCGATCGATACGCTCCACCAGGTTGTGCACCGCATTCCGCACCGCTTTCTCTTCTTTCGTTGGGGTACCAAGGCACTGCGCCAAGAGATTCGCACCTCGAACCCCTCGACCCAAATCGTATATACTGATTATGTGATTATTGCGCGCTGATCCAGCGCTCCAGCTCCTCGGCCATACGTGCTACTCGAATGGCCGGCAGGGGCTTTTCGTCCAATTTCGACAGGGAGGTAAGACCGCGATGATCGACGGCAAACAGCTCATCATAGAGCGATAACTCAGCTAAACGAATCGGATGTTGCACGGCAGGAATACCGGCCGCTCGAACAGCCTCCCACAGGGCGACATCGGTGGCCGTATGGAGCGTTTTCGGGGCAACCAAAATTCCCTCCCGAAAACCATAGATCGACCCCTCACCCAGCGAACGGATCACCCCCTCGCGATCCACACGCACCGCCTCATCTGCGCCCTGTGCCCGCGCCCGACATTGCGCCACGGCATGAGCCGAGAGTGATGCCACGGACATCGTTTCGTAGGGGAGATCATAGGGGATCGACAGCGTCTCGGGACGCACACTGCGCAGGGCATAGCCGGCATAGAGCGACGTGCCTACACCAAAGGTATTCTCCTCGCCCGTATCGAACAGTTCGATTCGAACGAACGACGAGACGGCATCGGGATAACGCTCCCGCTCCACCTCGGCAAGCAGGCGCTGCTCCAACTGCTTCAAATCGGGGCGATAGGCACGTCCAAAGAGGTCACACGAAGCTAGATGCAGCCGCGCCACATGCTCCTTGAGCATGCGGGCTCGTCCTTGGTAGAGATGGACTATTTGGTAGAGAAACGGCTCCATGGCGGACACGAAAACGTTTACAACAGGAAGATTTTGAGCAGCAGCTCACGCAGCAGCTCCCCATCCGAAGCGCCACCCGAATTCAAGCCCTTCGACTTGGCATCATACTCGCGCAAAAGGCCCAAAATTTCAAAGACTTTCTTATTGGGCCACAAGGCGGTCTGCTGCTTAATCTCCTGCACGATAAAGGGCGATGGCTTGCGCAGGATGCGCATCAGCTCCTGATCCGAGGGCATCGGCTGCCCCTTGCGACGGCTGAGCCAGGCGAGGTAATTGACCGTAAAGAGGTCACGGAATTGGCCAAAAAGGGCCATGATCGTCACCAGCAGGGGGTTATCCTTCGGGTTACGGGCGAAGTGGTCGGCGATCATCAGCGAGCGCGCCATATCGCGCGTTACAACCGCCTTGCAAAGCTCAAAATTATTGAAATCCTTCGAGATACCGATGTTGGTCTCGATATCGGCATCCGTGATGCGTGTTGCCCCCTCGGGCATCGAGACGGCCAACTTCTCCAGCTCGATGGCAATCTTCGAGATCGACGTACCGAGGTGATCGGTCAGCATCACGAGGGCCTTGCGATCGATCTTCAGGCCACGGCCTGCAATGAATTGCTCGAGCCATGCGCCAATCTCATAGTCGCGCGGCGTCACCGACTCAAAGACCACGCCGTTGGCTGCACACCCCTTGTAGAACGAGGAGCGTTTGTCGGCATTCTTCTCCTTGTGGCAGATCACAAGGATCGTCGTCGGC
The DNA here is from genome assembly GCA_015060045.1 of Rikenellaceae bacterium. GTDB lineage: Bacteria > Bacteroidota > Bacteroidia > Bacteroidales > Rikenellaceae > Alistipes. The sequence continues at coordinate 36,683 of SUZH01000012.1, read as the reverse complement.
GAGGGATTTTGCGTATAAAAGGAGAGCTTCTCGATCTGGCGTAACTGCTGCGCCTCCTTCAGAATCACCACCTGATACGACCCCATCATCGGCATCTGACGGCAGAGATTGACCACCTGTCCCGCATCGCTATCCTTGCCATAGACGGTCAGTTGGTTGAAGGCTCGCTCGGCCTCCCCGAGGATCGAATCCGCGAGTTGCTCCTGCAAGCGGTCGATGAAGTAGCTCTCCTCGCCCATCAAGAGGTAGATCGGCGAGAATTGACGCGCCGCAATCTGCTTCTGCAAACGCTCAAACTCGGCCACCGAGTCGCGAAATTTTACTGCACTCTTTGCCATCTTCTATACAATCTCACGGGTAATACAAAGGACATTTTCACTCTTATCATCGAGGCGGAATCTTTCGTCGATGCGCTCACCCACGACCCAGACGATCTCCTCGCCCGACAGCAGCACAAACTGGCGTTGCTTGGCCGGCAATGAGAGTTTTCGGTCGATCAAATAGTCGCTCAGTTTCTTCTTGCCCGTCATGCCGAAGGGGATAAACCAATCCCCCTCGCGCCAACGGCGCAACGTGAGCGGCCATTGCAACTTATCGGCATCGATCAGCGCCTGGTTCGCAGGGACCGCAAACTCCTCGATCAGGTCGATGCTGCGCGTCTCGAAATAGAGCACCGAATTACCGCAATAGGCGCGCAAAGCACCCTCCTGCACCTGTACTTCGCAACCATCCTCAGCATCGATCGGCGAGACGATCACCGTACCACGATCCACCACGGCCACGTGGTCGCGTGCATAGAAGCGACGACCCACCGCCTCCGCATCCAATGCATGGCACAACTGGTCGATCACATCGCCCTTGAAGCCATAGGCCGAATTGAGCAACTCGTAGAGGACAAAGTTTCGTGGCAACGACGGATCGATACGCTCCAAGAAGATGGTATCAATACCATCCCGCTGCTCGACCGCCACCTCACGGATGCGCTCCACGGCCTGCGTGATGAAGTGTTGCGCGTCGGTCAGGCGGCTGATGTTGCGACGCATGAGCGACGTAAATTTAGGGTTGATCTCACGAATACGGGGTACCAAGCCCAAACGGATTTTATTGCGCAGGTACTTCGTCGAGCGGTTCGACGAATCCTCGCGATAGGGAATCTTATGCTGCACGGCATACTCCAAGATCTCCTTGCGCGTAGCAAACAGCAGCGGTCGCACGATACGCCCCACCTGGGTCGAAATCCCCGTCAGGCCACGCAGACCTGTGCCGCGCAGCAGGTTAATAAAGAAGGTCTCGACCGAGTCGTCGGCATGGTGAGCCACCGCGATGGTGGTATAACCCTCCGTTTCGCACAACTCATGGAACCAGGCATAACGCAGACGACGCGCTGCCATCTCCATCGACTCGCCCGTGAGCTCCATTTCGCGCTCGGTCTCGAAGCGGCGGTTGTAGAACGGGACGCCCAAACGAGCCGCCTCCGTAGCCACCAGCACCTCATCCTCCTCACTCTCGGCACCACGCAACTGGAAGTTGCAGTGCGCCACACCAAACTGATAGCCCGCCTCGGCAAAGAGCGAAAGCATGACCATCGAGTCCACGCCACCCGACACGGTCAACAAGATCCGATCCTGCGGCGTAAAGAGTTCGTAGTCGGAGATATAACGCTCAAAATTTTGCGCCAACAACTTTCCCATCGCTTTCTTCGTTACAAAATATTTACCTCGGTATCAATCTCGATGCCGAATTTTTGTTTCACCGTCTCCTGCACCTTGCGAGCCAAGGCGATCACTTCGCCGCCCGTCGCCCCGCCATGATTCACCAGCACCAGCGCCTGACGTTCATGCACACCGACCCGACCCTCGCGGTAGCCCTTCAGCCCGGCACGGTCGATCAACCAGCCGGCTGCCAGCTTCACCTGCTCGGGATCGGCCGTGGCGTAATGCGGCATTTCGGGATATTGAGCCAAAAGTTCTTCGGCCACCACACGTGCTACAACGGGATTCTTAAAGAAGCTGCCGGCATTGCCCAACACGGCCGTATCGGGCAGTTTCGAGCGGCGAATCGAGCAAATGGCCTCACGGATGTTGCGCAGCGTAGCACCGCCCAAGCGCTCCACCTCGCGTTCCACATCTCCGTAACCGAGGCGCGGAGCCGCCTTTTTCGAGAGTTCGATCTCGATCTCGGTAATCACCGTACGCCCTTTGAGCGCCTGCTTGAAGATACTTTCGCGGTAGCCGAACACGCACTCCTCGCGCGTGAGGGTACGCATACAATCCGCCTCCGCGTCGTAAAAACGGACGCTGCGGATCACATCCTTCGCCTCGGCGCCATAGGCTCCGATGTTCTGTACCGGTGCAGCACCGGCCTTGCCCGGAATGAGCGAAAGATTCTCGATGCCCCACAGATCACGCTCCACGGCCCAGGCCACCAGATCATCCCACTCGACACCCGCACCTACGCGTAGGCGGATCGACTCCGCACTTTCATCCAGCTGTTCAATGCGCTGCGACACAGGAGATAGGATCAAACCCTCGTAGTCCTGCGTAAAGAGGATATTGTTACCCCCCGACAGGACCATCCACCGATCGGGCTGTTCACGGCGGAAAATCGCCATCAACTCCTCCTCGGTTTCAAACTCGATGAGCCGTCGAGCCCGCTGCTCGACATGGAAGCTGTTACGTTCAGCTAAATTTATCTCCTTAAAGTCACGAATCATAATGCAAAGTTAGAAATTTTTATTAACTTTGGAGAGATTTTAGACGCAGCCAACACTAAAACTACCCATAAATTATGTTTACCGAAAAAGATCTGCAACAAATTGCAGCGCACGGCTTGACGAAAGAGGCCGTCGAGGTTCAAATCGAGAATTTCCGTCGTGGCTTCCCCTACCTGAAGATTGTCCGCGCCGCATCGCCCTCGGATGGTGTGACGGTGCTCTCGATCGAGGAGGCTGATGCCGCCGTAGCTCGCTACGAGAAGGAGAAGGAGGCTCTGTCTGTCGTCAAGTTTGTACCCGCTTCGGGTGCCGCAACCCGCATGTTCAAGGAGCTGTTCTCGTTCGTCAATGAGGATAAGCGCGGTGCCGGTATCGACAAACTGATCCAAAACATCGAGAAGTTTGCCTTCTGGCCCGAGCTGAAGGCACTGCTGCCGGAGGGTGCCGACGACAAGACGATCGTCTCGGCCATCGTGAAGGAGGGGCTGAACTACGGCGCTAAGCCGAAGGGTCTGGTGACCTTCCACGCCTACGAAGATGGCGGTCGCAAGGCCGTTGAGGAGCACCTGGCCGAGGGTGCCGCCTACGCCACTACGAAGGGTGTTGCCCGTATCCACTTCACCGTATCGCCCGAGCACATGGAGGGTTTCAAGAGCCTCTTGGAGGAGAAGCTCCCCTACTACGAGAATCGCTACGGCATTCGCTACGACATCTCGTTCTCGGTCCAGAAGCCCTCGACCGACACGATTGCCGTCAATCCCGACAATACCCCCTTCCGTCAGGACGACGGTTCGCTCTTGTTCCGCCCTGCCGGCCACGGTGCCCTGATCGAGAACCTGAACGATATCGATGCCGACATCGTCTTCATCAAGAACATCGACAACGTAACGACCGACTCGCGCCGTGGCGACACGACACGTTGCAAGAAGATGCTGGCCGGTCTGTTGATCGAGCTGCAGGAGCGTTCGTTCGAGTACCTGAAGGCCCTGGAGGTCGGTGGTGCCGAGCTCGAGCCGATTGCCGAGTTCATCGAGAAGCGTCTCTGCGTGAAGCTCCCCGAGCAGTATGACATCGCCCTGCTGAAGGCGGTGCTGAATCGCCCGATCCGCGTCTGCGGTATGGTTCGCAACGAGGGTGAGCCGGGTGGCGGTCCGTTCTGGGTGAAGAATCCCGACGGCACGGAGTCGCTGCAGATTGCCGAGTCGAGCCAGATCGCTCCCGAGGATCTGCCGCTGATGAAGTCGGCTACGCACTTCAACCCCGTAGATCTGGTATGCGGAGTGAAGGACTCGAAGGGCGTGAAGTTCAACCTGCCCGCCTACACCGATCCCGAAACGGGCTTCATCTCGGAGAAGTCGGCCGGTGGTCGCGACCTGCGCGCCCAGGAGTTGCCGGGTCTGTGGAACGGCGCGATGGCCAAGTGGAACACGATCTTTGTAGATGTGCCCATCACGACCTTCTCACCTGTAAAGGTTGTACAGGATCTGCTGCGCGAACAGCACCAGTAAACGACCGACAGCGTCCATGTATGCGGGTGTACAATCTTCGGGTTGTACACCCGCCTCTTTTTACTTATCTTTGCGCCATGAACCGCATCAAGGCCTTCCTCGCAAAGTTTTCGTTCCGCACGGGCGTCATCGTCCTCCTGTGCTGCGTTCCCTGCTACATCCTTTCATTTGCCCAGATGGCCCTTCCCATCTCAACCGCAGCGAAAGGGGTGCTGTGGTTTATCCTCTTCGGAGCGGCCAAAACCACCCAATATGCAGGGCTTACGATTCTGGGGGTCGAGGGTGTTCGCCGCCTTAAACAACGATTCAACCGCTCACGCGAATAGACAAAAAAAGGCTGTCCCCGATGGACAGCCTTTTTTCTGCTTACACCAGCTCGATTAACCCACGATACCCGAGATAAGGAACGTAGCAGCTACCGTAAGAATAGCGTAGAGCTCGGGGAAAGCGGCCAGAATCAGCGTCTTACCCATCACATCGTGGCCATTACCGATAGCGGCGATACCATTGGCGCAGACCTTGCCCTGGTAGATGGCAGCAGCCAGGTTCACGATACCAACCAGGATACCGGCACCCAGGATAGCAGCACCCTGCAGCAGCGAAGGGTTAGCCAGCATACCCTGAACCATGAAGAAGCAGACGAAGCCATACAGACCCTGCGAACCCGGCAGAGCCGAGAGGATCATGTAGCTACCGAATGCGCCACCGTTCTTTTTCATGGCACCTACGGCAGCCTGGCCGCAGATCGACGTACCCATAGCCGATGCGATACCGGCCAAACCTACCATCAGTGCTACACCGATATAGGCCATTACTAATGCAGTTGTTTCCATAGTGTTTGTTGTTTTTTAATTGTTTGTTGTTTGATTATTCGTTATCATTTTCATTTTTCAGCGGCTCGAAATTGCGCGAAGCCATCTCGAAGCCGGCATTCTTATAGAACTCCACAAAGGTCAGTCGCATCGGGTGAACGAACGACGAGATCGTAGACATAAAGAGGTTGATGCCGTGGCCGACGAGCAGGATCGGGATCATCACCAGGAGGCGCACCACGATATTCGCACCCTCGGGCACAAAACCCTCGGCCAACGAGTTGAATACCAATGCCAAGACACCGCCCGACAGACCGATGGCGAAGAGACGGATGTACGACAGCACGTCACTCAACAGACCCGTGATGTTGTTGTAGAGATTCCAAAGACCCGAGCCGACATTGATGAGCGGGTTGTGGAACTTACCCGGCGTATTCAGCAGCAGCATCAACGCCATACCGACACCAATCGCGGCGTAGAAGGCGGGCGACGAGGTCGTAAAGCCCGGAATTACCCACTCCTCGTTCATAATCGGCAGACCGGCAGCCAGCGAACCGGCCACCAGGACGATCAACCAACCGAGGCTCGAGAAGCAGTACTTCACGCCAAAGCAACGGATCGTCATATAGACGTTCAGCGCCAGACCGAAGAGGATCTGAATCATACCGATGGCCAATGCCCACGAGAAGAACTGACCCTGGAAGTCGAAGAACTTGATCGAGGGGAAGAACTCACCGAGGCTCAAACCGAAGAACGAGCCACAGAAGCCACCGAAAAGGGTGGTCGACAGGGCACACATCGTAGCAAACCAGGCGGCACGATTCATCATACCGGTCTTGAACTTCATCAGCATCGCGATACCTGCGATCAAGAGAATCAGACCATAACCGGCATCGTTCAGACAGATACCGAAGAAGAGCATGTAGAACGGCGCAAAGAAGGGCGTGAGGTCCAACGTGCCATACTTCGGACGGGCGTACATATCGCCCACCATCTCGAAGATACGTGCAAAGCGGTTGTTCTTGAGCTTCACGGGCGTATTATCTTCGGGCGTGGGATCCTCCTTCAGGTAGACCACATTGGGGTACTCTTCGAGGAGCTTATCCACCTGCTCCGAGGTCTCCTTCTCGGCCCAACCCTCCATGACGAGCAGCGTGCCATCGGCAGCCTCCGTAGCCGTTGCCTTTACGCGATCGCTCTGCAACTGACGCTGCAGCTCGGCCTTGTAGCGCTTCATCTCCTGTTCGGTAGCCACCACGCGGGCGAAGGTCTTATCCAACTCCTTCAGCTCCTGACGAGCAGCCTCGATACGACGCTCCGCCTCACCGCAATCCATCGTCGGCGACTTCATCTCCTGGGCGTCGATCGAGATCTCCTCCCCGGGTTTAGCCACCACGACAAACCAGACGGTCGAATCCGTGCGGTTGATCTCCGCCAAGGTGTATTGTTCGGCCCACGCCTGCGCCTCCTTATCGAAGGTGCTCGACGAGGTCGAGAGGTAGTGCAGGAGGATACCCTGCGAGGCCAATGCGGCACTCTTCTTGGGGTCGAACTCACCCCACGGACGCAACTCATCGGCTGCCTTCTCCAGACGGGCGATTTCGGTGTTGAGCGCAGCCACCTGCTGCTGGGTCTGCTGGTACACCTCGAAGGCCTCCAGGCCCGAGCCGTACTTTTCACCCTTGAGCGCGGCATGCTCCTCATCCTCCTTCCAGCGGGCGAGCTGCTCTTCGGCCTTCTGCAGACCCTCGATGTCGAGAATCAGCTGACGGTCCTCCTCCGAGGGCTCCCAACCGGTCGTAGTGATATCAACCAAACCCAACTCACGCAGATGGGCTACAAAATCTTCGCTTTGTGCGGCATAGAGCACAAAGTTGTATTTCGACATTTTTGCGATCATAACGTCGAGCCCTCCCCGGCTTGCTGTTGTTTGGTTTTCACAATCTTCTGGGCAGATTTCGAGAGATTCTCCTCGTCCTCCATGAAGCGTTTGATTTTACGAATGGCATCCTCATACCCCGGGATTTGCACCTTCTCGTAGAGGTTTACCTTCTGTGTGGTTTTGCGGCGGGCGTAGTCCAAGAGCTCCATCTTACGATTGTAGACCTCGAACTCGATACCGAGGCGGGCCATACGCTCCAACACCGCCACACCGTCAGCATACCAGACGGGCGACGAGAAGAGATCGTAAGCCTTGCGCTCGAATTTCACCTCCTGCAAAACGGGTGTACGCACACCGGCGATCTTCTGCTCCGTGAGCTCCACATCGGCAATGCGTACCAGCGTACAATCAAACTCGCCCCAGAGCGCGACCATGTAGTCATACTCGGCCTTGAGGGCCTCGAGTTGACGACTAAAGTCGGCTGCTGTATCCTTCGCTCGTTTCACCTCGGAGCGCAGAGCCGACTCCTTCGACTTGATGGTCGGAAGAGCCTTCTGGCGCATCTTGAGCTGTTTGCCCAGTTCACCGAGCGAGGTCTTGTTGTATTGAAATTTGATTGCCATGTTAGCTTATGCTTTCCAGTATTTCTCGATCAGCTCGGCCTTGATGGCAACCTCCTCCTTCGTGAAGTACTCCGAGAAGAGTTCCCAGGCCGTATCCAACATTTCGGTGATCTCGATATTGATGTCGATAGCCAGCAGTTTGCGCGAGTAGTCGCGGGCAAACTTCAGGGCACGCTCGTCGTAGTCCGAGAGGTCGAAACCGTTCTCGAGCTTCGTCTTGGCGTTGGCGGCATCGGCATACAGACGTACGCAGGCATTCATCACCTGCGGGTGGTCCTCGCGCGTCTTCTTACCGATTACGAGCTGCTTCAGACGCGACAGCGAACGGAACGGGTCAACGATCACCTTACCCGTATCCGAGTCGTTACGCAGGAACAACTGACCCTCGGTAATGTAACCCGTGTTATCGGGAATAGCGTGCGTAATATCACCACCCGAGAGGGTCGTCACGGCGATAATCGTGATCGAACCGCCGTTGGGGAGCTGTACGGCCTTCTCGTAGATCTTGGCCAAATCCGAGTAGAGCGAACCGGGCATCGAGTCCTTCGACGGAATCTGGTCCATACGGTTCGACACGATGGCCAGGGCATCGGCGTAGAGGGTCATATCGGTCAGCAGCACGAGCACCTTCTCGCCCTTATCCACGGCGAAGTACTCGGCAGCCGTCAGCGCCATATCGGGCACCAGCAGACGCTCTACGGGGGGATTCTCGGTCGTGTTTACGAACGATACGATGCGGTCCAAGGCACCGGCGTTCTCGAACACCGACTTAAAGTAGAGGAAGTCGTCGTTCGTCAGACCCATACCGCCCAGGATGATCTTATCGGCCTTTGCACGCAGGGCCACATTGGCCATTACGGCGTTGTAAGGCTGGTCGGGGTCGGCGAAGAAGGGGATCTTCTGACCCGTTACGATCGTGTTGTTGAGGTCGATACCGGCAATACCCGTAGCGATGAGCTCCGAAGGCTGCAGACGCTTAAAGGGGTTCACGGTCGGGCCACCGATCTCGCGAGCCTCACCCTCTACGGCTTCACCACCCTCGAGCGGCTCACCATAAGCGTTGAAGAAGCGACCGGCCAGGTTGTCCGACACCTTGAGCTTCGGGGGCTCACCGTGGAAGATCACCTCCGAGTTGGTGGCGATACCCTCCGTACCGGCAAATACCTGCAGGGTCACGTTCTGACCCATAATCTTTACCACCTGCGCCAGCTTACCGCCCACGGTAGCCAGCTCATCGTTGCCCACGCCCTCGGCGCGCAACGTCACCGTTGCTTTGGTGATGTTGTCGATCTTGGTGTATATCTTTTGAAATGCGCGTGTTGTCATGGCTTATTTCGATTTTTCACTTACATACTGCTCAATCTGCTGCTTGTACTGCTCGAACTTCTCCGACTTCCACTCCGAGTAGTTCATCTGGCGGAAGAGGTTGATCAGACCCTTGAAGAACTGCGAGCACTGCTCGAAGTCCGTGAAGGTGAAGTCGCGGCGGCAGATCTCCAGCACCATCTTGTACATCATCTGCTGACGCTCGATCGGGCAGTTGGCATCAATATCGTCGAAGGCATCCTGCTGCAGGATCACGAAGTCCAGCAGCTCCGACTTCCAGAAACGCTCGTGGTACTCTACGGGTACACCGTCGTCACCGAGGATGTTGATCTGGTCGTTGGCCTCCTTACCGCGCTGCACGAAGGTCTTACCCTCATACACGGCATCTACCCAATCCTTCTCGATGTGCTCATCGAGGTACTCGCGGATCTCGGGATACTCCAGGTACTTCGAGTAGCTGTCCAGCGGGTCGATAGCGGGATAACGCTTCGAGTCGGCACGACCCTGCGAGAGGGCGTAGAAGCAGCGGGCTGCCTTCTTCGTCGACTCGGTTACCGGCTCCTTGAGGTTACCACCGGCGGGCGATACCGTTCCGAGGAAGGTTACCGAACCCGTCTCACCATTCGTCAGCTTCACCAGACCGGCGCGGGCGTAGAAGTTCGAGATAATTGCCGAAAGGTCCATCGGGAAGGCGTCCTGACCCGGAAGCTCCTCCAGACGGTTCGACATCTCACGCAGGGCCTGTGCCCAACGCGACGTCGAGTCGGCCATTACGAGCACCTTCAGACCCATGGCGCGGTAGTACTCACCGATCGTCATACCCGTATAAACCGATGCCTCACGGGCAGCCACGGGCATGTTCGAGGTGTTGCAGATGATGATCGTACGCTCCATCAGCTTGTGGCCCGTGCGGGGGTCAACAAGCTCGGGGAACTCCTTGAAGATCTCCACCACCTCGTTAGCACGCTCACCACACGCTACGATGATGATCACCTCGGCCTCGGCCTGCTTCGAGATGGCGTGCTGAAGCACCGTCTTACCGGCACCGAAGGGACCCGGGATAAAGCCCGTACCACCCTCGGCCAGCGGGTTGAAGGTATCGATAGCACGAACACCCGTCTCCATCACACGCGACGGACGGGGTTTCTCGGTATAGGCGCGAATAGCCTGCTTTACGGGCCACTTCTGCACCATCGTGATCGGGTACTCCGTACCCTCCGAGTCGGTCACCACGGCCACCGTATCGGTCACCTTGTAGGTACCGGCCTTCACGACACTCTTCACCGTATAGGTGCCCGTCATCACGAACGGAACCATGATCTTGTGGTTGATCCACTGCTCCTTTACCTCGCCCAACCACGATGCGGCCGAAACCTTATCACCGGCCTTGGCCAGCGGCGTGAACTCCCACGTCGAATCGTAGTCGATCGGGTCGGTCAGCGAACCGCGATCAATGAACAGACCCTCCATCTTCTCGAGGTCATTCTGCAGACCATCGTAGTTCTTGGAGAGCATACCCGGGGCCAGCGTTGCTTCGAGCATGTGACCCTCGAATTCGACCTTGTCGCCGATCTTCAGACCGCGCGTCGAGTCGAAAACCTGGACATAGGCGTCATCGCCTACGACCTTGATGACCTCGGCCATCATCTTCGTATCACCTACGTACACATGGCAGATCTCATTCTGGCCGACGGCGCCGTCAGCCTTCACGATCACGATGTTCGAGATGATACCGTTTACACGTCCTGTAGTTTTCATCTGTATTTTGTTATTGTTTATTGATCATATCCTTGCCATCGAGCTCGGCCATCAGGCGGTCGAACATTTCGCGACCACGCTGCGGATCGAGCATCGACCAGCGTGCCACGAGGTTCACGCGAACCAGGTAGGCGATCACGGCATTGATGTCAAAATAGTCGAACGAGGAGAGCTCCGACGCCTCATTCCAACGAATCAGGTCGATCTTGTGCTCCTTCTCGACGAGGTTCTGCTCATCGGCGATGGCGGCGATAGCGGCATCCAGGTACTGCAATTCGCCACGCAGACCGAAGTCCGACGCCGAGCTCTTCTGCAACTGCTCTACGATCTCACCCTCGCCTACGGTCACCTCCTCGATCGGGCGATTCAGCTCGCGGGCCGAGATGGCAGCCGAGACATTACGCAGGTTGCGGTCAAAGGCGCTCCACTCCTTGAGGAAGCGGCACGACGACTTGGCAGCCAACGCATAGTAGGCCGAGAAGAGCGATTTCTCGAAGCGCTGCGTGGTATCCACCTGCTCGGCATCCTCCCCCTCCGGGTCGGCGTAAGCGCGGATCACCTGCTGCAGGGCCTCGGGCAGACGGCTCGGGTTCTGCAACTCGGCTTCGATCTCCTCGCGGCTCAGGTTACCCAGTGCGTTGTGGGCCGTACGGCCGGCACGGGCTGCCGAGAGGTTCTCGCAATCGTAGTAGCCGTAGAGCAGCTCCACCGCGCGACGATCCTGCTGCTCGAGGTTCTCCATCACCTCCGAGCGGATCTCCAGCGCGTCAAAGCCTTTGCGGTCTGCATCGAGTGCATACTCGCGAAAGCCGGCGACTAACGTATAGTAATTCGTTGCAAACATGCTCCTGTGATTAGGCTCCGAAGAGCATGTTCGAAACCTTCTCGCGCAGGTACTCCGAGATGAGTGCCTCGATGTCGGCATCGGCGAACGAGATGTAGTAGCCACCCTCCTTCTCCGAAACGCGGAAGCCACTCTTCACCTCCTTCGAGTAACCAACCTCGATACCCTCCTTCAAGAGCTCCTTGGCAGCCTTCTCGAAAGCACCATCAAGCTGCGTGCGCTGAGCCTCGGGCAGCAGTGCCTTGAGCTCTACCTTACCGGCCGAAGCGCCGTTCCAATTCTTGGCTACCGAGAGGAGCATCTCCTTCAGGAAAGCGGCATCCATCGTAGCCGCCTTTACGCCTGCCGAGGTCGTCTTCGATACGATCAGCGAAGCGATCTCCGACTTGATGCGGGCTACAGCCTGCTTACCGGCCAGGGCGATCTCCGTTGCGGTGTTCTTGGCTACGTCATCGGCCTTGTCCTCCGCCTTGCGGATGATCTCCTCAGCCTCCTTGCGGGCGTCGGCGATAATTTTTGCAGCCTTCTCCTGGGCCTCGGCTACGCACTTTTCAGCCTCCGAGCGACCCTTCTCCAGACCCTCTTCGTACAGTTTCTGGGTCAATTGTTGCAGTTTGTTTTCCATGGTTTTTATAAATTGATTATCTTGATTTTTGATATTTTCGCTTTTAGGCACACAAAGATAGCAATTATTTTCCGACAAACCCTCGTTTTCGCGCGCGTATTTCATGACAAAAGCCAACAATCTTTCACTTTTTGCCTAATTTCTGTCATTTTTAACACGCCAATCGGTCAATTAACCTCCCCGTTCAGCCGATTCACCCCCGCTCCAGCATCAAAAACCGTTCATTCTGTTAATTTTGTAGTACCAATCACACACTACCATGAAATTACTTTTCAAATACTTGATGCCTCTATGTTTTACCTTCGGATCGCTACTGCCGTCGTGGGGACAAGTCGATTATGGACCTTTGAGCGGACAGGTGTGGGATGATGCCGCCGTGCAGGATATCGTACAACGACGCCAAGCGTTGGTGGGGGCTGTGGTGACGGTGATCTCGCCCCGTGATACGCTCCACACGACAACCGATTACCAAGGCCTGTTTTACCTAAAACGTGTCACCGCCGGCTACGTACGCGTCGAGGTTTCCTACCTGGGTTACGAGACCTACAAGCGCGACTCCGTCCGCATCGCTCCGCGTTTCGGCATTCAGCGTCCGTTACGCATCTATCTCAAGCCTACCGCACAGGAGATCGATCAGGTGGTCGTTGAAGGACGTGCCCGCCTCGTTTCGCAACGTGGCGATACGCTGGTCTACAACGCAACAGCCCTCCGCACAATGGAGGGTGACGAGGCATTCCGCCTGCTCGAACAGCTCCCCGGAGTCGAGGTGGACGAGGGTGGCACCGTTACGATTCAGGGCGAAAAGCTGGCTCGCATCTATGTCAACGGGCGCACCATCTTTGGCGAAAACCCGGCAGCCGCGCTCAACACCCTGCTGGCCGGCGATGTAGCCAAGCTGGAGGTCTACGACGAGGCAACGGATGACGAAATCCGCCAAAATCGGCGCTTTGCCGAGAAACAGAAGGTGATGAACATCCGCACCAAGCGCGACTTCAAGTCGATGTTCGACGGCTATTTCCTCGGGGCCTGGGGCCTTGACATGAACCGCCGGGAGGATGGCTCGTTGCGCCATCGCTACGGTGTCGGTCTGACGGCCAACCTCTTCTCAGAGAAGGTGCAACTCTCGGTGGATGGCTACACGAACAACATCGGCCGCTCGTCGAACCGCCTGCGCGACATCCTGCGCAATCGCGTGGCAGCCGGTCGCTACGTCGAGCAGCACCATGCGATGATCTCCTTCTCACGCCTTTGGGGTAAGAGTCGCCGCGAAGGGCAGGTGCTCGACCTCAGCTATGCCTACGACAACAACTACACCCACAGCGGTTCGGCCTCCATGCGTCACTACTTCGCCACGGAGAACACCCCCGCCCGCATCTACACCGACACGACCTCCTCGCACAGCTCGGGCGGTACGCATACAGTCAAGCTCTACGGCCTGATCCACCCGGGCGGCCGACACCAATTCTCCTCGCGCAACGAGTTCTCCTACAGTACCCCCTCGAGCGGCTCTTCGCAACAGATTGCCAACCGCAGCGAGACGCTCGACCAACGCACCGAGGTGATCGAGCAGAACCGGACGACGAGCTATACGATCAAGAACAACCTCAACTACCAATGGGATAACCCGAAGATTGTACGCCCTTATATGTCGCTCAATTCAACCATCTCACGCTCGGATCGTGCCGGCTGGCGCATCGACACCTTGACGCAGGATAAGCGCGTGTTGGAGACCGACTACATCGGCCCGCGCGAAACGTACAACGCCGAGTTCTCCCTGATGAAAGACATCTACGAAACCGAGGGTATGCGCATGGAGCTATTCGCCTCCTATCAATATGATTACGAGCGTAGTCGCACACGCCAGACAGCCCTCAACACGTTCGACCCGATCGTCGAGATCGACCCGACGAACACCTACAACTACACCCACGATTACAGCACCCATTCGGGTCGCTTCGCCTTCCGCATCAACTCCTCGTTGTTCCGCCTCAACGCCATTATGGACGTACGTTCGGCGCAGATGAACAAGGATGAATTCTACCCCGAAGAGTTGCAATACCGTGAGCGATTCGTATCGTGGCTTCCCTCGCTGCAACTAACCCTGGTACGCCACGGGCGCAGAATCAACCTCCTGCACTACTCCACCTCGGTCCAACTCCCCTCGGTGGAGCAGCTGCGCGACCGGATCGACAACAGCAATCCGCTCCTCTTGCAGAGTGGTAACCCGTTCCTCAAGCAGAACATCCGCCACAACATTACCCTCTCCTATCCGGGTAAAGTTACGACCAACGGCAGTAACCTGACATTCAACCTCTCGGCAACGATCAATCCCAACCAAATCACCCAGCGTTCGTACTATTTCGATGAGGCGACACTGCTCGAAAAGTGGGATTACATGGCTCCGGCTGGTAGTACGCTCTACACCTACGAGAATATTTCGGGCACCTATTCGCTTGCGGGTAACGTCACGTTCAGCCAGCGCATCGCGCCCCTCAAATCGACCTTCGTCGCCATGCTGCGCTACAACTACAACTGCCAACCCACCTATATCGAGGACCAAAAGAACATCTCGCGCCAGCAGCAGCCGACCCTCACGCTCTCGCTCGGTGGCACGCAATCGCAGCACCTCCGCCTCTCGATCCACTCCTCGACCTCCTATTCGCACGTCGAGAACACGATCGGTGCGCCGAATCGCTACATCTACCAGACCGCCTCGGCAATGGCCGAGATTCGGTTCCTGAAGGTGATGCAACTCTACCTCAACTACAACCTGGCTCACAACCACTACCTCACCGATACGGGAAAAGACACGACCACCCAGATGCTCAACGCCATGCTGGGTTGCTCGCTCGCAAAGGGGCGTGTGATCGTGGGTGTAGCAGCCTACGACCTATTGAATCGCGGTTCGTCGTTCACCTCGACCACCTATGCCGATTACGAACTGCAACGCTGGCAACCCTCCTACGGTCGCTACTTTACGTTCAACGTGGGCATTCGCTTAAACAAAGCCTCGCAACGCGAATTCGGTCGCAGGTAGGTCGATTGGCCCTCCAATTTGGGCGATTCACCGATCCCGACTTGCACGGCTCAATTTATTTACTAAATTTGTAGTATCAACAAAAAAAATTACAAGATCTCTGCGAAAAACTGCGCTCTTTATACTACAACATTTGGTTAATTGAAGTGGGATTTTATTAATTAAATGGGCGCCCCGACATTCGAGCATCAATGTCGGGGTATTCTTTTGTTTTTTCGGGTGAACAAACAACAAAGGCTGTCCCGTATGGGGCAGCCTTTGCCGCGACTAAAACGCATTCGTTACTTCGTTTTCTCGATCCAATACAACCCTGCACGGTTGAGGAGGAGCGGCGTGGTGCTCTTGTGCTGCTTGACAAGACGCTTCGTAGCACCCGTATTCATATCGACCGCGTGGAGCGTGTAGCTGCCCTTCGGCAGTGCGACCGTCACTGAAGCAGCCTCGGGCAGATAGACAAGACCACCCTTTTCGCCCATCAGGCGATAGCTCGTCTCATCCTTCACCGTCTCGGTCATCTGCGGGATAGCAGCCAGCAGGCGCTCGTTCTCGACACGGAGCGTCGGACACGAACCACCCGCCATCAGAATTGCCCAACCATAGGCCGGGTAGCTTTGCGCAAAGAAGGTCACCGCCTTCTCGGGATAGGCTGCGCGGTACTCGCTCACGGCACGGTAGGTCGAGGCAAAATCGATCGTACCGACCTTGATCTTACGTGCATACTGACGCGGAGCCATGCTCACACCACCTTCGGGCTCGTAGGTCGTACCGTCCGAGCGGTGGTGCCAATAGCGGATATCGATGATATCGACCACCTTCGAGCGGACAGGATCGCGCAAGATGGCGTCCTGCACATCCTTCGTAGCCGATAGGGCGATCAGCGCCTCTTTGCCCGTCTCGGCCTCCCACTCGGCGATGCAATCGAGCCAAAACTCGACGAAGTGCAGCGGACCGGTGTACTCTTCGCTCACTAGGTGCACGACATTGGGATAATCGGCCAACTGCTCGAGGCACATACGGATATAGCCACGGTGCAAAGGACGACGCGCGGGGTGACTTACATCGTAGAACATGTCAGCCACAAAAACACGCTTGTCGCCGGCAAAATTCGTCGGCTCGGCAAAGCCCGTATTATTGATGTTGTTGGGCGTACGCCAAGGCGAATCGACCCAGTGTGCACCCGCCTCGATGATGTTGTGCTGGAAATAATCCTGATGGAAGAGCAGCAGCCCCTCACGCGAAGCCTTCTCAGCAAACTCTTTCAGACGGCTCCAATACCAGGTGTTGGGTTTCGTCAGGTCGTACTTCGACATGCCGTCCCAACCCTGACCCTCACCCGAACGGGCAAAGGGTTGCTCGTAATGCGGAGCCCAAACATCGCCATCACGACGACGCACGCGGATATGGTCATCACGGCGACGATCGTACCAAAGGCCATAGTTATGATCGAGCAACAGCACACCGCGCTCCTTCATATTGGCCACCACATCGTCGATGCGGTCCGTCAAACCCTGACCCTCACGATCGGGGACAAAGCGGGTCACATGGTCGGTCGCCTTCTCCAGCTGATCATACTCAAGGTTACCGTTCCACCAGCGCACATTCTGACGACCACCGACCAGCAGCTTACCGTCGCCCGTCAAACGTCCATTCTTCACGGCGTAATCCACCATGCGCTCGGCCTTATCCACCTGGGCCAACATCGCCTGCTGACCATTATCCTCCACCGAGGCGGTAAAGGGGGCTTGGGCAATCCACATCGGGATCGTCATGCGCGGCTCATAGGCCTGCTTAGCCAACATCACCGCCTGTTCGATCGTCGGGCTGGAGGTAGCATTCGTGTCGCGGTCGTAGATGCGCGTAATCTGCTGCGCCTTGTCAGCGCCGATACGCTCCGCGAGCTGGGCACGGAACAAGCTGTAGGGCTTCACGAATTCATCCGAGTTGGTCATCACGCCATTGCCGCACATCGTTGCCCACGAGCCGTTGGCGTAGTTCATGCCGTAGCCCACGGGGGCGTAGCACTCGATACCGGCCGCCGTACACTGCCAAGCGACGCTGTTCACCGTATTCCACCCAGCACGGGCATGCGTACGGTCAAGGCTCTTGAACGAGAGGTCGTGGCCGTTAATATTGACGATGTCGAACAACAGACCGCAAGCCCACGAACCTGTCGAGCCGCTAAAGCCCGTCGAGAGGTAGCTGTCGCACTGCACAAAGGCATTCGGGCCCGGCGCGTTAATACCGGCCGAGAAGTCGTGCTGGCCATGCTCCGAGTAGCAACTCAGGAAGAGCGTATGCTGACCGAGCGTGAAGAAGGTTCTTCGACGCGAACCGGCCATCTCCGACACGGGATCAAACGACTGGCAATCCGAAACGGTCACACGGCGCGCCTCGCGCTGTACGGCCACTGCCGAGCCGGCCAGCTGTCGAAAATCGACCTGACGCACCCAGCAATCCTCCGCGTTGTTGATCCAGACGCCCGTCCAAGCGTGGTTCTCGTCGAGCGGATAGGCCTCATCGTAATCCGAGACGATCGTCAGATGCTCGACACCGCACTCGTCGATACGACCTGCCCACGTATAGGGCTTCAGCACCACAGGACGCAGGCCGAGCCCCATTGTCAGGGCGTCGTCCAACGTCACGCGATTGCCCTCGATGGCCGTAATCGTGCGATCCCAACCGATGCGGATATTACCCGGGCCGAGCTGACGCTTCAGCTCCTCCGTCACCTCCACATCCCGTCCGCGCGGATGCGCTACGGGCTGCTGCTCGACGAGCACCATCTGACCTACCTGCAGCCCCTCCACGGAGGCCACTTCAAACGTCTTCGTACCCACGGGGAGGTAATCGATCTTTAGGTCGGTTGCGTCGCCAAACGTACGATCATCCGCACCCTCAATATAGATCACGGCACCGCGATCCACACCACGTTTCACGAGCACCGTCTTCTCTTTGCTTTCACCACGCAACACGATACCCGAGGCCGTCATGCGGAGCGGCTCATCGAGGTAATAGGTACCCTCCTTTAGGAGAATCGCACCGCGCAGGCCGTTCTCCCCGATCGGACGAGCTGCCAGCGCATCGATATGACCCTGGATCGTAAAGCTATCGTGCTCCGAGGGCGAAAGCGTATAGACCACCTCCGCATCGGGAATTGCCACGCTCGAATTGCGGTAACCGCAATAGGAGAAATCGAGGATGCGATCCCCGCTCCGCGTGGTGGCATATTGCAACTTTCCTTCCGCTACGCTAATAGGAAAAGCGGGTTGTGCCACAACCTCCGTGCAGCACAAACCCGCCATACCGAGAAGCGTAAAAAGTAGCTTCTTCATATGTATCAATCGTTTTTAGAACAGGCTCTTAACCAACGTATTGTGATTGTTATCCAGATTCGTCCAATCCACCTTCACCGTCGGGTCGATACCGTTGATATACTTCTCGATATTCGTGTAGCCGTCACCCGAGAGGTCGCCGTTGGCATCCGAAGCATCGTTCGGATTCAGACCATACTTCTTCTCCCACTTGTCGGGCATACCGTCTTGATCCGTATCCACGTAGGGCTTACCCTTGTACTCGGGCAGACCACCCACCTGCTGTGGATCGGTAATGATACCCTGCTTGTACGAATCGGCGGGCAGACGACGCTTTACGTAGAGCGGCTGGTGCTCCTTGGCATCCTTGGCATAGAAGATCTTACCCGTCTTCACCTGCTTCACCATACGCTTATCCACGGCGTCACGCTTTGGCAGCGAAGCACCGGCGCAGTCGAGTACATACGTATAGGCATCCTCGGCCGAGAGAATCGATACGGGAGCCATCGCGTAGGGCTTCAGCGAGCGAACCTCCTTCATCAGCTCGGGCTCGGCAGTCGTCACGAACTTATCGCCGGCCATCACGCCACCCTTCCAGTTGTCAGCCGTTACCTCGGCATTACCCCAGGTCTTGTTACCTGTTACGAAGGCACGACCCCACTTGTCGCGGTTCGACTTGTCGCGGCCATTCTCCACCTTCACGATACGCCATGCGATGGGCTTATCGGCCGGGGTAATCGGGCCGGGCTTGTAGTTGTTACCGATGATGTTCATGTAGCTCGAGTGGTCACCACCATCCACCGAACGGTTCCACCAGTTAAAGACCGTATTGTTGATGAAGTTGAACGAGCCGTTCATACCGATCGAGCAGTTACGCGAGATGTTCGAAGCAAAGATGTTGCGGGCGAAGGTCGAGTTGTGACCACCGATCGTAGCACCAAATGCGTGGTTGTACATATCGAGGCACTCCGAGAAGATCGAGTTCTGGATCGACACGTTCACAGCGGGGAGCTTCTCGCCACGGCCGTCGGCCTGACGGTTGTAGACGTGGCGGTAGATCGACATATTCTCGTCCAGACCCCACGAAGCCGAAACGTGGTCGATCATCACGTTACCCACGGCATTGCCACCCAGTGCATCGTCACGGTAAGCCACGTCGGTCTGACCACGACGGAAACGCATGTGGCGAATAATCACGTCGTGCGTATTGATGTGTACCGAAGCACCCGTTACGCAGACGCCATCACCCGGAGCCGTCTGACCGGCAATCGTGATGTAGGGCGCATCAATCTCGATGGGCGACTTCAGGCGAATCACACCCGACACGTTAAATACCACAATACGGGCACCACCGGCCTCGCAAGCCTCACGGAACGTACCGGGGCCACGATCCTCCAGCGACGTTACCACAAAGACCTTACCGCCACGGCCACCCGGGGTGTACATACCACCACCCTCGGCACCGGGGAAAGCGGGGATCTTGGCCTGCGGCAGATCCTCGGGCTTCGAGGCCCAGGGACGATACACGCGACCAAACTCCTTCTCCTCCTGCTGGATCACCTTGTAGGCATCCTCCCATGTCTTCTTGCGGATCGGAGCCAACTCAGCCTGCTCGCGCGCAACGCGGCGGTTGATCGAATCAGGAATGTCGGGATACTGCGCCATGACAGGCAAAGCCATCACGGCGGCCAACATCGAAATCAAAATCTTTTTCATAGCTTTTGTTATTTAGTATTAGTTAGTTCTTCGGTTACAGCAGGCTCTTACGACCCAGCAACGTATCTTTGTTGTTATCCAGGTTGCTCCAATCCACCTTTACGGTCGGATCGATACCGTGGATATACTTCTCGATGTTCGTGTAGCCGTCACCCGAGAGATCGCCGTTGGCATCCGACGCATCGTGCGGATCAAGGCCATACTTCGTCTCCCACTTATCGGGCATACCGTCGCAGTCGCTATCGAGCGGTGCCTGCTTCTCCTTGTAGGTCGGCAGACCACCCACCTGCTGCGGGTTGGTAATGATGCCCTGCTTATACGAATCGGCGGGCAGACGACGCTTCACGTAGGGCATTTCGTAGGGCTGGGCATCCTTCGCGTAGAAGATTTTGCCCGTCTTCACCTGCTTCACGACGCGCTCATCCACGGCATCACGCTTCGGGAACGAAGCACCGGCATACTCGAGCACGAACGCATAAGCGTCATCGGCTGCAAGAATCGAAACAGGAGCCATCTCGAAGGGTTTGCGGGCGCGAATCTGATCCACATACTGCTGCGTCAGTTCATACTCCTCGACCTGAATGCCACCCGCCCAGTTATCGGCCGTAATCGCCTCATTGCCTTCTACCTTATTACCCATAGCGAACACCTTTCCGAAGCGACGTGCACCGGCAATCGGGCTGCGACCCGACTCCACCTTGGCAATGCGCCACGAGATCGGCTCACCCTCGGGGGTGATCGGACCGGGCTTGTAGTAGTTGCCGATGATGTTCCACCAGCAGCGCGGGCCACCACCATCGACCGAACGGTTCCACCAGTTAAAAACCACGTTGTTCACGTAGTTGAAACCTCCGCCCATACCCACCGAGCAGTTACGCGAGATGTTCGAGGCAAAGAGGTTGCGGGCGAACATCGAGTTCGTACCTCCGAGCGTAGCACCAAAGGCGTGGTTGTAGGTATCGAGCGCCTCCGAGAAGATCGAGTTTTGGATCGTCACGTTGGTCGAGGCCATCTTCGTACCCTTGCGCGTCACGCGATCACGATTATAGACGTGGCGATAGAGCGACATATTCTCGTCCAGACCCCACGAAGCCGAGACGTGGTCGATCATCACGTTACCCACGGCATTACCACCCAACGCATCGTCGCGGAAGCCCACATCCGTAGCACCACGGCGGAAACGCATGTGGCGAATCACCACATCATGCGTATCGATCAGGAACGAGGCACCCGTCACGCAGATACCATCGCCCGGAGCCGTCTGACCGGCAATCGTAAGGTAGGGAGCACGTACGTTGATCGGCGTCTCGAGGCGGATAAGGCCCGACACCTGGAAAACCACGATACGGGCACCTCCCGTTTCACAGGCCTCGCGCAACGTACCCGGGCCACGGTCGGCCAGCGAGGTGACCAGAATCACCTTACCACCACGGCCACCCGGGGTGTACATACCGCCACCTTCGGCACCGGGGAAAGCGGGAATCTTGGCCTGCGGCAGATCCTCGGGCTTCGAGGCCCACGGGCGATAGACGCGGCCAAACTCCTTCTCCTCCAGCTGGACGATCGGATAGGCTCGTTCCCACGCCTCATCCGAGAGGCGCTCGATCTCGGCCGTTTGGCGATCGACGCGTTGTTGTACCGAATCGGGAATCGTTGGATACTGTGCCAGAGCCGGCAAAGCCAGCATGACGGCGCAAAATGTACTGAAAAGCTGTTTCATAGGTCTTGTTATCGGTTAGTGTTTAATTAGTTGCGGATAGCAAAAGTACGGTTTTCCGAGTGACTGGCGGGTTGTGATGGGGTCAATCGGCAAAAATCATCTTCCAACCGACAATTTAAGACGTTTAACGTTTTCTATTAATCTATTTAGTAGTTTATACAATGTGCTTTATTGGATGCCGAACTCCTGTTGCTGGCGATCCACCTCCTCCAGCAGGCGACGCTTCTCCTCGTCCGAGAGTTGCTGGCCACCTTGATTCGTAGCGCCGGCAGCTACCTTGCCCGTCACCGCCTCATCGGCATAGCAGAAGGGCAGCTGGGCAGGTACACTTTCAAACTCGATCTCAGCAGGGGTCGGAGCATGCGTTCCGGGGAACTCCACCTCGGCCTTGATGCGGATCTTGCCCGCCTTGCGGGTCGAGCGTACCAGGATCGGTGCCGAGCCAAACTCCACGGGACGCGGGTTGGCGTAGATCGTCTGATCACCGATGATCTCACCCTCACCCTCGATCGTGAAGCGGATATTCTCCTTGGCCAGACGGCGCACATTGCCACTATCGTCCGTCACCTCGGCCACGACAACGATAAAGTCCGAACCGTCAGCCACGAGAGGCTTGTTCTCCCAATCGACATAGAGGCGCAATTTGGTCGAGCGGCGCGAAGGCATGCGCTTCGTCGTGCAGACCACCTTACCGTCGATGATACCCTCGGCCACCATATTCACGGCCTGCCAATTCTTATTCGTATAGCTGTACGAGCGGGCCTCCCAGAAGTTCCACACATCCTCAAACACCACCGGCGGCGAAGGCATCGTGCGGTCACCACGCTCAACGGCCTTGGTCCACGACTTGGCGCCGTTATAGATCGACAGACGCACCGAATCGCAATTCGAGAAGACCACGACATCCGAATCCGACCACTGCGACATCTCGTGCATGATATAGACCATCGGGCCACTCTCGGCCGTGGGGTGCTTCAGATCGGCTGCCGTCTGGCTACGGAACATCCAGTAGGCGTACTTCGGCTGGCGGAAGGCGTCATAGATACCGCCCCAATAGGGATCGGGGTGGTAGCCGCGCTGGTGATCAAAGGGGTGCCACTGCGCACCACCGATGAACTGATTCTCCGTATCGTAGAGGCTGTTGTAGGTCGTAGCGAGCGACAGAGCCTGCACCTGCTGCGGCTTCTCGCCCCAACTACGCGAGGCGCGGTTGTTGTTGTTGTGCGCATACCAATCATCGACATTCTCACCCCACTCGCGCGTGAAGATCGTCTGCTCGGGAGCATCGGGTTTCTGCTCGTCACCGGGCCATGCGTAGACCACGTCGTAGTGCTCCTTCACGCCGGCCGAGTGGACATCGGCAGCCGCTACGGGGCGATACGGGTAGGGATACTCATCCTTCGTGATCTGGAGGGCCTCCAACGAGAAGTCGTGCGGATAGCGTGTCTCGTTGAGGATCGGTTCCCACATCAGCACCGAGGGGTGGTTGCGATCGCGGCGGATAATCTCACGCGTATTCTGATGCACGCGCTCGGCGAAGATCGGCAGTTTGTTCCAATACTGCCAGCCCGGAGTAGCCACAATCACAAAGAGACCCAGCTCATCGCACGCATCCATAAAGGAGGGATCCTGCGGATAGTGCGCCACGCGAATAATGCGGCAACCGGCATCGCGCAGACGCTTCGCATCGCGCCACTGCTGCGAGTTGGGCACAGCATTACCGACATAGGCGAAATCCTGGTGGCGGTTGGCACCCACCATCTTACCGAAGGGCTCGCCGTTGAGGATAAAGCCCTGCTCCTTCGAGAAGGCAAACGAGCGGATACCGATGCGCGTCACACCGCCATCCAATGCCTTGCCGCTCTTACGCTCCTTGATGCGCGTCTCCACGCGGTAGAGGTAGGGATCGTCGGGCGACCAGAGGTGCGGATTTTGCACCAACACGGGATGCTCGACCGAACCAACTGCTCCGGCAGGGAGCGTCAGGCGCTGCTCGCGCTTACCCACCAATTCGCCCTCAGCGGTCGTGAGCGTAGTCTCGACAACCACCGCCTGCGTCTTGGCCTCCTTATTCTCCACCTCCGTGCGCACATAGACCGTAGCCTGCTTCTTGGAGATATTCTCGAAGTGGACAAAGATACCACCTCCGGCTACACGGTTGGCCTCCACGGCATCCGTCAGGCCCACCTTCGAGCGGCTGATAAGCCACACGTCGCGGTAGATACCGCCATGGTAGGCGAAGTCGAGCGTATACTGCGGCTTACCCGGGGGGTACATCTTATCGTTCGTGTTGTCGGCCTTGACGGCTACGACACACCTTTCGCCCGCCTTCACACCGGTATCCGTGAGCGAGAACTGAATCGGCAAATAACCGCCCAGGTGCTCCTCGATGAGCTTACCGTTTACATAGAAGGCCTGCTTACCCATTACGGCCTCGAAGTGCAGCAGCACCTCCTTACCGGCACAATCCTCGGGCACGACAAAGTGCTTGCGATACCACACCACACCCTGGTAGTTGCGGCAACCGCTCGCCTCGGCAGGGGTCAACTCCACGGTGTGGGGCGTAGCGACCACCTCCCATTGCGAGTCATCAAAATCGACCGCCTCGGCTCCGGCTACATCGCCTTTCAGGAAGCGCCATCCGGCGTTAAAGTCATAAACCACACGGCCACTCCCGTCAAGCGGAATCAGGCCGGCCACCGAGACCTCGGCGGGAGTATAATTTTCAGCTACCACACACATGGGCATCAACCATGCGAGGGCAAGGAAGAGGATTTTTTTCATCGTTAGCATCTTATTTGGTTGGTAGTAAAATCTTTACATCTTTCGCGCGCTCCTTGGGCAGCACCTCCAGCTTCACGATCTGGCCCCCCTGCAGTTCGCACTCCACGGTCGTCTGGTGCGGGGCGTGGAGCTTAAACTTCACATCCCACTCCGTGGGCCAGGCAGGGAACAAGACGATCTTTTTGCCATCGGTCTGCATCAGCATCTCCTGCAAGCCGATCGCGCCACTGCCACCCCAATTGTGGTCGGGAGTCCAGTCAAAACCCGGGCCCCAGAAGGCGGGGAAGCGGTGCGGACCATTCGAGAGCTTGCCATGCAGGAGCTTCACGGCCTCCTCCGTCAACCCCAGCGAGGCAGCCCAGATATTATCCTGCTTCCACCCCTTCGGCTCGCGCACCTTCAGGGCGTGGTCGTCGTAGAGGTAGGTGTTGCGGGCCACAGTCAGGTCACGCCCCGAAGCCATCGTGTAGATGCGCCACGGGAAGACGGGATAGAGCTGTGGCGACTCGGTATTGTTGATGCGCTCCCATGCCACGGCTGGTGCGATCATCTCACGGCCATCGACCACGCGGTGCGGAATCTCGGGGACGCGATCAAGCATCGCACGCCATGGTGCCTGCACCGTATCGCCCTGCATCGTCTTCACCTCAAGGTAGCTCTCCAACACCGTCCTTAGACCCGCAATGGTCGAGGAGGCGTTGTAGGACATCTTGTAGGTCTCGCAACCCGAACCCGGATAGAGGATCAGCTTACCCTCACTATCCAACGCATTGCGGCCACGGCGCTGGGCGAGGTATTGGTAGTGCTCGTCGAAGAAGCGGAGTGAGCTCTCGATCAGCGGCTTGTAGCATTCGATATCGGCGCGGTCGTAGCGGTAGGTCTCCAAGATCATCTGGCAGAACTCCAACACCGTATCCCAGCAGTGCTCCAACCAGGCGTTGTACTCGACACCCTTGTCAAACCACTCCGGACGCTTCGTGCCATACTCCATGTAGTTCGGTAGGCCGAAGAGCTCGATCTGCTCCGTAAACGAAGCACCCTCGTGGCCCCAATAGTAGCGCGTGCGCACCTCGGCATTGGGACGCATCCGCTCATAGAAGTTAAACTCGACGGGCATCAAATCGAAGTCGCCTGCGCGCAGCATCGGCCAATAGACCAGACGCTGGTTCTGCGCCGTCATCGTTCCGCCACCCCAATTTCTAAAGTCGGGCGTGAAGGGACGATCGGCCACCACAAACTCGGGATCAAAGGTAAACAGGCCGCCGTTGAACTTCGTCGGATCGCTACCGCGACTGTTGCAGCCCCACATGTAGCGGAAGAGGGTGTAGTTGCGTGTCACCTCGGCCGCTTCGCCTGCGCCCTCGATCCAGCTGCGCTGCCAGAAGTCGGCCCACCAGTGCTCGGTGGCGGCGCGAGCCGTCTTATTCGTCTCGGCATAGGCTACGCGCTTTTGGAGCTGCTCCTGCCAGTCGGTCATCTCCTCGTTTTGGTCGTTGACCAAGGCGATGCAGAAGCTTTGACGACGCATCGGCTTCAGGGAGCTAAAGTGCCAAGCGCGGAACGAGGTCGAGAGGTATTGCCCATCACTTTGGCCCGCAAAACGCAGGTCACGGCTCCACAGACGACCACCCGAAATGCGGTGCTTCAGCGGATTCCACAGCTGATCCTTCACGGCCTCCAGCCCCTCGACCTCGACCGTGCGATCAAAGACCGTCTCGGCGGGATTGTGGTGGTAGAAGGTAACCCCGTGCTCATCCGCCGTGATGCGGTCGGCCGAGGTAATCAGCCCCGCAGGCTTGCGCCACTTGTGCGAACCCTGCAACCCCTCCATCTTGCGGAAGGGGCGATCCTCGTAGCGCCAACTCTCATAGCTCACGCGGCACGTCACCGCCTTCGGGCTTACGACCTCGGCATGGATCACCGGCTCGAAGGCATCGACCCACAGCGCAATGACCGCACCCTGCAGATGCACCTCCATCGCACTTTTGCCGAGACGCAGCACCTGGCGGAAAGGGGCATCGGCCACCCCGCCCTCGATTTCGAGGCGCACACGACCCGCCTTGAGAAGCGTGTTGTGCTCATCATACGAGCCGCTGCGGCAGATGTAGAACAGCAGGTCATCGTTCTCGACCCACACGTTCAGACCCACATCGCCACCACCCAACGGCATCGACTCCGAGGAGTCTTTGCTCTGTGTCGTCCAGGCATAATCAGCCGGTTGTGCCAGAGCGGTCACCGACCAGAACAGAGCTACTATCGAAAAGAGTTTTTTCAAACCCATCGCAATTTTTAATTCTTAATTCTAAATCTTTAATTCTCCTTAATCGGTGCGGGATCAGCCCAATCATCCGAACGGAACGACGAAATGGGCAAACCATCCGAGCCATAGAGGTCGCCTACGCACCAATCCTTAAAGCCATAGCGCACGGCCACGGGGTGGGGCACCTGTTCCGAGCTGACGATCATCTTCTTCTGCTTCACCTCAGCCTTGGCGGGGTAGAATACGCGATCTTCACCTGCCACCTCGAAGCACTTCGACTCGAAACCATGCTTGCACGAGATCCACATCGGCGAGCGGTCGAACGACACCTCCACCACATTGCCCTTGATCTCGATTCCCTTATAGATCGGGGCATCGCAATAGATACCCTCCCAGCCATAGGTCTTATTCAGCGCATGGAGTGCCAGACGCTCACCCGGGGTCTGCTTGTCATAGGGATGGATACCGCGCTCCATGCCCACATCGAGCAGAACGGCCATACCCGAATTGGGTACCATATGCTCCACCTTAGCCTGCTGCTCACGCAGGTAGGCCGAATTGTAGCGAGGTTGCCCCACAGCCGTAATGATGTCGTAGTCGAACGGAGCGATCTGGCAATAGTAGAAGGGGAAATCGCCAATACCCCACTGCTCACGCCAGCCACGGATCATCGTGGCGTGCAGATCGGCGTAGTAGTAGGCACGGTTCCAGTTGTCGCAACCCTGGTACCAAATCACACCGCGCATGGCCATACCCACCAGCGGGCGCATCATGCCGTTCCACAAGGCAGTCGGGCAACGCTGTTGCGTCTTGTCGACCTCCTCCTGCGTCTTGGGGAGCTTCACCTGCGGGAAATTCTCCAGCATCTCGGGGGTCATCCACGCCTCGCAGGCCGAACCGCCCCACGCCACACAGATCAGTCCCACGGGCACCTGCAGCTCCTCCTCGAGCATGCGGCCGAAGTAGTAGGCCGTAGCCGAGAAATCGCGGATCGAGAGGGGCTTAGCCTCCTCCCACTTACCGATGACATCCTCCACCTCCGCGATCTTGGCATTACGCTTCACGGTAAAGAGGCGGATATTGGGATTCGTACCCTTCGCAGCGTCGATGTTGCCATTCTCCACGGGCTGGTTCTTAAAGCCCTTCATCGGCATCTCCATATTCGACTGACCCGAGCAGATCCACACCTCGCCCAACATCACATTCTTCAGCGTCACGGCCTCGCCATCCGATACCGTCACTTCGTACGGGCCACCCGCCTCGATGGTAGGGAATTCGATCATAAACTTACCCTTCTTGTCAGCCTTCGCCGTGTACTTCGCATCGCTCCACGAAGCGGTCAGCGTGACCTCTTTCTTGGGCGTCGCCGTACCCCACAAGCGGGCCATGGTCTGCTGTTGCAGCACCATATTATCCATGAAGAAGGCAGGAAGCTTCACCTCCGCCCGGGCCGTGAGGGCCATCATTGCCGCTACCGTCAGCAGCAGAAAACGTTGTAGTTTCATATCGGTTGTGGTTTATTATTTGGCTTATTTGGTTCTGATTGTCTTGATATGCAGCGTACCCACCATACCGGCCGGCAGCAGCTCTTCGCTCTTGCGGCGATAGGTCGCATTGGTCCAGATGTGGCGGTAGGGGGCTTTGCCCATATCGGCACCGCGCAGGGCGTTGGCCCAGGTGTTCTGCACCTCGATGATGAGCTCATTCTCGCCACGACGAATCGCCTCCGTCACATCCACCTCATAGGGTGCCGTCCAGACGATACCGCACTTTTTACCGTTCAGTTTCACGGCCGCTACGTCATAGACCGCGGGCAGTTGCAGGATCACCCGATCGCCCTTCGCACGGTAGCGGAACGTCGTGCGGTAGGTCACCGTACCCGAGAAGTATTTCAGACGCCATTCGGGGCTGGTCGTCCAATCAAAGAGTTTCTTCGCGCGCTCGGTTCGAACACCCTCATCATCAAGGTGGAACGTGAGCCACCAATCGGAGGTAACATCCAGCGGGGCGATCGCTACATGCTTCGGCTCAATCGGCATCTGTTCGCCAGCGCGACGGAAAACCACAAAGATCGACTCGCCCGCTGCGAGCTGCAGATCAACCTCCGTGCGACCACCTGCGACACGCCACGAAGCGGCATCCGAAATCTCGCCCGTCATCGGATTCCAGAGTTCAGGCACACGACCCGCCACACGCAACGATGCGGTCAGTCGGCGTGCCTCGTCGAGCTGGTTGCTCAAGAAGTAGATATCGGTCTGCTCCTCCGCCGAACGACGGTGCGCCCAGGCGATATTTTCGGGAACAATCACATCGCGTTCCAAGCCATAGGCCGCGAAATCCTCTGCCGTGTAAGGTTGATCCAGCACAACGGCACCACCCTTTTTCAGCGCCTCGATCTTTGCCTTCACCTCCTCCGACATCGGTCTTTCGGGATTCATCGGGCGTGCCTCGGGGATCACAAAGACACGGTACGAAGCACCACCGGGCAGCACCACGCGACCATCCTGCACCTCGGCCAGGCGCATAAGAGCATCGCGGTTGAACGAATCATACGCATAGCCACGCAGGGGGTTGATCCAATCCTCGGGATCGGCCATGTTGGCCGAGTGGGTTACACCAACAGGTTTTACGCGCGTCGGTTGGCCTTCGTTCTTGAGGCGCACACGCTCACTGGCGATGCGCTCCTCACCAAACAATCCGGGCAGCGACCCCACCAGACGATCGGGCAGGATCGAGCGGCGCGGCATCTCTTCGCCCGTAAAGACCGCCAGATCAACCACCGGCACGCCATACTGCAACAGCACCTGACAACGGGCCGCGTAGTCGTTCATGCCGCGTGCGCCATACTTAAACCAGGTGTTATCGCGCTGGAAGAAGAGGCCGATACCGTCGAGCGTCATGCCCGGTTTGCGGTTCATCCAGGGGTTATGCGTATAGACATGATAGACCAGGCGATTCAGGCCCAGCGCATAGTTGCGATCCAGGACGGGTTTCAGCATCTTCGGCGTCTCCTCCCACACACCGCGCACGGCCGTAAAACCCTCGGCCGAGATTACGCGCTTGCCATAGAGATGGCCACCACTGATGGCATCCAGCATATCGTTCGGCTTGTCGTGCGTGGGGCTGTTGAGCCAGAACTCACCCATCGGCAGATCGACCTTGTCGTAGTGGTACATGCCGTCGCTGATCATCGTCGGCGCTACGCTCTCGGCCGTGAAGCGGCAGTCATACTCGTCCGCCTTCTCGGCCAGCACATCGAAGAATACATCGTGGATCAGCTCGCCAATCGTTTCACGCACGTCGCGCAACACCTGCTCCGACTGCTCGACCGAGGCCATCGGCACACCCGCAAAGAGGGGCAGCCACGGCATCAGGTCGTAGCCACGACGCGCCTTGAACTCGGCCGCGAAATTTTCGCTCCAATTCTGCGAACCGCACTCCCAGCTATCGACGTAGAGGATCTTCAGCACACGCTTGGCCACTTCGGGATCGATCGTGCGATAGACCTTACCAAACCAGTTATCGATCTGCTTACCAACCGCCTCGCGGCTAAACTTATCACACTCCAGACCGCGACCGGCGCCACCTGTAGCATTCGTGTGGCCCGTTGAGGTGTGCCCGATGCGTAACAGGCGCCAGCTACCCGCCGGCAACGTGCAACGCAGACGATCCCCCTGCAGGCTATCCGTCAGGTTGATCAGCTCATCCGGCTGCACACACTCCGCCTGCGAGACGCGATCTCCCGTCGAGCGGGCAACACGCCACACATAACCGGCCTTGCCCTCCCACTGGTGGATGCGTGGCTCACTGCCAAACTTAATCTCCTTGATCTTCAGATTGGCCTTCCACTTGGCAGCATCGAGATCCTCCGACCCCGGTTCGCTCCCTACGGGCGTCCACTCCACAATAAATTCGCGACTCGTGGTTGGCGGAATGGCGTGGGTCGATTGGAAGTCGGTATTTTGCCACCCGTGACGGGCCGGCTCGAGTTGCGAGACAAAGCCATACGAGCCATCAGCCTGCTTGGCGCTGATGCGCAGGCGGTGCGCCTGGTAGTTATTGCCCGCAAGAATTACCTCCAGGTTACGCACCGTCACCTCCTCGGGGAAGGTATAGATCAGTCGGCACGGAGCGCCGGCACGGATCACCCCCTTCTCGTCGATCGAGACACGTTGCTTCTCAGTGGCCGACGGGTCGAGGTTCTCACACCGCACGCTCGGCTTCACCGTAATCGGTGTACCCCCCTTCTCGGGCATGGCATAGAGGGCAATATCTTCGTAGTAATTTTCGTAATGATCGGGCTTCGCAAGCTCCATGTCATATGCACCGCCCTCGGCGAGATAACGCTCCGCGAAGACTACCTTCTGCATCGACTCCTCGGGCGAGATCCACGGACCTCCGGCCAAGGCGAAGCCATCGCAGATATGGACGCCCAGCTGCAGTCCGAGTTTATCCGCCTCATCGAAAGCGGCACCGACACGCTGCCACCAATTCTCGGTCAGCTGATCCGAGTCGCCCTGGAACGGCACACCGCGCGGATCGTTGCTCGAACGGATCGTCACGAGGTAGGCGCCGCCTAACCCCGCCTCGGCCATCGAACGCAGATCTTCACGCACCCCCTCCTCGGAGATGGCACCATACATCCAATACCACAACGTCCAGGGTTTGGCATCCCCCGTCGGACGACGGAAGGCCTCATCGAGTGTTTGCGCCGTAGCAGGCAACATAAGCCCCACGAAAAGCAGCAGGACCAGCATTTTTCGAGTAATGGAGTTCATAGGTGTAGTTCTTCGGTATTTTACAAAGTTACAAAAAGCCCCCGAAAAAGCCAAACGAAAGCGCAAGAAAAGCTACGCTTGTAGCAAAAAGGAATAGAGGCCGCCCGTCTTTCACAGCGAGCAGCCCCTAAACCTCAAAACACAGCAAACAAAAAGGGCCGTGGCGATGCCACGACCCTTTTTCGAGTTTCAACCTCCGAATTACTTGTAGATCGGACCATAATTCTGGCAGGCACGATAATCGGCACCCTCCTTATCCATGCCGTGGGCAGCCCACGACGAGGGACGGAAGATCTTATCCTCATCCACGTTGTGCATGCAGACCGGGATACGGAGCATCGAGCAGAGCGTAATAAGCTCGGCACCAATGTGGCCGTAGCTGATCGCGCCGTGGTTGGCACCCCAGTTATTCATCACCGAGTAAACATCCTTGAAGTTACCCTCTCCAGTCAGACGCGGAGCGAACCAGGTCGTCGGCCAGGTGCGGTCGGTGCGCTCGTTGATCACCTTGAAGATGTGCGGATCGGTATCCACAGCCCAACCCTCGGCAATCTGCATCACGGGACCAAGGCCCTTCACCAGGTTCAGACGGCACATCGTCATCGGCATCTCACCGCGCGTAAGGAAGTGCGACGAGTAACCACCGCCACGGAAGTAGCCGCGATCGGCCGGATACCACGTCGTGGCAGCCAAGCACTTGTTCTTCTCCTCCTCGGTGATCTCCCAGAAGGGCTTCATGATCGGATTACCATCCGCATCCGACTGCTGACCCGTAGCGTCGAGCGTACAAGCACCCGAGTTGATGAGGTGGATGATACCACCGGCAGCCTTGCCCTCGAGCTTCATGCCCGATACGCGCTCCACGGCCTCGGGCGACCAATAGGTACGCACATCGGCAAACATCTGCGAGCGGTTCGTCAGCAGCTTCATCAAGAGCATCGAAACACCGTTCAGCGTATCGTTCTCGGTAGCCAGCACGATCGGCTCACGCATACCGTTCCAGTCATACGACGAGTTGAGCATTGCCTCGGCAAAGTCGCCATTGGGTTTCCAGTCGGTCCACTGACGCTGGCCCTGGAAACCGCCCACGATGGCGTTGTGGCCGCAGCCCTCCTCCTCGTAGCCCATCTCCTTGAGCTTCTCGTTACCAATCATCAGGTCGCGCATGATGAGCATCATCTTTACAACGAACTCCCAATTCTGATCCTTCTCCTCACGGTTGTAAACCAGATCCTCGCGGTTGAAGTCCTGACCCTCGTTGGGCTTGCAATACTGCTCTACCCACTTCATGGCCTTCTCAAACTCCTCCTGGTCGTAGATCCCCAAATCCATGCGGCGCAGAATCTCCGTCTCATCGACATACTCGTTGCGCATACCGAGGTACTCCTGGAAGAAGTTGGGGTCGCAGGTCGAACCGGCAATACCCATCGATACCGAACCGATCGAGAGGTACGACTGACCCTTCATCTGCATCACGGCCACAGCAGCACGACCGAACAGCAGAAGTTTCTCCTGTACATCCTCGGGAATCGACATATCCTCCACATCCTGCACGTTACGGCCATAGATACCGAATGCGGGCAGGCCCTTCTGCGTGTGAGCAGCCAGCGCAGCAGCCAGATACACAGCACCCGGACGCTCCGTACCGTTGAAGCCCCAGATAGCCTTCGGCATCAGCGGGTCCATATCGATCGTCTCCGTACCATAGCACCAGCAGGGGGTTACCGACAGCACGGCACCCACATTGTTATCGCGGAACTTGGCAGCGCAGGCAGCAGCCTCAGCCACGCCACCGATCGTCGTGTCGGCAATCACGCACTCTACGGGCGTACCGTCCGTATAACGCAG
Source organism: Rikenellaceae bacterium (assembly GCA_015060045.1). Classification (GTDB taxonomy): domain Bacteria; phylum Bacteroidota; class Bacteroidia; order Bacteroidales; family Rikenellaceae; genus Alistipes. The sequence goes on along the minus strand of SUZH01000012.1, from coordinate 3,138 downwards.
GTTCTCCGAATAGAACTTGGCCACCGACTGGGCCATACCCATCGTCTTCTGCTCCAACGACTCACGCACACCACGGCGGCGGCCGTCAATCACAGGACGAATACCAATTTTCGGGTAGTTTTTCATAGGAATACTAATTAATGGTTATAGTTATTTAATGTTATGTTTTCTAATCAAGGCCGTATCCGCCGCCGTTGGCGGCGCTTTGCAGATTTTACCCACCCCCAAACCCCCGCCTTAGGCAGGGGCTTGGTCGCTTCGCTCCCTTTGCCACGCTGGGCACCGAGATTTCCCCAAAGCAACCAGGAGAATACGCAAAATCGCCTTGTCCGATTGGCTGATTTATCATTCTGAACGAAGTGAAGAATCTCCGTTATAGCCAACTATCCCGATAGAGATTCATCGGTCGTACGCAGAATGCCACATACAGCAAACATCAACTTTCAACTCTTCGCTCTCTCCTCTTTATTTACTCTTTGCTCTTCAAAAGTTTCGTCAAAACGAAGCCCACCACAAAGATTGCCGTCGTACCCAATACAATCGTCAGATAGGTATGCAGCGACGAGCGGAATTCGTAGAAGGGCTGACCCTCGTTAATGAAGGGCGAGAGGCTCATCCAGGCAATCACCATCAAGCCAACCACAACACCCAGGATCGAGGCCGTGCGGTTCGGCTTACGGCAAGCCAGCGCCAAGAGGAACAGACCCAGCATACCGCCACTGAAGATCGAGGCGAGTTTCCACCAAGCATCCAGCACACCGTCGATGTGCATCATCGCCAGACCCATCAGAATACCGAGGCCACCCACCGCAAACGAAGCAAGGTACAAAACCGTCATATTCTTCTTCTCGTTCATCGGCTTCTTGGCAAAACGCTGTGCAAAGTCGGTCAGAATGATCGTTGCAGCCGAGTTGATCGAGGTCGAGATGGTCGACATACCCGCCGAGAAGAGCGAAGCAATCACCAAACCCGTCAGACCGGTCGGCAGACCATAGACGATGAAGTGCGGGAAGACCTTGTCCGAGGCCGTACCTACGGGCAGCAGATCGGGCTGCGCCGTGTAGTAGGAGAACAAAGCCGTACCGATGTAGACAAAAATCAGCGAAACAGGCACATAGAGCAGCGATCCGAACAAGGTCGATTTCACCGCCTCGGCCGTCGATTTGGCCGTCATGTAGCGCTGCACATAGTTTTGATCGATACCGTAGTTCTGCATGTTGGTAAACAGACCATAGATCAGCACCACCCAGAAGGTCGGCTCCACGAGCGAAGCGCCAAACGAACCGAGCGAGAACTTCCCGTGCTCGGCAGCAATCGAGAAGAGTTGCGACGGGCCCTCGGGCATCGAGAAGGTCAAAAGCAGGGCACACGCAACCGCACCCAGGATCAGGATGATACCCTGAATAGCATCGGTCCACATCACGGCCGCAATACCACCCATGAGCGAGTAGAGCAGCGTCAGCACACCGGTCCAGATGATAATCGTCTCGACATCCCAGCCGAACATCGTATTGAGCGGCAGGGCCAGCAGGAGCAGAATCGAACCCGTACGGGCCAACTGCGTCAACAGGTAGCAGACCGCAACATAGCAGCGCGCCCAATAACCGAACTTCAATTCCAGATAGTGGTAGGCCGAGACGCTGTTCACACTACGGTAGAGCGGGATAAAGATCTTGGCTGCCAACCAGGTAGCAAGCGGAATCGAAAGCGAAAAAACGAAGGTATTCCAGTTGCCGGCAAAGGCTTGTCCGGGCAGACCGAGGAACGAAATCGAGGAGACGAAGGTAGCAAAAATCGACATACCCACGACCCACGCAGGAAGTTTTCCCTCGGCCTTCGTAAAGGCTGCCGCGCCTTGGCTGCTACGGAAATAGAACGAACAACCAAAGAGCACCACTCCCGCCACGAAGGCGAAGAAAATCAGGTAATCTATCCAAGTGATTCCCATAGGATTCAGTAATCGGTTGGCGGTTTAGGTTCGGGTTTGAAAGTTTTACAGAGCGCCCAACTCCTCCAGCGCCTTGCGGATGCGCTCGCGCTCCTCGGCACGGAACTTACGATAGGGCCACGAGAGGTAGTCGTCACAGATACCAAGCAGCGACAACGAGCACTTCACACCCTTCAGGTAGCTCGAGCCATATTTACCCACCGTGTAGATCGAGCCCGAGATCTGCATGATGCGACGCTGCAACTCACGCACACGCTTCAGATCGCCCGCCTCGGCGGCATTGAACATCTCGACATAGAGCTCCGGGAACATATTGGCACCACCATTCACGCCGCCATCGGCACCCATCAGCACACACTCGCCGGTCAGCTCCTCAGGACCTACATAGAGCGAGAAGTCCTCACGATCGCCCAGGAGGTAGATCAGCGTCTCAAAGTAGTTCATGTTGGCCGACGAATCCTTCAGGCCCACGATATTGGGGTGATCGGCCAGCGCGGCTACAGTCTTGGCCTCCAGGAACACCTTCACATGCGAGGGCATGTTATAGAGGTAGAGCGGCAGACAGAGGGCATCAGCCAAGGCCGTGTAGTACTCGATCAGCTCCTGCTGCGAGGCAGCGAAGTAGTAGGGAGCAGCGGCTACAACACCCACCGCACCACACTTCTTGGCATGCTCGGCCAGACGCACACTCTCATCGAGCGACGTATCGGTCACACCCACCAGGACAGGCACACGACCATTAACCTGCTTCAAGACCAGCTCCACAAACTCGTAGCGCAGGTTGTAGGTAAGGCTTTGGGCCTCACCCGTCGTACCCAGGATAAAGAGGGCATGCACGCCACCCTTCAGCATATGCTCCACCAGGCGCACAGCGCCTTCGCGGTCCAGCTCATCGTTCCCCTTCAGGGGCGTAATCATGGGCGGAATAATACCACGCAATTTCTTCATATTCGTATCGATTTGGTTTATTGTATTGCAATATTATTAAAAATAACCCAAACAAAGATAGCAAAAATTGTTGAATTTGCATCTAATTTTAACTTCGGATGTGACTTTTCCATGTTTTTTTGTATATTTGATGAAGTTTGATTAATATTCTTTGAGTATCAAACCATTAAGAAGAACTTGCATGAGAATGGGCAATGGATAAGAAATTGCTAACTTGTTTTGTTACACTATATTCCTCATGC
>SUZH01000006.1 GCA_015060045.1 Rikenellaceae bacterium | reverse complement strand
TCATCTTACATACATTTTTTGTGGTACAAAAGTGCTAATGTTTGATGAAACGCACGCTATGCAAATAAGTGAATATCTGTGCTTTACATATCAAATCGTGGCTTTTTTCAGTGGCTCAAAAAAAAGCCACGAATTTGGCACGATTGAAATTCCTAAATCTGCATGTTTTGCACAGTTGAAACAAAAAGAAAACCTCTGAATTCGTTGAAATTCAGAGGTTTTCATCTTTTTGCTGTGATTCTTCGTGGTGCCACCAGGAGTCGAACCGGGGACACACGGATTTTCAGTCCGTTGCTCTACCAACTGAGCTATGGCACCATCGTTTTTGGTGATGCAAAGGTAGGCATAATTTTTATATCTGCAAATTTTCCGCTCAAAAAAATTAAAAAAAGCACTCCAATCCCCTTTATAATGTTTTCTGACGACCTTTTTTAGTAGCGGAATTTTGGGCGATTTTGCCGCTCAAATGCTCACTCTAATATCACGCTGACTGCCGAAAAGTAATAGAAAGCAACCAGACGAGTGGCTTAGAGATCCATCTCGATGGATTTATTGGGCTGCAAACGAGCAAAAACTGATCGAATGAACCGCTTATATATATTATATAGGTATAACGGTCTGAAAATCCCTTTTTGGATGACTCTCGCCCCTCGTGTCGTATCCCGAAGAATCATAATTGGGACGAAATGTGTGGTTACAAATTGAAAGCTGCGCGCCCCGTAAATACGACAATACACTACTGCTTTTGGCCATTTATACGCGAAGTGTTACGTTAGTTAATTTTTTTATGAATCAATTTGTAAATTATTTTTTTATTGTATATCTTTGTCGGTGAACTTTTTATTCAAAAACACTTTAAAATTAACGCTTATGGTAAGAAAACTTGTACTATCGTTAGTGGCTGTTTTGAGTGTCTTCGCAATGGCGATTGCTCAGAACAAGCAGATTTCTGGTACAGTTGTAGGCGGCGATGGCCAGCCGATCGCAGGTGCGACGGTAATTGTGGCCGGTACCACGATAGGTACCACGACAGGTGCGAGTGGTGAGTTTGCACTGTCGGCTCCGGCTAACGGATCGCTGCAGGTTTCGTTCATCGGTTATCAGACCGAGACGGTGGCTATTGCCGGTAAGACCAACATTAAGGTTACGCTGCATGAGGATGCAACGGCTATTGATGATGTGATCGTGGTTGCCTTCGGTACGGCCAAGAAGGAGGCCTTCACCGGTTCGGCTAAGGTGATCAAGTCGGACGACATCGCCAAGACGCAGTCGTCGAACGTAACGGACGCCCTCGTTGGTAAGGTAGCCGGTGTGCAGTTTACGTCTGCTACGGGTCGTCTCGGTGCCGGTCAGTCGCTGACCGTGCGCGGTGTTGGTTCGATGTATGCCGGTAGCTCGCCGCTGTATGTAGTGGACGGTGTGCCCTATGAGGGTGACATCAACAACCTGAACTCGGCCGATATCGAGTCGATGACGATCCTGAAGGATGCAGCTTCGAACGCCCTCTATGGTGCTCGTGGTGCAAACGGTGTGATCATGATCACGACGAAGAAGGCTAAGGTTGGTGACGCTGTTGTTACGTTTGATGGCAAGTGGGGTATCAACACGAAGGCCCTGCAGTCGTATGACGTAACGAACACGGCAAGTGAGCATTATGAGATGTATCACGCTGCCATGATGAACTATCAGACGTTGGTGCTGGGCAAGTCGGAGGCTGAGGCTTATGCTTGGGCTTCGAAGAACATGCTCACGACCAATGAGGGTGGTTTGAGCTACAACGTGATGACGATTCCCGCAGGTGAGAACCTGATTGGTACGAACGGTAAGATCAACCCCAACGCTACGGAGGGTCGTCTGGTGCACTACAATGGCCAGGATTACTGGTTGCAGCCTGATAACTGGCTCGATGAGATCTACAAGGATGCATCGTTCCGTCAGGAGTACAACGTAAATGTTGCTGCTGCTACGAATCGCGCCAACTTCTACGCTTCGATGGGTTATCTGGACAATACGGGTATCGTTGACGGTTCGAACATGGAGCGTCTGACGGCTCGTCTGCGCGCTGACTATCAGGCCAAGAAGTGGCTGAAGGTTGGTGGTAACTTCTCGTACACCCACTTCCTCTGGAACAACGGTAACAGCCCCGACGATGAGGGTGCTTCGGATGGTGGTAACGCCTTCGCCGATGCTATGTTGACCGCTCCCATCTATCCGCTCTATGTGCGTGACGGTGAGGGTAATATCATGATTGACAAGTACGGCTTCAAGATTTATGACTTTGGTAACGGTAACAACGCAGGTATGAAGCGTCGTCAGGCCGGTACGTCGAACACGCTGCAGTCGATGCAGCTCGATATGAACCGCTCGGAGGGTAACGCCTTCACGGCCGGTGGTTTTGCCGATATTGATATCTACGATGGTCTGAAGCTGACCGTAAATGGTAATGTGACGGTTGATGAAACGCGTTCGACTACGGTGCAGAATGGTTACTATGGTCAGTTCGCTGAGAACGGTGGTATCGTAGGTAAGAGCCATAGCCGTTCGATCGCTTACAACTTCCAGCAGCTTTTGACTTATGTGAAGTCGTTTGGTGATCACAACGTAAACCTGTTGGTTGGTCATGAGATGTACAACCGTAAGGGCTATGGTTTGAGCGCATCGAAGGGTGGTATGTTCTCGCCTGACAACACGGAGCTTTCGGGTGCTATTACCGACCGTGCAGCCAGCAGCTCGTCGGTTTCGGAGTACAACAACGAGGGTTACATGTTCCGCGGTATGTACGATTACCAGAACCGTTATCACTTCTCGGTTTCGTTCCGTCGTGATGCATCGTCGATGTTCCACCCCGACAACCGCTGGGGTAACTTCTGGTCGGTTGGTGCCGCTTGGATCATCAACGAGGAGGGCTGGTTCAACGCCGACTGGGTGAACATGCTGAAGCTCAAGGCTTCGTATGGTTCGCAGGGTAACGATAACCTGCCGTACTACAACCTCTATACGGATGTTTACTCGATCGAGAACGATGGTAACAACGGTGTAACCAACGTGCTTGTTCGCAAGGGTAACAAGGATATTACGTGGGAGACCAACTCGAACCTGAACGTGGGTGTTGAGTTCGGCTTCTGGAATGATCGCCTCTATGGTGGTATCGACGTCTTCAACCGCAAGACCTCGGATATGCTCTTTGCTTTGAGTGTGCCGACCGAGGCAGGTTTCTCGTCGATCTGGACCAACATTGGTGATATGGCCAACCGTGGTGTTGAGATCGAGCTGGGTGGTGACATCATCCGCAAGAAGGATTTCGTTTGGAGCGTAAATCTGAACATGACGCACTACAAGAACGAGATCGTATCGCTTCCCGATCAGTACAAGCAGACCACTTCGAGCGATGGTTCGCGCATTGGTCGCTACTCGGGCAACAAGTTCCTCGCTGAGGGTACTTCGATGTACGAGTTCTATATGCCGACCTTTGCCGGTGTAAACGAGAACGGTAAGTCGACCTGGTACTACTGGAAGGACGTAGTTGTCGGCCAGGAGGAGAAGATCGACGAGGAGACCGGTGAGAAGACGATGGTTGACATCATGGGTAAGGAGCGCGACGTAACGGATCAGTACGGTGTTGCTTCGGAGCATGGTCTTGAGTTCCAGGGTGATGCTCTTGCCGACCTCTATGGTGGTTTCGGTACGACGCTGCAGTGGAAGGGTCTCGATTTCTCGGCTCAGTTCACCTATCAGCTTGGCGGTCTGACCTACGACTCGGGTTATGCTCGTTACATGGCTTCGCCTTCGACGACCGAGGATGCTGTTCCGTTCCACATGGATCTGTTGAACGCTTGGACGCCGGAGAATGCTTCGTCGGACATTCCTCGCTTCGCACTCAATGACGATGATTCGAACCGTCAGTCGAACCGCTTCCTTACGGATGCTTCGTACCTGAACATTCAGAACATCACGATCGGTTACACGCTGCCCCAGAAGTGGACGAAGAAGTTCCTGGTGAACAAGTTCCGCATCTACGTAGCTTGCGACAACGTATGGTACTGGTCGAAGCGTCAGGGTCTGGATCCGCGTCAGTCGATCAGCGGTGCTACGAACCCCTTCTACTATGCTCCGATCCGTACGTTCTCGGGCGGTGTTAGCGTTACGTTCTAATTAATAAAAGATGAACACTATGAAAACAAACATGATATTCAAGAGCTTTGTTGCACTCGTACTCGGCTCGGCTGTAATGCTGACGAGCTGTATCGAGGAGACCTTCCCCGAGGGTAGCACGGCTACGATTGAGCAGGTTGGTCAGTCGCCTTTTGCTGCCGATGGTATTTTGACGGCTATGCCGACGATCATGATGAACAACTATCTCGATATCGGTACTCACACTGACTTTGGTTATCCGGGCATTATGGGCCATTTGGATCGTCTGGCCGGTGAGGTTTTCCCCGTATCGGGTAATGTAGAGGGTGGTAACCAGTACTACGACCGTTTCCAGTTTGTAATGTATGTGGGTGTTTCGGAGATGATGAATGCACACTCGAACTGGACGATGTTCTTCTACAACAACTACTATCAGTTCATTTTTGCCGCTAACGCTGCTGTTTCGGCATTCAGCTCGACGGGTGAGCCTTCGCCCGAGTGGGGTATCGCAAGCATCTATCGTGCTGCGAACTATATGGATATGGCTCGTCTGTTCGAGGCTCTTCCCGCTGTAGCATCGGGTGAGGTCGGTACGATTGATTATCAGATCAAGCCTGAGATCGTAGGTCTGACTGTACCCCTTGTAACGGAGGCTTCGACGATGGAGGAGCTGCAGTCCAATCCGCGTCTGCCTCGCGAGCAGATGTGGGCCTTCATCCTCAACGACCTGAACAACGCCGAGACGATGCTTGAGGGTTATGTGTCGGATCGTCCGGTTGTAATGCCCAGCCAGGCTGTAGCTTATGGTCTGAAGGCTCGTGCTTACCTCTGGTTGGGTGGCTACGACGAGGCTATTGGCGATGTAGAGCTTGCCGAGGGTGTTACGGTAAACGTACCGACCGGTGTCGAGGCTTACAAGAAGGCTGCCGAGTACGCTCGTAAGGCTATCAACGCTTCGGGCTGTCGTATTTTGACCGAGGCTGAGTGGCTCGATCCCAATACCGGTTTCTGCAAGATCGCTCCGTCGTGGATGTGGGCTCTGTCGCAGTCGACCGATACGGTGCTGGGTAACCTCCACTCGTGGACGGCTCATGCATCGAACGATGCAGTATGGGGTTACGGCCCGCTGGCACAGCCCGGTATGAACGCCATTCTCTATGCTCGCATGAGCGATACGGACTTCCGCAAGAAGAACATCGTAACGCCCGACCAGAGCTGGGAGGCTATCAAGAACTACACGAAGCTGACCAAGGATGAGTTTGAGGGTAATACGAGTGGTAACCGTTCGTTCCCGATTGCTCCCTATGCATGGTTCAAGTTCCACACCAACACGGGTGAGAAGTATGACAACACGGTAGGTAACGTAACCGATATTCCGCTGATGCGTGTTGAGGAGATGTACCTGATCGAGGCCGAGGCTACGGCTCACTACGATGCCGGTACGGCTAAGACGCTGATCGCCGACTTCATGGCACACCGCGACTCGAACTATAAGTTCTATGGCTCGGATGTGGTTGATGAGATTATCTTCCAGAAGCGTATGGAGCTGTGGGGCGAGGGTCAGATCTTCTTCGACCTGAAGCGTCTGAACTACGGTATGATCACCGGTTCGGAGGGTTCGAATGCTCCTATCGATGCTCGTTACGAGACGAATGGTCGTGCTCCCTGGTGGAATGTACCTATTCCGCTGAACGCCGTTCAGAAGAACACGGGCCTGAAGGATATGAACAATCCTGATCCCTGCAAAACTTATTTGCCTATTAACAACTAAACATGTGTAAGAGATGAAAACTTTGAGATATTTCTTTTTAAGCGCACTCGTAGCAGTTGCGGGTCTCTTCACCGCTTGTGTGGAGGATACCGAGATTGCTCCCGGTGAGTTCGCAGAGGGTCCTCAGGTGCACTTCTTGTCGGATGCAACTACGGATTTCACGCTGACGGCAGAGGATGAGGCTGTTGAGATTCCCGTAGTGCGCGTTGAGACGGAGGGCTCGATCGAGGTTCCCGTAATGGCTGTTGTTGCCGAGGAGGATGTGGAGCTCTTCACTGTTCCTACGTCGGTAGTTTTCGCTGATGGTGTGGCAGATTCGTCGATTGAGGTTGCTTTCGACCGCGCCTCGATGGAGGATGGTAAGTCGTACAGCGTAACCCTTACGCTCGACGATCCCACGATGACGACCCCCTATGGTGCGTCGTCGGTGGTGCTGAACTTCACGGTTCCCGAGCCCTATGTGCTGCTGGGTAAGGGTCTGATTCGTGATGACATCATTGCCACAATATTCGATGTGGATAATGTTGAGTGGGAGGTTGAGATCTACGAGAACACCAACATGCCGGGCTACATCTTCTTGAAGAATGCCTATACGTCGCTCTATCCCTATAACGAGCCGGGTGATTATGTAACCGAGGATAAGTATTTCATCGTTAATATCGCCGATCCCAATAAGGTTGTGATCCCGAACCAGGCTCTTGGTATGGACTGGAATCCCACCGACTATGGTGAGTTCATCGTAGGTACGGCTGCATATGGTACGTTGAAGAATGGCGTGATCACCTTCCCTGTAAAGGGTCTGTTGGTAGGTATGATGATCTACACGGAGGGTGGTTTTGGTTGGTATGCCAACACGAACGGTTTGTTCCGTATCGCTCTGCCGGGTGCTGTGCTGACCGACTTCTCGCTCGAGGCTCAGGCTGCAGGTCACGTTGCTAACCAGGCCGGTCAGGCCAGCCCCGTTATAAACGTAACGGCCGGTGCTGACGTGGCTGCCGTAGGCGTGCAGTTCGTTGCCGGTGATGTAACGGCTGACTACGCTTCGGTTGTTGAGGCAATCGTAGCCGAGCCCGAATTGACGAATGTTGTTGAGGGTGCTTGCACGGTTGTAGGTCAGCCCATGGAGGCCGGCCAGGTAACGGCTGTAGTTGTTCCCTTCGACGCTAACGGTGTTGCTCAGGTTGAGGACGCTATCGCTGTAGCCTTCTACTTCGCAGGTTGCGGTGCCGAGGCTCCCGCTTGTGAGTTGGAGGCATACCTCTTCCCCTATACCCAGTTCTGGGATGCTGATGAGAAGTACAGCGATGCAAACTCGGTTGCTATCGGCTTGATGGGTACCGAGATTAAGTTATGCAGCTTCTCGCTGTGGGATACCGAGTCGTTTGATATGTACACGGCTGCAGGCTATGGCTTGGATGCTTTCGTTGATCCCGATCCGAATAGTGAAGATGCTGTTCCTGCTGAATACATCGACGGTTACATCAACACGGACGGCCTTGTAATGTCGTTCCGTGGCCTCCCGTCGGAGATGGAGTTCATCCTTGTCGCATGGGCTCAGAATGTTTACGGTAGTGAAACTTATGTGACGTCGAACCGTCTGTCAACGACTGCAGCAGCTGCAGCAGCTTCGGCTAAGGCGAAGTTCAACGGTCAGGGTATGCTGAAGTCGATGCAGCGTGTTGATCTGAAGCTGACGTGGACGAAGCACGAGATTAAATAATTTCTCGTAGCGATATCTTTTTCAAACCGCTTCCCTTCGGGGGAGCGGTTTTTTTTATGTTGGTTGGTCATGGGCGGAGAAGGTTGGAAGCAATGGGTGATAAGCGGTTGATAATGTTGGCTATTTTGGCTAATTTCGTAGAGCAAGCAATGTCGCCTGCATTAAAACCTTTTATTTTATGCATCACACATTTAAGGTGTTATTCTACATCAAACGTAGTGCGCCCCTTAAGAGCGGTCTTGTACCCATCTTTGGACGTATTGCGGTTAATGGGCGTAGGACACAATTCTCAACACGCCTGGCCTTGCCACCCGAGGCGTGGGATGTGGTCCAAAATCGGGCCGTGGGGCGTGCCCCCGAAATGGCACACATCAATCAGTCGCTCGATGCGATTCGTCTCGAGTTGGAGCGCTGTTACGCCGAGCTGTTGCAACGATGTATGCATGTCACTCCCGAGCTGGTCAAGGAGCGTTACCTGCGTGGCAGGTATGGGAGGACGGGCTTGCTACAACTTGTCGCCAACCACAACCGTGAGTTCTCGCAGCAGGTAGGGGTCGATCGCAGCCCTTCGACCCTCCAGAAATACAACAGCGTGCAACGCCACCTCGCGCAATTCATCCCCACCTACACGGAGGATACGGATCTGCCACTGGAGGCGATTGATCAACGCTTCGTGATTGCCTTCCACGGCTATCTGTTGCGGGAGTTGGCGCTTCACAAGAACACCGTCTGGATCTACCTCACGGCGTTGAAACACCTCCTGCAATGGGGGCGTAAGCAGGGGTATGCGATTTCTGATCCGTTTGACGGCTATCGCCTCCGCAGCGAACATGTGCGACGTGCCTTCCTCACCGAGCAGGAGTTGGTGCAGTTGCTCTCGCTCAGTAACCTCTCGCCTGCGCTGGCGTTGGTGCGCGATCTCTACCTCTTCAGCTGCTTTACGGGCCTTTCGTTCGTCGATCTGAAGGGGATTACGCGCAGACAACTGAGCTATGTCGATGGCCATTGGTGGATCGAAACTACCCGTCACAAGACCGGCACACAGGTGCAGGTGCGGTTGTTCGATATCTCCTACGCCATTGTCGAGAAATATGCCTCAGAAGATCCCGATCGGCCGATTTTCCCCGTGCCGTCGAACAGTTGGTGCAACCGCTGTCTGGCACGTTTGGCGCGGATGTGCGGCCTCACGAAGCGCATTACCTTCCACACGGCGCGTCACACCTTTGCGACGACGCTGACCCTCTCACACGGAATGCCGATCGAGGCGATTTCGAAACTACTCGGTCATCAATCGATCCGCACGACCCAAATCTATGCGACCATTACGCGCAGCCACCTCGATCGGGAGATGAACCGTCTCTCGCAACAGCTCGAGCCGCTGGCCGCCCGTTGGCGCCAATGAAAAGGCCCATGCGCATAAAATCCCACAACTAAACTCGCACAAGTGGCGCACCCATCAGCGCCCACTTTTTATTTCTTTGACACTTTTTTCAAGATCAACCAATAAACGGACGCGATTTTGCGTTTGATAGGAAAAATAACTATTTTTGTAAGCGATAACACGATAGACGTATGGTAAAGATTCTCTGGGTGGATGATGAGGTTGAACTGTTGAAACCACACCTGCTGTTTCTCAACAGCAAGGGGTATGAGGTGGATACCTGCAACAACGGCTATGACGCAATTGACATGGCTGCCGAAGGGGCGTATGACCTGATCATCCTCGATGAGATGATGCCCGGTATGACGGGCCTTGAGACCCTGCCCAAGATCAAGGAGGTGCGTCCGACGACCCCTGTGATCATGGTGACGAAGAGCGAGGAGGAGAATATCATGAACAAGGCGATCGGCTCGAAGATTGCCGATTACCTCATCAAGCCCGTCAATCCGAATCAAGTGCTCTTGTCGATCAAGAAGAACGTCCACCAGCAGCAGCTCGTGACGGAGCAGACCACGGCCGACTACCGATCGGAGTTTGGCCGCCTCTCCACATCGCTTCAGATGGCCGAAACGTTCCAAGATTGGTGCTCGCTCTACCGCCGCTTGACGGGTTGGGAGATCGAGCTGGAGGATTCGACCGACCAGAGCGTGAAGGAGATTCTGGCCTTCCAGAAGAACGAAGCGAATCAGGCCTTCTCGAAATTCGTAAGACGCAACTACTACAATTGGATCAACCACCGCGACGACGAGACGCCGCAGATGTCGCATACGCTGATGCGCTCGTCTATCTTCCCCATCGTAGAGGAGCATCAGAAGACCACGCTGCTTCTGATCGACAACTTCCGCTACGACCAGTGGCGCGCCATTTCGTCGATGCTGCGCGGCTATTACGACGTAGCGCAGGACGACTTCTACTGCGCCATTCTGCCCACGGCGACCCAATATGCACGAAACGCACTCTTTGCCGGTCTGATGCCACGCGCGATCGACCGCCTGATGCCCAACAAGTGGCTCAACGACAACGAGGAGGGTGGAAAAAACCAATACGAGGAGGAGTTCCTGCGTCGCCTGATGGCTCAGAGCGGCAAGACGTGGAAGATGACCTTCGATAAGCTGGTGCGCCCCGAGCAGGGTCGTAAGCTCGTCGAGAACATCCGTCGTGTCTACGAGGCGGACTTCTCGGTCATCGTCTACAACTTCCTCGATATCCTTTCGCACGCCCGCACCGAGACCGATGTGGTGCGCGAATTGACCGAAAACGAGGCGGCTTTCCGTTCGCTGACCCGCTCCTGGTTCGAGCATTCGGACCTCTATACGATCCTCAAGCTTTTGGCCGAGAAGGGCCACACGGTGATCATCACCTCCGACCACGGCACGATCCGTGTCGATAATCCGGTGCGTGTGACGGGTGATCGGGAGACCTCGTCGAACCTGCGCTACAAGACGGGTCGCAACCTGCAATATAACTCCCGCGAGGTCTATGAGGTGCAGCGTCCCGAGGATATTCAGCTGCCGGCCGGCAACCTCTCGTCGAGCTACATCTTCGCCTACAACAGCGATTTTCTGGTCTATAACAACGATGCCAACCGTTTCGTGCGCTACTACCGCAACACGTTCCAGCACGGCGGTATCTCGATGGAGGAGATGATTGTGCCCTATATTGTATTGAATCCCAAACGATAAACAGATAGATGAAGACGATTCACATTGATTCGGAGGAGCAACTCCGCGAGGTAGCCGAGGCACTGCTCGCGGCACTCGATGGCCGTACGGTGGTCGCCCTGCGTGGCGAAATGGGTGCCGGAAAGACGACCCTGATACGCTCGGTGGCCGAGTGTTTAGGGGTGGAGGACCAGGTGACCAGCCCCACCTTTGCGCTCGTCAACCAATACGAAAGCGACAAGGGGGAGCGCTTGTTCCACTTCGACTTCTACCGCATTGAGGATGAGCGCGAAGCCTTCGACCTGGGCTACGAGGAGTACTTCTATTCGGGCGATCTTTGCTTTGTGGAGTGGCCTGAGAAGATCGAGGGGCTGATGCCCGATGCCGTCATGGAGGTTCGCATCACGGTAGAGGGGCCCACGGAGCGCAGCTTCGAGATCGAGTAACGAAACACCTATTGTAATATTAGCGAAATTAACCACTATACCCATACGAAAACTATGCAAGAGTATATATCGAAGCAGGTGCAGATCCTGCGACCTGCCGAGCAGATTTATCAGGTAATCAGTCGTTTCGATAATCTTACGCCCGCCCTGCAGGGCCGTGTCGAGGATTGGGAGGCCACGGAGCTGACCTGCTCGTTCAAGGCCAAGGGCTTCACCATTCGCCTTCTGATGGATGAGCGTGTCGAGCCGAAACATGTGAAGATAATCGGTGACGGCATCCCGATGGACTTCGCCTTCTGGGTGCAGCTCCACAAGGTCGATACGAACGATACGCGCATGCGTCTGGTGCTGCACGCCGAGCTGAATATGATGATGAAAATGATGATCGGCTCGAAACTTCAGCAGGCACTCGACCAGATTGCCGACGGTATCTCGGGCGCCCTGCGATAGGGGCTGTCAGCGGCGCGAAATCTAAGGCGCGAAATTTGCACTTTCGGATAAGTGAGTGAATATTAGCACAAAAAAAATCGCGGAAAGTTGGCAGATATGCAAATTAAGTGTATATTTGCAAACTCAAAAAGAGCTAAATACTTAATTTAATATACCATAAGATATGACTAAGGCAGATATCGTAAGCGAAATCGCAAAAAGCACCGGCGTTGAGAAGGTGCAGGTTATGGCCATCGTAGAGGCTTTCATGGATAGCGTGAAGGGCTCGCTGGAGAACGGCGAGAACGTATACCTCCGTGGTTTTGGTAGCTTCATCATCAAGAAGCGCGCAACGAAGGTGGCTCGTAACATCTCGAAGAACACGACCATCACGATCCCCGAGCACAACATTCCGGCTTTCAAGCCCGCTAAGAGCTTCGCAGCCAAGGTAAAATAATTGTCTAACTCTATAAAACATCAAGACTATGCCCAACGGAAAGAAGCATAAGCGTCATAAGATGGCTACCCACAAGCGTAAGAAGCGTCTTCGCAAGAATCGTCACAAGAAGAACAAGTAGTAGGGTAGTACGCCTTGCAAGGATAAAGGTAAAGGGTTTGTGCCCTTTACCTTTACCTATTTTAGCATCAATTTAAGCGGTATTTTCTGCGTTAGGCTCATTTTCGAAAACCTCACATACGGTCAGGTATGCTCCGGTCTTCGAAAATTTCGCAAGCCTGGAAAATCCTCGCTTCAATTGCGCTAAAAGGCTAGGGGGGATTTTTTTTGTTGGATGAATGCTCCGCATTGCGCTACCGCGCAAGCCTAAAAATCGCCTCGCACTATGAATTTTAATCCGGATAGCAACTTTTTGGCCATCCCGGAAAACTCAAAAATACCTTGAAAGTTTGACCGATACTTTCGTTGGATCAAAAACGGTCGCCCATTTTTATCATACGAATCCCGATGGGGGGATTCGAACTCAATATATAGGGTCGCAGGTGGCCCGCCAAAAGACTATGAATCGTGAACTGATCGTAAATGTCACACCTGCCGAGATGCAGATAGCCCTCTGCGAAGATAAAGTGCTGGTCGAGCTCAACAAAGAGCAGTGTCAGACCGGTTTCGCTGTGGGCGACATCTATCTGGGTAAGGTGCGCAAAATCATGCCGGGTCTAAACGCGGCATTTGTCAATATAGGGCATGAAAAAGATGCCTTTATCCACTATTCCGACCTCGGAAACCACTTCCCCTCGCTGCAGAAGTTGGTCAATTCGTTCCAGCCCGGTAAGCGCGGCTTGCGTGTCGAGACGATGAAGCTCGAAGAGCCTGTCGAGAAGGGCGGTAAGATTGGTGCCTACCTCCAGGTGGGCCAGTTGGTGATGGTGCAGGTGGCCAAGGAGGCCATTTCGACCAAAGGTCCGCGCCTCACGGCCGAGGTTTCGTTGCCGGGACGCAACGTGGTGCTCGTTCCCTTCTCGCAGAAGGTATTCCTTTCGCAAAAGATTCGCTCCTCGGAGGAGAAGCGTCGTTTGAAGCGTATTGCGCAGTCGGTGCTGCCGAAGAATTTCGGTGTGATTATCCGTACGGCTGCCATTGAGGCAACCGACGAGGAGATTGAGCGCGACCTGCGCCAGCAGCTCGACCGTTGGTTTAAGACCTGCGGCACGATCCGCAAGAAGGCACCGACGGCTCCCGGACAGCTCATGAACGAGATGAGCCGTGCCAATACCATCATCCGCGACTCGCTCAACGGCTCATTCTCGCAGATTGTGGTCAACGACGAGGAGATGTTCAAGGAGATCAAGGGCTATGTGCATGAGATCGACCCCTCGATGGAGAAGATCGTGAAGCTCTACAAGGGTCAGGTGCCCATCTTCGATAATTTTGACATCTCGAAGCAGATTAAGTCGCTCTTTGCCAAGTATGTATCGCTCAAGCGCGGTGCCTACCTCATTATCGAGCGTACGGAGGCAATGAATGTGATTGACGTCAATTCGGGCAACCGCACGAAGGCCGAGGATAACCAGGAACAGACTGCCATGGAGGTGAATCTCGCCGCTGCGAAGGAGATCGCCCGCCAGTTACGTTTGCGCGATATGGGCGGTATCGTGATCATCGACTTTATCGACCTGCACAAGACGGCCAATAAGACGGCGCTCTATGACGAGATGTGCAAGTTGATGGCGACCGACAAGGCCAAGCACACCATCCTGCCGCTGACGAAGTTCGGCCTGATGCAGATCACGCGTCAGCGTGTGCGCCCGTTGGCCATCGAGGATGTGTCGGATGTCTGCCCCACGTGCCAGGGTACGGGTAAGGTGGAGCCTACGGTGCTCTTGGATAAGAAGATCGAGAATCAACTCTCGCTCCTCACGCTCGACCGTGGCCACAAGTACATTAAGCTGGTCGTGAGCCCCTATGTGGCGGCTTTCCTCAAGCGTGGTTTTATCTCCCTGCGTCGTCGCTGGGAGTGGCGATATAAGGTGAAGATCGACATCGTGGAGGATCAGTCGATGGGACTGATCGACGTCCACTACCATGATAAACGCGATAACGAACTGATTAAAAAATAGTGACACCCCGCCAGCAGATGGCGCAGCTGGTGGCCGAGTCCCAATCGTTGGCCGCGCTGTGTCGCAGTTTGAAGCAAGAGGGCTCTACCGTCCATCTCAATGAGTTGGTCGGCGGAGCTCTTTCGTTCTATGCGGCCGGGGCAGTCGAGCGCATGGGGGGCGTGCATGTCTTTGTGGCCGATGACCGCGATGCGGCGGCCTACCTGATGAACGACCTCTATAACCTGCTCGATGAGACGCAGGTCTACTTCTTCCCCTCCTCCTACAAACGTTCGGCTGCCTATGGTGCCGAGGATCCGCAGGGAGTGGTGCAACGTACAGCAGCCCTGACGGCCCTGACGAACTTTGACGGCAAGGGGTACCGCATCCTCTGCACCTACCCCGAAGCGTTGGCCGAGCGCGTAACGGCCGGTGAGCAGCTTGAGGAGAGTACGATCAAGGTGGCCGTGGGGGATGAGATCTCGATCGAGGTGCTGGAAGATGCCCTCGTTGAGGCCGGTTTTACGCGGGTCGATTTCGTCTATGAGCCGGGCCAATATGCCGTTCGAGGCGGTCTGGTCGATCTCTTTTCGTTTGCCGAGAATAAACCCTATCGTGTTGATTTCTTTGGCGATGAGGTCGATTCGATTCGCCGATTCGAGATTTCGAGCCAGCTCTCGACCGATCGTTTGGAGCAGATCTCGATTGTTCCCAACCTGAAGCATCGCGAGGGGGGGGAATCGCGCGTGTCGTTGGCCCACTTTGTGGGTCGCGAGGCGACCTGGTGGTTCTACGATGCCGACCAGATTCTGCGCAAAGTGAATGAGATTCGACGCCGTACGCTGGCCGATTTGGAGGATCCGAAGCAGATCGATTGCCTCTTGACCTCGCGTGTGGGGCTGACAACCGATTTGGAGTTGGCGCGTGTGGTGATGTTGCGCGACAACCTGCCCGAACGTACACCGAGCGCGGTGATCCAATTCTCGACCCTGCCGCAACCCGCCTTCAACAAGAATTTCGAGCTGCTGGCCGATGATATGATTCGCAATCGTCGGTGCGGCTACCGTACCTTTATTCTGTCGGAAAACAAGGTGCAGGTGGAGCGTCTGGAGAACATCTTCCATCAGGTGGGCCGAGGCGAGGCGGAGGTAAAGGCCATCTCTACGACGCTGCACGAGGGTTTTGTGGATAACGACCTGAAACTCTGCCTTTATACCGACCATCAAATCTTCGATCGCTACCGTCGTTACCGCATCAATGGTGAGATCAAACGCGACGAGCAGATGACCATTGCCGAGCTGAATCAGCTCCGCCCGGGCGACTATGTGGTCCATATCGACCACGGCGTGGGGCGTTTCGACGGTCTGGTGAAGATCTCCGAAAACGGCAAGGTGCATGAGGCGATTAAGCTCGTCTATAAGGATGGCGATGTGCTCTTTGTGAATGTCCATTCGTTGCACCGCATCTCGCGTTACAAGGCGGGTGATAGTGAGCCACCGAAGATCCATAAACTCGGCTCGGGTGCATGGCAGAAGCTCAAGGCGGCCACGAAGAAGGCTGTGAAGGATATTTCGCGCCAACTGATCGCCCTCTACGCGCGCCGCAAAGCCTCGAAGGGTTTTGCCTTCTCGGAGGATAGCTACCTGCAACACGAGTTGGAGGCCTCGTTCCAATACGAGGATACGCCCGATCAGCATGCCGCTGTGGAGGCCGTGAAGCGCGATATGGAGTCTGCGGAGCCGATGGACCGCCTGGTTTGTGGCGATGTGGGCTTCGGTAAAACCGAGGTGGCGATTCGTGCCGCCTTCAAGGCTGCTGTGGATGGCAAGCAGACGGCCGTCCTGGTGCCGACGACGATCCTGGCGCTGCAGCACTACCGCTCCTTCTCGGAGCGATTGCGAGGACTGCCCGTCACGATCGAGTACTTGAACCGTACGAAAACGGCCAAAGAGGTGCGTCAGATTCGGGAGGATTTGTTGTCGGGAAAGATTGATATTCTGATCGGTACGCATAAGATGCTCGGCAAACAGATCGAGTTCCGCGACCTGGGCTTGCTGATCATCGACGAGGAGCAGAAATTTGGTGTAGCCGCCAAGGAGAAGTTGACCGAACTTTCGGTTTCGGTCGATACGCTGACCCTAACGGCTACGCCCATTCCGCGCACGCTGCAATTCTCGCTCATGGGGTCGCGCGATCTGTCGGTGATCTCGACACCGCCGCCCAACCGCCGTCCGATTCAGACCGAGTCGCACGTCTTCTCGGAGGAGATCATCCGCGATGCGATCGAGCAGGAGCTCTCGCGCGATGGTCAGGTCTACTTCGTGCATAACCGCGTGGAGGATCTGCTGACCATGCAGGGAATGATTACGCGCCTCTGCCCGAAGGCCCGCGTGGGGGTGGGACATGGCAAGATGCCGGCCGAGAAGCTCGAGAAGCTCATCATGGACTTTATCTATGGCGAATTTGATGTGCTGCTCTCGACCACCATTGTCGAGAACGGTATCGATATCGCCAACGCCAATACGATCATCATCAACAATGCCCAAAACTTCGGCTTGAGCGACCTGCATCAGCTGCGTGGCCGTGTCGGACGAAGCGATAAGCGGGGCTACTGCTACCTCCTTTCGCCCCCCGATGAGCTCTTGTCGAGCGATGCGCGTCGTCGTCTGCGTGCCATCGAGGAGTTCTCGGAGTTGGGTTCGGGCTTCAACATTGCGATGCAGGACCTCGATATTCGCGGTGCGGGTAATTTGCTGGGTGCCGAGCAGAGCGGCTTTATTGCCGACATCGGTTTCGAGACCTATCAAAAGATTCTCAATGAGGCGATTGCCGAGCTTAGATCAGAGGGCGTCGACGTCTCGCAGTTGGGCGATAAGGAGCGTGAAGTGGTTGAACAGCTGCACTTTATCGATGATTCGCACATCGATATCCAGGTCGAGGCTTCGTTCCCCGATAGCTATGTACAGCAGCAGGCCGAACGCCTGAAGCTATACCGCGAGCTGGACTCGATCAAGGACGAGGAGGCCCTTCAGGCCTTCGCTGCCCGCCTCGAGGACCGCTTTGGTCGTCTGCCGCGCGCCACGGAGGAGCTGCTCAATGTCGTACGCCTGCGTCGGGAGGCTATCCGCCTCGGTATGGAGCGCGTGAAGGTAAAGAACGGCTTGATGATCGTGCACTTCGTGGGGGAGGAGTCGTCACCCTACTACCAGAGCGAGATCTTCCGGACCTTGCTGCAGAAGATTATGCAGAGGCCCGAACGCTTTGTGCTCAAACAACACAATAATCGACTGGGAATGACCGTTAGAAACGTAAAGGATGTCGAGGACGCCTACAAAATCCTGCAACAATTATGAGGTTACTGGTCGATATAGGGAATACCCGTGCGAAGGTCGCCGTGTGGGATGCGTGCGGGCGACAGATAGAGCTCTTTGAAGCGGAAAGCTTTGATAAAGAGCTGTTGGATCGTGTTTTACGGCTCTATCAAGCTGAGGCTGCCATCGTGAGCTCGACACGTAACGACGCTCCACGAGCGGTCGCTTTGCTGGAGGCTGCGGGTGTAAAAACCTGGCCGCTGACGGCCACCTTGCCCCTGCCGATCGGGATCGATTATCGCACCCCCGAAACGTTGGGCCGAGATCGTGTGGCGGCAGCCGTGGGAGCTATGGTGCGCTATCCCGAGCGCAATGTGCTGGTGGTGGATCTGGGGACGGCCATGACTTTGGATTTGGTGACTGCCGATGGTGTTTTTCGCGGCGGAGCCATCTCGCTTGGTTACTCGAATCGCCTGCGGGCACTGCATGAGTACACGGCCACGTTGCCCCTCGGCGAGCCGTTGATGGGCGGTGAGGAGCCTTTTTCGTTGCAGGGTCACACTACGTGTGAGGCGATCGAGTGGGGCGTTTTCCATTCTATTTTGTTCGAAATCGAGGGGTATAAGGCGCGTTTGGAGGCCGAATTTGCCGATTTATGCGTAATTGTTACGGGCGGAGAGGCGAAATATTTTGAGAAACAAATTAAAAATGCGATATTTGCAGAACCTAATTTGGTGTTTTGCGGTTTGAACCGAATTTTAGAGTACAATTTAGCACAGCATGCAACAACAAAAAAATAGCCTTTTGGGTCTTTGGCTGGTAGCAGTGATGCTGCTTGTCGGCCTTTCGGCCCGGGCACAATCGGGAAGTATCAACGCCTTTTCACCCTATACGATGTATGGTATCGGCGAGATTAATACGCCGGGCACGATTGCACAGCGCTCGATGGGCGGTGTGGGTGTAGCGGCTCGTCAGGCGGGTACGATTAATCTCTTGAATCCGGCCGGTTTGAGCATGGTCTCGCGTAAGAGTTTTTTGCTGAACTTCGGTGGCGAGGGTCAGAACTATTACAACAGCCAGACACTCAACGGCGCCAATAAGAAGTCGGCACACAACAGCTTCAGCATTCGCGATATCGCCGTGTTGATTCCCCTGTATCGCAACTTGGGACTTTCGGTGAGCGTAACTCCTTATAGTTCGGTGGGTTATCGTATGATGTACGACCATGCCTTCAGCGAGAGTGATCCCGTTTGGGGCAATGTAGGTCGCGTCAATTACCAGTATCAGGGTGAGGGCGATGTGACGGAGGTGAAGTTGGGCGTAGGTTACCAGCTCTTCAAGAACTTCTCGATCGGTGCCGCCGTGCAGTACTATTGGGGTGATATCGACCGCTCGTTCATCATGGTTCCGGTAGCCATTACCGGTGGCGGTACCTTTAACTCGATTTCGGGTGAGAGCCTCTACAGCATCTCGCGCTTCAAAGCGCAGGTAGGTGTGCAGTGGAACGCCATTTTGACCGATAAACGCATCCTGACCTTTGGCGCAGCGTATGATTTCGGTGGTAGCTTGAACCCCGATGTAGAACAGACGATTCAGGGCGGTGATATTTATGAAACGCTGGTGAAGGGCGATACGACCCACCTGGCGTTGTCCTTGCCGCATAAGTTGGTGGTTGGCGTACATTACCAGAATGCCAAATGGGCTGTGGGTGTCGATTATGACTACCAGGATTGGGGCTCCAGCAACACGAAGAGTGAGATGACAGGTGTCAATGCCGCAACGGGTACCGCTTTTAAGGTGGCCTACCGCGATTCGCATACGATCAAGGCGGGTGTGGAGTTTACGCCGGCTCGCTATGACGTGCGTCGCTTCTGGAAGCGTTGGTCTTATCGCGCAGGTGTACGTTACGGTAGTTTCCACCAGAGCTACGATGGCCGCGAGTTGACCGACATGGCTGTTACGTGCGGTGTCGGAATTCCGTTTAAGTTCCTCGGTATGTCGGCCGTGGATGTCGGCTTCGAGTATGGCATGCGTGGCTATAATGTGGCCAAGAGCGTTGGCCTGGTGCGCCAGCAATACTTTAAGTTTGCGATCGGCTTCCGACTCTTTGCCTCGGGTACGGAGAACAACGAGTATTGGTTCATGCGACCTAAGTACGATTAGTGGGCGAACAACCTGGAAAACGAAGAAACTAAATAGAAAAACCAAAAATTAATCACCATGAAAAGTTTCAAAATTCTTCTTTCGGCTGCCTTTGCCATGATGGCAGTAGGCGCGATGGCACAGCAGGATTTCAGCGATCCGCGTTTTGCACGTTGGGGTGACACGCCCGAGCAGCGTCAGCGTAACATCGAGTACAGTAACTTCCTCAAGGAGCAGATCCAGAGCAAGAACTACAACGCTGCTGCTCACTATTTCCAGCAGCTCGTTACGGATCGTCCGACCGCTACGGTAAACATCTACAAGTACGGTGCGATTATCTATCGTAACAAGATCGCTCGTGCCCAGTCGCTGGCCGAGAAGAATACGATGGTTGACTCGCTGCTCACGGTTTACGACCTGCGCGTAGAGCACTTCGGCGATGCTGCCAAGGAGGGTAAGGCCTATATCCTGGATGTAAAGGCTCGTGACGTGCTGAACTTCAAGCGCAACGACCGTGCCGCCATCCGTGAGGCTTTCCGTGCCGCTATCGAGGCCGGTGGCGAGGCTACGAACCCCGAGACGATCGTGGTTTACTTCGCTAACCTGTGCGATGACTATGCTAACACGGACGAGGTGATGCCCGAGGAGATCATCGCCGAGTACGACCGTCTGTCGCCCTACCTGGAGTCGGAGGCTAACGCCGAGTTCAAGAAGCAGTTCGACAACGCTTTCGGTCAGAGTGGTGCTGCCAGCTGCGAGAACCTGGAGAAGCTCTTCCGCGAGAAGCTCGCTTCGAACCCCGACGATGCCGATATCCTGAAGCAGGCCGTATCGCTCATGACGCGCGCACAGTGCACGAGCGACTACTACTTCGAGGTTGCCGAGCGTTCGTATGCCGTTTCGCCTTCGGCCGACATGGCTATCTACCTCGCTGAGGCATTCAAGAACAAGGGTGACTATGACAAGGCTTCGAAGTACCTGAACGCTTCGCTTGCTACGGAGGAGACCGCTGAGGGTCGTCAGAAGCTGCTGACGCAGATCGCTGTGGTTGAGCTGGTTGCCAACAACATCTCGGCTGCTGCCAAGGCTGCTCGTGAGGCTATCGAGCTTAACCCTGAGGATGGTGTTCCCGTATTCGTGCTGGCTCAGTGCTACGGTATCTCGGCTTCGAACTGCGGTGAGCAGTTCTCGCGTCAGGCTGCTTGCTGGGCTGCTTATGACAAGATGGGCGAGGCAATCAAGCTGCTGGGTGAGGATTCGGAGTACCTCGACGCTGCTCGTACGGCTCAGTCGGCTTTCCGCAACCGTTTCCCCAGCCAGGAGGAGTGCTTCATGCGTGACCTGCAGGCCGGTAGCTCGTACCGCGTTGACTGCGGTCTGGCAGCCGGTGTAACGACGACGGTTCGCCCCCGCTAATTTAGTCGCATCTAAAAAGAGACGATGAGATACTCTTTCACGCGAAAGGTGCAGGTAGCACTCCTCATATTGGGGAGTGCTATCTTGCTATTCTCGTGTGAATCGAAAAAGGAGGAGGCTGCAGCGGGAAATGATGCTTCGATCATGTCTGAATTTAGTGAGGATATGTCAATCGTCATGTCGCAGAACGGCCGTCGCTCCTACTTTTTCGAGGCACCGCTGCTCGAAGGTTATACCCTCGGGCCGGAGCCTTATCGCGAATTCCGTAAGGGTATTAAAATCACCACCTACCAGGATGATTCACTCGCGAAGGTTGATCTGGTTCTAACGGCCAACTATGCGATCTACTACGAGAAACGCGAGTTGTGGGAGGCGAAGGGTGATGTCGTGGGCCGTAAGTTCGATGGCAAACAACTCTTTACCCAGCAGCTCTTTTGGGATGCCCGCACGCAGAAGGTCTACTCGAATGTGGATACGAAGCTGGTGCAGGGGAATAATGTCTCGGTAGGCGAGAGTTTTGAGGCCAACGAGGACCTTTCGGATTGGCGATTCCGCTACCAGAAGAGCCGCATTGAGGTGGAGTTCAAGCCCGGTGAGGAGCCCGATTCGGCCGCCCGTCAGGAGGCTGAACAGTCGCGCCTGAAAGCGCGCCCGACGGGGCGTTCAGCCGCGCGTAACAGCTCCGAGTCGAGTGTTCGATCGAAGCGTAGCACCAACACGCAGTCATCTGTTTCGCGTCGCACGACGACTCGTCCGACCCGCCCGCAAGGTGCTGAACCTGCGCTGGTGACCCCTCCGGCCAATCTCTCACCGAGCAATCGCAAAACAACAATCGAACCGCTTAAGCGCGAGGCTGCCATTGCTTCGGAGGCGATGACTGAAGTGAAAAAATAGATTGATAGCCCCAATGTCTTAACGCCATGTTAACCTCATTGATCATTATCCTTGTCACGCTACTCTTTTCGGCCTTCTTTTCGGGTATGGAGATTGCTTTTACGAGCAAGAACCGCCTGAAGTTGGAGCTGGATCGTAAGCAGAATCGCCTCTTTGATCGCATCGCAGCCATCTTTGAGCGTCATCAGGGGCAGTATCTCACTACGATTTTGGTGGGTAACAACATCGCGCTGGTTATCTATTCGCTCTTCATGTCGCACCTCTTGCGCGACCTGTTTGCGCTGGCCGGTTGGGAGGTGATGGCACAAAGCGGCTCGGTGCTAATCGAGACGGCAGTTTCGACGCTGATTATCATCTTCATGGGCGAGTTCCTGCCTAAGTCGATTTTTAAGAATAATCCGAACTTCTATTATCGCTTTTTTGCGCCGATTATCTACCTGATCTATTTGGTGTTGTATCCCATTGCCCGCCTGACGACCATGCTGTCGCAGGGTATTTTGTGGGTGCTGGGACACAAGACCCAACCCGATGCTCCGATTGCCCACTTCAACCACGATGATCTGGCAGCCCTGCTCAATACGAATAGCGAGCCGCAAGATGATCCGGATAATGAGCTGAAGTTGTTCCAAAACGCCCTCGATTTTGCCGACTTGCGCGTACGCGATTGTATGGTGCCGCGCATCGATGTCGAGGCGGTGGATGTGGAGCATACGACGATCGAGGAGCTGACCGAGCGCTTCGTGGAGTCGAAATATTCGCGTCTGTTTGTCTATCGCAACAACCTGGATAGCATCATCGGTTATGTCAACCTAAAGAGCCTCTTTACCCACCCCACGTCGATCGACGAGGTCGTTATGAAGGTGCAATTTGTCCCCGAAACGATGCCCCTGCAGGCCTTGTTGCAGACCTTTATTAAGAATCACTCGAATATTGCCGTCGTGATCGACGAGTTTGGCGGTACGGCCGGTATTATCTCGATGGAGGATGTGCTGGAGGAGATTTTTGGTGAAATTGAGGATGAGCACGACGAGGCTGAAGAGATCGAGAAGAAGGTCGGCGAAGGGGAGTATGTCCTTTCGTGCCGTTTGGAGGTGGAGTACCTGAACGAGCGCTATGGCCTTGAAATTGAGGAGAGTAAAGAGTATGATACACTGGCCGGACTGATCATCTATCACTACGAGGGTATCCCCACGGCGGGGCAGACCCTGGTGATCGGGCATTTGCAAATCCGCATTTTGCGCACCACGCGATCGCGATTGGAGCTGGCCAGAGTGAAAAAAATCGGGTAGTTCTTCGTTGATTCAGATAAATTTACTACCTTTGGAGGCTTAAAACGCAACAAAATTTAAAAACAAACAATATGATTAGCTTAAACACACTTCGTACCAAGTTTGGCGTGATTCTGTCGATCGTGATCGGCGTAGCCCTCTTGGCATTCATCCTTTCGCTGAAAACCGAGATGGGCTTCAGCGGTCAGGATCCTAAGGTCGGTGAGATTGCCGGCGAGAATATCAACTACTCGGAGTACTACAACGAGTATGAGCAGATCAAGGCCCAGTCGGGCATTCAGGAGACCGACGAGCAGCAGTCGGCTATGCTGGCTAACGCTGTATGGCAGTCGCTGATCTCGAAGCACCTCTTCGAGCCTTCGTTCGACGAGATGGGTCTGCAGTTCACCGACGCGGAGCGCATGGCGCTGTTGAGCGGTGAGCAGTTCTCGCAGACGCTCTACAACGCCTTTGCCGATCCCACGACGGGCGAGTACAATGTAGCCGCTGTGAGCCAGTTCCTCGCTGAGTCGGAGTCGAATCCGCAGGCTGCTGCCGCATGGGCACAGCTCGTTGAGCAGCTGCAGCTCGAGTCGTCGATGCAGAAGTACTACGGTCTGGTAAAGAATGGTACCTATGTAAACGCGCTGGAGGTTGCTCAGGGTCAGAAGGCTCAGAACGAGACGCGTTCGGGTAAGTGGGTTGTAAAGCGTTACTCGGCGATGCCCGATTCGCTCTACACGATTTCGTCGAGCGAGATCAAGGCTTACTACAACGCCCACAAGAATGGTTATAAGCAACTTCCGAGCCGCCAGCTCTCGTACGTAGTGTTCGAGGTTAGCCCCACGGAGGAGGATATGGCCGCTCTGGAGCAGGAGGTAAAGTCGGTTGGCGAGGAGTTCGCTGCTGCCGAGGACCTGAAGGCCTTTACGCGTGCCAACCGCAACGGTTCGATCGCTGAGGGTTATGTGAATGCAACGCAACTGACCGCTGAGGAGGCTGAGGCGCTGATGGCCGGTAAGATGTATGGTCCGGTGCTGAAGAACAACGAGTGGACGATGGCTCGCGTACTGGATACGAAGATGGCTCCCGATTCGCTCGGTATCCGCCACATCGTACTGCCCTACACGGAGATCGCGCTGGCTGACAGCCTGCTGACGGCTCTGAAGGGTGGTGCCGATTTCGCCGAGACTGCTGCTCAGTATTCGGTATTTGCCCAGACGGCTCAGGCCGGTGGCGAGGTTGGTGTTATGCCGTTCGCTGCCTTCACGGGTGAGTTCGCCGAGGCGCTGGCTACGGCCAAGGTTGGTGACATCGTGAAGATCAATTCGGGTGATGCTATCCAGCTCATGCAGGTTTACCGCGCCGACAAGCCGACGAAGCACATCCGCGTGGCTTCGATCAACTACCCGGTACTCGCCTCGAACGAGACGCGTCGTGTAGCTCACTCGGCTGCCGGTACCTTCACGCTGGGCGCTAAGGATGATTTCGCTGAGGCTGCTTCGGCTGCCGCTGTTACGCCGCGCGTAGCTACGCTCGTACAGGGTGATCGCATGATTCGCGGTCTGGAGGATTCGCGTGAGGTAGCTCGTTGGGCTTACGGTGCCAAGGTGGGTGATATCTCGGAGATCTTCACCGTAGGTGATGACTACGTGATCGCTACGCTGACGGCTATCGACAAGGAGGAGTACACGCCGGTAGAGAAGGTTGCTCCGCAGATTCGTATGCAGCTCATGCGCGATAAGAAGTTTGAGGCTATGAAGGCTCAGATGGCAGGTGCTACGATCGAGGAGGTTGCCCAGGCTGTTGAGGCAGAGGTTGCCGAGTACCAGGATGCTACGTTTGGTGCTTACTTCCTGGCCGGTCCGGGTCTGGAGCCCGCACTGATCGGTGCTATCGCTGCTACGAACGACAAGGGTGTTGTTTCGGCTCCCGTGAAGGGTCTGAACGGTATCTATGTATTCACCGTAGAGGAGATTACGGATGCTGCTACGCAGACCGAGGAGGCTGAGCGCGTACGTGCCCAGGCCGTTCAGGAGAGCATCGTAACGCAGGGCGCTCTGCAGGCCGTACAGGAGATGGCCGAGATCAAGGACCTGCGCGGTTTGTACTTCTAAACAACTACCTACAAGAGGTTAAGAAGGATGCCTTCGGGCATCCTTTTTTTGTGCTTATATCGCACGTTTTAGGTATTGTTGAAACGAGAGAATCGCTGTACTTTTGCCACGGCAAAACGGAAATTGGACAAAATACGTAATATATAAATAGGTAAGATGAAGAGACTGTTACTTTGTTTACTGGCGGTGCTGGCTGTTGTTGCGACAGTTCACGCACAGCGCCATGAAAAACCGACCGATGCCCATATCTTTGGCGATGTGGTTGATGCCCGTACGGGCGAGCATATTCCTTACGCTACGGTGGTGATCCTTCATACCACGATCGGTACGACGACCGATGCCACGGGCCACTTCTTGCTGAAGAATCTCCCGTTGGCCGACTATACGGTCGAGGTACGTGCCGTAGGCTATGCCGCGCAACGTCAGGAGGTTTGCCTGCATGGTAGTGGTACGGTCGAGTTGCGCTTCGAGGTCGAGGAGGAGGTTGTGGCCGTGGATCAGGTGGTCGTTTCGGCCAGCCGCACGGAGCGCCTTAAGCGTGAGGCCCCGTCGTTGGTGAGTGTGCTCGATTCGGAGCTTTTTGACCGCGTTTCGACCGCTTCGTTGGGCGGTGGCTTGTCATATCAGCCGGGTGTCCGCGTGGAGAATACGTGCCAGAATTGCGGTTTCCCACAGGTGCGTATCAATGGCCTTGATGGTCGCTATTCGCAGATCCTGGTCGATTCGCACCCCTTGTTCTCGGCCCTCACGGGCGTCTATGGCTTGGAGCAGATTCCGGCCAACATGATCGAGCGTGTGGAGGTATTGCGTGGTGGTGGCTCGGCGCTTTATGGCTCGTCGGCCATTGGCGGTACGATCAACGTGATTACGAAGGAGCCAACCCGCAGCATGGCCGAGATTGCCCACACGATCACCTCGCTGGGTTGCAGCAACTCGTTTGATAACACGACGACGCTCAACGCCTCGCTCGTCTCGGATAGCGGCAAGGCTGCGATTGCGGTCTTTGCCCAGAGCCGCACGGCTGATGGCTATGACGACAACGGGGATGGCTTTACGGAGATGCTGGAGCAGAACTCCGAGGCGCTGGGTATGCGCGGCTACTTCCGCACGGGTACCTATTCGCGCCTCACGGCCCAGTATCACCGCATCAAGGATTATCGCCGTGGTGGCGATCAACTCGATGTGCCGCCGCATGAGTCGATGACTTGTGAACAGGCTGACCATACGATTGACGGCGGTAGCCTTTCGTTTGATTGGTCGTCGGATGACCGCGCCAACCGCCTCAATGCCTACGCATCGTTCCAAAATACGGCTCGTTCGAGCTACTACGGAGCTTTCCAGGACCCCAATGCCTATGGCCGTACGCACGATTTGACGGTGGCGGCGGGTACGCAGTATGTGCATGAGTTCCAGAAACTGCTCTTCCTCCCCTCGGAACTGACGATCGGTGCAGAGTATAGCCACAACGACCTGCACGATCAGTCGGTAGGCTATGGAATTGATACGCGCCAGGATGTCCACATCTATGGCGGCTACTTCCAGAATGAGTGGAAGAATAAGCGCTGGTCGTTTCTTTTGGGAGGCCGTTTGGATAAGCATAATCTGGTGGAGGGGGTGATCTTCTCGCCCCGCGTAAACCTGCGCTATAACCCCTCGGAGGAGTTGAGTCTGCGCTTGAGCTATGCGGGTGGTTATCGTGCCCCCCAGGCCTATGACGAGGATCTGCACATCGCCATCGTGGGGGGTGATCGTACGCGTATCCGCCTGGCAGAGGATCTGAAGGAGGAGCGCTCGGGCTCGTGGAGTGCCTCGGCCGAGTGGGCACACAGCTTTGGTAAGGTGGCCACGAATCTGATCGTGGAGGGCTTCTATACGACGCTGAACGATGTCTTTGCCCTGCGTGAGATCGGCTCGGATGCCGATGGTGCTACTATTCAGGAGCGTTACAACGGCTCGGGTGCTACGGTGGGTGGTGTAAACCTGGAGGGCCGCGTGGCCTTCACCACCTGGCTGGAACTGCAGGCCGGTTTTACGTGGCAGGAGAGCCGCTACGAGGAACCGGAGTATTGGAGTGAGGATGAGACGGTAGCCCCCTCGAAGCGCATGTTCCGTACACCCGATACCTACGGCTATTTTACCCTGGCCCTCAAGCCGGCCAAGCGATTTAATATCGATCTGACGGGAAACTATACGGGCAAAATGCTCGTGCAGCACTATGCCGGTTCGGGTACGCCGGTCGATGTGGCTGTGGAGACCCCGCGTTTCCTCGATATGAACCTGCGTCTGCAATATAGCTTGAATCTCTTCCGTGATGTGGAGATGGAGATCTATGGTGGCGTGAAGAACCTCTTTAACGCCTATCAGGATGACTTCGACACCGGCGCCGAGCGCGATTCGGGTTATGTCTATGGCCCGTTGATGCCGCGGAGTTGGTTCTTGGGTACGAAAATCCGCTTTTAAGGAAGGCGAAGCCGTCTGACGGGCGATTGCCGCGTTACGCGAAGAGGCGAAGCTGCTCACATACGCTAAGTATGCTGCGCGCTTCGCCTCTTCGCAAGCCTTGCACTCGCCTCGTCATAAGGCTTCGCGCAAAGGTGAGGAGAGTCTAAAAATAGCTCGTTCAGAGTCTCTCCTGCAAGGGAGGTAGGCAAGCCTTGCACTCGCCGCGTCATACGGCTTCGCGGAAGGGGCCGGTTTTTGTCCCAACAAAAAAAGCATCCCACAACGGGATGCTTTAATTTTTTGCTCGTAGCGACTCGATTAGAGCGAGTTTACGTGGAGCTGAGCGGCGCTCTTCAGGTTACCGGCCTTGTTCTTGTGGATGATGTTGAGCTTAGCAATCTTATCCAACAGAGCCGTTACCTTCGGGAGCAGAGCCTCAGCGGCGCTCTTATCGGTCGTGTTGCGCAGAGCCTTTACGGCGTTGCGGGTCGTCTTGTGGAACAGACGGTTGTGTGCGCGCTTCGTTGCGGTCTGGCGAATGCGCTTCTTCGAAGACTTATGGTTTGCCATAATCTAATAAATGTTTTTTTATTTTATAACTTTTGTAGTTTGCTTATTGTTTGGAGGATTCCTTTTGGTAGTGCGATTGCTCGCCCCTCCGACTACCTCATGCGGCCTTGGCCGTTTTTGGATAGGCTTAAAGCCCGCTCCGTAAAAAAATAGTCACCCGTAGGAACCTCCCTCGCTCCGAACGACTGTCGAACTCGCGCCTTTCTTTGACACCTCAGCCCATCTTCAGCCCCCGGCCCTTGCTTGGCCCCTTCGTTGTAGCCCATAGGAGAGTCGAACTCCTCTTTCAAGAATGAAAATCTTGCGTCCTAACCGATAGACGAATGGGCCTTACCGCTATTTGGCGCGAGATAATGCGCTACTTTAGCGGTGCAAAGGTAAACAAAAAATGGAGATGAACAAAAAAACCGATGAAAAAAAAGCGGAAAGTGTGCAAAATGAGCGAGAAACGAGCGTGAGGCAATGGGGCAAAAAGGGAGGAAAAGATAAAAAAATAAAAAAAATGTGCCGAAAGTTTTTGCTTTGCAGAAAAAAGTGCTACATTTGCAGTCCCAAACGCGAGGTAAATCACCTCAGTGCGGAACTCGGGATGTAGCTCAGCCCGGTTAGAGTACACGTCTGGGGGGCGTGTTGTCGCTGGTTCGAATCCAGTCATCCCGACTCTTGAGCAGACCGCAGGAGAAATCCTGCGGTTTTTTTATTGTGTGCCCAAACCATGCTTGCATGAGCTTGGGTTCACAATAAAAAGAAGACGCCCGTCATTGACGGGCGGTTTGCTCAACTTTGTACTCACCCCAAGGGAACTACCTGGATCGGCGTCGCGGAGCAGGCTTTGCCTGCGCAGCAGCCAATTCAGTCATTCCGAAAGCGCGAGGAAGCATCGAAAGGAGCTTTGCGCGAGACTTTGTACTCACCCCAAGGGAACTGCCTGGATCGGCGTCGCGGAGCAGGCTTTGCCTGCGCAGCAGCCAATTCAGTCATCTCAATAGGACTCACAACGAATCCTTGAATATAAAACAGGTGCAGACCCGTCGGGATCTGCACCTGTTCATATCGACTTGTGTGATTGCTATGCCTCGGGCTTGACGAGCGAAAGGTACAACTCGTCGAGCTGAGCCTGATCGATCATCGAGGGAGCATCGAGCATCACGTCGCGGCCTGCGTTGTTCTTCGGGAAGGCGATGTAGTCGCGGATCGACTCCGAGCCACCGAACAGCGAGCACAGACGGTCGAAACCGAAGGCCAGACCACCGTGCGGGGGCGCACCGAACTTGAAGGCGTTCATCAGGAAGCCAAACTGCTCCTGGGCGCGCTCGGGCGTGAAGCCGAGGCACTTGAAGATCGTGGCCTGCAACTTGGCGTCGTGGATACGGATCGAACCACCGCCGATCTCCGTACCGTTGCAGACAAAGTCGTATGCGTTGGCGCGTACGCGTGCGGGATCGCTTTCGAGATACTCCACATCCTCGGGTTTGGGCGAGGTGAAGGGGTGGTGCATGGCGTAGAAACGCTCCGTCTCCTCGTCCCACTCAAACATCGGGAAGTCAACCACCCACAGCGGGGCGAACTTCTTCGGATCGCGCAGACCGAGCTGCTGACCCACCTCAAGGCGCAGGGCGCAGAGCTGCGTGAGAGCCTTGAACTTCTTGCCGCAGAGGATGAAGACCATGTCTCCGGCCTTTGCACCGCACTTCTCGGCCATGGCCTTGACCTCCTCGGGCGTGTAGAACTTGTCGATCGAAGATTTGATGCCGTTCTCCTCCACGCGAATCCAAATCAGACCCTTGGCACCCACCTGCGGACGCTTTACATACTCCGTGAGGGCGTCAATCTGCTTGCGCGTATAGGTGGCACATCCCGTGGCGGCGAAGCCCGTAATGTACTCTGCATCGTCAAATACCGAGAAACCGTGCCCCTTGGCCAGATCCGTGAGGTCGGCGAACTCCATGCCGAAGCGCAGATCGGGCTTATCCGAGCCGTACTTCTCCATCGCCTCGATCCAGGGCATGCGGCGGAAGGGCTCCGTGAACTCGATGCCCATCACCTCACGGAACATGTGCTTGGCCCAATTCTCGAAGGTCGAGATTACATCCTCCTGCTCCACGAAAGCCATCTCGCAGTCGATCTGCGTGAACTCGGGCTGACGGTCGGCGCGCAGGTCCTCGTCGCGGAAGCATCGCACGATCTGGAAGTAGCGGTCGTAACCGGCCACCATCAGGAGCTGCTTCAACGTCTGGGGCGACTGCGGCAGAGCGTAGAATTGGTTGGGGTTCATGCGGCTCGGTACGACGAAGTCGCGGGCACCCTCGGGCGTCGAACCTACCAGGTAGGGGGTCTCGATCTCGAGGAAACCCTCCGAGTCGAGGAAGCGGCGAATCTCCTGAGCCATCTTGTGGCGCAGAATCATGTTACGCTGCAGGGGCGGACGACGCAGGTCGAGGTAGCGGTACTTCATGCGGAGGTCATCGCCACCGTCCGAGTTCTCCTCGATCGTAAAGGGAGGCGTCTGGGCCTCGTTCAATACCGTGATGGCCGTAGCGGCAACCTCGATATCACCCGTCGGCATCTTGGGGTTCTTGGCCTGGCGCTCCAGCACCGTGCCGGTTACCTGGAGTACCCACTCGCGACCCACCTTCAAGGCGGTTTCGCGTACAGTGGCATCCGAATTCTCCTCCACGACGATCTGCGTCAGACCATAACGGTCGCGCAGGTCGATGAAGGTCATGGCACCCAGGTTGCGTACCTTCTGCACCCATCCGGCGAGGGTGACGGTTTCGTTCTTATGCTCGATACGAAGCGAGCCACAAGTATGAGTTCTGTACATGGTTGTATGTGTTTTGTTCGTTCTTGCGCTAAAAAATGCGAGCTAACGGGCAAAGTTAATCATTAAATGTGTTAATTTTGCGGAAAAGTGAGAAAAAATATGGTGGAGCAGCAGCTAATTGACGAAAAATTTATGCAGCAGGCACTAAACGAGGCCCGTGCAGCGTTTGATAAACAGGAGGTACCGATTGGTGCCGTGATCGTGAGCGAGGGGCGTGTCATCGGTCGCGGTCACAATTTGGTGGAGACGTTGCAGGATCCGACCGCCCATGCCGAGATGCAGGCGCTGACGGCGGCCACCGAGACGCTCGGCAGTAAGTACCTGCCCAAATCGACCCTCTACGTGACCGTTGAGCCGTGCATTATGTGTGCCGGTGCAATCGGTTGGGCGCAGGTCGGAAGGGTAGTCTGGGGCGCTGACGATCCGAAAAAGGGTTATAGAACCTATTCGGAGCGTGTTTTCCACCCCAAGACGACCGTCGTGCGAGGCGTCTTGCAACAGGAGTGTGAGGCATTGATGACCGACTTTTTTGCCTCGCTACGTCGGTAAACGGGGTGAAGTAGGCGTTGAAATTTGAAAGTTTGAAAACTTTTGTATAATTTTGTCCCATTATTGCCATTTTTGCATGGTCAGAGTATAGCAATTTAATAACCAAAAACTTTATAAAACTATGAAAAAACTTTTTGTTCTGGTAGCTGCGCTCTTCGCGGTTTGCTCGCTTTCGGCGCAGGATCTGAAGACGGTATTCAACGAGGGTGGTGCTGCTTATACGGCTAAGAATTTCCAGCTGGCAGCCGAGAAATTTGAGCAGGTGATTACCGAGGGTATGGATATGCCCGACATGGAGTCGACCGTTGCTTCGGCCAAGACCTACCTCCCCAAGTGCTACTACATGTTGGGTGGTCGTGCTGCACAGGCCAAGAACCTGGACGCTGCACTCGAGAACTTCCAGAAGTCGGCCGATAAGGCTGAGCTTTACGGTGACACGGCTGCTGCCGACAAGGCAAAGGTATGGGTTGCCCGCGTTTATCAGATGAAGGGCGGTGAGGCTTTCAACACGAAGGACTACGCTACGGCTGTTCAGGTATTCGAGAAGGGCTACGCTGCCGACCCGAACAACACGGCTATGGCGCTGAACCTGGCTATGAGCTACTGCGAGCTGGGTGAGTTCGAGAAGGGTATGGATATCTACGAGGCTGTTGCTGCCAAGAAGCACCCCAAGTATGCTGCTGACGCTGCCAAGGCTAAGGAGCAGATGGCTCTCTACACGAACAATGAGGTTGCCAAGTTGCAGGGTGCCGGCGATTTCGACGGTATCATCGCTATGGCTGACACGCAGCTGGCCAAGAACCCCGTAAGCCCCACGTTCCAGCTGGTTCGTCTGCAGGCTTATCTCGGTAAGAAGGATTACAAGAAGGTGATCGAGTTGGGTGAGGAGGCTGCTGCTGCTCAGACCGACGAGGCTGACAAGAGCATGGCTTACTTCCAGATGGGTGCTGCTTACAACGCTCTCTCGCAGCGCGAGCAGGCTATCGCTGCCTTCCAGAAGGTTACGGCCGGTCCCGCTGCCGAGAACGCAAAGGCTGCTCTGGCTGAGCTGAACAAGTAATCCGTGGCGTTTGCCATTCGATTGATGAGGGCCATCCCATGCGGGGTGGCCCTCATTTTTGGGTGCTAAATTTCCTCCTCGGCCGGAAGATTGGCTTGCAGACGATCGAGTCCGCTACGCGGAAGAGGTGTGGCGGCAAAGCGCGATGAGAACTCCTCCGACGTTATCGCGCGCCAATCGTCGGGCGTCAAGGTGCGAGGATCAAATAGCGGCGTAAAGAGCGGATTTTGGTGCATCGGGGTGTGTTGGTTGTAGGGACAGCAACTCTGGCACGCATCACAGCCGAAAATCCAACCATGAAGGTCAATCTCACAATCGGGTTGCCGCTCGATGGTGTGGCAGGCAATGCAACGACGGGCGTCAATCATACGTTGACCCTCCAGAATGGCCCCCGTCGGACAATGGTCGATGCAGGCTCGGCAGGTGCCACAGCGGGATTCCGTAAAGGGCTGATCGTAGCCGTCACAGGCTGCGTTGAGGACCAATTCGCCGAGATGGACAAACGAGCCGTATTGAGGCGTAATGAGGAGCGATTGGCGGCCAATCCAACCCAATCCCGCCTCGACGGCCCATCGCTTTTCGGCTACGGGCGCCGAGTCGACAAAGGCGCGTCCGGCCAGGCTTGGACACTTCTCCTTCAAAATGTTGAACATGTCACGCAACATCGCTTTGATGGTGACGTGGTAATCTTGATTGCAGGCGTAGGAGGCGATCTTCGCGCGATGGTGTGTCGGGTAGCCCTCGCTGATCGGGCTCTTGTAGCTCACTGCGCATACGACGACGGTACGGGCATCGGGCACAAGGCGTATGAGGTCGAACCGTTTTTCGGTGTTGCGCTCCAGGTAGCCAAGCGAGGCTTGATGGCCAGCTTGCAGCCATCCGTCGAAGCGAGCTTTCTCTTCCTCAAACGGGCGCACAACAGCAACGCCACATTGGTCAAATCCGACCCTTGCAGCAGCCTCTTTGATACGTTTCAGTTCGATAATCGGCTCGTTTTTCACCCTTTTTCGTCGTTGATTTTGCAAATTTCGTCCCGAAATGGCAATTTTTACCCCGTATTTTGATTTTTTACCCGATTCGCGGACCTCTATCCCAAAAATTTCCCCAATTCGCTTTTTTGTCCGATCTTCGCAATGTTTATGAGTTGATTTTCGACTCAAATAGGTGATGCAAATTTAATAAAAAATCGATAATTTAGAGAGAATCATGGAACATTATTGTACGCTTCTTGAGACGCGCCTGCGTCGTAATTGGACGAAGCCCGCTTTGAGTGACTATCGTGGTGCAACCTTTACAAGTGCACAGGTAGCCGAGCAGTTCGCTCGTCTGCACCTGCTCTTCAAAAACTTTGGTCTCGTGCCGGGTGATAAGATTGCACTTTCGGGTAACAACTCGGCTCATTGGGCAATGGCCTTCCTGTCGGTAAATACCTATCATGGTGTTGCCGTGCCTATCTTGGCCGACTTTACGAACGAGGGTCTGCAGGACCTGACGCACCACTCGGAGAGTAAGCTGCTCTTTACCGAGGCCAAGAAGTGGGAGAATCTCGATCCGAAGAAGTTGCCGCACCTGCTGGCTGCCATCAACATCGACGATTATACCTTAATGTATGCTGCTGACGAGAAGATTCAGGCCGCTTACGACAACCTGGAGGCCGATTTCAAGAAGGCCTATCCGAAGGGTGTGCAGAAGGACAACCTGAAGCTCGCTTACGACAAGCTCGATGAGCTGGCCGTGATTAACTATACGTCGGGTACGACCGGCTCGCCGAAGGGTATCATGCTGACGGCTCGTAACATTGCCGCCAACATCGAGTTTGCACTGAACAAGATCCCCGTACCGAAGGATGCCACGATGATGTCGATGCTGCCGATGGCCCACATGTATGGTCTGGCATTCGAGTTCCTCTATCCTTTCTGCGGTGGTGCACATGTGACGTTCCTCGGCAAGACCCCGTCGCCGACGGTGCTGATGGCTGCCTTCCAGGAGGTGAAGCCCTATATCCTGATCACGGTGCCCCTCGTGATGGAGAAGGTGATCAAGGGTAAGGTAATGCCCGTGCTGAAGAAGCCGTTGATGCGTGTGCTGACCAATATCCCTGTATTGAAGAGCGTCATCTACAAGAAGATTCGCGAGCAGATCATGAACGCCTTTGGTGGTAATGCCTGCATGATCGTGATGGGTGGTGCTGCGCTGAGCAAGGCCGTTGAGAAGGTGATGCGTGCTGCCAAGATCCCCTACACGGTGGGTTACGGTATGACCGAGTGTGCTCCGCTGGTGGCTTATGAGTATTGGAAGACCTTTGTCCCCGGTTCGTGCGGTCGTTGCGTCTACTGCGCCGAGATGCGTGTAGACTCGAAGGATCCCCAGAAGGAGGTCGGCGAGTTGCAGGTTAAGGGTGCCAACGTCATGATGGGCTACTACAAGAATGAGCAGGCCACGAAGGAGGCCTTCACCGAGGATGGTTGGTTGCGCACGGGTGACCTGGGTGTGATCGACGCCAACGGTAACATCTTCATCCGCGGTCGCTCGAAGTGCATGATCCTGACGTCGAACGGTCAGAATATCTATCCCGAGGAGATCGAGGCTAAGCTCAATACGATGCCCTACGTGGGTGAGTCGCTCATCGTGGAGCGCGAGAAGCGTCTCGTAGCCCTCGTAACGCCCCACGAGGAGCAGATGAAGACGGCTACCGAGCCCGTTGAGGTACTGATGGAGCAGGCTCGCCAGCTGGCCAATGCCGAGCTGCCGGCCTATAGCCAGATCGCCAAGATCGAGCTCGTCGAGGGTGGCTTTGTTCACACGCCCAAGCATTCCATCAAACGTCACCTCTACGCATAGCGTAGGGTGGAAGAGGTTCCACTATTCGGGTCGCACAAAGTGTTAAAATCTTTGTGCGACCTTTTTTTGTTGGATTATTTGCCTGAAATTGCCGTAATTACCTTTTTTTTCGTACATTTGTCGGGTAGTTTATACTACCATTAAGTATTCACATAAATTCATAACTATGGCATTCAAAACCATGTACGACCTGGTACGCCACAGCATCGAGAAATTCTCGGAGAAGATGGCGTTTAAGATGCTCGACGGCGAGGAGGTATCGTTCTCCGAGGTGGGCGAGCGTATCAAGAAGGTCCAGCAGATGCTTACCTCGGCCGGCCTGAAAGCCGGTGATAAGGTGGCTCTCTACAGCAGCAGTATGCCGAACTGGGGTGTTAGCTACTTCTCGGTCGTAACGGCCGGTATGGTAGTGGTACCGATCCTGCCCGGATTCTCGGGTGAGGAGGTGGCCAAGATCCTTGAGCACTCCGAATCGAAGGCCCTGCTGGTCTCGGATAAACTCTATGCAAAACTTCCCAAGGCTTCGGTCGAGGCGCTTAACATTGTGATTCGCACGAAGAATCTCAAGGTGTTATCACAGCGCGTCGAGGGCGAAGGTTCGACGACTGTTCCCCAGCCCGATGACCTTGCTTCGATCATCTATACTTCGGGTACGACCTCGTCGCCCAAGGGTGTGATGCTCTCGCAGCAAGCGTTGGCGATCCATGCCGATCTGTGTCAGAAACTCTTCCCGATCAACACCGAGGATTCGTTCCTCTCGGTACTCCCGATGTCACACGTCTATGAGTGCTCGTTGGGCCTGATCTTCCCCTTCTCGCAGGGTGTCCCGGTCTTCTACCTGGATCGTCCGCCGGCAGCAGCCGCGCTGGTGCCGGCTCTGCGTCGTGTGCGTCCTACCATTATGCTGATCGTGCCGCTCATCATCGAGAAGATTTTCCGCTCGCAGGTACTCACGAAGTTCACCGCCAATGGCGCCATGAAGTTCCTCTACGGCATTCGCCCCGTACAGAAGATGTTGCATAAGGTGGCCGGTAAGAAGCTCATGGAGGTCTTTGGTGGCCGTCTGCGTTTCTTGGGTGTCGGTGGTGCTAAGCTGGATACGACGACCGAGCAGTTCCTGGTCGATGCTGCCTTCCCGCACGGTATCGGCTACGGTTTGACGGAGACCGCTCCGCTCTTGGCCGGTGCAGTACCGCTCAAAAAGGAGGTCGGTTCGACCGGTCCGGCTGTTCCCTATGTGGAGCTTCGCCTCGATAACATCAACCCCGATACACAGCAGGGTGAGGTGGTTGCCAAGTCGCCTTGCGTCATGATGGGCTACTACAAGAATCCCGAGGCCACGGCCGAGGTGATTGATAAGGATGGCTGGTTCCATACGGGTGACCTGGGTCAGTTCGACTCGGAGAATCGCCTGCACATCAAGGGCCGTCTGAAGAATATGATTCTGGGACCGGGTGGTGAGAATATCTATCCTGAGGATATCGAAAGTGTGATTAATCAGCATGTTACGGTGAGCGAGTCGCTCGTGACGGAGCTGGATGGCCGCCTGGTGGCGCTCGTGCAGTTCAACACCGAACAGATTGAGCGCATGCTGGAGGATTGGCGTGATCAGTGGCGTACGAAGAAGGAGGCCATCGAGGCCAAGACCGAGGAGTTGCGTCGCGAGATTCAGCAATACGTAAACGAGAAGGTGAGCCAGTTCTCGCGTCTCTCGGATGTTGTGGAGCAGAAGGAGGAGTTTATCAAGACCCCCTCGATGAAGATTCGCCGCTTCCTCTATAAGAACAACCTCCATCCCGAACCCCCGAAGGAGGACTCGACGATCGAGCGTGCCGAGGAGATCAAGGATTAAGTTGCAAGTTGAGAGTTGAAAGTTTTTTCTTGCTTTCATCCGCTCAACAAAAAAAAGGGAGATAGCCTAAACCGGTGGCTATCTCCTTTTTTGTTGAGCTAACTTTTAACTTTCAACTCTCAACTCCCTCCGAATTCCATCAGGTAGGCCTTGATGAAGGCATCCAGGTCGCCATCCATCACCGATTCGACGGCCGAGGTCTGGACACCCGTGCGGTGATCCTTCACGCGGCGATCGTCGAAGACGTAAGAGCGAATCTGCGAGCCCCACTCGATGCGCTTTTTGGTCGCTTCGAGGGCCTGCTGAGTCGCCATACGCTTGTCCAACTCGCGCTGGTAGAGTTTCGATTTCAGGATGCGCATCGCATTCTCGCGGTTCATAAGCTGCGAGCGGGTCTCCATGTTCTCGATCAGGTACTCGATCGCCTCGCCTGTGTCGGGATCCTTGCCGTGGTATCGCAGGCGGACGGCCGTTTCGACCTTGTTGACATTCTGACCACCGGCACCCGATGAGCGGAACGTATCCCACTCGATATCGGCGGGGTTGACCGTGATCTCGATCGTGTCGTCGATCGCGGGCGATACGAAAACCGAGGCGAAGGTGGTTTGGCGCTTGTTGTTGGCGTTGAAGGGCGAGAGACGCACCATGCGATGTACGCCGTTCTCACTCTTGAGGTAGCCGTAGGCGAAGTCGCCTTCGAACTCGAGCGTGCAACTCTTCACGCCCACCTCCTCGCCGGCCTGGAAGTCGAGCATGCGTACCTTATAGCCGTGTTGTTCGCCCCAGCGTTGGTACATGCGCAGGAGCATTGAGGCCCAATCCAAGGCCTCCGTGCCTCCGGCTCCGGCGTTGATGTCGAGGATCGCACCGAGCTTGTCCTCCTCGTTGCGGAGCATGTTTTTCAGCTCCAGCTCCTCCACCATGCGGATGGCCGTGGCGTAGCTTTCATCCATCTCTGCCTCGCTCATGATGCCCTCCTTGATGAAATCGGGCATCAACTCCAGCTCCTCGATCTGCTTGGCGATGTGGTCATACTCCTCGACCCATGCCTTGATCGAGGCAACCTTTTTGAGCTGCTCGCGGGCACGATCGGGGTGCTCCCAAAAGTCGGGCTCCTGGGTCTTCTCCTCCTCGTTCCTGAGGTCGATTCGCTTCTGCTCGATATCGAGGCAGCGAGCCAACTCCTCGCGGCGCGAGACGAGCGACTTGATCTGGTCGGGTTGTATCATGATTATTCGTTGATTTTCAGTTTTTTGTTAATGAAATCGATCACGAGATCGACCGTACCCTCCTCGCCCAGGCGAGAGGTGTTGATCGTCAGGTCGTAGCTTGCCGCATCGCCCCAACGGCGCGTGGTGTAGTAGTTGTAGTAACGGGCGCGCTGGCGATCCATCGCCTCCATTTGTGCTTCGGCTTCGTTGGCCGAACAGCCCGTACGCGTACTGATGCGACGGATGCGATCCTCCTTGTCGGCCGTAAAGAAGAGGTTGATCGAGCGGGGGTGGTCACGCAGAATGTAATCGGCACAGCGTCCCACGAAGATGCACGATTCGCGCTCGGCTACTTGGCGGATAACGTCGCTTTGGATGCGGAACAGCGTCTCGCCCGAAAGGGGAGAATCGCAACTCTGGTAGTTGCCGACGAAGGGGATGCGGAAGTGTCCAAAGAGGGCGCGAATGCCCTCCCGCTGCTCGTCGCGTTGCTCAAAACACTCCTCGCAAAAGCCGCTTTCACGGGCAGCCAAGAGCAATAACTCTTTGTCGTAGAGCTTTACGCCGAGCCGTTTGGCGAGTCGTTCGCCAATCGACTTACCGCCACTGCCAAATTGGCGGCCAATGTTGATAGTGAAGTGGTTATGCATGGTTTGTGTTTGAAGTTTCGGTTTTAAAACGGCGCAACTGATGTACCAAAAGCAGGGCCGTCACGATAGCCGACAGCAGGTCGGAGGCGGGCAATGAGCACCATACGCCCCAACTGCCGTCCCAGGGGGTGTAAGCCGTGAACAAACGCGGCAACAACAGCAGACAGGGCAGCAGGAACAGCAACTGACGCGTGAGCGAAAGGAAAATGGCCTTCGAAGCCATACCGAGGCTCTGGAAGAAGTTTGTGGCTACCATCTGGAAACCCACCACAGGGAACATCATGAACGAGAGTCGCATACCAGTCACGGCGAGGGCAATCAACTCCTCGTCGCTCGTAAATAGGCTCACGGCCAGGCGTGGCGTCAACTCGCCCAGAAGGAAAGCTCCGATCGAAAGGATGGTGGCACCGTAAAGTGTCAGTCGCAGCACACGCAACACACGGTCGTATTGACGAGCGCCGTAGTTGTAACCCGCAATGGGCTGCATGCCCTGATTCAGACCCATGACAATCATCACAAAGAGGAATGCCACGCGGTTCGTGATGCCGTAAGCACCGATCATCAGGTCACCGCCATA
Organism: Rikenellaceae bacterium; assembly: GCA_015060045.1. Taxonomy (GTDB): domain Bacteria; phylum Bacteroidota; class Bacteroidia; order Bacteroidales; family Rikenellaceae; genus Alistipes. The sequence continues at coordinate 129,458 of SUZH01000006.1, read as the reverse complement.
CTCCTTGAAGCCCTTGTTAATCAGAATGGCAATGAAGCAGGCCGCCAGGTTCATCAGAAAGGGCGAAAGACCGATCGAGAGGATGTTTTCGACAATCTTGCGCTTCAGTCGATAGATGCCACGACGGAAGTGTAGAAGCTCCTCTTTGTTGGAGAGAATCTTCAACTGCCAACAGAGGGTGACGATCTGCGCCAAGATGGTGGCGATCGCCGCACCACGAATGCCCCAATCGAAGACGAAAATGAAGATCGGATCGAGGATGGCGTTGAGGACCACGGTGATGATGGTGGCGTACATCGATTTGCGCGGGTGACCGGCTGCACGCAGTACGGCGTTCAGTCCCAGGTACATGTGTGTAACAACATTACCTAAGAGAATCACCACCATATACTCGCGTGCGTATGGCAACGTAGCCTCACTCGCTCCGAAGAAGTAGAGCACCGGATCGAGGAAACAGAGCATCACAACCGCAAAAGCGATACCGATAATTGTATTGAGCACCACGACATTACCCAGCACCTGCTTGGCCGTGTCATAGTCGCGCTGGCCCAGGCGCATCGAGATTAGCGTCGAGGCTCCCACACCCACCATGGCTCCAAAGGCGGCCGAGAGGTTCATCAGCGGGAAGGTAAGCGCCAGGCCCGAGATGGCCAGCGGACCCACACCCTGCCCGATGAAGATGCTGTCCACCATGTTGTAGAGCGACGAGGCGGTCATCGCAATAATGGCCGGCACGGAGTATTGCATCAAGAGTTTACGGATTCGTTCCGTACCCAATGCCAAAGCTGCAGTCTTAACTTCAGACATACCTATTTATTGGAAAATTGGCGGATTAGTTCCGCCAATTTTGCAATCAATTTTGAATTCTAAATGTTGAATTTTGTATTGGACTATTCCAACTCCCAGTCCGTGCCGTCCTTGCGGTCCTTAACACGAATACCGGCAGCGGCCAATCCGTCGCGGATGCGGTCCGAAGCGGCCCAATCCTTTGCGGCACGTGCCTTGAGGCGCTCCTCCAAAAGCATCTCCACGAGCGGCGTCACGCGGTCACGACCGGCACCTGCGGCAGACTTTTCATCCTTCAGACCCAGCACCTCGAAGGCGTAATGCTCGAAGGTGGCCTTCAGCGAGGCGAGATCCTCCGACGTCAGCGTCTCCTTGCCCTCGACAGCCGAGTTGATCGTGCGAACCCAGTCGAACATGGCCGAAATGACCATCGGCGAGTTCAGGTCGTCGGCCATCGCCTCGGCGCAGCGCTTCTCCAACTCGGCGGGATTGACCGACGAAGTGGCTGCGGGCTTGATCTTCGAGATCGCCTCGATGCCCTTCATCAGACGGTCCAGACCCTTCTCGGCGGCCTGCAGGGCCTCGTTCGAGAAGTCGAGTGTCGAGCGGTAGTGTGCCTGCAGGACGAAGAAGCGGATCGTCATCGGCGTATAGGCCTGTGCCAGGAGTTGGTGCGAACCGGTGAAGAGCTCCTCCAGGGTGATGAAGTTGCCGAGCGACTTACCCATCTTCTGGCCGTTGATCGTGATCATGTTGTTGTGTACCCAGTAGCGGGCTGAGTCGTGACCCAGCGCGGCGGTCGATTGAGCAATCTCGCACTCGTGGTGGGGGAACATAAGATCCATGCCGCCACCGTGAATATCGAATTGCTCGCCGAGGTACTTCGTGCTCATGGCCGAGCACTCCATGTGCCAACCGGGGAAACCGTCGCTCCAGGGCGAGGGCCAACGCATGATATGCTCGGGCGAGGCCTTCTTCCACAGGGCGAAGTCGAACGAGTGGCGCTTGTCGCTCTGGCCATCCAACTCACGGGTGTTGAGGACGATATCGTCGAGGTTGCGGCCCGAGAGCTTGCCGTAGTGGTACTTCTTGTTGTAGGCCTCCACGTCGAAGTAGACCGAGCCGTTCGAGAGGTAGGCGAAACCCTCGTCGAGGATGCGCTTTACGAACTCGATCTGCTCGATGATGTGGCCAGAGGCGTGGGGCTCGATCGAAGGCGAAAGGACGTTCATCGATTCCATCGCCTGGCGGTAGCGCTCCGTGTAGTAGTGAGCTACCTCCATCGGCTCCAGCTGCTCGAGGCGGGCCTTTTTGGCGATCTTGTCCTCGCCCTCGTCGGCGTCGTGCTCGAGGTGACCTACGTCGGTGATGTTGCGCACGTAGCGCACCTTGTAGCCCAGCGACTTGAGGTAGCGGAACATCAGGTCGAACGTCACAGCCGGACGGGCATGACCCAGGTGCGGATCACCATAGACCGTCGGACCGCAAACATACATGCCGACGCGACCCTCGGTCAGGGGGACAAACTCCTCCTTGCGACGCGTCAAGGTATTGTAAAGTGAAAATTTTGTCTCCATAGGGTTGAATACGTTATAATTGATGCAAATTTAGTAAAATTTTATCTTCTTGCGAAAGAGTTATCCGAAAAGATCATCTTTTCGTCTCTTTTCTTGCACAATAGGATTGCACAAACGGCGTTTAATGATTACTTTTGCAGTTTGGAAAATAAGCTTTCACAAAATATGATGCAACAATTCAAACGTTGGAATAACCGCGTGGGATGGGCCGTTTTCGCCATCGCTACGTTGGTCTATCTCCTCACCATGGAGCCCGTCTCGAGCCTTTGGGACTGCTCGGAGTTTATCGCAACCTCCTATAAACTGGAGGTGGGTCACCCGCCCGGAGCCCCGCTCTTTATGATGCTGGCCCGCCTGGCCACGCTCTTTGCCCCTTCGCCCGAATATGTCGGCATGGCCGTGAATGCCATGAACTCGGTGGCGAGCGGTTTCTGTATCCTGTTCCTCTTCTGGACCATTACCCACCTTTCGCGCCGCTTGCTGACGCGTGGCGGTAAGGAGTTGACCGAGAGCAGTGTATGGACGGCGATCGGCGCCGGTGCAGTGGGCGCATTGGCCTATACGTTTACCGATACCTTCTGGTTCTCGGCCATCGAGGGTGAGGTCTATGCCCTCTCGTCGATGTTTACGGCCCTGGTCGTATGGCTCATGCTCAAGTGGGAGGAGGAGGCCGACGAGCCGCACGCAACGCGCTGGATCATCCTGATCGCCTACCTGATGGGCCTTTCGATCGGTGTGCATATCCTGAACCTGCTGACGATTCCCGCCTTGGTTTTCATCTACTACTTCCGCAAGACGGAGCAGGTAACCTTGAAGGGTATCGTGATGGCAACGCTCTTGGCCGGTGCCATTCTGCTCGTAATCAACGGCATTATCATCCCTTATACGGTCTATGTGGGTGCTATGGTTGACCTCTTCTGTGTCAATACGTTGGGCCTCCCCGTGAATTTGGGTATGGTCATCTTCTCGCTGGCACTGATCCTCGGTATGGGGTGGGCTGCCTGGAAAACCCACCAAAATGGCAAGGTGATCTGGAACCTCGTCCTGCTCTCGACGACGATGATTCTTGTCGGCTTCTCGTCCTATGCCTCGGTGACGATTCGCGCAGCGGCCAATCCGCCGATGAACTCGAACAATCCGAGCAACCCGCACGCTTTGCTTTCGTTCCTCAATCGCGACCAGTATGGTAACCGTCCCCTGCTGGTGGGTGCTTATTATTCGGCACCTCCCGTGGGTTATATCGAGAAATCGAACTACTACCTCGACGAGGATGGTAAGTACAAGACGGGTACAACGATTACCGGTTATACCTATCCCGAGGGCTTTCTGCACCTCTTCCCCCGCATGTGGGACTATCGCAAGGGCGAGAAGGAGTATAAGCAGTGGGGTGCCTACCGTCTTAAGGAGGAGATTGCCCGCAACGAAAAGGGTGAGGTGATTCGCGATGCCAGCGGACGACCGGTGCGAGAGCAGGTGCTCGACTTCGGTAAACGCCGCGTCTATGACGATGGTGAGGGGCCGCAGTCGGTCGTTGAGCCCACCTTCCTGGAGAACCTGAACTACTTCTTCAACTACCAGCTCAACTACATGTACTGGCGTTACTTCTTGTGGAATTTCGTCGGTCGTCAGAGCGATATTCAGGCATCGCGCTCGACGATGTTGGATGGTAATTGGTTGTCGGGTATCAAGTTTATCGATGAGGCCTACCTCGGCCCGCAGGATAATCTGCCGCGCGAGGTGGCTGAAAACAAGGGTCGAAACACCTACTATTTCCTCCCCTTCCTGCTGGGTCTGATCGGTCTGATTTATCAGCTGAACCGCGATCAGCGCAACTTCTCGATCGTCATGTGGCTCTTTATTATGACGGGCGTGGCGCTGGTGGTCTACTTCAACTCCTCGCCGGGCGAGCCGCGTGAGCGAGACTACGTCTACGCCGGTTCGTTCTACGCCTTCTCGATCTGGATCGGTCTGGGCGTGTTGGCCGTGAGGGATTTTATCGCATGGCTTGCCAAGCGCGATACGAAGTGGGTGGCTGCTGCCGCGACGGTGGTCTGCCTCGCTGTGCCGGGTATCCTGGCTGCCGAGAACTGGGACGACCACGACCGCTCGGGTCGCTACATGTCGCGCGATATTGGTTGGAACTACCTCCAGTCGTGTCTTCCGAACTCGATTATTCTGAATTACGGTGACAACGACACCTTCCCCTTGTGGAACAACCAGGAGGTCTATGCCGTGCGTCCCGATATCCGTATCATGAACACCTCCTACCTCGGTGGCGAGTGGTATATCGACGAGATGAAAACGGCAGCGAACGATGCAGCCGGCGTTCCCTTCTCGTTGCCGAAACACAAGTATACCTATATGAACGATTGGGTCCCCATTCGTGAGGTGATTGACCGTGCAGTGGATATCCGTGAGGTGGTTGAGTTTATCAAGCACGATGATCCGGCTACGCAGGTGAAGCTCGTGGATGGCACCTATGCCGATTATATCCCGACACGTCGTCTGGCTATTCCCGTCAATAAAGAGAATGCCATCGAGTCGGGTATCGTCAAGGCGGAGGATTACGACCAAATGGTCGATACGGTCTACGTGGAGCTGCGCGGCTCGTCGATCGATAAGAATCAGTTGATGTTGATCGACCTGCTGGCCAACTTCGATTGGAAGCGTCCGATCTACCTCACGCAGGTCTATATTCTGCAGGATTTCGGCTTGATGGATTACCTCCAGTTTGACGGCTATGCATATCGTCTGGTGCCCATCAAGACCCCCGTGAAGAGTGTGTGGGATATCGGTCGCATCGATCCCGACTATGCCGCTCCGCTGCTGCGTGATACCTTCCGCTACGGAAATTTGAAGGATCCGGATGTCTACTCCGACCACTTTATCCAATACAACCTCGGTGCTTCGAATGCCCGCTCGTCGTTTGCCCGCGTGGCCAAAGCCTTGTTGGCCGAGAATCGCGTAGAGGAGGCGGTCGAGCTGCTCGATAAGGGTTTGGAGGAGTTGCCGACTTCGCAGTTGCGATTCACCGATTCGAATACCTTCCCCTTCCTCGAGGCCTATTATGCCGCTGCTGCGATGGGAGACGAGGAGGCTGCCGAGAAGGGTGATGCCCTTATGATGGAGTACCTGCAGAATACGATCGAATACATCGAGTATTATCTGCAATTTGAGGGGTACAAGGCGCAGCTGGTGGATGGTGAGCTGAATGATCGCCTCGATGAGCTGGAGGAGGCCTACTACCTCGCCTCGTATGCCCGTCGCTACGATATCGTACGCGAGGTGAACGAGTATTATCGTTCGCTTGGCGTGGGGGAGGAGAACCTGCTCAAGGTGCCCGATGAGGCCGAGCCGATCGATCAGTAAGTTGAAAGTTAAAAGTTGAGAGTTGAAAGTTTTTTTTCGTTCTTTCATCCGCTCAACAAAAAATATGGGAGATAGCCTTTCCGGTGGCTATCTCCCTTTTTGTTGAGCTAACATAGAGTCTTAAGCAGTCAGCGGTCAGCAGTCAACTATCAACTTTCAACTCTCAACTCTAATCCTCCTCTTCCAGTTCGAAGATCTCTTCGACCTGCTTGCCGAAGGTGCGCGCCATTTTGAGCGCCAAGACGGTTGAGGGAATAAACTTTCCCGCCTCGATGGCGTTGATCGTCTGGCGGCTGACGCCGCACTTCTCGGCCAACTCCTGTTGCGTGATACGCTTTTCGGCGCGCTCAACGCGGATTCTATTCTTCATCCTCGACCTCCTTTCTTGTGCGCCACAACATGACGCGATAGGCCCCCACGAAGATAATCGGGTAGGTGACGAGGTTGTAAACCATGATGTTGAGGAAATCGAGGCTGTTGAACGCGAAGGTCGCCACGATGATAAAGGCGGCCTGGATGTAGAGCGCCACAAGCAGGGCATTGAGACGGATGCGGCTGATCATCTCGTCCTCAATCTTCTCGCGCGAGCAGGCTACGAAGATCACACCGAGCCACATCCACAATACCAGGTGGTTGTTGATGAGCGGTTTGTCGGATAACTGCAACGCTTGCAGAAACTCGACATTTTGGTAGTTGAACCCAATCGCTGCGGCCCAGATACCCGCCGGTACGGCAATCGCCAGCAGCAGCCATCCGACCCACTTGAAGCCGTAAGGCAATAACCATTCTTTTTGCATGATGAATAAAGTGTTTAAGGTTTAGTGCAAACCGCCGGACGTGGCCACTTGTCCCGTTTGCTGTTGCAAATGTAAAGCAAACTTTACAAAATAGCAAATAAAATTGACAAAAAGTTTTCGGAGATTTCCTAAAGGTGCAAAATAAAAATCCAGCATTACTGCTGGATTTTTACCAATTGTTCGCGGTATGCGTTTAGGATTCTCGACTTGGAGATAAAGCCTAAATAGTGGTTATCGCGATCCACCACGGGGAGCATCCAGGTGCGATTGTCCTCGAATTTGGGGAGGATCGACTGGATGGCTTCGTGTTGCAGGATGCGATCGGGCGGCTGGATCATGTAGGTCATGATCGAGTTGCCGTATTTCTCGCGCTTGAACATATCTTTACGCAGGTCATCGAGCTGCACAACGCCCAGCAGACGGCCAAAATCGTCGATCACGGGGAAGATATTGCGGCGGGCCGAGGAGATGATCGTAATCAGGTCGCCGAGGGTCATGTGTGAGCGGATGCGGATAAAGTCGGTCTCCATCAGCTCCTCCAGCTTGAGGAACACGAAGACCGATTGATCCTTGTCGTGGGTCAAGAGCTCGCCCTTCTGGCGGAGCTGCTTCGTGTAGATCGAGTCGGGGTCGAGGTAGTAATTCACAGCAAACGAGATGCAGGCTGTGATCATCAGCGGGATGAAGAGGCCGTAACCGTTCGATAGCTCGGCGATGAGGAAGATCGACGTTAAGGGGGCATTCATCACGCCTGCCATCACGCCTGCCATGCCGACCAAGGTAAACGAGGCGATCGGTACATTCCAGTTAAAGAGTGCGTTGCAGATTAGAGCCAACGCGGCACCCGTGAAGGCACCCACGAAGAGCGACGGGGCAAATGTACCGCCGATACCGCCTGCCGCATTGGTCGTGGCCATGGCGATCACCTTGAAGAACATCGTTGCCACCACGAAGAGGATAATGACCCACTCGATGTGCGAGAAGCGGTAGAAGAGCGAGTTGTTGAAGAGCTGATCCGTCTGGCCGTGCATCAATCCCACAAAGGCATCATAACCCTCGCCGTAGAGGGGCGGGAAGATGAAGATCAAAAGACCGATAATCACGCCGCCAATCAGCCACTTGCGATACTGCGTCGGTTGTTGCTTGAAGAAGGCGCCCACGCGCGAATTCATCGAGGTGAAGTACCACGCCATCAATCCGCAGGCCACACCCAGCAGGATGAAGAGCGGTATCTGCCACAGCTCGAAGGCATCCTCGGGACGGAGTGTTACGGCGATAATCGGGTCAAAACCGCGCAGGATAAAGGCGATCGTGGTAGCCGTTACGGTAGCAATCAAGAGGGGAATAATCGACGTGGCAGTGATGTCGAGCATCAGAATCTCCAGGACGAAGATCACGCCCGTAATCGGTGCTTTGAAGATCGCCGCAAGGGCTGCACCAGCACCGCAGCAGAGCAGCAGGGTGGTGTGCTTGTAGTTGAGTCGTGCCAACTGGGCCACGTTCGATCCGATGGCGGCACCTGTCAGTACGATCGGGGCCTCGGGACCTACCGAACCACCAAATCCGATCGTCGTGGCACCGCCCACGATCGAGGTCCAGCAGTTGTGGCGCGCAATGCGCGAGTCGCGGCGCGACATGGCATAGAGAACACGCGTTACACCCTCCGAGATGTTGTCGCGGACGATGTGTCGCACAAAGAGCGTGGCGAGGATAATACCAATGGCCGGGTATATAAGGTAGAGGAATTGCGCCCGATCCACCGAGAACCAGCGCGTCAGTCCCTGCCCGATGCCGTGCAGCAACACCTCGAAGAGGAACGTTCCCAGGCCGGCCAATACGCCCACAATGACGGCCAACACCATCAACATCTGACGGGTTGAGAGTCTGCGCGTCAGGCGCAGGAAGTAGGCATAGATGTGGTCGGTCAGAACTACCTTCATGGCTTCTGAAAGAGGAAAGAGCGAAGAGGAAAGAGAGTTGAAAGTTGAAGGTTGAAAGTTGAAAGTTGAAAGTTGAAACTCCTTTAGCTAACCTTTAGCAACTTTTAGTCGCCTTTCACGCCCCTTTGCGCCCTTCTCTCTAAGTCTTAATTTTTAATTCTAAATTCTAAATTTTCTCGGCGTAAGCCTTGGCTTGGGCGGCGATCAACTCCTTGTCCTCAAAGTAGTTGATACGCATCGCGTTGCGTACGTCGCGCAGCGTATCGCCGGCCACCTCGCGGGCGCGCTTCGTACCCTTCTCAAGGATGGCATAGACCTCCTCGATACGCTCCTCAAAGTAGCGACGACGCTCACGAATCGGGTCGAGCAGCTCGTTGAGGATGTTGATCAGGAGCTTCTTGCACTTCACGTCGCCCAGACCGCCACGGCAATAGTGCTCTTTCAGTGCCTCGAGCGACTCATATTCGGGCAGGTACTTCTTGAAGTGCTCCGGACAGCAGAAGGCGTCGAGGTAGGTAAATACACAGTTGCCCTCGACCTTGCCCGGATCCTCGATGCGGAGGTGATCCGGATCGGTGTACATGCCCATCACCTTCTTCTTTACCTCGGCAGCCGTGTCCGAGAGGTAGATGCAGTTGCCCAGCGACTTGGACATCTTGGCCTTGCCATCCGTGCCCGGGAGGCGCATGCAGGCGGTATTCTCGGGCAGCAGGATCGACGGCTCGACGAGCGTCTCGCCGTAGAGCGAGTTGAACTTGTGGACGATCTCGCGCGTCTGCTCGATCATCGGCTCCTGGTCGGCACCGGCCGGAACGGTCGTGGCGCGGAAGGCCGTGATATCGGCAGCCTGCGAAATGGGGTAGCAGAAGAAACCGACGGGCAGACCCTGCTTCTGGGTCGTGTCACCCGCCTCGGCCTGCTCCGAGAAACCACGCATCACCATCTCGGCCTTGACGGTCGGGTTGCGCTGCAGACGCTGCACCGTAACGAGATTCATGTAGTAGAAGCAGAGCTCACACAGCTCGGCAATCTCGCTCTGGATGAAGATCGACACCTTCTCGGGATCCAGACCAGCCGAGAGGTAGTCCAACGCCACCTCGATGATGTTCTGGCGCACCTTCTCGGGGTTGTCCCAGTTGTCGGTCAGGGCCTGTGCATCGGCAATCATGATGAAGATTTCGTCGAACGTGCCCGAGTTTTGCAGTTCGACGCGGCGACGCAGCGAGCCTACGTAGTGGCCCAGGTGGAGACGACCCGTGGGGCGGTCGCCCGTGAGAATGATTTTCTTGTTTGCCATATTGTTGTCTTGTTTTTTTGTTCGTTTGAGGTACAATTTCTTGCGAAAATACGAAAAATCTCTTGCCTACGGAAAAATTGTTTGCGGGTATAGAATTTTTTTATATCTTTGTTCTATCTTAATAATCCAATATTATGACAATTATTCAACTCGAATACCTGTTGGCGGTGGCCAATTGTGGCAGTTTTTCGCAGGCGGCCGAGCATTGCTTCGTGACGCAACCCTCTCTTTCGATGCAGGTTAAGGCCCTCGAGGAGGAGTTGGGCGTGGTGTTGCTGGACCGCACGAAGAAGCCCGTCGTGCCGACCGAGGCGGGTGAGGTGGTTTTGGAGCAGGTGCGTGAGACGTTGCGCTCGTTTAACTACATCCGTGAGGCGGTTCATGAGCTGAAGGGTGAGACGGCAGGTAAGTTGCGCCTGGGTGTGATCCCGACCATTGCGCCCTACCTGATGCACCGCTTTATGCCCACCTTCATCAAGGAGTTCCCGAAGGTCGAGTTGGAGATCTCGGAGATGAAGACAGCCGACATTGTCGAGGCGCTGAAAAAGGATCGCCTCGATGCGGCTTTGGTGGCTGGTGGCACGTGTGGAGAGGGCATCCAGGAGTATGACCTCTTCAACGACCGTTTCTTTGTCTACGTGTCGCCCGAAAACCCGCTCTACGAGCGTTCGAATATCCGCATCGAAGATATTGATATCAAGGATCTTGTGATTCTTTCGGCCGGTAACTGTATGCGCGACCAGATCATCGAACTTTGCCTCGCCAAACGACAGATGCCGTCGCACTTTTCGTTTGAGTCCGGTTCGCTCGAAACGCTCATGCGCATCGTTGATTGCACGCAGTCGCTGACGATCATTCCCGAGATGGCGATTGACTTTATTCCCGAGAACCGCCGCGACCGCGTGAAGCAGCTCGCCAAGGGTGCCACCTCGCGCAAAATTTCGGTGGCCGTGCGTCGTACCTATGTCAAGGGGTCGATCATTAAGGCGCTGAACGAGACGATCCTTAAGTGTGTAAGCACGTAATACGCGTTTTGCGTGTTTTGGATCGTGAAGCCGATTTTTTCGATTTTTCGATGCAGTATTTGGGCTGCTTGCCCGTTTAATAGGAAACATCCATAGAAATTAATGAACCTTATGAGAAAAAGTCTGTTGTTTCTCCTTCTCTTTTGTGCATCCCAACTCATGGCGCAAGAGCGTGGCTATCGAGCTTATGTGGAGTTCGGCCCAACGATGACGACCTCCGGCATGGAGAAAAACGTGTTTGGCGCGGCGCTCTATACCTCGCATGGTTATCAGTTCTGCCCCGAATTGTTTGTAGGTGGCGGTGTGGGTGCATTCGGCTTTTTGGAGCGGGATGAGGGAGAAGCCGGCGGCATAGGCGGTATTCCGCTCTATCTCAACCTGCAAAGCCGATTGACGCGCGGTGTGGTTGCTCCGTTTGTGGATCTGAAAGTGGGGTATGCGCTCTTCGATTATGATGGGCTTTATTTTGCCCCGACGGTAGGTGTACAGGTGTGGCGTCGGGATCGCGCGGCGCTCCGCATCGGCTTGAACTACTCGCGCGTAGGTGTTCAGGAGAGCTACATCAATGAAGCGGGTGGCCGCTCGACCGATCGATGGTATCTGCAATGGTTGGGACTTCATGTCGGATTGATATTTGGCGGCGGAAGATAGCCCTTCCGGGTTATGGATATTCAGCGCTCGACCTTTTGGGGGTCGGGCGCTTTTTGTGTTCGTTTAGCCTCCCGGGATGGTCAACCTTTGGTTGGTCATCTCTTTTTTTTGGTTTTTTCGGGCGATCTTTGGCTCTTTGGCTTGGTGCTTTAAGGTTTAATTTGTATTTTTGCAAGGTTATAGTGACCTACTGAAAATTATGGAGAATAAACAACAACTCATTGAGACGATCGTTGAGGCGATCTCGGATAAGAAAGGTAAGAATATTGTATCGTTGGATTTGTCGGATTTCGACGGTGCCATCTGCTCAAATTTTGTGGTCTGCAACGCCGATTCGACCACGCAGACCTGTGCCATCGCCGACTCGGTGGAGGAGAAGATCCACGAGGTGCTGGGCGAGTGGCCCTGGCGCGTCGAGGGTAAGCAGACGGGTCTGTGGGTGGCGATGGATTATGTGGACGTGGTGGTGCACATCTTCCAGAGCGATCTGCGCGATTTCTACAAACTCGAGGAGTTGTGGGCCGATGCACCGATGGTTAAGTACGAATACGAGGAGTAAACAATGGCAAAACAACAACCAAAAAATAACATGCCCCAGTTGCCGCGATTCAATATCTTTTGGATCTACGGCATCATCGCGGCCTTTATCATCGGCTGGTCGTTGCTCTCGCAGGAGAACGGCGATCCGGTGAAGGGTGATTGGCCGATGGTCGAGCAGATGGTTGAGCAGGGCGAGGTGGAGCGCATCCGCGTGGTGAACCGTGAGACAGCCGAGGTCTTCCTGAAAAAGGAGGCCGTTGAGAAGTATCACGATGGCGAGGATGTGACGCTGAAACGCATGCCGGCCACGGGTGCTCAGCTCTACTTTACGATCGGCTCGGTGGATGCTTTCCGCGAGGACCTGAAGGCTGTCGAGGAGGCGACGGCCGAGCGCGTTCCGGTGGTCTACGAGAATGAGAAAAACGATTGGATGAATATCGTCGGCTCGATTCTGCCGTGGTTGCTTATTATTGGATTCTGGTTCTTCCTGATGCGCTCGATGCGCGGCGGAGGTGCCGGTGGTGGTGCCGGTATCATGAATGTCGGCAAGGCCCGTGCACAGGTGTTTGATAAGGATAACAAGAAACGCGTCACGTTCAAGGATGTGGCCGGACTGGAGGAGGCCAAGGTCGAGATTATGGAGATTGTCGATTTCTTGAAGCATGCCGAAAAGTACCGCGAACTGGGTGCCAAGATTCCGAAGGGCGCGCTGCTGGTTGGCCCTCCGGGAACGGGTAAAACGCTCTTGGCAAAGGCCGTGGCGGGTGAGGCCAATGTGCCGTTCCTCTCGATTTCGGGTTCGGACTTTGTCGAGATGTTTGTCGGTGTAGGTGCTTCGCGCGTAAGAGACCTCTTCGAGCAGGCCAAGCAGAAGGCCCCCTGCATCGTCTTTATTGATGAGATTGACGCCATCGGTCGTGCCCGTGGCAAGAATGCCGGTTTCTCGGGTAACGACGAGCGCGAAAATACGCTGAACCAGCTCCTGACGGAGATGGACGGCTTCCAGACCAACGCAGGTGTGATTGTCCTCGCGGCTACGAACCGTGCCGATATTTTGGATAAGGCGCTGATGCGTGCCGGTCGTTTCGATCGCCAGATCGAGGTGGGTCTGCCCGACGTCAAGGAGCGCGAGGAGATCTTCGAGGTGCATCTGCGTCCCTTGAAGCTCGATCCGCAGTTGGATCGTTCGTTCCTGGCACGTCAGACTCCCGGTTTCTCGGGCGCCGACATCGCCAATGTCTGCAACGAGGCGGCGCTGATTGCGGCCCGTCATGAGAAGAAGATGATCGCCAAGGAGGATTTCCTGGCTGCCATCGACCGCATCATCGGTGGTTTGGAACGCAAGAATAAGATCATCACCGATGCCGAGAAGCGCAAGATTGCCTACCACGAGGCGGGTCATGCGACGGTGAGCTGGCTCTTGAAACATGCCTCGCCGCTGATCAAGGTGACGATCATCCCGCGTGGCAAGGCGTTAGGTGCTGCCTGGTACCTGCCCGAGGAGCGACAGATCACCACGCGCGAGCAACTCATGGATGAGATGGCCTCGACGCTCGGTGGTCGCGTGTCGGAGCAGCTGACTTTTGGCGAGATCTCGACCGGTGCACTGAACGATCTGGAGCGCGTGACGAAGCAGGCCTACGCCATGGTGGCCTACTACGGCATGAGTGAGAAGGTGGGTAACCTTTCGTTCTACGACTCGACGGGACAGAGCGATATGGCCTTTACGAAGCCCTATGCCAACGAGACGGCCGAGGCGATCGACAGCGAGGCACGCGCCTTGATCGATCGGGCTTATCAGATGGCCGAAGAGGTGCTGACGGAGCACAGCGAGGGGCTGAAGGCGCTGGCCGAGTTGCTCTTGGAGCGTGAGGTGATCTTTACGGAAGACGTGGAGCGTATCCTGGGCAAACGTCCCAAGGAGCTGGAGGCCGAGGTGTCGGCCGAGAGCCCTTCGGAGGTGATTGCCCCCGAATCGGCTACGCAGGAGTAGACCGCAAGGAATGAATAATAACCCCGAAAAACCCATAACCTGATATGAACGATAAAATGAAAAACCTGGTCATCCGCGGTATTAGCGGCATCGGCCTTATTGTAGTGGTCTTTGGCGCCATTTTGTGGTCGCAGTGGTCGCTCGGAGCATTGCTCCTGGTGATGCTTGTCGGAGGAGTGCTGGAGTTATACAGACTGATTGAGAAGCAGGGTCTGCAACCGCAGCGTGGGCTGGGTATGATCGCCTGCGTGGTGCTCTTTGTGCTGAACTTTGCGCTGGTGAGCGATGATATTCAGATCCTTTACGGGGGCTCAAAATATTTTGCGCCCGTGCTGGCCTTCTTTGCACTCATCATCCCGCTGATGTTTATTTGCGAGCTCTATCGCAAACAGGCCAATCCCGCGGCCAATATCGCCACGACGATTCTCCCGCTCTTCTACGTGGCACTGCCCCTTTCGCTCTTGCTCTACTTCCCGGTGTTGGGTGGTGATACGTGGAGCTGGAATCCCTGGGTGCTGATTGCCTATATAGCCATCGTTTGGTCGAATGATGTCTTTGCCTACCTCTTCGGTATCGCTTTTGGCCGTCATCGCCTTTTTGAGCGCCTCTCGCCCAAAAAGTCGTGGGAGGGCTTCTTCGGTGGCTTGGTCGGTGCGGTGGTAGCCGGCTGGGTAGCGGCCCACCTGCTGGAGCACAACGCCTGGGTGTGGTGCGGTTTGGCCGTGGTGACGGTCGTAACGGCTGTCTTGGGTGATTTGGTCGAGTCGATGTTCAAGCGTGCGGCCGAGGTGAAGGACTCGGGCGCACTGATTCCCGGCCACGGTGGTGTGCTGGATCGCTTTGATGCGATGCTGCTCTCCGCGCCGTTTGTCTTTGTCTATATGATCTGCATCTTCTAACCGAAACGCATAATACTATGAAAATCAATAAAGAAGGATATCGCATTATTGCCGTATCGGGTTTGATCTGCCTCTTGATCTGGCTGATCTTCTATTGGTTGCTGATGAGCCGTGAAAGCTCGTTGCTGATTGTGGCCGCCACGCTCTTCCTGCTCTGTTTCTGGGCCTTTATCGTGGCCTTCTTCCGTGAGCCGCGCCGTGTTCGCATCCATGATGCTGACCTTGTATTCTCGCCTTGCGATGGTCGCGTGGTGGTGACCGAAGTGGTGATGGAGGACGAGCATCTGAAGCAGGAGATGTTGCAGATCTCGATCTTCATGTCGGTGACCAATGTCCACATGAACTGGGTGCCCGTGGGTGGCGTGGTGGAGTACTTCAAGTACCATCCGGGCCGCTTCCTTGTGGCATGGCATCCGAAGTCCTCGACCGAGAATGAGCGTACGACGACCGTGGTGCGTATGGCCGATGGCCGTCCCGTCTTGTTCCGTCAGATTGCCGGTCTGGTGGCTCGCCGCATCGTGTCGTACATGAAGGTGGGCAGCACCGTAGAGCAGAACTCGGTGGCAGGTTTTATTAAGTTCGGCTCGCGTGTCGATGTGCTGGTGCCGAAGGATAGCACGGTGCTTGTAGAGATTGGCGATGCCGTGGTAGGTTCGCAGACGCCGATTGCCCGCCTGCACAAGACCGTTACCGAGTAACACGCCAAAAAAAATAAAGGAAGATGACGATGAATGCACAAACCATCTGGAAATTTTTGGCCGGAGCCGCTGTGACGGCTGTGGCGCTCTTCTTGTTGTGGTATTTCTCGTCGATTGTGATCTATATCCTCGTCTCGGCCGTGCTGGCCGTGATGGGGCGTCCGCTCGTCAGACGCTTGTCGCAGGTGCGGATTCGGCATTGGCAGTTGCCTCGTCCGCTGGCAGCACTCTTGACGCTCATGGTGATTTGGACGATTGCCGCCGTGGTAGGTATGTTGTTCCTGCCGCTGGTCTTTGACAAGGTCTACGAATTCTCGAACCTCGATTTTGCCGCCGTGGTGAGCAACATCGAGGAGCCGGTGGCTCGCCTGCAACACTACCTTTCGGACCTCTTTGCCATGCCCGTGGGTTCGTTCTCGTTGCAGGAGGCACTCATTTCGCAACTCAAGTCGTGGATCGACCTCGAGTCGATCAACCACCTCTTCTCGTCCATTGTGGGGCTGCTGCTTTCGTCGGCCGTGGCGATCTTCTCTGTGTCGTTCATCACCTTCTTCTTCCTCAAGGAGGATGGCCTCTTCTACGCTATGGTGACGGCCGTCTTCCCCGAGCGCTACTCGGAGAATATTACCCGCGCACTGGATGAGGTGACCTACCTTTTGTCGCGCTACTTCCGTGGTCTGTTGACCGAGAGCCTGCTCTTGATGATTGCCGTGACGCTGACGATGTCGATCTTCGGCATGAAGGTGCAGGATGCTGCCTTTATCGGCCTGGTGATGGGTGTGATGAATGTTGTCCCCTATGCCGGTCCGCTGATTGGTGGCGTGTTGTCGGTCTTTGTGGGTGTTGTGTCGCCCATCGAGGGGCAGACGATCGGCTATACGGCGGCTGTGATTATCTGTTCGCTGCTGGCCCTCAAGTCGCTCGATGACTTCGTGCTGCAGCCGACACTCTATTCGGAGCGCGTGAAGGCCCATCCGCTGGAGGTCTTTCTTGTGATCTTGGTGGCCGGTTCGGCGGCCGGTATCATTGGCATGCTGCTGGCCATTCCGGCCTATACCGTGCTGCGCGTCTTTGCCAAGGAGTTTTTCTCGCAATTTAGCCTGGTGCGTAAACTTACGGAGAAGATCTGATGAAACGCGGTGTGGTGATTTGCGGCGTGGTGGAACGTGGCCGCCAGATCGGTCAGCGAATCGGCTTCCCGACCCTCAATCTGCCTATTCGCGGGGTGTTGCCCCTTGCGCGTGGCGTCTATCGCTCGGAGGTGGAGATCGAGGGTTGCGAAGGGGTGTGGCGTGCCATGTCGAATCTGGGTTGTAATCCCTCGGTCGGAGGTGAGGAGTTACGTTTGGAGAGCCACCTCTTCGATTTCGAGGGGGATTTGTATGGGGCACGGATTAGGGTGCGCCTGATCGAGAAGATTCGCGATGAGATTCGTTTTGGGTCGATGGAGGAGCTACAGGCCCAACTCAAAAAAGATAAAGAGATAATATTAAATAGAGAGAGTATGTTTTTGGATTTGACTTTGCCCTACAAGGTGGCCGATATGAGCCTTGCCGAGTGGGGTCGCAAGGAGATTGAGGTCTCGGAGCACGAGATGCCCGGCCTGATGGCTGTACGCAAGAAGTATGGCCCGAAGAAGCCCTTGAAAGGGGTACGCATCATGGGTTCGCTGCACATGACCATCCAGACGGCCGTTTTGATCGAGACGCTGGTGGAGCTGGGTGCCGAGGTGCGTTGGTGTTCGTGCAACATCTTCTCGACGCAGGACCACGCTGCTGCCGCCATTGCTGAGCGCGGTGTGCCCGTCTTCGCCTGGAAGGGTGAGACGCTCGAGGAGTATTGGTGGTGCACGGCGATGGCCATGTCGTTCCCCGACGGGAAGGGCCCGCAGCTGATCGTGGATGATGGTGGCGATGCAACGCTCTTGATCCATAAGGGTTTCAAGGCCGAGAAGGATGCCTCGACGCTCGACTATGAGCCTTCGTCGTATGAGGAGGAGGTAATCCTGGCTACGCTGAAAAAGATTCTTTCGGAAGACCACGGCAAGTGGCATCGCACGGTCGAGGCGTGGAAGGGCGTGAGCGAGGAGACCACGACGGGTGTTCACCGCCTCTACCAGATGCAGGAGGCCGGCGAGTTGCTCGTGCCTGCCATCAACGTAAACGATTCGTGCACGAAGTCGAAGTTCGACAACCTCTACGGTTGCCGCGAGTCGCTGGCCGACGGTATCAAGCGCGCCACGGATGTGATGATCGCCGGTAAGGTGGTTGTTGTTTGCGGTTATGGTGACGTAGGTAAGGGTTGTGCCCGTTCGATGCGCTCGTATGGTGCGCGCGTGATTGTGACCGAGATCGACCCGATCTGCGCTCTGCAGGCCGCCATGGAGGGCTTCGAGGTGAAGACCGTTGAGAGCGCGCTGGAGGAGGGTAACATCTATGTAACCTGCACGGGTAACCGCGATATCATCACGCTGGAGCACATGGAGAAGATGCGCGATCAGGCTATTGTCTGCAACATCGGCCACTTCGATAACGAGATCCAGATGGCACGCCTGAACGCCTCGGGTGCCGTACGTACGGAGATTAAGCCCCAGGTCGATAAGTACACCTTCGCGGATGGTCACTCGATCTTTATCTTGGCCGAGGGGCGTCTGGTGAACCTCGGTTGCGCTACGGGTCACCCCTCGTTCGTGATGTCGAACTCGTTTACGAACCAGTGCTTGGCGCAGATCGAACTGTGGGAGAAGAACCTCGAGGTGGGCGTTTACCGTCTGCCGAAGCACCTCGATGAGGAGGTAGCTCGCTTGCACCTTGATAACCTCGGCGTGGAGCTGACGCAGCTCACCGAGGCGCAGGCTGATTACATCGGTGTCAAGCAGGAGGGTCCCTATAAGGCCGAGCACTACCGCTATTAAAGTGGAAAGTTAAAAGTTAAAAGTTGAGAGTTGAAAGTTATTGCTTACTAACATCCGCTCAACAAAAAAATTGGGAGATAGCATAACCGGTGCTATCTCCCTTTTTTATTGAGTTGTTTACTTATTAACTCTCAACTCTTCTTGAAGGCATTCATCACGCCAAAGAGCGTAATGTAAGCAAAGGCCACAAGCGGCAGCGTAAAGCCGGCGGCCATGCTCGTTTTGCCCAAGAGACCCATTACGATCGGGAAAACGGCACCGCCGACGATGCACATCACCAGATACGACGAGGCGCGCTTCGTCTCGGCGCCCATACCCTTGACGCCCAACGCGAAGATCGTGGGGAACATCGTGGACATGAAGAAGAACGAAAGGAAGAGGGCGGCAAGCGAGATCTTGCCCATCGAGAGGATTACCAGCGCCATGCAGATCGTGCCAAAAGCGCCAAAGAGGGCCAACAGACGACCCGGCGAGATCCAGCGCATGAAGAGCGACGAGAGCAAACGACCCACAAAAAAGAGGCCCATGCCGCCCATCGAGAGCATAAGGGCTGCGGTCTGCTTCGACATCATCGGGTCGAGCTCCAGCACATAGTTCACGAAGTAGCTACCGATACCGGTCTGTGCACCCACATAGAGGAACTGCGCCAAGAGTGCCCACTTGAAGTGTTTGTGACTCCATACCGAGCCCTCGGCCGTACCCTCCAGCGCGGCATTCTCCACCTCGTCCTGCTCCATCTCCTTCTCGGGGATGCGCGTAAAGGCAAAGACGACGCAAACCAGGAGCACGAAGATACCTACTAATATATAGGGCTTCGCAAGGTCCATCGACGAGCCGTCACCGCCAAAGATCAGCAGTCCGCCAATCAGCGGGCCGATGATCCAGCCCACGCCGTTGAAGGCGGCCGCGATGTTGATACGCTGGGCGGCAAACTCCTCGGGACCCATACCCGTGGCGCAGGGGTGTGCGCCATTTTCAATCAGACACAGACCACACGCCAAGATAAAGAGCGCGGCAAAGAAGGGCAGGGGCGAGTGGATAAACGAGGCGGGCACGAACAACAGGGCACCCAGCGCAAAGATCAACAGACCGGTGATGATGCCGCGTTTATAACCCACCTTGCGCATCACCCAGCCTGCTGGCAGGGCCATCACAAAGTAGCCGATATAGACCGAGAACTGCACAAAGCCCGACTCGGCCTTCGACATATCGAACACCTCCTGGAAGTGCTTGTTCAGTACATCCAGCAGGCCATGTGCCAAGCCCCACAAGAGGTAGAGCGTAGCAATCAACAAGAACGGGACAAAGTAGTTGATCCCGTTCTTATTCTTAAACATTGAGCGTTTCTCCATGGGCGTTTGTTTTTACTCCAGGTAGAAGACCTCCTCCATCGTGGCCCACCACTCGCCCTCTTGACGCGTCTCGAGCGGCTTCTGGCAGGGCATGCAGACATCCCACCAACGCTGCGTCTCGGGGTCGGCGGCCATCTTGGCCATATCCTTTTCGTAGTCATCGCCTACATACTCGTAGTAGCTGAACAGTAGTCCATCCTTGTAGTAGATGCTGTAATTCTGGATGTTACACTCCTTGATCATCTTCAGTACACCCGGCCATGCGGCAGCGTGCAACTTCTTGTACTCCTCCAACTTATCGGCATTAACACCGATTACTTGACCATACCTTTTCATCTTTTTCGATTTTATGCGGCACCTTTTGTCCTTCCTTGCTTGTCTTGAATGGGCAGTACCTCTTGTACAGCCCATCCAAGCCAACCTTCGGTCAGGCCAAAATCTGCTCGCCTAAAATCAAAAAACGGGTTGAGATTCTTTGGTAAGCAGTTGTGTCGCCTTGGTTAAACTAATTTTGAATTCTAAATTTTGAATTTTGAATTTTTAATCTGCTCGCCTAAAATCAAAAAACGGGTTGAGATTCTTTGGTAAGCAGTTGATGTCGCCTTGGTTATTACTAATTCTTAATTGCTCTAAACAACGCCTCCACATTGGCAGGGTTGATGTCGGGCAGAATCGCCTCGTGGCTCGGCGAGAGGATCAGTCCCGTGGGGAAGATCTCCTTCAGACGCTTTACGTCGGCCTCCACCTCTTCGGGCGTGCCATTCACCAAGAGATGCTGGGCATCCACACCGCCAAAGAAGCAACCCTTGCCCGCAAAGTCGGCCTTGAGCTTCTCAGCCTGCATATCGCGCGCCTTGGCCTGGATCGGGTGAATGACATCAATACCCAGATCGAAGAGATCCTGGATAATCGGATGAATCGCGCCACACGAGTGGTGTACGACCTTCAGTCCATAGCTCTTCGCCTGGTCCACCAGACGCTTCGTGCCGGGGAAGACATATTCGCGCAGCTCCTCGGGCGATACCAGCAGGCCATTCTGCGAGCCAAAGTCGTTGCCGATCAAGACGGCATCCAGGTACCCCTTCGTGGCCTCGTAGAAGATCTCGCCGCAACGGATGTAGAAGTCGGTGATGCGGTCAATGACGGCACGGAACATCTCGGGGGCGATCATCATCGTCAGCAGGGCATTCTCCATACCGAAGGCCGAGCAGGCATCCTGGAAGTGGGCCGCCCACATAATACCCATGCGGGCCGAATCCTCGGGGGCCTCCATCGCCAGACGGCGTGCCTCGTTGAAATCGATATGCTCCTCGGGATCGGGCCACGGGAAGGTATCCACCAAGGCCGGATCGGTCATATCCTCGAAGAAACCCGGTGCGGTCAGTGTGCGCTCATCCTGTGCACCGCCCTCACCGCTCTTGGCAAAAGCGAGCGAGCAACCGATGTCGTTCGTCGGCGGGTTGTGGTAGGGGACGGGGATGGGATAGACGTCGTCGTCGATCTTACGTTTGAGTTCGTCGATCGTCTCAACGCCAAAGTGGGCAAACAGACGCGGTAAAGCCGAGGGTACGGGGAGTCCCAACCACGAGGCGGGACGATCGACCGCTTCACCGGCCACCGTGGCGAAGAATCGTTCTCGATGTGTCATCATAGGAAGGATAGTTTTAAGGTTTGCACGAATAAACAAATATAAAGTTTTTCTACGAAAATAGCAACCCGATAGCGGCCGTTTGGGAAAAAAAGGCTATTTTTGACACCTAAATAAACCCATACGAACGATGAAGGTACTTTTGCTGAACGGCAGCCCCCATGAAAAGGGTTGCACCCATACGGCCCTGACCGAGATCGCCTCGACCCTCGAGCGACACGATATCCAATCCGAAATCTTTTGGATCGGCAACGATCCGGTAGCCGGTTGTATCGGTTGTGGTGCCTGTGCCGCGACGGGACGTTGCTTCCGTCAGGACGGTGTGAATGAATTTGTCGAGCGGGCACGTGAGGCAGATGGCTTTATCTTCGGTTCGCCTGTCCACTATGCCTCGGCCAGCGGTGCGATTGCTTCGTTCCTGGATCGCGTCTTTATGTGTGGCGGCAGACAGGGTGTCTTTGTGCGTAAACCGGCCGCTTCGATTGTATCGGCGCGCCGTGCCGGTACCACCGCTACGCTCGATCAGCTGAATCGCTACATCGCTTTCCACCACATGCCGATGGTTCCTTCGCTCTATTGGAACATGGTCTACGGCTCGAATCCGGATGAGGTGCGTTGTGACGAGGAGGGTATGCAGATTATGCGCATGCTGGGTGAGAATATGGCTTGGATGATGCGTGCCTTTGCCTTGGCTCGTGAGGCGGGGATCGAAGAGCCGCAGTATGAGCCGAAGATTAAGACGCCCAAGAATCGCTAAATTTGTCGCTGTTGCGGATGAACCAATCAATGATGTCGAATACTACTCCGAAGGAGGGTCGCTTTTTGGCGCTGACCCCTCTGTTGTTATTTCTGGTGCTCTATTTGGTGACGTCGCTCGTCGTGGGCGACTTCTACAAAATGCCCATTGCCGTAGCCTTTGTCGTGGCTTCGGTCTATGCGGCTTGTCTGCTCAAAGGGCGGACGTTGCAGGAGCGCGTGGAGGTCTTCTCACACGGTGCGGCAGATTCCAATATCCTGCAGATGATCTGGATCTTCATCCTGGCAGGTGCTTTTGCCGGTTCGGCCGAGGCGATGGGAGCCATTGATGCCACGGTCAACCTGACACTCAAACTCCTGCCGGCCGAGTATCTCACGGCGGGACTCTTCCTGGCTGCCTGCTTTGTGTCGATCTCGGTGGGTACGTCGGTGGGTACGGTGGTTGCCCTGACTCCGGTGGCTGCCGGATTGGCCGATGAGACGGGATTGAATACCGCATTGCTGGTCGCCACGGTGGTCGGAGGCTCGTTCTTTGGCGACAATCTCTCGTTTATCTCCGACACGACAATCGCTGCTACACGTACGCAAGGCGTCAATCTGAAGGATAAATTCCGCTTCAATTTGCGTATTGCCGCCCCGGCAGCTGCCATTACGTTGGTCATCTACCTGCTCACGGGTGCACGCGCCGAATCGCTGGCTGTGGTCGAAACGGTCGAGTGGGTGAAGGTTGTGCCCTACCTCTTGGTGTTGATTACGGCTCTGGCGGGTGTTCATGTGATGTTGGTGCTCTTGCTGGGCATTGTCAGCACGGGTGCCATCGGTCTGGCAACGGGCGCACTCGACCTCTTTGGCTGGTGTGGCGAACTGGGAAAGGGTATGGTCGGCATGGGTGAATTGATCATCGTGACGATGTTGGCAGGCGGTATGCTCGAGACGATTCGTCGCGGTGGCGGTATCGACTACATCATTTCGCGCCTGACGCGCCGTCTGCACGGTCCGCGTGCTGCCCAAGGGGCGATTGCCGGATTGGTCTGCTTGGCCAACTGCTGTACGGCCAACAATACGATTGCCATTCTGACCGTCGGCCCGCTGGCGGCCGAGATTGCCGATCGCTTTGGTGTAGATCGTCGCAAGAGTGCCTCGCTGCTCGATAGTATCTCCTGCTTTACGCAGGGTATGCTGCCCTATGGTGCGCAGATGCTGATGGCGGCCGGTTTGGCCTCGCTCTCACCATTGGAGATCATGGGCCATCTCTACTATCCCTTTGCATTGGGCTTCTGTACCGTGATTTCGATTTTGATCAAGAATCGCCGACGCACGGCATAACAAAAAAAAGAGCAAGGCTTTCGACCTTGCTCTTTTTTTGTTTGTATGTACACGTGGCTATCGGTTGAACGCTTCCCAGCCCGGGCAGTTGTAGAAACGGATGTCGCCCGTCAGATCGCCCTCATACTGCACTTCGGGGGTGATTCCTTCGGTCTGCCAATTTTCAAAAATGAGGTTGCGACCATCAACCACCTCGATGAGGGGCTTCTTGGCTCCGATCATGCGGAAATTACGCATCGACATCCCCTCGACATCGCGCAGGAGCATCAATCGACGGTTGCTCGGGTCGCTCTTCGTGCGGCTCATGTCGAGCGTCAGGTTCTCGATCTGCAGGTAGCGTACGGGGCTCTCGGGAATCGCCTTCATGTCGATCAGCTCACGGCACCCCTCGACCACGACATCCCGAATCGTAATGGCGCGGAAAGCCGGTGTGAGTTTTGTCCAGCGTTGTGCCGGTTTACGTGCGGCCAATTCACCGATCCACGCGGGGTTGCCCAGCATATCCCAGACGATGGCGCCCTTCGTGGTGTTCATGCGGATGCGCTCGTAGGTAAGGTTTTCGCCACCACCGGCGCGCGGACGACGTGTCTTGAAGCGAATGCCGACCTGCGTGCCGTCGAAGACGCAGTCGTGCGTGTAGAGGTTGCGGATCCAGCCGGCCGTCTCGCTGCCACAGGTGATACCGCCGTGACCGCGTAGCGTCAAGCAACGGCGCATGACGATGTTCTCCGAGGCGCGTCCAATCGCCTCGCCATACTCGTTGCGGCCACCCTTCATGGCAAAGTTGTCGTCGCCGCAACTCATCGTCGAGTACTCGATGAGGACATATTTACAGCAGGTGATATCGATACCGTCACCGCGCGGAATGCCGACCGACTCGACCTCTACGCCGCGAATGATCAGCTCCTCGCAATAAACCGGCGCGATGTTCCAGAAGAAGCCCTGCTCGAAACGTACCCCTTCGAGGAAGACCTTTTTGCAGTTGATCGGGCCGAAGAAGGTAGGCAGGAAGACTTCGCCACCATCCTTGCCGTCGTAGATGCGCTCCTCGACGGGGGTGTTGAAGTCGATCTTTTCGACCGCAAACGACACTTGGCGATCCTTGATCGAACCGCTCTTGGGACCAATCAGACGACCTCTACCCGTCAAGGCGATGTTCTCAGCATTGCAGGCATAGATGCAGGCGCCAAGCGACATGATCTCTACGCCCTCGTTGGTCGTAAAGACGGCAGGGAGATAGTCCTCGATCTCACCGCTGAAGTGCAGTTCGCACCCCTCCTCGAGGTGGAGATTGACGTTGCTCTTGAGCGTGATGCGCCCCGTGTGCCAATGGCCGGCAGGAACGATGACACGACCACCGCCACGCTTCGCGGTTTGATCGATCGCCTTTTGAATGGCACGGGTAGCCATGTCGCCGTTCGTGGGGCAAGCGACCCGTACCGTGTAGTCGGGGAAGGTCGGACGCTCCATCTCGGGCATGTAGAAGGGGGCCTCGATTGGGGCAATCTCCGTGGGGCAGACGGCGGCGCCTACCTCTGCACGGGTCGGAATGTGCACCTGGGCTGACGCAACGTGCATGCCGAGGCACATTAAAAGCAGTAAAAGGGTTCGTTTCATGGTGTTTAGGTGTTAGAAAGTGTTGGTTAAATGTTAGCGTAGGAACAAGAGCTCGCGGTACTTCGGCAAGGGCCAAATCTGGTCATCGACGATCTCCTCCAACTTGTCGACATGGTGGCGGATGCGATCAAAATAACCCTCCACGGTGTCGTGGTAGGCAATAGCTTTGAGGCGCATATCCTCGATGCGGTTGGCCTTCTTGCGCGCCTCGACCAGCTCCTCTGCAAGGCGGACAATCTCGGCCGTATGGTCCTGAATGCGCTTGATGAGGGCAATATCGGCATCGGCATTGAGACCCGAACCGATCTGCGACATCTTATAGACTTTGTCAAGCAGCGTTGCCTCGTAGCGCGAAGCGGTCGGTACGATGTAGTTCATCACCAAATCGCCCAGGACGCGGCCCTCGATCTGGATCTTCTTAACGTAGGTCTCCCACTTTACCTCGGTGCGAGCTTCCAGCTCGATTTTCGAGTAGACACCTGTGCGGTCAAAGAGCGAGATGGTCTCCGGGGTGAGGTAACGGTCAAAGATCAGTGGCGCCGACGTCTCACAATCCAGACCACGACGAGCTGCCTCTTCACGCCACTCCTCCGAGTAGCCGTTGCCGTCGAATCGGATTGCACGGCAATCGTTGATCATGCGCTTCAGCACCTCATAGATCGCCTTCTCCTTCTTCGTGCCTCGCTCGATCTTTGCATCCACCTCCCGCTTGAAAGCGGTCAGCTCGTCGGCCAGGATCGTATTAAGGGTGATGATCGCCTCGGCGCAGTTGTCCGACGATCCGACGGCGCGGAACTCGAAGCGATTACCCGTAAAGGCAAAGGGCGAGGTGCGGTTGCGGTCCGTATTGTCGAGCAGCAGGGTGGGGATGTGCGAGATACCGCTCATCTTGAATACGCCCTTGGCATCGAAACGGATGGCGTTGTCGCTCTTCGAGTCGGCCAACTTATCCAGCACGGCCGACACCTGTGTGCCGAGGAAGGCGGAGATAATGGCTGGCGGCGCCTCGTTGGCACCCAGACGGTGGGCGTTCGTGGCGCTCATGATGGCGGCCTTCAGCAGGCCGTTGTGCTTGTGTACGGCCGAAATGACATTCACCAAGAAGGTAATAAACTGCAGATTCTCCGAGGCGGTCTTGCCCGGGCCCATCAGGTTGACACCCGTGTCCGTGCCGAGTGACCAGTTGTTGTGCTTACCCGAACCGTTGATTCCCTTGAAGGGCTTCTCGTGCAGCAGCACGCGGAACTTATGGCGGCGGGCAATCTTATCCATGATCGTCATCAGGAGCTGGTTGTGGTCGTTTGCCAGATTGGCCTCCTCGTAGACGGGGGCCAGCTCGAACTGGTTGGGTGCCACCTCGTTATGGCGCGTCTTGACGGGAATACCGAGCTTCAAGCACTCGTATTCGAGCTCCTTCATGAAGGCGATCACGCGCGTAGGGATCGCACCGAAATAATGATCCTCCAACTGCTGGTTCTTGGCCGACTCGTGGCCCATGAGGGTGCGGCCCGTCAGCATCAGGTCGGGGCGAACGGCCCACAAACTCTCATCCACCAGGAAATACTCCTGCTCCCAACCGAGGTAGGTATAGACCTTCTCCACCGAGCGGTCAAAGTAGTGGCAGACCTCCGTGGCGGCCTTATCGACGGCCGAAATCGAGCGCAGCAGGGGAACTTTATAGTCCAAAGCCTCGCCCGTGTAGGCGATAAAGACGGTAGGAATACAGAGCGTTGTATCGACGATAAAGGCAGGCGATGCGGGATCCCAGGCCGAATAACCACGCGCTTCGAAGGTGTTGCGGATGCCGCCGTTGGGGAACGACGATGCGTCGGGCTCGGACTGCGCCAAGAGCTTACCCGAAAACTCCTCGATCACACCCCCGAAGCCGTCCGGCTGCGCGAAGGCGTCGTGCTTCTCGGCTGTGCTGCCCGTGAGGGGCTGGAACCAGTGGGTGTAGTGGTCGGCACCATGCTCCAAGGCCCATTGACGCATGCCGGCGGCGATCGAGTCGGCCACTTCGCGCTTCAAGGGCGTGCCGTTGGCCATCGTGTCCGAGAGGGCTTCGTAGGTCTTTTTGTCGAGGTACTTGCGCATCGCCTCGCGACCAAAAACCTTCGCACCAAAATAATCCGACGGACGGCCTTCGGGAGCCTCTACCTCCACGGCCGTGTGATTAATGGCCGCATCGACCATCTTAAATCGCAACAAGGATGACATTGTTCTGTGTGTTTAGATTCGTTTTTGCAAAGATAAATATTTCTTGTTTATCTGCGCTACGCAAAAGTGATGATTTTTGCGTTATGGTGCAAAATTTTAGCACTTTTCTCGGAAAATCGGGTGATTTTTCAGGGCTTGTGCTGAAATTTGGGATTGTTTTTCGGAAAATCGGGCGAAAAATCGGGTTTTCGGTTGAAAATCTCGAATTTTTGATTTACGGTAAAATGCAGGTGATATAGTTGAAAATTGGAATAAATCGATCCTGTTGAAATTGGATGTGAGGTGCATCGTGTTTATGGGTGAGTAATCTTCAATGCCGCTTGTCTTTCGTGTAGAGTTGGTTTTACTCTGCGCTTTTGCGCAGATAGCCGATCCTGGCGAAAAAAACGATTTTAAGGTTAATTGTTAGAAAAATAACAAAAAGTTTCGTTCTTTACCGAATAATCGCTATCTTTACGCGCCTATTTAAGACAACTATTTCAATTCAATCATAATTAACTAAAAAACAGTTATGGCAAATCTTAATGAAAAGCTGTTCGCCGAGTTCCCCGCGGTTCCGACCGAGAAGTGGGAGGAGGTGATTACGGCCGATCTCAAGGGTGCCGACTACGAGCGTAAGCTGGTATGGCGTACGGGCGAGGGCTTCAACCTGCGTCCCTACTACCGTGCCGAGAACCTCGAGGGCATCGAGTTCCTGCAGTCGAAGGCAGGTGAGTTCCCCTATGTACGCGGAACGCGCGCCAACAACGAGTGGCGCATCCACCAGACGGTGGTCGTTAAGGAGGTGGCCGAGGCAAATGCCGAGGCACTCAAGTTGCTCAACTCGGGCGTTGATTCGCTCGGCTTCTGCACCTGCGGTGTGGAGATGACGGCCGAGAAGCTGGATCAGCTGCTGGAGGGCATCGTATTGTCGGCCGTTGAGCTGACCTTCTGCCCCGAGGTGGCCGAGTTGGTAATCGCCAAGTTGGAGAAGGAGGGTCTGGAGGATGCCTTCATCTCGTTCGAGGCTGACCCGATTGTCAAGGGTAAAGCCAAGGGTTGCGCTTGCGCTGAGCAGTGCGTAGCCGAGTTGGTAAAGAAGTGCGCCAAGTGGAAGCACGTTCGCCCGATCACGATCCATGCCAACCTCTTTGGTAATGCCGGTTCGACGATCGTCGAGGAGCTGGGCTTCGCCCTCTCGGCCGGTCAGGAGTACATGGCTCGTCTGACCGATGCCGGTCTGTCGGCCGATGACGCTGCACGCGCCATTCGCTTTACCTTCAGCGTAACGTCGAACTACTTCATGGAGATCGCCAAGTTCCGTGCCGGTCGCATGCTGTGGGCCAACATCGTGAAGGCTTACGAGCCCGAGAAGCTCTGCGCTTCGAAGATGTATGTGCACGCCGAGACTTCGCGCTGGAATCAGAGCGTGTATGACCCCTATGTAAACATGTTGCGTGGTACGACCGAGGCAATGTCGGCAGCGATTGCCGGTGTGAACTCGCTGGAGGTTGTTCCTTTCAACGCCGTATACGCCGAGCCCGATGAGTTCTCGAAGCGTATCGCTCGCAACGTGGAGCTGCTTCTGAAGCATGAGTCGCACTTCGACCAGGTGGTTGACCCCGCCGGTGGTTCGTACTACATCGAGAACCTCACGAAGTCGATCGCCGAGGAGGCTTGGAAGCTCTTCCTTGCCCTCGAGGAGCAGGGTGGCTACGCTGCTGCTTACGAGGCCGGTAAGGTAAAGGAGATGGTGGAGGCTTCGGCTGCCCAGAAGGATAAGAACATCGCTACGCGTCGTCAGATCCTGCTCGGTGCCAACCAGTTCCCCAACTTTACGGAGGTTGCCGGTGAGGAGATCACGATGGAGTCGGTTGAGCGTGACCTGAAGGAGGGTAACGTGCTGAACGCCTACCGTGGCGCCATGGCCTTCGAGCAGATGCGTCTGGAGGTGGATCGTTCGGGCAAGGAGCCGAAGGCCTTCATGCTGACGTGCGGCTCGCTCGGTATGGCTCGCGCTCGCGCCCAGTTCTCGTGCAACTTCTTCGCTTGCGCCGGTATCCGCGTAGAGGATAATACCTTCTTCAAGTCGGTTGAGGAGGGTGTTGAGGCTGCCCTCGCATCGAAGGCCGAGATCGTGGTTGTCTGCGCTTCGGACGATGACTACGCCGAGGTAGCTCCCAAGATCAAGGAGCTGCTGGGTGGTAAGGCTATCCTGGTAGTTGCCGGCGCTCCCGCCTGCACGCCCGAGTTGGAGGCACAGGGCATTACGAACTTCATCAACGTGAAGTCGAACGTGCTCGAAACGCTGAAGTATTACCTTAAAGAGATGGGAATCTAATTATGAGAGCTAAATTTTCGGAACTGAAATACGAGGCCGGTCAGCAGAGCTGCTGCGCCTCGACGGGCTGCGAGGATAAGCAGCCGTGGATGACGGCCGAGCAGATTCCCGTGAAGGGTATGTATACGGCTGAGGATTTGGCAGGCATGGAGCACCTGAACTATGCTGCAGGTGTGGCTCCCTTCCTGCGCGGTCCCTATTCGACGATGTATGTGATGCGTCCCTGGACGATCCGTCAGTATGCCGGTTTCTCGACCGCTGAGGAGTCGAACGCATTCTATCGTCGCAATCTGGCTGCCGGTCAGAAGGGTCTGTCGGTAGCTTTTGACCTCGCTACGCACCGTGGTTACGATGCTGACCACCCGCGCGTAGTAGGTGACGTAGGTAAGGCAGGTGTATCGATCTGCTCGGTAGAGGATATGAAGGTACTCTTCAACGGTATTCCGTTGGATCGTATGTCGGTGTCGATGACCATGAACGGTGCCGTGCTGCCGATCCTGGCCTTCTACATCGTGACGGGTCTGGAGCAGGGCGCTACGCTCGACCAGCTGGCCGGTACGATCCAGAACGATATCCTGAAGGAGTTTATGGTGCGTAACACCTATATCTACCCGCCCGAGTTCTCGATGCGCATCATCGCCGACATCTTCGAGTACACGTCGAAGAATATGCCGAAGTTCAATTCGATCTCGATTTCGGGTTACCACATGCAGGAGGCCGGTGCTACGGCCGACATCGAGCTGGCTTACACGCTGGCCGACGGTTTGGAGTACCTCCGCGCCGGTATCAACGCCGGTATGTCGGTAGATGCCTTCGCACCCCGTCTGTCGTTCTTCTGGGCTATCGGTATGAACCACTTCATGGAGATCGCCAAGATGCGTGCTGCCCGTATGCTCTGGGCTAAGATCGTGAAGCAGTTCGATCCGAAGAATCCCAAGTCGCTGGCCCTGCGTACCCACTCGCAGACCTCGGGTTGGTCGCTCACGGAGCAGGATCCCTTCAACAACGTGGCTCGTACGGCTATCGAGGCTATGGGCGCTGCCCTGGGTCACACCCAGTCGCTGCACACGAACGCTCTCGACGAGGCTATCGCTCTGCCGACCGACTTCTCGGCACGTATTGCTCGTAACACGCAGATCTACATCCAGGAGGAGACCTCGGTTTGCCGTCAGGTAGACCCCTGGGCTGGTTCGTACTACGTGGAGAAGCTCACCGAGGAGATCGCTCACAAGGCTTGGGAGCACATCCAGGAGGTAGAGAAGCTCGGCGGTATGGCTAAGGCTATCGAGACGGGTATTCCGAAGATGCGTATCGAGGAGGCCGCTGCTCGCACGCAGGCTCGTATCGACTCGGGTGAGCAGAAGATCATCGGTCTGAACGAGTACCGCCTGGAGAAGGAGGCACCGATCGATATCCTGGCCGTAGATAACACGGCTGTACGCGAGAGCCAGGTGAAGCGTCTGCAGGAGCTGCGCGCTAACCGCGATCAGGCTGCCGTTGATAAGGCGCTGGCCGCTATCACCGAGTGCGTGAAGACGGGCGAGGGTAACCTCCTCGAGCTGGCTGTTGAGGCCGCCAAGGTTCGCGCTACGCTGGGTGAGATCTCGGATGCTTGCGAGGTTGTAGTTGGCCGCTATAAGGCTGTAATTCGTTCCATTTCGGGTGTTTATAGTTCAGCAGTGAAAAACGACGAGTCGTTCGAGCGCGCTAAGCAGATGTGCGCCGAGTTTGCCAAGAAGGAGGGTCGCCAGCCCCGTATCATGATTGCAAAGCTGGGTCAGGATGGTCACGACCGCGGTGCTAAGGTCGTAGCTACGGGTTATGCCGATATCGGCTTCGACGTCGATATGGGTCCCTTGTTCCAGACGCCCGCCGAGGCTGCCAAGCAGGCTGTTGAGAATGACGTACACGTTGTCGGCGTATCGTCGCTGGCTGCCGGTCACCTCACGCTTGTTCCGCAGATCATCGAGGAGCTGAAGAAGCTCGGCCGCGAGGATATCATCGTGGTAGTGGGTGGTGTAATTCCCGCTCAGGACTACGATCAGCTCTATCGCGACGGTGCTGCAGCTATCTTTGGCCCCGGTACGAAGATTGCTACGGCGGCGATTAAGATGCTGGAGATCCTCTCCGAGGAGTAGCGAAAGTCCCAATCCGGGCTGTTTTGTCGTTCCGCTTGGTGTGAAAATCCTCACATACGCTTAGTATGCTGCGGTTTTCACCCCATCGCAAGCCTAAAAACAGCCTCGGATATGAACTTTTGCCCGCTATGTGGAAGGTCACTCGCTAAAGGGTGACCTTCTTTTTGGCGCAAGCCTAAAAATCGGCACATCATCCACAGTCCGAACCGTGTCGGATATAATGTAAAAGGTTGCTCCTTTCGGGGTAACCTTTTTTTGCGTTTCTTTGTTGAAATAATTTCTCATGCTTGATTAGCACATCCCAGGAGCGTAGCGACTAAGTCCCCCTTTTCAAAGGGGGATTTAGGGGGATTGTCTATATCTTTTTTTTTAGACAACAAGCCCTCGTATATCCTTTTGTAGCCTTTCGGACTCTCCGCAGGAGATAACAAATAAGATGTCGGCTCTCAAAAGCTTGCTTAATGGTGAGCCGACATCTTATTTGTTGTTGCCCTCGGCAACCGAAAGGCAAGGGCAAAAAGAAAACCTCAATCCGAAGATTGAGGTTTCGTGTTTTTGTGACCGTTTGATTAGTCATCCAGGTGGTAGGTGTGCTGAACATAGATGGCACGCATCTTGTTGGCACGCTTAACCATCGAGGGCTTGTTGAAGAACTGGCGACGACGCAACTCCTTCAGAACGCCCGTGCGCTCGTACTTACGCTTAAACTTCTTCAGGGCGCGCTCGATGTTTTCGCCCTCCTTTACAGTCGTGATAATCATAGTAGTATTCCTTTTTTGTTTTGTTAAATCGTGTTTTGTTGGGTTGCTCCTCTTTTTTTGGCACGGGAGCATGCGCTCTAAGATTTGGTTTACTCGGCTGTTGTCTGATGCACACCAAAGACCACATAAGGCGCCAATCGCTCGGCCTCCTCTTGGGTCAATATGTTTTGTTCAATCATCTCTTGTGTGCAGGTCCAACCTCCTTTCAATTGTCGTTGTTTTACAATCTTTCGCATGAGCTTCGGCCCGATGTACGGGTGGTCTAACTCACTTGGGGTTGCAAAGTTAATATCTATTTTTTGAATTTCAACATCTTTGCAGCAAATTTGTTGCAAAATTTTCTCGTAATTACTCTCTGTGACCCCTGCAACTTCGGCTAATTGCTCCACGCGGAGGAATCCGCCAAGCCTTTCACGATAGCGAACGATTGCGCCGGCCGTCTTTGCTCCGATCCCTACTACCTCGATCAGACGAGCAGAATCGGCCGAATTGATATCGACGGGCGCTTCGTAGGGCGCAAGGTCGCGCTCGGGAAAGAGTATGTAGGGCTCCAGCGCCGTGGCGACCGAATCATCCACGACGTAGCAGGCGCGCACCTCCTCCATATCCCGAAAACCGCTCCGATCGCGCCAGCGGATGAAGGCCTCGGCTTGTCGTTTCGTGAAGGCACCGATGGCGCGCAGGTAGGCCGCCGTGACCGTGTCGATACGAAAAGGCGTTGGTGCTATCTTGGCGACCGTGTCGCGCGTGTGTCGCGGGAAGCGCTCCCCATATTGTGAGGCAGGGCGAATGCGGTATGCCTCACCTATATTTATATATGGTTTGAGTGCCTGGTAGGCCGAATCGGTGATGCCGTAACAAAGGGCTACATCCTCTCGGATACGGAACACCTTACCTGCAGCGCGGAATTTGAGGAGCGAAACGGCCTCGGCGCGGCTCATACCCACGGCGAGCAGCTCCTCGTAGGTGGCCGTATTGGGGTCAAAGGCGCGGCGAGGTGTCGGTATGCTGTCTGTCTGGTCGGATTCGTGCGCCTGCTTCTTTGGCTCGATTGGCTCCACAACGGTGCGAGGGCGTCTTTCGCCCAGCGCCACGAGCAGCACGATCAAAAGTGCTACCGCCATAAAGAGGACGGCACCCGTAATCTCCCTTTTTGTGAATCCGTTAGCCATACCACAAAGATAGTGCATCCGTGTAAAAAACACAAGAACGAGAAAATTTCGTTGAAAAACTATGAAAAATAGTTGCAAAACGAAAAATTTTAGTTATCTTTGTTGCGTAAAACCTTTCACTATGGAGAAATTGACAAAACGAGAAGAGGCGCTGATGCAGCTTTTTTGGCAGCACGGCCCCTTGTTTGTGCAGGAGATCGTGGCGATGATGGAGGATCCGAAGCCCCACTTCAACACCATCTCGACCCAGGTGCGCACCCTGGAGCAGAAGGGCTATGTGGCCCACAAGGTCTTCGGGGGTACTTATCAGTACTACGCCACGGTGAGCGAGGAGGCCTTCTCGCGCCTCACGCTCCGCTCGGTCATCGACCGCTACTTCGAGCGATCCTACCTGGGGGCAGTCTCGGCGCTTGTCGAGGAGGAGAAGATTTCGGTCGAGGAGCTGCGCGAACTGATTCAGCAGATTGAGAAACAAGCCTAACCCTTGATTGCGATGCTCTACGACCTCCACACATTTGTGCTCTATTCGCTCCGCACGGCCCTCTGCCTGGCGCTCTTCTACCTCTTTTTTAAGTGGGTGTTGAGCCGTGATACGCTGCACCGCCTGAACCGCGTGGTGCTGCTTACGGCCGTGGTGGTGGCCTTCCTGCTGCCCGTCTGTCGGGTGACGATCGTAGAGGTGGTGCCCGCTCCCGAACCGATTGTGATGATGGAAGAACTCCCTGCAGAGGAGATCGTAACAACGCTTCCGGATGATGGGATCGCCTGGCAGCAGGTGGTGGGGGCGTTGTGCCTCCTCGCTATGGCGGTCATGGTGGGGCGCATGGTGGTAGCAACCTACAGCGTGTGGCGCACGATTCATCGGCTGAAGCGTTCGGCCGAGGAGGTGCGCGAGGTGGAGGGGGCAACCGTCATTGTCGCCTCCGAGGAGCTGTCGCCCTTTAGTTGGGGGCGTTATATTGTCCTTTCGGCGCGCGATGCGGCGGAGAATGGCGAGGCGATCCTGAGCCACGAGCTGGCCCATATCCGCTTGGGGCATACCTGGGATTTGGTCCTGTTCGATCTTTTGATGGTGGGGCAGTGGTTCAACCCCGCGATGTGGCTCTTAAGACGCGAACTGCGTGCGATCCACGAATATGAAGCCGACCGTGCGGTGATTGCCCTGGGCGTTGATCCGCGCAGTTATCAGCTATTGCTCATAAAAAAGGCCGTTGGCGAGAGGTGGTGCTCGGTAGCCAACAGCCTGAATCACAGTAACCTTAAAAACCGTATTACCATGATGTTGCAAAAACGCACTTCGCGGTGGGCAGCAGCCAAATCGTTGCTACTCCTGCCGCTTGTCGGCCTGGCCGTAGGGGCCTTTGCCGAGACGCGCTATCTCTATGCTGAGGACAAAGATAGCGCAAAAAATCAAATTTCGCAACCTGCCGAAGAGGGTCTTCTGAAACTCCGCCTCACGGACGAAAAGGGTGCACCCATCGTCGGAGCCGTTGTCGTCAAGGCCGGCACGAATGAGGGTATCTGCACCGACCCGGAGGGGCGCGGTACGTTGCAGGTCAAAGCGGGCGATAAACTCATCTGCTCGATGATCGGCAAGGAGACGATCCACTACACCGTGGAGCAGCTTCCGACCGAGGAGCTGACCCTTCAACTGAAGACCGAGGTGGTCGAGATCGACGAGCTGGTGGTTGTTGGCTATGGCGCCAAGGAGCAGACGAAGGCCGCTGCTGACGAGGAGGCCGTGCCCTTTATGCTGGTGGATGACGAGCGGAAAAAGGAGATTATGGCACAGCATAAGCGCGACATGGAGCAGGCAAAGGCAGAGTGGGAGCAGGCAAAAGCCGACCTCGAAGCGGCAAAGGCAGAGATGGAGCAGGCGAAGGCCGAGATGGTGCAGGCCAAAGCCGCAGCCGATGAGGAGGTATTTCTGATTGTCGAGTCGATGCCCAAATTCGAGGGTGGCGATATCAACACCTTCCGCCAGTGGGTGCAGATGCGTGTGCAGTATCCCAAGGAGTTGCAGGAGGCCGGCGTGAGCGGTCGCGTGATCGTTCAGTTTGTGGTCGATACCGATGGCTCGGTTGGGAGTGTGCAGACGCTTCGCACGCCCGATAAGCGCCTCTCGGATCAGGTCGTGGAGCTGGTGAAAAAGTCGCCCAAATGGCAGCCCGGCATGCAGCGCGGCGTAGCTGTGAAGGTCTCGATGACCTTCCCGATCGAGTTTAAGGTAAGCCAACCCGAGGAGGTTGCCCCGAATGGCGTGACCCCTGCCATGGCCGAGTTTGCGGGTGGCGATTACCGCCGCTTCGAGCAGTGGGTGCAGGCGAAGGTGCAGTACCCCGAGGCGGCCCAAAAGGAGGGTGTCAAGGGTGAAGTGATGGTCACCTTTGTCGTGAAGGCGAACGGCGAGGTGGGTGATGTCGATGTGATCGGTAAGGCCGATAAGCGCCTGGCGAAGGAGGCTCTGCGTGTGGTGAAGTCCTCGCCCAAATGGACCCCTGCCATGAAGGATGGCAAGGCTGTTGCAGCCAAGTATGGTATCAAGCTCCGCTTCGATGATACGCCGTTCCTGGTCGTGGAGCAGATGCCGACATTCGAGGGTGGCGATATCAAGGCCTTCCGCCAATGGATCGAGGCCCGCATCGCACCGCAGAAAGGGGCTGATGGCAAGGCGTTAGAGGGGATGGTTATCTGCTCGTTTGTGATCGAAACCGATGGCTCGGTGTCGGAGTTTACCCCCTTGCGTTCGCCCGATAAGCGCCTTACGGAGGAGGTGGAGCGCGTGGTGAAGCTCAGCCCCCGTTGGGAGGCAGGCCGACAGCGTGGCCAAAAGGTGCGCGTGAAGTTTACCCTGCCCGTTCAATTTAAGGCTTAAGTAACCTTTTGCCCGAAAAGGTGTCTAAATAAGTTGAAAAGCTACAATCATCCTGAATCGGAGAGTCGAATCTCTGCTTGGTCAGCAAAAAAAACGAAAGGGATTCATCGTTTCCGGTTCGGGATGAACTGTTTATCGACCGAATTAACATTATTTAACACTTTTTAACACAAAAAAATTGCTACCCCCCCCTGAATTTGCTACTTTTGTTTCGAAGAAACCAATCGCCTATGATACGAAATTTCTTGTTTTTCGCCGCCTTATGCGGCCTTGTCGCCTGCCAAGATGTGCCGAGTGACCGTATCGTCATCGAGGGTCGCATCGACCAAGTCCCCGATTCTGTTGTCGTGCGCTTTTTCCGCTCGAATGGCGATTATGGTGAGCCGATTGGGACGGATACATTGCGCGATGGACGGTTTTCGATGACGATTACACCCCTTTCCGACGAGTCGGAACTCTTTTATGTGGGTTGTCCGGATCATCCCAACTTCCCGACGGCTACGCTCCATGTGTGGGCCTCACCGGGTGAGCGGGTGCGCATTCGGGGTAACAACACCCTTACCCGCACCTGGCGAGTGAAGGGTAAGCATCCCGCGCTCCGGGCCGAACAACGCTATATAGATGTGGCGCGTGACCTTTGGGGTGAGTGCGACCGCATCAACATTGAGCAGCGCAGGGTGCGCAGCCTGGCAAAAACGGCCACTACGGAGGAGCGGAAGGTGTTGGCCGCGAAGCGTGACAGCCTAGCAGAGTACGAATTTCGTGTAAAGCATCGAATTGATGCGCTTGTTATCGAACTCATGCAGCGTAGCGATGTGGATGATAAATATTTGGAGGAGCTGGAGGGATTGGCGCGTATGGTGCGTTACGAAGGGGAGAACTACCCCCACCGCGAGGCTGTGTTGGCACTCTATGACCGCTTGAGCGAGGAGCAACGCCGGCTCCCCGTGGCTCGGGCGGCCGCCATGGGTCTCTTCCCTCCCAAGCAGGTCGCGGTTGGCGAGCCGCTCATCGACGGTGTGATGCTCGATTTGGCGGGTGAAAATCACTCCTTGAGTGAGCTGAAGGGGCGATACATCCTGCTCGACTTTTGGAGCAACGGCTGCGGCCCCTGCGTGATGGCGATACCCGAAATGGGGGAGATAGCCGCGCAGTATGCCGATTGCCTGGCGGTGGTGAGCATCAGTATCGACACGGATAAAACGTGGCGCGAAGCCTCCCAAGAACACCCGATGACATGGTTTAATTGGAACGACGGCCGTGGCGAGCAGGGTATTTATGCCCACTACTACCAGGGCGGAATACCCTCCTATACGCTGCTCTCGCCCGAGGGCGTGGTGGTGAAACAGTGGGTGGGCTACGGCAAAGGAAGCCTGAAACGTACCATTCGGGAGGTGCTGGGCGAGTGAACGAAATGCAAAATTTAGAATTTAGAATTGAGTGATGAAAAAATGGCTTTTAGTGGCTTGCGCAGTTGTGCTGATGGGCTGTGCGCCGAGGATGAAATCCTACACCGTGCGCGGCGAGGTGGATGCTTCGCACAATGGAGCAATGGTCTATATGAGCGATTACCATCTTCAGGGCGAGGTGGTCGATAGTGCGCGTGTCGAAAACGGGCAGTTCTGCTTTTCGGGCAAGATGCGGGGCGATTCGCTCTATCGCTTGGAGCTGGGGCGTGTATCCGCGAATGTCATCGTCGAGGGCGGCACAGATTTGGTGGTTGATTTCGAGCGTCGTGGAGCTACGGGCAGCGAAAAGAATCGCATCAAAAACGACTACGATGCTGCCGAAGATGCCTATTTCAACGAGAATGCACAGCTGCGCGCCCGCCTTGTTGCCGATACGACACTTTCGGCAGATGAGTTGGACGCAAAACGCATAGCGATTTTTACGCAACGGCGCACCGAGAGGATGGAGCAGGTAAAAGAGCTTATCAGACAAAACAGCAACAATGCCACGGGTGCCTATATCATGTGGACCTATTTGGTCACGAACCACCTTTCGCCCGAGGAGTTTGATGCGATTTACGCCCTCGCCGGTGACTATCTTCGTGGGTTTAGCCCCATTCAAAAATGTGTCGAGGAGATGGAGGTTATTAAACGCACCTCGCCCGGTATGATGTTTACCGACTTTACGATTGAACAGGGAAATCCGGACGGCTCGACGGCGAAACTTTCCGACTATGTGGGGCGCGGGAAGTATGTGTTGGTCGATTTTTGGGCCTCCTGGTGCGTGCCGTGTCGTGAGGAGATTCCCTTTATTCGTAAGGCGTGGAATGCGTTTCGGGGCGAGCGTTTCGAGGTGGTAGGCGTGGCGGTGCGCGATGCACCGAAGGCTACGCAACGTGCCATCGAGGAGTTGCACCTTCCCTGGCCGCAAATCCTCAATGCCCAACGTATTCCGAGTGAGGTATATGGGTTCAACGGTATTCCGTTCCTGATACTCTTTGGCCCCGATGGCACCATCATCGAGCGCGGCTTGCGCGGTGAGCAAATCTATGAAACCATCCAAGAGGTGTTGGCAGAGTAGAAACGCCGATAAACGGAACTGAAAGACGACTAAAGGCTGCTAAGGGGCTATGAAAACTCCTTGGCAGCCTTTAGTTTTAGTAACCCTTAATCCCCTTTGTCTAAAAGACGATGGGCGAGACGATGTTTTGCAGCACGGCGACCACCGACCAGGCGGCGATTTCGGGCGTGGCACTATAGACATCGACCGTGGCGCGTACCTGCGGGTTGCGAATCTCGACACGCTGCGTGTCGCCACGGAAATAGGGCGAGGATTGCATCGTGACATTCATCTTCTCGGGGCCTACCGAGGCGCGCGAGGCGGCCACGGTGACATTCACGCGCGTGGGGAACTTGGCGATGGCCTCCTTGGCCGTGCCGTAGAAGACTACGCGCTGCTCGCTTTGAAGCTTTTCGTCATAGACGGGCGTACCCTTCAGGGCGTTGGGGCCCTTCTCGTTGAAGAACTCGGCTGTCGCACCGCCCATGAGCGTTGCCGTGCGCAGGACATCGAAACCGCCCGTAGCGCCCGAGGCCATATAGACCTTTGTGCCGTGCTTGGCAGCCGTTGCACGCACCTCGGCGTAGAAGCGCTCGTCGGCAAAAGCACCGATCGAAAGGCAGACAATCGAGCAACCGTTTTCGAGGCACTTCACCGCTACGGCACGCATGCCGGCCGGCGTAGCGGCCTCGGCCACGATGTCGGGGCGCTGCTCCAGCAGCTCCTCAATCGTGTGGCAGGGCTTGCAGGCGATGCCTCGCTCGGCCATCGCAGCAGAGAGCTTTTCGGCACTCTCGTAGGTGCGCGAGTAGCATCCCACCAACTCATATTCGGGCAGCAGACCATCGGCCACCGCCTCGGCTACAATGCGATTCAGACGACCGCAGCCAACAATTCCAAGACGCAGTTTTTTCATCTTTTTTGTTCCGCTTATGCAATTAAGAATTAAGCAATTCTTAATTTTTAATTCTTAATTTTTTCGTTACGCTCTTCCGAGGAATACCTTCATATTGTGCAGCACCTTCTCGCTCAGGCGGACAAAGGCCTGCTTCGTGCGACCCGTCGAGACATTCACGCAGCGCACAAAGGGGTGATCGAGGAGGTGCTCGCCACCCAAAGCGCCCACCGTGTCGCAGTAGAGACGGCAACCGCAACCTGCGAACCACTTCATCAGCGCCGGCTCATCCCACGCGGGCGAAAGACCCGTGTTGAACAGCACCTTGCCGTAGCCTAACGCCTCAAACTCCTCCTCGTGCAGCAGCACCGTGTTCTTGTTCAGGCAGCAGAAGACCACCGAGCTTTGCTTCAGCAGCTCCTTCAGCGGCAGGAACGTGTAACCCTTCTCCTTGGCCCACTCCTTCTCCGAACGGGCGAAATAGCTCACCTCGGCCCCGAAGAAGCGCATCGCATCGGCAATCATGCCGCCCGACTTGCCGAGACCCACGATGCCGACCTTGAGGCCCGTGATCTCGCGCGGCATTCCCTCCCAGGGCTCCTCGCCAAAGCCGTGCAGGAGGCGCACCAGCTCGCTGACGACATACTCCACGACACCCTCGTCGCCATAGTCGCGGATGCCCGTCACGGTGATACCGCGGCTCTCGGCATAGCGAATATCGACATTGGCACTCTCGGGCGAGTACAACGAGCAGCACATCCCGACATAGCGGATGTTGGGGCACTTCTCCATCGCCGTACGCTCCAGGCGCGAGGTGTAGCTCAATAGCACCGCATCGGCATCGCCCACGCGGGCAGCAATCTCCTCGTTCGAGGTGGGAATATCATCGTAGAGCTTCACCTCGTCAGCCAAGGTGTAGAGCTCCATTTCGGCCGACGGGATCAGACTCACCGGCTCGATAGCAACCAATTTCTTGAATCTCATAGGGGTAAGTTTTATGCCAGGTTTCTCAACCACTCGATCGAGGCGCGGTTGAAGAACTTGTTGTTGTCGATGTTGCAGACATGGCCCGCATCGGGCACGATCACCACCGAGGCGTAGTCCTTCGATACCTGCGCCGCGAGATAGACGGGCGGCAGGAAGAGGTAGTCGCCCTCGCCCATGAGGTAGAGGGTGGGAATCGAAAGCTTTTTCGAGAAGAGACGGCCCAGACGACCTGTGATGTTGTCGCTCAGCGTGAGCCAGCGCAGGAAGTTGTCAAACGAGACCTTCTTCGCATTTTCGAGGAAGAGGTGCATCGACTTGCCGTAGCGGCGTTGCGGGATGATCGCTTTGGCAATGCACCACTTCAAGAGGCGGTAGGGGACGATGTGTTTGCCCCAATCGGCCAGCTTCAGGAGCGTGCGCGCCTCCCAACCTAATTGCGTCACCGCACCCGCCAAAACCATCGAATCGACCCGCTCGGGCTGCTCCTCGGCAATCACGCGGACGATGATGCTGCCGAGCGAAAGGCCCATGTAGTGCGCCTTGTGGATGCCGACGTGGTCCACCACCTCCATCACCTGCTCGGCGGCACGCTCGAAGCTGAACTCCTTGCTCACGATCTGCGCCATCGAGCCGCCATGACCCACCAGATCGACCAGCAGGAGGTTGAAGTGGTTGCGGTAGTCGCCAATCTGGCGAAACCACACCGCGCTACTGCCTCCCGCACCGTGGATCATCACAATCCAGGGGCTTTCGGGGCTTTTCTCTATGGTTTTGTAGTGCAACATTAGGTGCAAATGTACAACAAAAAATGCTGAAAACCGCAGCTTTGGGGGATTTCTGCAAGAAATGCTCTCAAATTGCCCAAGAGAACTCCCATGATTAACATCCGTCCACAATAAAATTTAGAATCAGTCCTGAATCTTCGCAGATAAGAACTCGCCTCTGCACAACAAAAAACGAGTGGTCAATTTTGACCACTCGTTTTTTTGCGTATAGCAGTGTGTTTTAGTCCTGAATCTTTGCAGCCAGGAACTCACGGTTCAGGCGAGCGAATCGCCCCCTTTGCAAGGGGGAGGGGGGATGTGAATAACAACTGCGCACAGCGCATATCGCACGCTTGCATAACGAAAACAAAAAAGAGTGCCCGATGGACACTCTTTTTTGTGGAATAGATGTGAAGTGTTAGTCCTGCAGCTTAGCCGACAAGAATTCACGATTGAGTCGTGCGATATGCGCGATCGAGATACCCTTCGGGCACTCGGCCTGGCAAGCACCCGTGTTGGTGCAGTTACCGAAGCCCAGCTCGTCCATCTTGGCAACCATCGCCTTGGCACGACGAGCACCCTCGACGCGGCCCTGCGGCAGCTTGGCCAGCGACGAAACGCGGGCAGCTACGAACAACATAGCCGAACCATTCTTACACGTAGCAGCGCAAGCACCGCAACCGATGCAGGCAGCAGCATCCATCGACTCGTCGGCGTCAGCCTTCGGAATCGGAATAGCGTTGGCGTCGGGCACCGAGTTGGTGCGTACCGAAACGTAACCACCGGCCTGGAGAATCTGGTCGTAAGCACCACGATTCACTACGAGGTCCTTGATCACGGGGAAAGCGGCCGAGCGCCACGGCTCGATTGTGATCGTGTCGCCATCCTTGAACTTACGCATGTAGATCTGGCAGGTCGTAGCGGCCTGACCGGGACCATGAGCAAGACCGTTGATGTGCAGCGAGCACATACCGCAGATACCCTCGCGGCAGTCGTGGTCGAAAGCCACGGGATCCTTACCCTCGTGTACGAGGTCGTTGTTCAGAATATCGAGCATTTCGAGGAACGAGGTGTCGGCCGAGATGTCCTTAACCTGATAGGTCTCGAATGCGCCCTTCGATTTTGCGTCCTTCTGACGCCATATCTTTAAGGTGAAATTCATAATTTCTGTGTTATTAAAGTGTTGTACGTCAAAAGTGATTAGTCTTTGTAGTTACGCTGTGCGCGGTGCGTGAACTCGTACTCGAGCGGTTCCTTCGTCAGCTCGGGCTCCACGTCCATGCCCTTGTACTCCCAAACGGCAGCGTAGGCGAACTTGTCGTCGTGACGCAGGGCCTCACCCTCCTCGGTCTGGTGCTCCGAGCGGAAGTGACCACCGCACGACTCCTCACGGTTCAGGGCGTCGCGAGCCATCAGCTCACCCAGCTCCAGGAAGTCGGCCAGACGCAGGGCCTTCTCCAACTCCACGTTGAACGACATCGGATCACCAACCACCTTCACGTCCTTCCAGAACTCCTTGCGCAGTGCCTGGATCTCCTTGATGGCGGTCT
The DNA here is from genome assembly GCA_015060045.1 of Rikenellaceae bacterium. Classification (GTDB taxonomy): domain Bacteria; phylum Bacteroidota; class Bacteroidia; order Bacteroidales; family Rikenellaceae; genus Alistipes. The sequence continues at coordinate 86,086 of SUZH01000006.1, read as the reverse complement.
TGAGCGACTCCTCCGTACGGGCCATACCTACGTTCTCCCACATGATGTTACCCAGCTTCTTGTGGATATCGTCTACCGACTGCTTACCGTTAATCGACATCAGCTTCTGGATCTTCTCCTTCACGGCCTTCTCAGCCTCGTCGAATGCGGGCGTGTTGACATTGACCTTCGGAGCCTGAATCTTCTTCGAGAGGTAGTCGCCAATCGTGTAGGGCAGCACGAAGTAACCGTCAGCCAGACCCTGCATCAGGGCCGAAGCACCAAGGCGGTTAGCACCATGGTCCGAGAAGTTGGCCTCGCCAATGGCGTAGAGACCCGGGATCGTGGTCATCAGGTTATAGTCTACCCAGATACCACCCATCGTGTAGTGTACGGCGGGGAAGATCTGCATCGGCTCCTTGTAGGGGCTTACGTCGGTGATCTCCTCGTACATATCGAAGAGGTTGCCGTAACGCTGCTTGATGATATCCTCACCCAGACGCTCGATGGCAGTCTTGAAGTCGAGGAATACGGCTAGACCCGTCTCATTCACACCGAAACCGGCGTCGCAACGCTCCTTCGCTGCACGCGAAGCCACGTCACGCGGTACCAGGTTACCGAAGGCGGGGTAGCGACGCTCCAGGTAGTAGTCGCGATCCTCCTCCTTGATGTCCGAGGGCTTCAACGTACCGGCACGCAGGGCCTTTACATCCTCCAGCTTCTTCGGAACCCAAATACGACCATCGTTACGCAACGACTCCGACATCAGCGTCAGCTTCGACTGCTGCGTACCGTGTACGGGGATACAGGTGGGGTGAATCTGCGTGAAGCAGGGGTTCGCAAAACCGGCACCCTTGCGGTAGCACTGGAAGGCGGCCGAACCGTTCGAGCCCATGGCGTTGGTCGAGAGGAAGAATACGTTACCGTAACCACCCGAGGCGATTACAACGGCGTGAGCACCGTGGCGCTCGATCTCACCCGTTACCAGGTTGCGAGCGATGATACCCTTAGCCTCGCCATCCTCTACAACGATGTCGAGCATCTCGTGACGCGGATAGCTCTTTACCGAACCGGCAGCGATCTCCTTGTTCAGGGCTGCATAGGCACCCAGCAGGAGCTGCTGACCCGTTTGACCGCGGGCATAGAAGGTACGCGATACCTGCGCGCCACCGAACGAACGGTTAGCCAGCAGACCGCCGTACTCACGAGCGAAAGGTACGCCTTGTGCTACGCACTGGTCGATGATGAGGTTCGAAACCTCGGCCAGACGATATACGTTGGCCTCACGAGCGCGGTAGTCACCACCCTTGATCGTATCGTAGAAGAGACGATATACCGAGTCGTTGTCGTTCTGGTAGTTCTTGGCTGCGTTGATACCGCCCTGTGCGGCGATCGAGTGGGCGCGACGAGGCGAATCCTGAATGCAGAATACCTTCACGTTGTAACCCAGCTCACCGAGCGAAGCAGCGGCTGCACCGCCACCCAGACCCGTACCGATCACGATAATATCGAGCTTACGCTTGTTGGCCGGACTCACGACCTTGATCGCTGCCTTGTGATTGCTCCACTTGTCGGCAAGTGCGCCGGCAGGAATTTTAGCATCTAATTTGAAAGCCATATCTGAATGTGTTTTGTTTGTTCTTGATAGGGTAGATTAGCAAGCGCCGCAGCAACCGCACTGAGCCTTGATGAAGAAGATCACCACAACAGCGGCAAAGCAGAGGAAGATGAGCGTAGCCACGAGGTTGGCGATGCACTTCAGGCGGGGATACCACGTGTCGTTAGCCCAACCTGCGGTCTGGAACATCGACCATACGCCGTGCGTGAGGTGGAACCAGAGTGCTACGAACCAGATGAGGTAGAGCACCACGTTGTACCACTTCGAGAAGGTGTAGGCGATCAGCGCAGCACCGTCCGTAGCGGCAATCATCTGACCACCGACCTCCGACTCGTGACCACCGAGGAGCTCAACGAACTGCATCTTGGCCCAGAAGTGCGTGAGGTGGAGCAGCAGACCTACGAGTACGATCACGCCCAGCGCGAGCATGTTCTTCGAAGCCCACGAAACCCCCGGCTCCTTCGTCTCAACAGCATAACGCTGCGTACCGCGAGCACGGTAGTTGTTGATCGTCAGGATCAACGCATAGGCGAAGTGCACTACTACCAGTGCTGCCAGACCGGCCGTACCCACGAGGGCATACCAGTTGGCACCCAGCAGTTCGCAGATCATGTTGTAAGCCTCGGCCGAGAAGAGGGCCGTGAGGTTCATAGACATATGGAAGATGATAAAGAGCACCAGCGCGCAGCCCGAAATACTCATCACCAGCTTCTTGCCTACCGATGAATTGCAAAGAAAACAGTTCATAATGTGTAAAATTTGTTATTTTTGTGAATGATTTTGCATTTTCGCCTACAAAGATAATCATTGTTTGCGGAATAACAAGAGAAAAACCCCTTAAAAGTAGGTATAGAGGTGGATAAAAGCAAGATTCGTGCAGCGATGCGTCAGCGCAATCGCGCGCTTACTTCCGAGGAGCGCGTGAGGGCTTCGGCGCGCATTTTCCGACAAGTGGAGCGCAGTGAGCACTTTAGCCGTGCGGAGGTCGTGGCGGCCTTTTGTGCCTTGCCTGACGAACCTGCGACCGAGGCGGTTTTGCGACGCTGGGTCGAGCAGGGAAAACGCGTGGCCGTGCCCCGTGTTGAGGGGGATCGGATGCGCTTCTTTTACTATGAACCGTCGAAGTTGGTGCGTGGCGCGTTCGGTATTGAAGAACCGAGCGACGAGGCTGCGTTGTGCCCGCATGCCGAGATCGAATTGATGATCGTGCCCGGAGTGGCTTTTACGGCCGCGGGTGACCGAATGGGACGTGGTAAGGGGTATTATGATAAATACCTGTGTCAAAGCGACTTTTGTGGTTATACGATCGGTGTCGGCTATGTCCATCAACTGCTCGATCAACTGCCCGTTGAACCGCACGATCGGCAGCTCGATGAGGTGATCGTGGGATAGAAGTTGAGAGTTGAGAGTTGAAAATTGAAAATTTTGTCGTGCTTTCATCCGCTCAACAAAAAAAATAAGGAGATAGCCTGAACCGTTGGCTATCTCCTTTTTGTTGAGCTAACTTTCAACTCTCAACTTTTAACTTTCAACTTTACAGAATTGGTAGCCAGACAAAGACCGCTGCATCCCACAGCGCGTGGGAGATGACGATACCCGTAAAGTGTTGGGGCATCTGACGATAGAGGAAGCCCCACGCTAAGCCGCAGACCAGCGAGGCCATGACGAGCATAAAGTTACACGAGGGAACGTGCACCAGCGTGTAGCAGGCCGTAGCGATCAGGTAGCCACGGTTCAAGCCCCACTTCTTCGACATGCGCTCTTGCACGTAACCGCGCCAGAAGATCTCCTCGGCGGGGCCGATCAGCAGCAATAGCAGCAGTGAGAGTGCCCAGGGCGACTCGCCCTCCTTGATGCCGTAGATCAGATCGACCTGCGGGCGGGCGAAGTTGAACATCCACGACGAAACCTTGTCGCCAACCCAAAATACGCACCAAAGCACGATGGCAACTACGACACCCAGGAGGATGTTGCGTGTGTCGAACTTCATGCGCGTCCACCAGGCAGGTGCGAAGAGGGTGGCAAGACCACTCAAAAGCAGGGCCGAACCGGCCATCATCTCCCAAAAATCGAAACGCGGGGCGGTCAGCGGACAGAACATCAGCGTCCATAGTAGGAGCGCCACCAAGAGGGCAAAGTAGAGTCGTTTCATCGCAGTAATAATAGGTCTACCAGGAACGAGATACAGAGCACAACGGCAAAGAGCATCTGCGTTTGTGCCGAGCGTTGGTCGAGATCGGCAATCTCGGCCACGTTGCCCGTCTCCTTGAATTCGCGCATGGCTCGCGTGTTGCGGATGGCAAAGCGCATGACGAAGGTGACGAGAATCGAGAGCCACGGGAAGATGTGGAAGGGGATCAACGCAACTACCCAAATGAAGGGGATCAGCTGCTCCAGCACATAGAGTACCACCGAGGCCTGTACACCCATGCCCATTGCCATGGTGCGAATGTTTGCCTTGCTGTCGGTCTTGGCATCGCGCGTGTTGTTGGCGTGCAGAATGGCATCGACCAAAAGGGCTACGGGGAAGGCAGCCCACAAGACACGCCAATCGAGTTCGCCTACGGCCACCCACGAAGCGCCGAGTGCCGGTAGCAGGCCGTAGGCCAGGATGATGACCAAATCACCCAGGGCACGGTATTTCAACGGCGGGTAGCAGAGTGTGCAGATCACACCGCCCAGACCGATCCAAAGCAGCCCCCACCCCGTCGTGTAGAGCAGCCACAAGCCGATGATGATGCCCGGCACGAGGAGTCCGAACGAGAGGTTACGAATCTGCTCGGCACGGAACAGTCCCCCTTTGATTGTGTCGATGCTGATCGCACCCTCGACCGTATCGACACCGCTTTTGTAGTCGCAGTAGTCGCTCCAGGTGTTGCCTGCAGCGTGGAAAAGGATGATGCCGAGGATGGCAAGTGTGCCGTTTGTCCAGTTGACAGCTCCCGTCAACCATTCGAGGTAGACCAATACGACAACGACCGAGAGGGCCGAAGCGGTGAACGACCACGGACGTGTGGCCAGAAACCAATCTTTGAAGGTGAGTTTTTGTTTCATCGTTGTTTGGTATTTGTTTCGTTATCAAAGTGTTGCTTGATTTTTCGCGCTTTGGCCTGCCCCACAACACCGGCCAGCTCCTCGACATGAGCCGCACGAACCTTCTCGACAGTGCGGAAGTGGGTCAGTAGTGCCTGAATACTCTTGGTGCCGATGCCTTCGATTTGCTCCAACTCGCTGTGGATAAAATCTTTGCTGCGTTTTTGGCGGTGGAACGTGATGCCGAAGCGGTGCGCCTCGTCACGGATGTGACACACCACCTTGAGCGGTTCGCCCGTGCGCGAGAGGTAATAGGGCATCGGGTCGCCCGGGAAGAAGATCTCCTCGATGCGCTTGGCCAGACCCACGATCGGCACGCGGTTTTCGATCCCCAGCGCACAAAGCACCTCGTAGGCGCTCGAAAGCTGTCCCTTGCCGCCATCGACAATGATCAGATCAGGCAGCTCCTGCCCCTCCTCCAGTAGACGCGAGTAGCGGCGATAGACAATCTCGCGCATCGAGGCGAAGTCGTCGGGCCCCTCGACCGTCTTGACGTTGAAGTGGCGGTACTCCTTGCGTGAGGGCTTGCCGTCGCGGAAAACAACGCACGAAGCGACGGGGTAAGAGCCTTGCAGGTTCGAGTTATCGAAGCACTCGATGTGGCGTGGTTGCTCCTTGAGGTGCAGCTCCTTCCGCATCGCCTCCATCAGGCGTTCGGTGTGGCGTTCGGGGTTCTTGATTTCGAGGTTTTTGAGCTGCTCGGCACGGTAGATGCGGGCGCTCTTTTGTGAAAATTCAAGCAATTCGAGCTTCTCGCCACGCTTCGGAACCGTAAAGGTGACTCCGTCGAAGAGCATCGTAGCAGACGGCAGGAATGGGACAATCACCTCGCGGGCCAATTTCCCTTCGGTAAGCCCCTCGACAGCATGCTGGATGGCCAGCGTGAGCATGTCGGCCTCCGAACTTTCGATACCCGTTGAGAGGCGCAGGGTTGTGACTCCTACGATCGAGCCGTGGCGGATGCGGACAAAGTTGCAGAAGGCCACGTCGTCGTCCACCAGGAGCGAGAAGACATCGACATCCTGGATTTTTGTGCTGACAATGACCGACTTCGAGGCGTAGTTGTCGAGTGCATCGAGTCGCTGCTTGTAGCCCTGCGCCTGTTCGAATTTCAGCGCCGAGGCCGCCCGTTCCATCTCTTCGGTCAGGTAGCGGCGTACGGGGCGCAGGTCGCCCTTCAGAATGGCGTGCACCAGGTCGAGTTGCGAGGCATACTCCTCCTCGCTCTGTGCCCCGATGCAGGGCCCTTTGCAGTTGCCGATGTGGTACTGCAGGCAGACCCCGTATTTCCCGCGGGCGATGGCCTGCGGCGAAAGGTTGAGTTTGCAGGTACGCAAAGGTATCACCTCGCGGATAAACTCCAGGATGCTGCGTTGCATCGAGATCGAGCTGTAAGGGCCATAATATTGTGAGCCGTCGCGTACCACTTGGCGGGTGGATAGTACGCGCGGGAAGGGCTCGCGCCGAACGACAATCCAGGGGTAGGTTTTGTCATCCTTGAGCAGGATGTTGTAGCGAGGTTGCAGGCTCTTAATCAGCGAGTTCTCTAACAGGAGGGCATCCTGCTCCGTATCGACCACGATGTGGCGAATCTCGACAATCTGTTTGACCAAGACGCGCACCTTGGCCGAGTGCTCCTTGCTCTCGACAAAGTAGGACGAAACACGCTTGCGGAGGCTTTTTGCTTTACCGACATAGATGATCGTTCCCGTGCGGTCCAAGAATTGATAGACCCCGGGCGAGAGTGGCAAGAGAGCCACCTGCTCTTTCAACGCTTTTTTGTCGGTCGTCATTGCTGCAAAGATAAGAAAAAGAGGGAAGAAAACAATTCTCCCCTCTTTGAAATATCATGCCGATAACTATTTGTCGTACTCCTTGGCAAGCTCCTCGGCGCGCTTGATGGCCTTGTGGATGTGGTCCAGGACATTCTCCTTGCCGACCAACTCCAGGATGCCGCTGCGCTCGATCTCGTGGTAAACCGACTCGTTTACACCCGAGAGAATCACCTTCTGCCCCTGCTGCAGCGAGGCTGTTACGAAGATCTCGAGGTTATGCAAACCCGTGGCATCGATGAACGACACCTTACGCATACGCACGATGCGGATCGGCTCGGCATCGCGCATACGGGCCAGCTCCTCAAACTTGGTGGCAATACCGAAGAAGAAGGGGCCGTCGATCTCGTAGACCTCCGTGTGGGCGGGGATCGTAAGGCGCTCGTCGCGCTCGCCGTCGTGGTGTACCTCCAACTCGTTGTGCAGCACCGAGATATGTGTGTTCTCCATGATTCGCTTCATGAAGAGGACGATGGCCATTACCAGACCCACCTCGATAGCGATCGTCAGGTCGAAGATCACCGTCAGGAAGAGGGTCGTGAAGAGTACCAGCACGTTCGATTTCTCCTGGCGGCACATCGAACGGATCGTGCGCCAACCGCTCATGTTGTACGACACCATGATCAACACACCGGCCAGGCAGGGCATCGGAATCGCGCCTACCAGACCACCCAGGAACAGGAGCACCATGAGCAGTACGATCGTGTGTACGACACCGGCAATCGGCGTGCGACCACCGTTGTTGATGTTGGCCATCGTACGGGCAATGGCACCCGTGGCAGGGATACCGCCGAAGAAGGGAACTACGACGTTGGCAATACCCTGGCCGATGAGCTCCGTGTTCGAGTTGTGGCGGTCACCGATCACACCGTCAGCCACCATGGCCGAGAGGAGCGACTCGATAGCGCCCAGCATGGCAATCGTGAAGGCTACGGGGAGGAGCTGCTGAATCGACTCGAAGGAGGTCAGTGCGCTCAGGTCGGGCATCGTAAGCGAGGGAAGGCCCGACGGCAACTCGTACAGATCGCCGATCGTCTTGATCGAATCAATGCCGGCAAATTGCTTCAGCGCCCAGCACAGCAGCGTCATCAGCACGATGGCGGCCAGCGATCCGGGGATCTTCTTCGAGATTTTCGGCGTGTAGCAGATGATCAAGATGCTCAAAATACCCACAGCGAAGGCCCACCAGTTGATTTGGCCGAGGTGCTGGAAGTAGCAGATCCACTTGTCGATGAAGTTGGCCGGAACATCCGCAATGCCGAGGCCGAAGAGGTCGTTCATCTGGGTCGAGAAGATCGTGATGGCGATACCGCCCGTGAAGCCGATGATGATGGGGTAGGGCATGAACTTGATGATCGTGCCGAGCTTGCATAAGCCCATTACGATCAGAATGATACCCGCCATAATCGTGGCGATGGCCAGACCACCCAGGCCGAACTGCTGGATGATGCCGTAGATGATGACGATAAAGGCACCCGTAGGGCCGCCGATCTGCACCTTCGATCCGCCGAATACGGAGATCAGAAGGCCGGCGATGATGGCCGTTACAAGACCCTCCGTCGGGCCTACGCCCGAGGCAATACCAAAGGCGATGGCGAGCGGAATGGCGACGATGCCGACGATGATTCCGGCCATTACGTCACGCGAAAAGGTCTCTTTGTTGTAGTGTCGCAGGCAACTCAAAAGTTTGGGTTGGAAGTCGATAGCGCTGCGTAAATTCATGGATTTGTTGAAATTAAAATTTTTTATTAACCTAACTTTCGGCCGCGAAGGTATGAATTTTAATTTAAAATTCAAAAGAAGGCCGACGAATTAAGGGCTACTAAGGGGAATTAAAGGCAATTAAAGGTAGCTAAAGGTAACTAAAGGAGCAGTTACATTCCCTAAAGATTGGTGGTCGAAGGTTCGCAGCAGGTTTGAGCAGACCGAAGCGAGGTAGTGCAATCGCAGATTGTAGGGGTTGATGAACGAGGTGGCGAAAATTTATTTTCAGCCACAATCGTTCAGCAACAACGGATGTTTGCGTAAGCAAACAACTACCGAGTGTAGATAAGTCTGCCACACCGCCACCGAAGCTGCGACCCCGGCTCCGGACACAAAAAAAAGAGAGAAACAAAAGTTTCTCTCTTTCGTACCCGGAGCCGGGGTCGAACCGGCACGTCATTGCTGACATTGGTGTTTGAGACCAACGCGTCTACCGATTCCGCCATCCGGGCAGGCCGATAATCGTTGAATCGGGACGACAAAGATAGAAACCTTTTTCCAAAAATCCAAACCTCCGTCGATTTTTTTGTTTGTGCCGCCATCCAGGATGCGATGCGTACCTCAATTAACCGATTCGTTATCAGTCAAGAAGCCTCTTCGAAGGCCGTTGTGGAGCGCGGGCCATTGAAAAAGCCACCCCCGGAAACGGGAGTGGCTTTTGGTATGTAAGAACTTCCGATTTAGAGGTTATTCAACCACTCGGTCACGTTCTTCTCGATGCGCTCCTCGATGTTCTCACCCTCGGCCTTGCAGAACTTTTCGCCCGTGATGTTCTCGTAGAGCTCGATGTAGCGGTCGGTGATGCTGGCAACAATCTCGTCGGTCATTTCGGGAACCTGCTGACCCTCCAGACCCTGGAAACCGTTGGCCATCAGCCACTCGCGTACGAACTCCTTCGAGAGCTGCTTCTGCTTCTCGCCCTTTGCCAGGCGCTCCTCGTAGCCCTCGGCGTAGAAGTAACGCGACGAATCGGGGGTGTGGATCTCGTCCATGAGGTAGATCACGCCGTTCTTCTTACCGAACTCATATTTCGTATCCACCAGAATCAGCCCCATCTTGGCGGCGATCTCCGTACCGCGCTCGAAGATAGCGCGCGTGTAGGCCTCCAGCTGCTCGTAATCCTCACGGCTTACGATGCCCTGTGCGATAATCTCCTCCTTCGAGATATCCTCGTCGTGACCCTCGGCGGCCTTCGTCGTCGGGGTGATGATCGGGGTGGGGAACTTCTGGTTCTCAACCATGCCCTCGGGCATCTCTACACCGCAGATTGTGCGCTTGCCGGCCTTGTACTCGCGCCATGCGTGGCCCGAGAGGTAGCCGCGGATAACCATCTCGACCTTGAAGGGCTCGCACTTGTGGCCGACGGTCACCATCGGATCGGGTACGGCAATCTTCCAGTTGGGCAGAATGTCCGACGTGGCATCGAGGAATTTTGCGGCGATTTGGTTCAGTACCTGTCCCTTGAAGGGGATGCCCTTCGGCAGTACGACATCAAAGGCCGAGATGCGGTCCGAAACGACCATCACGAGGTAGTCGCCCTCGATCGAATAGACATCGCGTACCTTACCTACATAGTGATCCTGCTGACCCGGCAGGTTGAAATTGGTCTTTACGATAGCTTCCATTTGGATATGTTTTTTGTTTGATTGTGCTTGTTTGGATGCGCAAAGATAGTGAAAAATTCGGCGCAACGAGCCACTCGCGGCATAAAATTTTAGGCGAGCGTTATAACAATTCGGCCTCTTCGTTGTTACCGAGTTTGCGGGCGAAGGAGCGGGCCGCATAGCTCTCGGGAATGAAGATGCGACGAATCGACATGGCGGCAAGGATGGATTGGTGCGTTGCATCGAGGGCGCGGGCATAAATCTGTCTTACACCCAGCTCTTTGAGTGCCGCCACGGTGCGCAGCGAAGCATCCATGCTTTGGCCGATGGCCACGATGGCGCAGTCGATATCGTCCAAAGGCAGGGCCCTCAGGGCCGCCTTCTCGGTGGCATCGAGGATATAGGCCACCGCAATGCGATTTTTGACCTCTTCGATGCGGTGCTCGTTCAGGTCGATGCCGATCACATCGTTGCCTTGCTCGGTCAGCTCCTCGGCCAGCGTTTTACCGAAGTTACCCAATCCAATGACTAAATATTTCATACCTATTAGGGTGTTAGTTGATGATTACATTGTCTTTCGGGAGGCGATATTTCGGGTCGGGACGTGCGGGCAGGAGGCTCATCAGCACGGTAATCAGGCCGACACGCCCCATGAACATCAATCCCGTCAGGATGAGTTTGCCCGCCTCGCCCAATTCGGGGGTTACGCCCAACGACGACCCGACGGTCGAGAGGGCCGATATGGTCTCGAACAGCAGCCGTGCGGGGTGAATCGTAGGTTCGATGGCAACGAGCAGCACGAAGGCCGTGATTATCGCGCTCATCGAGGCAAAGATGGTGGCCGAGGCTCGGCGTACCGATTCGGCCGGAATCTCACGGCCGAAGAGGGTGACCCGTTCGCGCCCGCGTATTACGGATAGGAAGTTGGCCCACGCCACACCGAGTGTATTGACCTTCAGACCACCCGCCGTGGACTGCGAACCACCTCCGACCCACATCAGGAAGAGGTAGCCGAGCAGGGTCATAAACGAAAATTCGCGCAGGTCCACGCTGTTGAATCCGGCCGTTCGCGGGGCTACGGCATTGAAGAGGGATTGGGTCAGCTTCTCGCCCGTGGTCATGCCGTGGAAGGCTCCGTTCCACTCCAGGCAGCCTACCCAGAGGGTGCCGCCGACCAGCAGCAGGGCGGTGATGAAGAGGACGATTTTCGTGTTGATGTTCGTCAGGTGGCGGTAGCGTATCGGCTTCTGTCCCACGCCGAGGAGGCGGTAGGCCGCCATGCGGAGGTGGTAGAAGAGGATATCTTTGAAATTGACCAGAATCGGGAATCCGATACCGCCCAGGATGATAAGGAGCGAAATCCAGAGGTAGAATCCGTTGTGGGCGGTGAGAATCGCCTCGTTGCCCAGATTCCCTTCGAGGGTCGAGAAGCCGGCATTGCAGAAGGCCGAAACGGCATGAAAGAGCGAGAAGTAAAGCTCTTCATGGAGCGAGTAGCCGAGCGTGCCGTGGATGCTGTGCCAAATCAGAGCCGCCCCACATAACTCGATAACGAAGGTGAAGCCCAGGATGTAGAGCAGGGCCGAGACGAGCGACGAGAAGGTCTCCGAGGAGAGCATATCGCGCAGGGCAAATTGGTTGTAAAGGCCCGTGTTGCCCATGAAAAAGAGGGCGAAAAAGCTCGTGATGGTCATCACACCCAGACCTCCGATTTGAATCAGGAGCAGGATGACGGTCTGCCCTTCGAGGGTGAAGGTGGTGGCCAATTCAACGGGCGAAAGTCCCGTGACACAGACCGACGAAGTGGCCACAAAGAGGGCATCGACCACCGAAAGGTGGATGTGGGGCAGGGTGGAGCGCGGGACGAGCAGCAGCAGGGTGCCGATTGCAATGATGACGGCGAATCCTGCGGCCAGCATCAGGGCAGGATTGGTGCGTTTGTTGATGAAATTGACCACGGCCCGCGAAAGCTCCATGGTGGCAAACAGCCCAAGGATAGCCCCGACGTAATAGGTGTTCTCGAACAGGTGCCACACCCCCCGAAGCGGACTCTCGGCCGAGGCCAGAGGGAACCAATGGGGGAGCACAAGCGAGTAGAGAGCCAACCCCGTGATAAGAGTCATGAAGATAGCCTTGCGTCGCAGACGGCGAATATGCAGCAGCAGTGTGGCCGAGAAGAGAATCAGGTAAAAGAGTTTGCCGAAGTGGTAGATGGCATGGACATATTCCGTCTCGTGGGGCTTCAACGTGTAGCCGTAATCGATAAACAGGGCTCCCAACACCACTACCGAGACCATAAACGAGAGCGTCTGCACCCAAAAACGGATGCGACGTTGGGTCTGCGTAGAGGGCCACAGCGGCTTCCAGGAAAAGTGTTTCATCGTGGTGTTGGTTGGAAACAAAGACAAAGATACAAAAAAAGAGCCTACCTGCAAATAGGAAGGCTCTTATCGTATAAAGTAAAGTGATTTGCTGCCTATTTGAAGAGCATCGGCGCAAACTCCGAGAGGTAGATTCTCCAGTTGCGCCAGGTGTGGCCGCCCTCGCTGATGCGGAGCGTGTAGGGGAACTCCATCGCATCGAGCTGTTGGCGGAATTCGACATTCATTTTCCACAGGAAATCCTCCTTGCCAATGCCGATCCAGTAGAGCTCGAATCCGTTGTCGCGCTGCGCTTTGAGTGTCTGCTCCATGTCGGCGTAGAAGGTTTCGTTTTTGCCCTTCATCGTGGCGGCCGAGAAGAGGCCGACATAGTCGAATGTTTTGGGCATCGTGCGCGAAATATGCAGGGCATGGAAACCGCCCATCGAGAGGCCGGCAATGGCGCGTTTCTCGCGCTTGGCGATGGTGCGGTAGTGTTTATCGACGAACTTCAACACATCCGCAAACGACTTCTCGAACGAGCTCTCCATGGTCTTTGGCAGTTGGAATTGCGGTTTGTAGAGCCCCTCGGCGGAGTGGCCCGGGGCGGCCTGCTGAATGGCGTTGCCGTTGGTCATCACGACAATCATCTGCTCGGCCTTGCCCTGTGCGATGAGGTTGTCGAGGATCTCGGCTGCACGCCCCAAGGCCGGCCACGCCTCCTCGTCGCCTCCCATGCCGTGCAGCAGGTAAAAGACCGGATAACGCCCCTTGCCCTCCTCGTAACCGGGCGGGGTGTAGATCGTCATGCGACGCTCCATGCCGAGCGTGGGTGAAGGGTACCAAACCTTTGATATGGTGCCGTGCGGCACATCCTGCACACTGTATAGATCGCCCCGTTCGCCGCTCACAATGAAGAGGTTACTCGTCGTTGCAATGTCACGCACGGTGTGTACATTCGAGGGGTCGATGACCCGTACGCCGTCCACCTCAAATGCGTAGTTGTACAACTCCGACTCGAGGGGCTGGGTCGTTGCCTCCCAGATCCCTTCGGCGTTGCGCGTCATGGGGAGTTTTTCAGTGGCAAAATCGCCCACAACTACGACGCTCTTTGCCTCGGGAGCGGTGTAGCGGAAGGTGACCGAACGGTCGGCATGCTGTTCGGGCGAGGTGGGCAGCGTGTTGGGCTGCAGCGCCTCCTGGGCTGCGAGTGAAAGGGTTGCGCAGAGGGCGCAAAGGGTCAGCAATAAGTGTTTCATGGAGTGGCGTTTTGTTTATTTGCCCTCAAGCCAGGTTATGAAGTCGGTCGTACGCGAACGCGAGACGAAGACCTCAAAATCGGGCTTTGGAATCAGATTGACTTTCAGACGATTCGACGGATGTTTCGAGATGCCGGCAATGGCGCGAATCGAGACGGTACAGTTACGCGAAATACGGAAGAAATCGGCCGGCGAGATCTCATCGGCCAGCTGGTCGAGCGATTGATCGAGGATGTAGCGACGCCCTTCGTTCGTGACCAGGTGGGTACTCTTGTCCTCGGCGTAGAAGTAGGCGACCTGCGTCGTCTCGATAACCGAGAGACGATCGCCGAAACGAACCACGAAACGTTTGCGGAACGTTGGCTCACCCCCCCCCGTTAGTGCGCTCTTCAACGCTTCAATATCAATCGGTTGCGCAGTTTTGGTATTCTCTTTTTCGGCTGCTAACGATCGGCGGCATCGTTCGACGGCTCCGGTCAGCTCCTCGGGGTCAATCGGCTTCAATAGATAGTCGATGCTGTTGATGCGGAAAGCCCTGACGGCATAGTTGTCGAATGCAGTGGTAATAACCACTTTGGCATTCACTTCAACATGCGAGAAGATGTCGAAACACATGCCATCCGAGAGCTCGACATCCATGAAGATGATGTCGGCGCGGTTGGTCGGCTCTTTCAGCCACTCCAGGGTGCCATGCACCGAGCTTTGCAGTCCGACGATGCGCAGGTCCGGAAATCGCATTTCGAGGGCGCGGCGCAGGTTGGCTTGTGCCGGCAATTCATCCTCGACAATCAGTACGTTGTATGTAGGTGTCATAATAGCGGAAGTTCTACGATAAATTCGGTATCGGTTTGCTCGACATGAATCGGTTGGTTTGCCAAGTCGAGGTATTGTTGGCGGATGTTTTTCAGCCCTTTACCCGTTGAGGGCTGCTTGCTCAGGCGGGGCTGCAGACGGTTGCTTACGCGCAGACGATCCTCCTCGACCGTGATCACCACTTCGAGTGGCGAATCGATGCTGACGGCGTTGTGTTTCGTGGCATTTTCGATCAAGAGTTGCAGGGCACAGGGCACGATGTGGCGCATGAGTACCTCGTCGGGGATTTTGTAGCGCACATGGAAACCTTCGGCAAAACGCTCCTGGAGTAACTCGCTGTATTTGCGGGCGAAGATCAACTCCTCTTGCAGCGTTACGAGTTGTTCGTCCTCGTTTTTGAGCATGTAGCGATAGCAGTCGGCCAATTTGTGGATGAAGGCCGAGGCGCGTTCGGTCTGCTGTTCTTGCACCAGGAAGTCCAAGATGTTGAGCGAGTTGAACAAGAAATGGGGGTTGATCTGCAGCTTGAGTTTGTTGTACTGGAATTGCGCCTGATGCTTCTTGCCGCGCTCGGCATGCAACTCGGCTTTGGAAATCAACGCATAGGCAGCCAACTTAAAGAGGGCATAGACCACAATGTCGCACAGGAGCACCACCGCGTAAAGGCGCAGGAAGGGCAGCATGGCGAAGAGCTTTTCGTGGCCGTGCGGGAACTCATAGTAGACGAGCAGCGTGATGACGGTCGTAAAGAGGAGTGTCATCACCACGGTACCGATCGTGCGCCATTCGGGGCGGGTGATGCGTTGCAGACGGAGGCTTACAAAAAGCATGTTACCGCACAACATCAGCAGGATGGCTACCGTATTTTCAAGCAGGCGATTCAACTCCGCCGTGATAGAGGTTTGCGTGAAGTACGAGGAGTTGAAAATCAGCGTGTAGGAGATTCTGAAAAGGAGAATCGAGAGGACGATGATGACGATCTGCGGCAGGGGCGGTGACCAAGTGAAAGAGCGCTCCTGCTGCTCGCCGCGTAGACGGGCAAAAGCGTAAACTCCCCAGCCGAGCAGCTCGGTGAAGATGGCTGTGGTGAGGGCCGGTGCAAAGATGTCGTTGCGGACTATGTGAGCTATTAATTCGGCGCCGAACGAACCGAAGAGGTAGCCGGCGAAGGTGCCGACCAGTGCCAGGATGGCGATCATCTCGGCTTGTACGTGGTGGCGAAGCGCGATGATCACGACCAGCGCCAGGGTCAAAATCGTCAACGGTACATCGTCCACGTAGTTGACCATGCGACTCATGATCGCGATGGCGGCATGGGCCAACGCGAAGAGGTGGATGATGCAGGGCGTGGAGAGTGAGCTTTGTCTCATAGGCGAAAAATCGATTCCGACCAATAAAGGTAGACTATTTTTGTAGTTTTTGCAAATTTTTTTTCGATTTGTGCCAAAAAGCGCTTTTTGGCTCCTCCTTTCGTCTGCCCCGATTGGCCGTTCGTCGCTTGCATGTAACCATTCGTCGGAGGTGAATTGTGCATTTCGTCGCGCACGTATATATTTGTCTAACCAAACCAAAAAAACTAAACTAAAAAGACCTAAAATATGCAGAAACGAGACCTGTCGTTTTGGCAGATGTGGAATCTGAGCTTCGGTTTCTTCGGAGTTCAGATCGCTTATGCACTTCAGAGTGCCAACATCAGCCGTATCTTCGCCACGCTTGGCGCTGATCCCCATGATTTGAGTTTTTTCTGGATCCTGCCCCCACTGATGGGTATGATCGTGCAGCCGCTGGTCGGTACCTGGAGCGATAAGACCTGGTGTCGCTGGGGCCGTCGCAAGCCCTACCTCTATGTGGGCGCGCTGGTGGCTGTCGCTGTGATGGCCTTCCTTCCGAATGCCGGTTCGCTCGGCCTGACGGTCAAGATGGCCATGTCGTTCGGCCTGATTATGCTCATGTTGCTCGATACGTCGATCAATATGGCTATGCAGCCCTTCAAGATGATGGTGGGCGATCTGGTCAATGAGCGCCAGAAGGCAAAGGCCTACTCGATCCAGTCGCTGCTGTGCAACGCCGGTTCGCTGGTGGGCTACCTCTTCCCCTACATCTTCACCTGGATCGGTATCTCGAACGTTGCTCCCGAGGGTGTGATTCCCGATTCGGTAATCTACTCGTTCTATGTCGGTGCCGCCATCCTGATCCTCTGCGTCCTCTACACGGGTGCTACGGTCAAGGAGATGGACCCCAAAGAGTATGCCGCTTTCCACAACATCCAGGAGCAGCAGGCAAACAAGGAGGAGAAGCAGAACCTCCTGCAGCTGCTGTTGCACGCCCCGAAGGCCTTCTGGCAGATCGGTCTGGTGCAGTTCTTTTCGTGGGTGGCCTTCCTTTATATGTGGACCTACACGAACGGTGGTATCGCCGAGACGATCTGGGGTACGACCGATGTCGCTTCGGCCGGCTATCAGGCTGCCGGTGACTGGGTAGGTGTCCTGTTTGCCGTACAGGCCGTAGGCTCGATTCTGTGGGCCATGGTGCTGCCGATGTTCAAGAACGTCAAGGTGGGCTATGCCGTGAGCCTCGTGCTGGGCGGCTTGGGCTTCGTCTCGACGGCCATGATCCACGACCAATACTTATTATTTATATCGTACCTGCTGATCGGTTGCGGTTGGGCTGCCATGCTGGCCATGCCGTTTGCGCTGCTCACGAACTCGCTTTCGGGTAGCTCGATGGGTGCTTATCTGGGGCTGTTCAACTGCACGATCTGCCTGCCGCAGATTATCGCAGCATTGCTCGGCGGTTTGCTGCTGAAGCTGGTGGGTGGCGAGCAGATCATGATGCTTGTCGTGGCCGGTGTGTCGCTCTTTATCGGCGCCGTGGCTGTCTTTGGTATCCAGACCAAAAAGGTCGAATAGGAAACCTCGATTCCGCAAGGAACTTAAATAACAATTCTCAATAACCAAATTTATTAACTAACACTAAAAAGCCCTATGAGAAAATTTCTCGCAATGTGCTTGGGTATGATGCTACTGGGCATCGTTACCCCGCATCTCGCGCTTGCCCAAGGTAAGTACGAGGTGAAGGGCGTCGTGGTGGACGCCGCCGGTATCCCCGTGATCGGAGCAACGATCATCGAGGTGGGTACCGTGAATGGTACGACGACCGACATCGACGGTCAGTACGTACTGAATGTAAAAGACGCCAATTCGGTTGTCTCGGTCAGCTACATCGGTTATAAGACCGTAGAGCTGGCAGCCTCGTCGGAGTTGCTGAAGAACCTGACGCTGGAGGAGGACCTGATGACCCTCGACGAAGTCGTCGTGATCGGTTATGGTGGCGTGAAGAAGAGCGATATGACCGGTTCGGTTGTAGCGATCAAGGCCGAGGATGTAAACCGCGGTGCGGTAACCTCGCCCGATCAGCTGCTGCTGGGTAAGGTGCCGGGTCTGCTCGTTACGCCCGCTTCGGGTGAGCCGGGTTCGGGTGCACAGATCCGTATCCGTGGTAACGCTTCGCTCAACGCCTCGAACAACCCGCTCATCGTGATCGACGGTGTGCCCGTGACGGGTGACGGCGGTGCCGGTATGGGTAACCCGCTGGCTACCGTAAACCCCGATGACATCGACACCTACACCGTGCTGAAGGATGCTTCGGCTACGGCTATCTACGGTTCGCGTGCATCGAACGGTGTGATCATCATCACCACCAAGAAGGGTAAGGGTTCGCAGCTGCAGGTAAGCTACAACTCGTCGTACACCGTGAAGTCCAACTCGGACGAGATCGACGTGCTGACGGGCTCGGAGTTCGCCGATTACATGACCAATGTATATCAGGCTAACAGCGCTGCCGATGCCGAGAAGATCCAGTCGCTCCTGGGTTACAACGGCAAGAACTACAACACCGATTGGCAGGATCTGATCTACCGCACGGCCTTCTCGACCGACCACGCCCTCTCGCTCTACGGTAACACGGAGAAGGGTAACTTCCCCTATCGCGTTTCGTTGGGTGCCAACTACGATCAGGGTACGGTAAAGGGTGGTGACAACACGCGCGTGAATGCCAGCGTAAACCTTGCTCCCAAGTTCTTCGACGATCATCTGACCGTCAATCTGAACGTGAAGGGTGTTTACAACAAGTCGAACTGGACGAACAATGCCGTGGGTGATGCTTTGTCGTACGACCCCACCAAGCCGGTTCACTTCTACAACGCCGATGGTTCGGTGAACAAGTCGCTGGCTAACGGTTACTTCAACTGGGGTAACTTCGACGATGCCGGCAACTTCAACCCCGAGAAGAATGCCAACACGAACCCGATGTCGAGCCTGAACGACTATGTTAACTACTCGACCACGTGGCGTTCGGTAGGTAACGCACAGCTCGACTATAAGATCCACGGTCTGGAGGATCTGCGCCTGAACCTGAACCTGGGTTACGACGTAGCCGAGTCGACCGGTACGCACTACAACGAGCTGGGCTCGTTTGCTAACATGAAGGCCGGTTCGGAGGATGCCTACACGGATTGGACGACCTTCAACTCGAACACGCTGTTGGAGTTCTACGCCAACTATAACAAGGAGTTCGGTATCCACCGTCTGGATGTCATGGGTGGTTACTCGTGGCAGCGCAACTATGTGAAGACGCAGTCGCTGAACTACTACAACGCCAATCGTGACGAGTACCACTCGTCGAGTGCTACGGAGCTTTCGCGTAAGCCCTATCCGAAGGAGTACTACCTGATCTCGTTCTTCGGTCGTATCAACTACTCGATTGATTCGCGCTACCTGTTCACCTTCACGGTTCGTGAGGATGCTACGTCGCGCTTCTCGGAGGATAACCGTTGGGGCTTCTTCCCCTCGGCTGCCTTTGCTTGGAACATCGCTCAGGAGAAGTTCCTCGTGGATTCGAAGACGCTGTCGGCTCTGAAGCTCCGCCTGGGTTGGGGTCAGACCGGTCAGCAGGATATTGGTGACAACTACTATCCCTACTATCCGCTCTACAACTATGTAAACAACGGTAATGCCCAGTATATGCCGGGTATCGGCGGTACGCTGGCTCCTCAGGCCTTCAACCGCAACATCAAGTGGGAGACCACGACGACCTACAACGCCGGTATCGACTTCGGCTTCCTGTCGGGCCGTATCAGCGGTGCTGTGGATTACTACTATCGTCACACGACCGACCTGCTGTCGGAGATTGACGTGCCGACCGGCTCGAACTTCACGAACCGCCTGATGTCGAACATCGGTGAGATGGTGAACCAGGGTGTCGAGGTATCGTTGAACCTGATTCCCGTTCAGACCGAGGATTGGAACTGGACGATCAACCTCAACGGTACGTGGCAGCAGACTGAGATTGGTGACCTGAACGACAACTTCGTGAAGGTTGGTTCGTCGCTCTCGGGTACGGGTGGTAACTCGTCGGTACACTACAAGGGCTTCGCTCCCTACACCTTCTACCTCTACCAGCAGGCTTATGACGCCGCCGGTAAGCCGATCATGAACACCTTCATCGATCGCAACGAGGATGGCCAGATCACCGAGGATGACAAGTACATCACCGGTCGCTCGGCTACGCCCGACTTCTACTACGGTATCTCGATGCAGCTCAACTACAAGAATTGGGACTTCGGTTTCAACGGTCACGGTACGATCGGCAACTACGCCATCAACAAGCTGGCTGTGGACAACTCGTCTACCTACTGCGGTACGCTGTCGTACAACTACCTGCGCAACCTGAACGAGTACAACTTCCGTACGGGCTTCACGGGTAACACGTCGACCGACCAGGCTTACTCGGATATGTTCATCGAGAACGCTTCGTTCTTCCGTCTCGACGACGTGAACCTCGGTTACACGTTCCGCGAGGTAGGTAATTCGAAGGTAAACATCCGCGTAGCTGCTTCGTGCCAGAACGTATTTACGATTACCAACTACTCGGGTCTGGATCCCGAGGTGAACAGCGCTGATGGTGTATACAGCACCCTCATCCCGCGTCCGCGCCTCTATACGGTCCGCCTCAACATTAACTTCTAATCAATACAAGCACTGCAATTATGAAAAAGTTCTTATTATATAGTGTAGCGCTTCTGACCTCGGCTACGATGATTACCTCTTGCTTGGGTGATCTGGATGCCGAGCCGCTGGCCGAGTCGACGATTACGGCCGATAAGGCCTTCGAGGCACCGGAGAGCTACGACCAGTACGTGAACTATGCGTACAGCTACTTCTCGCTCGTATCGCAGGGCGATCCGGGTTCGTCGGATATCGCCGTATCGGATGCCGGTCAGAGTGAGTTTATCCGTCAGTACATGATTCTGAACGAGTTGACGACCGATGCCCTGAAGTGTAACTGGGGCGATGACTACATCGACGGTGTACAGTATGGCAAGTGGACGGCTACGAATGCAGCTGTGATGGCTGTTTATCTGCGTGGTTTGAAGGCTGTGGCTATCTGCAACCAGTTCCTCGATGAGTCGGTTTCGGGTGATGGCGCCGTGAAGGGCCGTGGCCACGAGGCTAAGCTCGATGACGTACGCACCTACCGTGCCGAGATGCGCCTGCTGCGTGCGATCTATTACGAGATCATGATGGACCTCTACGGCAATCCTCCTTTGTGCTTGCCCGAGAACATCGGTACGACGAACTTCCCCCAGCAGCTGGGCCGCGCCGGCATGTTTGCCTGGATCGAGAACGAGCTGTTGGAGCTGATCGAGGATGAGAACCTGCCCGCACAGCGCGTGGTTTATCCGCGTCTGTCGAAGGGTGCTGCTTATGCCGTGTTGGCTCGTATGTACCTCAACGCCGAGGTTTACACGGGTACGGCTCGCTGGGCTGACGCTCAGAAGTATGCCGAGTTGGCTATCACGAGCGGTGGCTTTGAGCTCTGCAAGAAGTGGGATAACCTCTTCCGTCAGGACAACTCGACCAACGGTGCTCAGAACGAGTTCATCGTGGCTGCGCTCTACGATGGTGCTACGACCCCCAGCTACGGTGGTACGACGCACCTGCTCTATGCATCGGTTTACGCCGACCTGCGTCTGATCTCGTCGAGCCTCTTCGGCTTCTCGAGCGACATCTACATGAACCAGTGGAATGGTTACCACGTTTCGGATGAGTATGTAATGAACAACTTCGAGCTGCAGGGTGTTGATTGGGCCAACAAGAACCAGTGGGGTTACGACCGCGCTGCTTCGGATCAGCGTGCCGTATTCACCAACGCCGGTTTCACGAAGGACATCGACCCCGAGTCGGCCGATATCAACACCGGTTGGGCTTGCTTGAAGTGGGTTCCGCTGACCTCGGATAACAAGGCTGCCTGCATCGAGAGCGGTATCGAGTTCTCGTCGGCCGACTTCCCGATCTTCCGTCTGGGTGAGATGTACCTGATTTCGGCTGAGGCCGAGGCTCGCCTCAACGGTGGTTCGCTGACCTCGTCGAGCGCCGGTTACAAGCGCATCGCCCAGCTGCGTGAGCGTGCTAACGGTGTAGCTGATATGCCGATGACGATCGATTTGGACTACATCCTCAAGGAGCGCGTACGCGAGCTGATGTGGGAGGGTCACCGTCGTGTGGATTTGATCCGCTACGGTTACTTCACGTCGGCTTCGTTCCCCTGGCCCTATAAGGGTGGTATTGCAAATGGTGCGGTGGCTTTGTCGGATCACCTCAAGGTATTCCCGATCATTACGACCGACCTGATTGCCAACCCGAACCTGAAGCAGAACCCGGGTTATTAATCGAAGCGAATCAGAAATTAAACGCTTAAAAAGAATACGATTATGAAATATATGAAATATCTTGCGACTCTCGCCATGGCTGCGTTTACGTTCGCTTCGTGCGAGACGGACGTGGAGCATGTAAAGTTGGCTGAGGAGTCGGACTTCGTAGCGCCGGTTTTGAGCGAGCAGGGCGACATCGTAGTCAATGGTGATAATATCAGCGTTGAGTCGGTGACCTTTACTTGCTCGGCAGCCGATTTCGGTCAGTCGGTGGCTATTACCTACCAGCTCTATTTTGAGAAGGACGGCGTGGAGACCCTCGCCGCCGAGTCGAACTATCCCGCGATCACGATGGAGAAATCGGACCTCAATGGTAAGATCGTGAACAACCTGGGTGTGGCTGCCAACGAGGTGGCTGTGATCAATGCTTATGTAATTGCTTACGCCGGTGGTTCGGATCTGAAGACCCAGAAGTCGAACATGATTTCGTTCTCGGTGCAGACCTTCAAGGCTGCTATGCGTAAGTATCACCTCTGCGGTGTGTTCAATGGCTGGGATGCCGGTAACGCCGTTGAGATTTGGGAGAACAAGGGTGGCTCGAACATCTACGAGGCCCTGGTTGAGCTTCCGGAGGATGCAGCCAATACGCCGGGTTACTCGGGCTTCAAGGTGCTGCCGAACCGTGCATGGGACGGTGGTGAGATGGGTTACGGTAACTTCTCGACCCTCGGTGCCGACTTCACGTCGTCGAGCGACGGTAACCTGATGCTGCCCGCCGGTATCTGGAAGATCACGATCGACCTGAACAACATGGCTATCGACGCCAAGCAGTTCTCGCAGGTAGATGTTATGGGCTCGTTCAACGGCTGGTCGGATCCGATGGTGATGACCTATGATGCTGCGGCCAATGTTTGGAAGACCACGTCGACGATCGACGCCGGTACGGAGTTCAAGTTCCGTCTGAACAACAGCTGGGACATCAACTACGGTGGTGGTACGGAGACGTCGGAGATCTATCCCGCCGGCTTCAACCTGGTACAGGGTGCAGGTAACATCCTGACGCCTTCGGCCGGTATCATTTACCTCCACGCCAACTGCACGCCGTGGGTTGTAAGCTATCAGGCAGAGTAAGTAAGCAGAGTCAAAACCGAAATGCGGGCGGGGTCGATCCCCGCGAACGATCCAGCCCGCTTTTTAACAAACGAAAATAAACATGAAAGTTTTCAGATATTTAACTGCCCTGGTAGCGGGTCTCATGGCCTTCACGGCTTGTGAGAAGGACCCCGCTGATCTCTACGCGGTAGAGGCCACGGCTCCGGTCATGGATTCGCACGCCGACATCCTCTTGACCGAGAACTCGATCGAAGAGACGCTGACCTTCTCGTGGAAGGCGGCTCGCGGTATGGGTGAGGAGGTGATGTACACCCTCTATGCAACGTATGACAGCCAAGAGATTTCGCTCACGTCGACCAACGGCCTCTATTTCACGGCCGGTAAGGAGGCTTTCCGTACGCAGCTCTTGAGCGGTTTTGGCTTGGATGCCAACAACAACTTCTCGATCGGTATGTACGTAGCGGCCGACAATGGTGTGACGGTCGTAAAGTCGGAGCCGATCACGATGAACGTTTTTGTCTATGGTGATTATGTTCCTGCTATCGTAGCTGTGGATGAGGCTGCCGCTCAGGGTATCGTATTGTCGGAGGGAATGACCGAGGACGTTACGCTGATCAGCTGGACGGAGGCTCGCTTCGAGTATGGTACGAATCCGCTCTACAAGGTGGAGATCGTCTATAACGATGGTGCTCGTCAGGAGCTGGCCAGCGGTTTGACGACGACGAAGTACTCGATTTCGCCCACGACGCTCAACTCGACGCTGATCGCACTGGGTTGCCCGAAGGATACGGCTTGTGATGTACAGCTCATCGTGACGTCGTACCTCGAGGGTGAGGGTGCTCCCCAGCTCGAGTCGCCTGCCGTAACGGTTCAGGTTACGACCTACACGCCTTCGTATCCCGCGTTTGTACAGCTTTGCGGTGACTTCGGTGGCCACGCTTGGAATACGGCGGGTGAGCTCCCGATCCTGAAGGGTGATGCCAACACGGGTGTTTACCACGGTGTGGTTTCGATCTATGGTCAGGAGTGGGGCTTCAAGGTGATCTACACCAACCCGAAGGATGAGTCGGTTGTTTGGTTGGGTGGTACGGCTACCTCGGAGGGTGAGCCTTATACCTTCGCAATCAGCGCTTCGGCCGGCAACATGATGCAGGTAGCTGACGGTGCCGGTGGTAAGGAGGGTACGTTCGTATTCTACCTCGACCTGGCTGCTGCACAGCTGACGATGGCTCCCGTTTCGTCGATCGGTCTGATTGGTTCGGCTACGGAGCTGGGCTGGGATGGCCAGACGAACTTTACCTACAACCCCGATACCGGTGCCATGGAGCTCAAGGGCATCACGCTGGGCGAGGGTGCTTACAAGGTACGCGTAAACGACAACTGGGGCAACCCGTGGGAGGATCCCTATGCCTACAACCTGGGTGGCGATCCGAACGATATGACCTTCGGTGGCTCGGATATTCCGTCGGAGCCGGGTGTATACGATATCACGATGAACCTCTCGACGAGCGCCAACTACGCGTTGACCTTCCATAAGACGGGTGATGTGGTAATCGAGGACCCGATGGCCAAGAACTACGGCCTGGTTGGTACGATCAACAACTGGGGCGAGACGCCTGACCTTGTTTTCGAGGCCGTTGAGGGTAAGGACTACAAGGTAGTGAAGAATGTAACGCTGACGGAGTCGGATCAGATCAAGATCCGCGTCGATAGCGACTGGACCGAGAACTACGGTGGCGAGGGTGATGTTGAGCCCTATGCACTGGCCGTAGATACGAAGGTAACGCTGGTTGCCGGTGGTAAGAATATGTCGATGGCTGCCGGTTCGTACGACTTCTACTTCTATCCCAAGACCAAGGAGTTCATTGCAGTTGCGGCCGGTGCCGAGCTGCCCTCGTCGAGCTACGGTCTGGTTGGTACGATCAACTCGTGGGGTGGTACGCCCGACCTCGCTTTCGAGCCTGTTGAGGGTTCGGCATATACGGCTGTCAAGAACGTAACGGTAACGGCTGAGGATCAGTTCAAGGTTCGCTTTGCCAACGCTTGGGACGAGAACTACGGTGGTTCGGGTGATACGGAGCCCTATGCACTGGCTGCAGGTGAGGCTACGACGCTGGTTGCCAACGGTAAGAATATGTCGATTGCTGCCGGTACGTATGACTTCTACTTCAACGCCGAGACGAAGGAGTTCCTGGCTCTGACGGCCGGTTCGGAGCTTCCGAAGCCCGCTGTAAACTACGGTCTGGTAGGTGATCTGAACGGTTGGGGTGGCACGCCCGATATCGCTTTCACGGCGAAGGGTAACGGCGAGTATGTCCTGCTGGGTCAGGCATTGGAGGCCGGCAAGGGCTTCAAGATTCGCGCCAACAACGAGTGGAACGATGCCGAGAACTACGGTGGTCAGGTATCGGGTAATGTAACGATCGACGCCTTGACGACGCTCGTAAACGGTGGCGGTAGCCAGAATATGTCGGTAGAGACGACCGGCACGTATGACCTCTACTTCTATCCCGCCGAGCTGAAGCTCTACGTGATGACGCCGGGTAAGACGCCCGCTGATGCTGGTGAGCCTGTAACGCCTCCCGCTCCGAGCTCGGAGCAGATCGAGGTAGGTCTGATTGGTGTTGGTGGCAACTGGGATACGGACGTAATGCTGGCACAGCAGGCTGATGGCAGCTACAAGGTAGAGAATGTTGCCCTCAAGGCTACGGATACCTTCAAGGTACGTAAGGCCGGTGCTTGGGACGATAACTTCAACTGGGGTCTGGCTGCTGCCGGTATCGTAGAGTTGGGTGTTGAGGTTGAGTTGACGTGCGGTGGCGGTTCGGCCAATATGTCGGTTGCTGCTGACGGCACGTACAACGTATATTTCTACCCGACGCTGGATGGTACGGCCGTTGTGAAGGGCGGTGTTGCCAAGATCAAGATCGAGTCGGTAGGCGGTTCGACGCCTTCGGGTCCGCTGGGCCAGCAGATCGAGGTAGGTCTGGTTGGTTCGATGACCAATTGGAGCTCGGATGTGATGCTGACCAAGCAGGCTGACGGTAGCTTCCTGGCAGAGAACGTAGCTTTGACGGCTGCTGACGAGTTCAAGGTACGCAAGGCCGGTGAGTGGAACGATAACTTCAACTGGGGTCTGGCTACGGCCGGTGTCCTGGCTGATGGTGTCGAGACTGACCTGACGGTAGGTGGCGGTGCCCAGAATATGAAGGTGGCTGCCGATGGTAAGTACCATGTATACTTCTATCCCACGACCGACGAGGGTGGTGTAATTCCTGCACAACCCGCTAAGATCAAGGTGGTAAAGCAGGCTGAGGAGCCCGTAACGCCGACGCCGAGTGTCTTGGAGTGGAGCAGCTCGCTCTTCGAGCAGTTCTACAACACGCTGGGTGGTGACAACTACACCGATGATGTTGATCTGGGCAATGGCTTGAAGTTTATCGCAGGTGGTTCGAAGTGCAAGTTCGGTTCGAACAGCGGTGCTTATCGTATCCAGCTCGGTGGTTCGGGTAATACCTCGAAGTGTACCCTGCAGCTGGCTGTTACGGGTCCCGGTAAGCTGGAGGTAGATATCCAATCGAGCGGTGATGCAGCTCGTTATCTGGCTGTTGCTATCGACGGTACGGAGGTGACGGGTGACGGCCTGGAGGCTCCCGATAAGACGGCTGAGCGCAAGGTACACACGATCGATTGCTCGTCGGCAAAGGCCGGTTCGGTGATCAATATGTACAGCAAGGGCAGCGCTATCAACGTATTCGTTGTAAAGTGGACGCCTGCCCAGTAAGCAGATTTTCCAACCCACAGCCTTCCGAAAGGTGAAGGCTGCGGGTTGTGTTTAGGCCGATGCGCTTTGATCGGCGCATCGGTCACCAAGTGATAAAAAAAGAGAACGATATGAAACGATATTTCGATTTGTTGCAGCGTACGCTGCTTTTGGCAGCTTTGATGCTGATGACGGCCTGTGGTGGCGATGGTGGGGTAGATGAACCCGAACCTCCGCAGCCCCCGCAGACGGACCTGGTGATATCTCCTGCTACGTTCAGCTTTACGGCTGAGGGTGGTCAGCAGGCCATCACGATTGAGGCTCCCGCTGCATGGTCGGTTACGAAGACCGATTGGTGCTTCTTGGCGCAGACGAGTGGTCCTAAAGGCAAAGTGACGACGCAGGTGCTGGTAACGCCCAATACGGGGAAGGAGCGCACCGCCGAGTTGATCGTGACGGCAGCCGGTGGCTATTCGAAGTCGATCGCCGTGACGCAGGCTGCGGCAGCCGTGGCGGAGGGTACGTTGACGGCACAGCCCGACGCCTGGGACGGCAAGACGCGTGGTGAGATGATCTACGAGATTTTGGTCTATTCGTTTGCCGACAGTAACGGTGATAAGGTGGGTGACTTCAACGGTATCACGCAGAAGTTGGACTATATCGCTTCGCTCGGTGCTGGTGCCATCTGGCTCTCGCCGATCCATCCCGCCGACTCGTACCACGGTTACGACGTGACGGATTACACGGCCGTAAATCCGCAGTTTGGTACGATGGCCGATTTCGAGAATCTGGTCAAGGCGGCTCATGAGAAGAATATTAAGATCTACCTCGACTATGTCGTAAACCACACGGGTAAGGGTCACCCATGGTACACCGATGCCCTGAAGAATGGTGAGCAGAGTGCCACGTGGAATTATTACAACCTTTCGTACAATCCGGCTGCCGATGTGGCTGCGGGTAAGTTCCCGATGGTTTCGACCTACACTTCGGACGATTGGAAGACGCCCGACGGTATGACCGCACCGGCGGCCACAACTCATCGCTATAAGTTTACGCTCCAGACCGTCAATGGCAAGCCCTCGACGGTGACCGTTAGCGAGACGACCGAGGCTGCCCAGCCCGACAATACGGATACGAGCGTCAATATGTTCCTCTACTACGGTGAGGCGGGTGCCGCCCACCGCATGTATGCCAAGGAGAACGGTGTCTATGAATTGGTATGTGATTTCAACTCGCCGTGGGGCTTCCTGGTACGCACCTCCAATACGACGTGGGATGGTGGTACGAAGTATGGCGGTAATGGCTCCTATATCCAGCCGGGTGTAGCTTATGCGCTGAACAACACGACGGCGGCCGATATCCAGTTCGAGGAGATGAAATCGCTCAAGATCTTCGCCCCGATCTTTGGTGTTTGGATGCCTGAGATCAACTATGGCGTGATCGGTAACCTCGCTTCAAACGAGCCTTATCAGCACATCATCGCCTCGGCAAAGGGGTGGTTGGATAAGGGTGTGGATGGTTTCCGCCTCGATGCCGCCAAGCATGTCTATGGCATCTGGTCAATCGATTCGCGCGACTATACCTTCTGGACGAAGTTCCACTCGGATTTGAACGCTTATTACAAGACCAAGCCGCAGTATAACGGTCAGGATCTCTACATGGTGGCCGAGATCTTCGATGGTACGGGTGTCGTGTCGGGCTTTGCTCGCAATACGCCCCTCTCGTGCTTCAACTTCGACTTTTGGTGGAATGTGCTGCCGAAGGGGCTGAACGAGGGTAAGGGCCGCGAGATCGCCTCGGGCCTGAAGAATATCCAGACGCAGTTGAAGAATGTGAAGTCGACCTATATCGACGCGGTGAAGCTCACGAACCACGATGAGAATCGTGCCGGTGAGGACCTGGGGGGTAACATCAACCGCATGCGCATGGCGGGAGCTCTGTTGCTGACCGTATCGGGCCGCCCCGTAGTTTACTACGGCGAGGAGCTGGGCTACACGGGTTCGAAGGAGTCGAGTGACGTCTACATCCGTCAGCCGATGCGTTGGAGCAAGACCGAGTATCCGAAGTATACGGGTGCACTGCTTCCCTCGTTTGAGAAGCTCAATACGGTGGCCGATTTGACCAATGAGCCGAACTCGATCCTCAATACCTACCGCACGTTAGGCCAGTTGCGCAATATCTATCCCGCGATGACGGAGCTGGGTTCGATGACCCCCTGCTACAACACGTCGAACTACCCGGCAGCCCTTTCGGCCTTCTACCGCGAGTACAACGGCCAGAAACTGCTCGTGATGCACAACGTGGCCGGTCAGCAGATTGAGGTGAAGATCAGCGATGCGGTGAATAAGGCGGTGGCCGTCCTCGGCGGTGAGATTACGCTGGTGGATCAGACGGTGAAGATGCCGGGCTTCTCGACGGTAGTATTCCTGCTGAAATAAGAGACTGCACGATGAAAAAGACAACTCTGCGCCGTTGGATTTCGATGCTGATGCTGGCTGCTGCGCTGGTGGCTTGCGGTGGTGATGAGGGCGTTGGGGACGATCCGACTCCCGAACCCGAACCCACCCCGACGCCGAAACCCGAACCTGAACCGGATACGCCGATCGTGACGCCGACCTACTTCTCGACAGGCTTCATGAAGGGCTCGACCATGTCGTTTGCCTCCTACCTGCAGGAGGTAGGCCTGAAGTATCGCGAAGGGGGTGTCGAGAAGGATCCTTATCGTTCGATGAAGGAGCACGGTGCCAACATCGTGCGTCTGCAGTTGAACGTGGAGCCGTTCCCCGCATACAACGGCGTGACCATCCATTGGCCCGACTATGCAACGGTCGTAAAGGATGCCAAGCGCGCCAAGGAGCAGGGACTGGATCTCCTGCTGACGCTCAAACCCGATGCCGACAGCTATACCGATACCTCGACGCACCACAACATCCTGCCGACGGCGTGGCGTGGCTTGAGCGAAGAGGCGCTGGGAGATAAACTCTATGAGTGGGTATATGAAACGCTTGTGAAGCTCGCCAAAGAGGAGCAACTCTATCCGCGCGTCGTGGCAGTGGGTAACGAGGTCAACATCGGCTTCCTGCGCCCCTCGACAAGTGCCGCATCGGATGGTGCACGGACGGGTCGCCTGCTCAAGCGAGGTTTTCAAGCCGTACGCGATTATGCAAAACTCTACAATCCCCATGTAAAGACCCTGCTCCATATCGCCAATCCGGCCAAGGTGGGCTCTTACGTGCGCCAGATCAAGGAGGCGGGTTGCGTGGATTTCGACCTGATCGGCATCTCATGGTACCCCGGAACCAACATTGGCCACTCGAATCCCTATCAAACGATTCGCGCCATGGCCGAGAGCTGCGAAAAGGATTATAAGGCGCAGGCCGTGATCTTGGAGACCGCATACACCTTTACGACGGGTAACAATGCCGCCGGCGAGTGGATGGGTGATTGGTGCGACAATGCCTATAACTATCCCGATTGGAACGACGCGACGAATGCTGCGAACTATACCCCTGCTCGCCAGCGTGCCTGGCTGAAGGCGTTGGCCGAGGAGTTGAAGGCCGGCGGTGGCGTGGGTGTCATCACGTGGGGTACGGAGTCGCTGCCCGATCTGTTGACCGGTAAGGAGAATGGCCACGGTTTGGGCCTTTATACCTACCCGGCCAAGTGGGCCTATGGCTCGACGTGGGAGAATAACTCCTATTGGGACTTTACAAACCAAAACAACCTGCACGAGGGCATCGATTGGATGAAGGATGTCGCCGAGTAGGGGCCGAAAGAAGCAACAAAAATAATAACCTGATATGAAAAAACTATTTCTGATTCTTTTTGCAGCTGCGTTGACGGCTTGTGGCAGTGAGCAATTCGCACAGACAGCACCCGATGCCAAGGGGGCTCCGATTGTGCCGATGCGCCTGCAATCGGGCGTGCAGCACTGCTTTCTGACCGATTACCTGCCCACGTGGGAGGGTGCCGACTCGCTGACGATCGAGGGTGCCGATTGGCGTCTGACGGCTACCGAGGAGGATTGGTCGGAGTTTGATGTGGAGTGCTCGGATGGCGTGGCCGTGGCAACGATTCATGCCTGGAAAGCGGGCGCGAAGAGCTCGATTGTGGCGTTGTGCGGTGAGCGCAATACCAACGCCCGCCTCTTTACGGCCGGCGAGATGATGCGCATGGTGGCTGTGGAGGCCTCGATGCGTCCCGTGCAGATTGTCGCCATGTGGCAGAATTGCCGCCTCAGCGAGCAGTGCATCATTCGTGGTGAGGAGTCGTTCGAGGTGATGATTCCGCACGATGCCGCTGCGCTCGACCGCTCGTTCCTGCGTATCTTTGCTTCGTCGAACGAGGGGCTCTTCAACGATGTGCTGATTCCGCTCGAGAAGGGTCGCGTCGTCACGTCGGTGGATCAGCTCACGCGCCACGATCACGAGACGCAGATCCTCTATTCGCTCATGA
Source organism: Rikenellaceae bacterium (assembly GCA_015060045.1). Lineage (GTDB taxonomy): Bacteria > Bacteroidota > Bacteroidia > Bacteroidales > Rikenellaceae > Alistipes. The sequence continues at coordinate 54,722 of SUZH01000006.1, read as the reverse complement.
TCGACCGCTTCGAGGATGGCAATCCGACCAATAACGAGCCGCTGAATCGCCCCGATGTTCTCCCCGAGGTGGATTACCAAGGTGGTGACCTGAAGGGTATCACGAAGAAGATCGAGGAGGGCTTCTTTACCGATCTGGGTATGACGACGATCTGGATCTCGCCCGTAACGCAGAACCCGCTCGATGCATGGGGCTTGAACCAGACTCCCTTCACCCGTTTCTCGGGCTACCACGGCTATTGGCCGATCTACACGACGGTCGTAGACCACCGCTTTGGTACGGAGGAGGAGCTGCATGAGATGTTGGCAACGGCCCACGAGCACAACCTGAACGTGGTGTTGGACTATGTGGCCAACCACCTGCATATCAATTCGCCCGTGCTGCAGGAGCACCCCGATTGGGTGACCCCGCTCCTGCTGCCCGATGGCCGCAAGAACCTCGGTTTGTGGGATGAGCAGCGTCTGACGACGTGGTTCGATGAGCACATCCCGACCCTGGATCATGAGCGCATCGAGGTGGTAGAGCCGATGACCGACTCGGCCGTCTATTGGATGAATAAGTTTGATTTCGATGGGTTCCGTCACGACGCCTGCAAGCATATTCCGCTGCACTACTGGCGCAAGCTGACGAAGAAGATGCGTCAGGCCGTGCCCGATAAGAACCTCTGGCAGATAGGCGAGACCTACGGCTCGCCCGAGCTGATCGGCTCGTATGTACGCAGCGGTATGATCAACGCGCAGTTCGACTTCAATGTCTATCATACGGCCCTTGATGTCTTGACGCGTGGCCATTCGGTCAAGGCGTTGGCCCAGGTGGTTGAGCAGTCGCTCGGTGCTTACGGTGCCCACCACACGATGGGTAACATCACGGGTAACCACGACAAGGGTCGTCTGATCTCGCTGGCAGGCGGTACGCTCGATCCCGACGAGGATCACAAGCTGGCCGGTTGGACGCGTAAGATCGAAGTGGGCGATCCGGTCGGTTACAAGAAGTTGTCGCTGGTCAATGCCCTCAATATGACCATTCCGGGTGTGCCGTGTATCTATCAGGGTGACGAGTATGGCGAACCGGGTGGTAATGACCCTGACAACCGCCGCATGATGCGCTTCGAGGGCTACAACGAGGCCGAGCAGGCGCAGCTGGCCGTGACGAAGCGACTCGCCGAGTTGCGCCGTCAGGAGTTGCCGCTGCTGTATGGCGACCAGATGACGCTGCAACTGACCGAGAAGGTGTGGGCCTACCTGCGTGTCTACATGGGTGAGTGGGTAGTCGTGGTGCTCAATACGGGCGACGAGGCGGCTACGATGGAGTGTGTACTGCCGAAGGGTATCGACCCCTCACAGTCGCTCAAGGCCAACTTCGGCCATGACTTCACGCTGACCCCCGACGGCAAGCTGACGGTGGAGGTAGCCGGTAACGGATTTGAGATTTTAACGAAAAACTAACCTGTTCAATATCATGAAACGTAATTTGAGCTTTGTAGCGCTGTTGGGCGCATTGTGCGGTCTGATTCTGTCGAGCTGCGGTACGCAGACGGAGGTTGTGGCAGATCGTCATGCCGAGTGGGTTTATAACTCGGTGGTCTATGAGATGAACGTACGTCAGCAGACGGCCGAGGGTACCTTCGCAGCCGCCGAGGAGCGCCTGCCGTTCCTCAAGGAGCTGGGCGTAGATATTATCTGGCTCATGCCGATCCACCCCATTGGCGAGAAGGGTCGCAAAGGTACGCTGGGTTCGTACTATGCCATCAAGAACTACCGCGAGATCAACCCCGAGTTCGGTACGATGGCCGATTTCGAGCGCTTCCTGAATAAGGCACACGAGCTGGGCTTTAAGGTGATTCTGGACTATGTGGCTAACCACACCTCGCCCGATGCCGCTTGGGTGACGGAGAAACCGGCCGAGTGGTATGTACGCGACTCGGTGGGTGAGCCTGTTGTGCAGTACGATTGGTGGGATATCGCCAAACTCAACTACGCCTGCGAGGATGTCCGCAAGGAGATGAAGGAGGTGCAGAAGTTCTGGATCGAGAAGGGTGTAGATGGCTTCCGTTGCGACGTGGCGGGTGAGATGCCCGATCCGTTCTGGACCGAGTCGTGGAACGAGATTCGTGCCATCAACCCCGATGTCTACTTCCTGGCCGAGGGTGAGGGCCCGAATTTCCATGCTGACGGCTTTGATGCCTGCTATGCCTGGAAGTTGAAGGATGTGATGAATAACATTGCCCAGGGCAAGCAGACGACGGGCGATCTGAAGCAGTGGATCGAGGAGTTTACGACCGAGTATCCGCGCGAGGCTATCCAGCTCATGTTCACCTCGAACCACGACGAGAATTCGTGGTCGGGTACCGAGTTCGAGCGTCTGGGTGCTGCCGCCAAGACCTTTGCCGCTTTGACCTATGTCCTGCCGCAGGGTCAGCCGCTGATCTACACGGGTCAGGAGGTAGGCTACGACCACCGCTTCGAGTTCTTTGAGAAGGACCCGATTCCGGGCTGGGAGGCTAACGAGTACACCGATTTCTACCGCACGCTCAACGCGTTGCGCCACACAACGCCTGCACTCTGGGCCGGTGAGAAGGGTGGTGAGCTGGTCTACCTGACGGGCGTTGTCGAGGAGGTGCTGGCCTTCACGCGTGAGGTGGAGGGTAGCAAGGCGTTGTGCCTCTTTAACCTCTCGGCTGAGCCGCAGTCGGTAATCCCGACCGTTGCAGCTGCCGGTGAGTACACCTGCGCCATGACGGGCGAGAAGGCAACGATCGAGGCCGGCAAGGAGCTGCATCTGGAGCCCTGGGCCTATGTAATTTTGACGAAATAAAACCCGATGGATTGGTGGGTGCGTATGGTAGGGTGTCCCGGTGACCCCTCCATACGCCTTTTTTAACAGCACAGCAACATGAATTTGAAACATATTGTAATTCCCTTTGTCGCTATGGCACTTCTTTCGTGTGCGGCAGCTCCGCAGTTTGATCCCACGTCGGTTAAGGACGCCGAGGGGCAGGTACAGCGCGTCGAGCCCCTTTCGTGGTGGGTAGGCATGACGACTCCCTTGCAGCTCATGGTGCAGGGTGATCAGATTTCGGAGTGTGAGGTGTCGATCGAGGGCGGTGGTGTCCGCGTGACCAAGATTCACAAGGCCGATAGCCCCAACTACCTCTTCTTGGATGTCGAGATCGATGCTGCAGCCGAGCCGGGTACGCGCTACCTGGTCTTTACGCGTGGTGAGGAGCAGTTCAAGGTGCCCTATGAGCTGGAGGCACGTCGCGAGGGTTCGCGTGAGCGCAAAAGCTTTACGACGGCCGATGCCATCTACCTCTTGATGCCCGACCGTTTTGCCAATGGTAATCCCGAGATCGACAGCACGGAGGATACGCTCGAGAAGGCTGATCGCGAGAACCTGCACGGCCGCCACGGTGGTGACCTGCAGGGTATGATCGACCACCTGGACTACATCGCCGACCTCGGTATGACGGCCATCTGGTCCACGCCCCTATTGCTCGACAACGAGCCGGTCTACTCCTACCACGGCTACGCGTGTGCCGACTACTACCACATCGACCCGCGTATGGGTACGAATGAGCTGTATCGGGAGTATGTGGCCGAGGCTCACAAGCGCGACCTGAAGATCATCATGGACATCGTGACGAACCATTGCGGTATCGCCCACTGGTGGATGGAGGACCTGCCGTTCGAGGATTGGATCCACCAATTCCCCACCTTTACGCGCACCAATGCGCTCTTCTCGACCAATATGGATCCCAACGCTTCGCAGTATGACCTGAAGTTGCAGGAGAGCGGCTGGTTCGACACCTCGATGCCCGATATGAACCTCGATAACCCCTACCTGTTGCAGTATTTCAAGCAGTGGGCCGTGTGGTGGATCGAGTGGGCCGATCTGGATGGTCTGCGTGTCGATACCTACCCCTACAACGAGAAGCAGCCGATGAGCGAGTGGTGCGAGGCGCTGTTGGCCGAGTATCCGAACCTCAATATCGTGGGTGAGTGCTGGACGGCCGATATTCCGCAGCTGGCCTATTGGCAGGGTGGAAATCAGAACAAGGATGGTTTCGATACCCACCTGCCGTCGATCATGGACTTCCCGTTGCGCGATGCAATGTGTGCAGCCCTTTCGACCGACTCGGTGAAGTGGGATGCCGGCATGATCCGCATCTACAACACCGTTTCGGACGACTTTGTTTATCACGACCTTTCGAAGATGATGATCTTCTCGGGTAATCACGATACGGATCGCACGGCCGATATTCTGCGCGGCAATGTGGGTCGCATGAAGATTGCGATGGCCCTGTTGGCCACCATGCGCGGCTATCCGCAGATCTACACGGGTGACGAGTTGATGATCCGCTCGGTGGATTTGAAGCAGGGCCACGGTGGTCTGCGTGTCGATACCCCGGGTGGCTGGGCCGAGGATAAGGTGAACCTCTTTAGCGAGGAGGGTCGCACGGGTGATGTGAAGGAGCTCTTCGATTTTACGCGCAAAATCTTCCAGTGGCGCAAGACGAAGGAGGTGATCCACCACGGCAAGACGCTCCACTTCGTAGATCGCGAGCACAACACCTACGCCTTCTTCCGCTATACGGACGAGGAGGCTGTCTTTGTCTTTGCCAACAACTCGCGTGGCAAGAAGCAGGTGCCCTGGTCGCACTACGAGGAGATCGCCTCGACGCTGAAGGGTGGTCGCAATGTCCTGACGGGCGAGGCCGTGGAGATGAACGATCAGACGACCGTTCCGGCGCGCGGTGTGCTGGTCGTGGAGTTTGAACGATAGATAAATTGATAGTTGGTAAGGTTAATGAAAAAAAGGGAGATAGCCACCGGTTTGACTATCTCCCATATTTTTTTTTGTTGAGCGGCTGAAAGCACGACAAAAAACTTTCAACTTTCAACATTCAACTTTCAACTTCTTAAACCGTAATTTCATCACGCCAAACAGCGCCTCGCCAAAGATGCCGCCCGACATCTTTGAGGCACCCTCGCGGCGCTCGGTGAAGATGATCGACTCCTCATGAAGCTTGAGCCCTAAGCGCCAGGCCGTATATTTCATCTCGATCTGGAAGCCGTAGCCCTTCATCTCGATCTGGTTCTGGAGAATCTTTTCCAACGCCGCGCGACGGTAGCAGACAAAGCCCGCCGTGGCGTCGTGGATCGGCATACCCGTCACGATGCGGACATACTTCGAGGCGAAGTAGGACATCAACAGGCGCGACATGGGCCAATTGACCACATTGACCCCCTTCACGTAGCGCGAACCGATCACGACATCCGCCCCCGCCTCGGCCGCCTCGGCCAGGCGCTCCAGGTCGTCGGGATTGTGCGAAAAGTCGCAATCCATTTCGGCCAAGAGCTCATATCCGGCCTTCAGCCCCCACTCGAACCCCGCGAGGTAGGCCGTACCGAGTCCCAATTTGCCGGCGCGACGAATCAGGTGGATGCGTCCGTGATAGACCTGACGATACTGCTCGACCACTTCGGCCGTGCCGTCGGGCGAACCGTCATCGACAACGAGCAGATCGAATGCGCCCTCGAGCGACATCACCTTTTCGATCATCGCCTCGATGTTCTCGCGTTCGTTGTAGGTAGGTATGATAACCAGCTTTTTCATGCAAAAAATAGTTCAATTGTTGCAAAGATAATCTTTTTCAGACAACGGCGAATCGTTTTCGGAGAAAAATAGTATCTTTGTTCCAAATAAACATCGCTTTGGACCATGAAAAAATGGGTTAAAAAGATCGTGACCGGCTTGGTTATCCTGCTGGTTGTGTTGTTGGTAGCTCCGTCGTTTCTGAGTGGCAAGATCGCCACGATCGTCAAGCACGAGGCCAATGAATTGTTGCAGGCCAAGCTCGATTTCGAGCAGTTGCATATCTCGCTGCTCCGCCACTTCCCGAACGCATCGCTCGACCTGAAGGGGCTGACCCTGGTGGGCGTGGATCGTTTCGAGGGGGATACGATTGTGGCAGCCGAGCGCATTTCGGCCGTGGTGAGTCCGCTGTCGCTCCTGACCGGGGATGGAATTGTCGTGAAGAAAGTGCTGCTTGATCAGCCCTCGATCCATGCCTTGAAAGAGGCTGATGGTGCGGTGAACTGGGATGTGATGAAGCCGACCGAGGAGCCGCAGTTGGTTGTTGAAGAGGCTGCAGCACCCGCCGAAGAGGGTGCCCCCTCGTCGTTTAAGCTGGCCGTGAAGGATTTCCGCATTTCGGATGCGGTGATTCGTTACGAGGATGATTCGACCAAGATGCGCTGCTCGACCTCGCCGCTTCATTTGCGTCTTCGCGGCGACCTGTCGGCTGCTCAGAGCGAATTGGATCTGAACCTGCGCATGGAGCAGCTCTACCTGAAATCGGGTGTCGTGACGATGCTTTCGGATGCCGAGGTGGAGTTCGATGCGACGATCGGTGCCGATCTGGAGGCGATGCGCTTCAGCTTTGCCAAAAACCGTTTGCGTCTCAATGCCATTGCCCTGACACTCGATGGTTGGGCACAACTCCTCGAGGACGAGGCGATTGCGATGGATCTGACGCTCGACACCGACGAGGTGCAGTTCAAGGATGTGCTATCGCTCATTCCGGCCTTCTATACGAAGAATTTCCGCAGCCTCACGGCCGGTGGCGAGTTGGCCCTCTCGGCATGGGCACGTGGTGAAATGCGAGGTGCTGCATTGCCCTCGTTTGAGCTGAATGCCACGGTCAAGGAGGGTCGTTTCCAGTACGCTTCACTCCCGAAGGCGGTGACTGATATCAACCTCGTGGCCAAGATCTCGAATCCGGGAGGTGTGATGGATCGCACGGTGGTCGATCTGTCGCGCTTTGGCTTGCGCATGGCCGAAAATGCGGTGTCGGCAACCTTCTATGGTACGAACCTCGTCAGCGATCCTACGCTGCGTGCGACGCTGAACGGTAAGCTTGACCTGGGAATGATCGATCAGGTCTATCCGCTCGAGGAGATGAAACTCGCCGGTTCGATTGCGGCCGATTTGCAGGCTGCAGGACGTATGTCCGACGTCGAGAAGCAGCGTTACGAGCAGTTGCAAGCCAAAGGTACGTTTGTCGTAGAGCAGCTGGGTGTTGATATGGCCTCGTTGCCCCCCATTCAGCTGACGCGTGCCGCAGCTACCATTTCGCCCTCAGCCATGACGCTCGGCGAATTGTCGCTCATGGTGGGCGAGAGCGACCTCTCGGCCAATGGTCAGCTTACGAACTACCTGGGTTATCTGCTGCGTGGTGATCAGCTCGCGGGACGTCTGTACGTGAAGTCCGAGTTGCTGAATCTGAACCAATTGATGGAGTCGATGGCTTCGGATACCGAGGTGGATAGTGCATCTGCAGAGCCCACAGACACGACGGATACGACGACCGAGGCGGCCTCGTCGGGTGCTATTCTGATTCCCGAGAATTTGAACCTGTCGCTCTCGACCAACCTGAAGAAGATCCTCTTCCAACAGATGGTGCTTTCCGAGGTGTCGGGTGGCGTTTCGATGAAGGGTGGTGTGTTGTCGCTCGATAAGTTGGCTATGCAGCTCTTTGAGGGCCAGGCTACGGCGTCGGGAAGCTATGCAACCAATGACCCCGCGAAACCGACCTTTACGATGGATTTGGCGCTGAAACAGGCCTCGTTCCAGGAGACCTTCCGCCAGCTGGAGCTGGTACAGAAATTGGTGCCGCTCTTCGAGAAGACGGGTGGTAACTACTCCTTGTCGATGGATCTGACGACCCTGCTCGATGAGACCATGTCGCCGGTGATGAATAGCGTGAATGCGCATGGTCAGCTCTCGTCGGCCAGCATCCGCCTGCAAAATATTGGCGCACTCGATGCGCTGGCCAAGGCGCTCAACTCGGATAAACTGAAGGCAATCGAGGCGGAGAACGTGCTGATCGACTTTACGATCCGCGACGGTCGCATCTCGACCAAGCCCTTCGATCTAAAGATGGGGGATACGAAGATGTCGCTTTCGGGCTCGACGGGGCTGGATCAGACGATTGATTACACGGCCAAGGTGACGTTGCCCGAGGGTGCGATGAAGGGGGTATTGAGCACGGTCAATGTCGGGATCGGCGGTACCTTCACGAAGCCCGAAATCAAGCTCGGCTTGAAGGAGGCGGCCCAGGAGGCAGTGAAGCATGTGCTGGATGAGCAGGTGCAGAAACTCACAGGCAGCGAGTCCCTTTCGGCCGAGATCGAGAAGCAGGCCGAGAACCTGCGAGCCGAGGCAAAACGTGCGGGTGAGAAGCTCGTGGCGGCTGCCGAGCAGCAGCGCGATAAACTTGTCGAGGAGGCAGCGAAGAAGGGTAAATTGGCCGAAATAGCAGCCAAAGCAGCCGGTGAGAAACTCGTAACAGAGGCTAAAAAGCAGGCAGATAACCTCGTCGCAAAAGCCGAGGAGCAGATCGCTAAGTTGAAAGTTGAAAATTAAAAGTTGAAAGTTTTTGCGTGCTTTCAGACGCTCAATAAAAAAAGATTGGGAGATGACTTGAACCTGTGGTCATCTCCCTTTTTTGTTGAGCTAACTCTCAACTTTCAACTCTTATCCCACTACAACCGTCACCAGGTCTTCGCGGCGAAGGTACTTCTCGGCCAGCCGTTGCACCTCTTCGGGCGTCGTGCGGCGGATGCGCTCCACGTTTTCGGTGATGACGGCGTTTGTGCGGCCGCAGAGGATGTTCTCGATCGTCACGTCGGCAATGCCGAACGGACCGTCCAAGATGCGCATCATCTCGCCCGTCATGATGTTTTTGACGAGCTGCAGCTCCTCCTCGCTCATGCGTTCGCTGCGAAGTCGCTCGATCTCGGCATGAATCTCCGTGAGCGCTGCTTCGGTCACCTCCGAGCCGACCTGCGTGGCGATGGCCAGGTAACCCTCGCGCTCGAAATTCACCATGGCCGAAATCACACCATAGGTAAAGCCGTGCTCCTCTCTCAGATTCTGCATCAGACGCGAGCCAAAGTAACCGCCCAGCGCGGCCGCTACGACCTGCATACCGACAAAGTCGGGGTGTTCGCGCGGAAAAAGCAGCCGTCCGATGCGGATCGAGGATTGTACAGCCCCCTCATGCTTGAGGCGCACTTCGTGTTGCTGGCGGATGGGCGGGAAGGCGGGGCGCGGTGTCGGATCGGTTGCAGGGAACTGCTCCAGAAGGGCACAAAGTGCGGCTCGCTCCTCCTCGCCGATACGACCACTGCAGACGGCAAAGGCGTTGGCTGCGGTGTAGTGGGCACGGTAGAATTGCACGATGTCGGCACGCGTAAGACGATCGTATGCCTCCTCGTCGAAACGTTCGCCATAGGGGTGCTCGGCGCCAAACATCGCCTCGGCAAAGGCCTCGCGGGCGCGTACATCGACCTTCTGGCGCTCGATCTTCAGGCGTTGTTTGCGCTTGAGTCGATAGGTCTCGACCTCCTCCTCGGGGAAGGTGGGGTGTAATAGAATTTCGGCAGCTACCTCCAGCGTGGGACGAACGAACTTCGAGAGCATTGCAAAGCTGATGTAGGCGTAGTCGCGGTCGGTATTGACGTCAAAATAGGAGCCGTGGAAATCCAGCTGTTCGGAGATCTCGCGCGCGGTCATGTGCTCCGATCCCTCTGCCAACAGATTGGCCGTAGCTGATGCGGAGAAGGGGATCTGCTGGCGCGAAGAGCCGGCACGAAAGACCAGCGACAGACGCATGACGGCAAATTCATTGGCCGGTAGGAGGTAGAGTCGCATGCCGTTGCGGAGCGTCAGCAGCTCGGCATCGGCAATCTCGATTGTGGGTTGAGCGGTAGTGACGGGGTGCTGTTTCATCGTGCGCGGTAGATTAAGGTGGAACTGTTCTCCGGGCGGAAGATGCGCTCTGAGAACTCAAAAATACGTTCGGGGGTGATCGAACGATACTCCTCGATTTCGCGGTTGATGAGCGGAAGATCGCCCAGGAATTCGTAGTAGCAGAGGTTCATCGCCTTGTTCATGACGTTCAGTTCGCCAAAGAGGGCGTTGGCCTCGAACTTGTTTTTGACCTTCGTCAGCTCGTAATCGGTCGGAGATTCAACCTGAAGACGGGCAATTTCGCGACGGAAGGCCTCGATGGCCTGCTCTTCGGTGGTCGTCGGGAGCAGTTGTCCCGTGAGGATGAAGAGCCCCGGATCGACATCGCCCGAGATGTAGGCATTGACCGATGCAAAGAGGCGTTCGTCTTTGACCAGGTGTTGGTACAGACGCGACGAATCGCCTCCCGAAAGGAGATCCGAAACGAGGTCACCCGTGCAGAAATCGGGCGAAAGACGATCGCCCATGTGGTAAGCGATCGAGATGGTGGTAGCGGGTACGTCGCGCTCCACAATCTTCGTGCGCGCCTCCTGTTGCGGCGGCTCCTGCGGAATCGGGGCAGGCGAGAAAGGGGTGTCCTGCAACTCCCCGAACCACTTCTCGGCCAGGTCCAGCATCGCCTCCTCGTCGCAATCGGCCGAGAGGGCCAGCACGGCATTCGAGGGGCGATAGAAGGTGTGGTAGAAGCGTTCCACTTCCTCGAGTGTAGCCCCCTCGATGTGGTCGGTCGAACGGCCGATCGTCGCCCAGCGGTAGGGGTGAACGCGGTAGGCCAACTCCCTGAGTAACATCGTCTGATCGCCATAAGGCTGATTGAGGTAGCGCTGGCGGAACTCCTCGACGACGACCCGTTTCTCTGTTTCGAGCTTCTCGGGCGTAATCCACAGCCCCTGCATGCGGTCACTCTCGAGCCAGAGAGCCGTCTCGAGGTTGTCGAGCGGGAGCGTGAGGTAGAAGTTCGTGTAGTCGTTATTCGTGAAGGCGTTGTCCTCGCCCGATGCCATCTGTACGGGGAGGTCGAATACGGGTACCTCCCGTGTTCCGCGGAACATCAGGTGCTCGAACAGATGGGCAAAGCCCGTGCGGTCGGGATCCTCGTTGCGGGCACCGACCTTATACAATAAGTTGACGGCCGCAAGTTTCGACGAGCGGTCGCGATTGACCACCACCGTGAGGCCGTTTTTGAGTGTGCGTTTCTTATAGGGAATCATAGTGGGTACAAAGGTAGAAAATGAAAAATTAAAAATGAAAAATTAAAAAATCCGAATTCTTCGTATCTTTGTGCCAAACTGATGAACGATATGAAACATTTGATTGGGATAATGACCCTGGTGCTGATGGCATCGTGTAGCCGTGAAGTGCAACTGACGGTGGTAGCCGAGGGGCTGGAAAACGATACGCTTTTTGTCGAGCGTTGCAACTTTGATGAGCGTTTGCATGCGCGCGGTGACCGCTCGGCCTATCGCTCGGAGATGGATACGTTGCTCTTTGTCGATCAGCGTGTTGAGGTGACGCTGCCAGCCGAGGAGCCGCTGCTCGTGAATCTCTATTCTCCTGTCTATCGTCGCAGTGATCAGGGGCATGTCTATCACCATCCGGCCGGCCGTATCGACCTGGTGGTGGAGCCCGGTGAGAAGCTGGAGGTGGCGCTGAAACCTCATCGCCACGGCCACCTGACGGCCACGATCAGTGGTTCGGAGCTTAATGCCGCCATCGCCCGGCTCGATAATCAGGTGCGCTCGGTGCAGATCGATATGTATGCCAACGGCTTCGCGCTGAACGAGGCGATCCGCGCCAAGAGCAAGGCGGTCGATTCGTTGCGCAACCGCAGCCGGAATATCCGTTCGGCCCTCCACTCGGTCTATGCCGAGTATATGAAGGCCAATCCTGCGAGCGAGGCATCGGCCTATTGTCTCTACCAGATGGGACCGAGCCGAGGTGAGTACTATTACCGAGATCTGGATAAAAAGATTTTCCGTGGCGTCTTTCGTTCGGTGGGTGAGCTGACCGAGCGCTACGTGGAGGAGCAGGAGGTGCGTGCCGAACTGGGGAGTCGTATCGCCGAGGGCGCCGATGCGCCAGACTTTGTGCTGAAGGATCCGCAGGGCAAATCCGTTACCCTCTCGTCGCACCGTGGCAAATGGGTGGTGCTCGACTTCTGGGGTACGTGGTGCACGTGGTGCATCAAAGGAATGCCCCGCCTCAAGAAGGCCTACGAGGAGTATCGTGATCGCCTGGAGGTGATCGGCATTGCGTGTGGCGATAAGGCTGATCAGTGGCGCATGGCTGTCGAAAAGATGCGTCTCGAGTGGGTCAATGTGATCGATCCGATAGAGGCTCCGGTGGAGAAGTCGGTGTCGGCAATCTATGCCGTGGAGGGCTATCCGACGAAGGTGATCATTACGCCCGAGGGCAAAATCCACAAGATTTTCATGGGCGAAAGTCCCGAATTTTACGAGGAGTTGAAGCGAATCATGGAGTAACACGAACGGCGATGCCTGTGTGCTGCGATCGAAAACAATAAAAAACAACCCTTCGAAGCTAAAAAATATCGCTTCGGGGGGTTGCTTTTTTACATGCTTTTTGCTAACTTTGTAACGCTTATTATGTATTTTCGGTTGGAAACGACTTAAAATCACACATAAATCTCTAAAATTTCAAACAAATGGCAGAAAAGAAATTTATCACTTGTGATGGTAACTATGCAGCAGCTCACGTGGCTTACATGTTCTCGGAGGTTGCCGCTATTTATCCTATCACCCCGTCGTCGACCATGGCTGAGTATGTGGACGAGTGGGCTGCGCAGGGTCGCAAGAACATCTTCGGTGAGACCGTTAAGGTGGTTGAGATGCAGTCGGAGGCCGGTGCTGCCGGTGCCGTTCACGGTTCGCTGCAGTCGGGCGCTTTGACCTCGACCTTCACCGCTTCGCAGGGTCTGCTGCTGATGATCCCCAACATGTACAAGATCGCCGGTGAGCTCTTGCCGGGCGTATTCCATGTTTCGGCTCGTGCACTCGCTTCGCACGCACTGTCGATCTTCGGTGACCACCAGGATGTAATGGCTGCCCGCCAGACCGGTTTTGCGATGCTGGCTACCTCGTCGGTTCAGGAGGTTATGGACCTGGCCGGTGTGGCTCACATCGTAGCCCTCAAGGCTCGCGTGCCGTTCCTGCACTTCTTTGACGGTTTCCGCACCTCGCACGAGATCCAGAAGATTGAGATTATCGACGAGGCCAAGCTGACTGCTATGCTCGATCGCGAGGCGCTGAAGAAGTTCCGCGCTGTTGCGCTGAACCCCGAGCACCCCGTAACGCGTGGTACGGCACAGAACCCCGATATCTATTTCCAGGCTCGTGAGGCTTGCAACAAGTTCTACGATGCAGTGCCCGATATGGTAGCCGAGACGATGAAGGAGATTTCGGCCATCACGGGTCGTGAGTACGCTCCCTTCGTTTACTACGGTGATCCCGAGGCCGAAAATGTGGTTGTTGCCATGGGTTCGGTTACGGAGACCATCAAGGAGACGATCGACTACCTGCGCAAGCAGGGCAAGAAGGTGGGTCTTATCACCGTACACCTCTATCGTCCCTTCTCGGAGAAGTATTTCTTCAATGTAGTTCCCGCTTCGGTGAAGAAGGTTTGCGTGCTGGATCGCACGAAGGAGCCCGGTGCCGAGGGTGAGCCGCTCTACATGGACGTGAAGTCGATGTTCTACGGCAAGAAGATTCAGCCCCAGATTATCGGTGGCCGCTACGGTCTCTCGTCGAAGGATACGACGCCCGCCCAGATGCTGGCCGTATTTGAGAACATGGAGAAGGCCGAGCCGAAGGATCACTTCACGGTAGGTATCGTGGACGATGTAACGAACCTCTCGCTGCCCGTAGGTGAGGAGATCTCGATGGCCAAGCCCGGTACGTTCGAGGGTCTGTTCTTCGGTCTGGGTGCCGACGGTACGGTAGGTGCCAACAAGAACTCGATCAAGATCATCGGTGGTTCGACCGATAAGTATTGCCAGGCTTACTTCTCGTATGACTCGAAAAAGTCGGGTGGTTACACCTCGTCGCACCTCCGTTTCGGTGACAACCCGATCACGTCGCCTTATCTGGTTACGACGCCCGACTTCGTGGCTTGCCACGTTCCGTCGTATGTAGATAAGTATGATGTACTGAAGGGTCTGAAGAAGGGTGGTTCGTTCCTCTTGAACTCGACGCACGATGCCGAGACGACCTGCCGCACGCTGCCCGACCACATGAAGGTATATCTGGCCAAGAACAACATCAACTTCTATATCATCAACGCTACGAAGATCGCTGCCGAGCTCGGTCTGGGTTCGCGCACGAATACGATCATGCAGTCGGCCTTCTTCAAGATTGCCGATGTGATTCCGTTCGAGAAGGCAGTTGAGGAGATGAAGCACGCCATCCTGAAGTCCTACGGTAAGAAGGGTGAGGATATCGTGAACATGAACTACGCCGCTGTGGATGCCGGTGGTTCGGCTGTTGAGAAGGTAGAGGTTCCCGCCGAGTGGGCCAATATCGAGGTGAAGGCTGAGGCTGCCAAGGTGGATGCTGCTCGTCCGGAGTTCGTACAGAAGATCGTGGATCCGATCAACGCCCTGAAGGGTGATGATCTGCCGGTTTCGGCCTTTACGGGTCGTGAGGACGGTACCTGGGACAACGGTACGGCTGCTTGGGAGAAGCGCGGTATCGCCGTGAATGTTCCGGAGTGGATCATGGAGAACTGTATCCAGTGTAACCAGTGTGCTTATGTCTGCCCCCACGCTGCTATCCGTCCGTTCCTTGCTACCGAGGAGGAGGCTGCCGCTACGGGTCTTGAGTTCAAGGCCGGCCTGGGTGAGACGAAGGCTTACAAGTTCCGTATCCAGGTGTCGCCGCTCGATTGTACGGGTTGCAACAACTGCGTGGATACCTGCCCCGCCAAGACGAAGGCCCTCGTAATGAAGCCGCTCGATACGCAGCTTAAGCAGGCCGAGAATTGGGAGAAGGTGATAAAGACCGTTGGTTACAAGAATGTGGTTGATAAGACCAAGTCGGTGAAGAACCTGCAGTTCGCACAGCCGCTGTTTGAGTTCTCGGGTGCTTGCGCCGGTTGCGGTGAGACCCCCTACATCAAGGCTATCACGCAGCTCTTCGGTGACAAGATGATGGTTGCCAACGCTACGGGTTGTACCTCGATCTACTCGGGTTCGGCTCCCTCGACGCCCTACTGCACCAACGAGAAGGGTCAGGGTCCCGCTTGGGCTAACTCGCTCTTCGAGGATAACGCCGAGTATGGTCTGGGTATGCACGTCGGTATCGAGAAGCTCCGCGACCGTGTAGAGGCCTACATGGACGAGGTAGTTGCTGCCGAGTGCTGCTCGGATGAGCTGAAGGCTGCCGTGGCTGCTTGGAAGGAGGGTCGCTACTCGTCGTCGGCTTCGGCTGCGGCTACCGAGAAGCTGCTGCCCCTGCTGGAGGCTTGCGGTTGCGATGCTTGCAAGAAGGTACTCGAGATGAAGGATTGGCTGGTTAAGAAGTCGCAGTGGATCATCGGTGGTGATGGCTGGGGCTACGATATCGGCTACGGTGGTGTAGACCACGTCCTGGCTTCGGGTATGGATGTGAACATCCTCGTTATCGATACCGAGGTTTACTCGAACACGGGTGGTCAGTCGTCGAAGGCTACGCCGGTGGGTGCCGTTGCCAAGTTCGCTTCGAGCGGTAAGCGTATCCGCAAGAAGGATCTGGGTGCTATGGCCATGACCTACGGTTATGTATATGTTGCTCAGGTTTCGATCGGTGCTTCGCAGCAGCAGCTCTTCAACGTACTTAAGGAGGCTGAGGCTTACCAGGGTCCGTCGCTCGTGATCGCCTACGCTCCGTGTATCAACCACGGTATCAAGGGCGGTATGACGCGCACGCAGCAGATCGGTAAGGATGCCGTAGCTTGTGGTTACTGGCACCTCTACCACTACAACCCGGATCTGGAGGCTCAGGGCAAGAACCCGTTCGTGCTGGATTCGAAGGAGCCGGATTGGTCGAAGTTCCAGGACTTCCTGATGCGCGAGGTACGTTACACGTCGCTCATGAAGGCCTTCCCGACCGAGGCCAAGGAGCTCTTCGAGGCTGCTGAGGAGAACGCTAAGTGGCGTTACAACAGCTACGTTCGTCGTTCGAAGATGGAGTTCTAATCCGTTTCGATAGATAGTGAAGGGGCGCATCGCAAGGTGCGCCCCTTTTTTTTGTGGCAGCGGTTGGGGGGTGTGATGAATCACGAAATTAAAATTGACCGCCCCGACTGAATGATCTCAGTCGGGGCGATCTGCGGTAAACAAACTTATGGTAGGGTTATTCTTTAGGTGCTTCTGCATCCGTGGGCTCTATCTCCACGATGCGAATCGGAACGGCTCTGTGGATTGCCTGCAGCTCCTCTTTGCTCAGTTCGGCCATTTCGCGCCCGAATTTTTCACGCGCGACACGGTTGCGGAGTTCATGGTAGAGTTCCGTGAGGGCCGACTGCAACGCCTTGAACTCCTCAAAGGGGGTATCGGGTCTTGTCCGGATCATGATGAATCCTTGGCTTACGGGGTAGTGCCATACGGAGCCGTCGGGTAGCGGAATCGCCTCTTCGCGTTTACTCGAAAGCTCACGCACATCGTCCGGGTTTTCGAGGAAGCGGCGCACCAAGTCAATGACTCCCTCCAGCCCGCGTTTGATAAGGGTTGGCTCATAAGTGCCGGCCAGGTATCTCCCGTTGCGATTGATGCAGATATAGAGTGCGTTGCGCTGTTGAACCTTCGGTTGGGTAATGAGGGTGACTCCGTTGGTGGAGTTCTCCTTCGGGGGAAGGAAACGAACAGCCTCTTTGTAGCTGATTCGGTAGACCCCTGCGGTGCGGGCGGCCTCCTTTACATCCGTCACCCCCTTCATCTTAATATCGGGGTCGCCCGTCAGAACAAGGCCGAACGGCTCGGACTCATCGGCAGATTCGCGTAACTCCCGCAGCTTGTCACTCAACGCCTCGTCGTTTTCGATTAACTCGCCATTTAGAAAGCACTGATCCCCCGAAAGCTCGACGTAGGAGGCGTTACTCTGCATCAGGAAGGTGGGGTCGATCGGTGTGCCGGCTTGGTGTAGCTCGAAATGAAGGTGTACGCCCGTGGTGCGCCCTGTGTTACCTGCCGTAGCGATCTTTTGACCTGCGCGCACCGTGTCTCCTGCCTCGACCAGCAGTTGATCCAGGTGTGCGTAGCGCGAGGTGTAACCCGCTTCGTGTGTCAGCTCAATGAGGTTGCCGTAGCCACCCTTATCGGCTGCATAGGTAACTTCGCCATCCGCTACGGCGTAGATGGCTGCCCCTTTCGAGAGGACGATGTCGATGCCGGGGTGGGTGGTCGTTTTGCCCGTTACAGGATTTTTGGTCGTCCCGAAACGGCTCATTAAGACCTTACCCGCCGAAGGACGGTGAAATTGCAGGGTGGTGCTTTGTGTCCCCTTTTCGGGTGTAGTACCTTCGCGTGCCGTAGCACCAAAAGCCAATACCAATACCGCCATGAGCGGAATAGCTGCACCGATACGCCAGAGCGAACGGCGACGAGCAGAAGATTGAGTCATCATAATAAATCGTTTTTTAGTGAATGAATTACTCAACCCGCAGGCTATATCCGGATTATAACCAAAGAGTTGTTTGAAAATGGTCAAACGGTATTGGGTAACGTCATACCCCTCGGCAAGTACATCGCGGTCTGCCTGGTACTCGTGGATTTCGCTCAAGCGGCGCTCGGCAAGCCAAAGGAAGGGGTTGAACCAATAGAGGATGCGCAGTAACTCCATGAGGAGTTTATCTGCCGTGTGGTGACGGCGAATGTGTGCCGCCTCGTGCGCGATGATCTGTTCGCGCTCCAACGGATCGTACCCCGTGCCGAGAAATATCGTGCGCCAAAACGAGAAGGGACTTTGTATCTCGTTGCTCTCCGCTAACGTGTAGCGAGGCGTTACGGTGCAGGTGGCACGGTGACGAAGTCGGACGATTTTCCGAAGGTGGGCGACCAAGAGCACAAAGGCAACCACGACGACAATGCCGTAGAGAAGCATTACCGCCTCACTCCACGGAATCTCCCAGCGCACAGCCTCTTCGACGGTTTGCATCGGTTCGGCCATGTCGGCTGCGCTCGTTGTTGCCGTAGCCGTCTCGAGGATGGGCACGGCGTAGTAGAGCGTCTCGGCAGGGTAGAGGGGGAGTTGTAAGGCAGGAATTACGACCGATGCCACCATCGCCCCGATTAAATAGCAGCGTGCAGCCGTCAGACTGACCCTTTCGACCACCAACAGGCGATAGAAGAGGAGCAGCAGGCCACTGCAAAAGAGCGTTTCGAGTAGATAGATCAGCATCGGTTTCATGGTTGTCGGCTTTTCGCGTTGAGGCTATTTGCGCTCGCTGAGCATCTTTAGGATTTCGTCTGTCTCCTCCACGGAGATCGATTTGTTATCCGAAAAAAAGCTCACAAGGCGCGAAAGCGACCCATCGAAAAAGTTGTTCAGTACCCCCTTCATGTAGCGCGAGGTGTACTCCTCTTTCGAGACGGTGGGGAAGTACTCGTGGGTCTTGCCATAGGCCTTGTGATCGACAAAGCCCTTCTTCTCGAGGATGCGGACGATGGTCGATACGGTGTTGTAGGCGGGACGAGGCTCCTCGAACTCCTCCAAAAAATCGTGAACCACGCCTCGCCCCTTGCGCCAGAGGATCTGCATCACCTCCAGCTCGGCACGGGTCAGCTCTTGCGGCCGCTCGGTGCGTTTTGTTTGTTGTTCTACCATAAAAAGTTTGTTTAAGTTTGTTTTCCGATGGCAAATATATAACTATTATCTTAGTTATGCAACTATTTTTATAATTTTAACTAAAGTTTTAGGTAATTTTTTGGTGATACCTATTTTATATAGGATGGAAATAGTTAAAGAAAAAGGGTGGTGGTCGGGGGAACTGAGGCCACTGATCCTTATAGGACGTGTAGGCCCTATAGATTTTATAGGGACTCATTCTAAATTTTGAATTCTAAATTTTGAATTTTACTCCTGGTCGATCTCTTCCTCGACGGCCTCGGTGAGTGCTGCGGAGAACTCCTTTTTGGATTGCAGGCGATGGGGTAGGGTTGTTAGCATTACCCAAGGAGCGAAGCGACTAAGTCCTCCTTCTCAAAGGGGGATTTAGGGGGATTGTCTATATGTTTTTTATATAAAAAGTAAGCAATCTAATTATTTTTCAGCCTTTTGCGCCACTGAAAGTGGCTTTGTAAAAAGAGAAAATCCACCTCCAAGAGTTGCTTGGAAAGGTGGATTTCTCTTTTACAAATAGGTTGCCTCGAAGGCAACCAAAAGGCTGCTGTGGCTGATTGCATCAGCACCAATTTTGAGTTTACTCCTGGTCGATCTCTTCCTCAACGGCCTCGGTGAGTGCTACGGAGAACTCCTTTTTGGATTGCAGTCGGGCGGTTTTCTTGAGTTGCTGACCCAGGCGCACCACATTATTATTTCCCGTGTGGAGACGCTTGTAAGTATCGTCGTAGGCCGCTTGCGCCTTTTGCAACGCACCGCCGACCTGCTCCAACGAGGCGGTGAGGGCTACGGCCTGCTCGTAGAGCTTCAGACCGCACTCGGCAATGCGCTTCGTGTTCTTATCCTGCGCATCGTACTTCCACATGTCGGCCACCATCTTCAGCATGGCAAAGAGGTTGGTGGGGGAGGAGATCAACACCTTCTTTTCGTAGGCCTCGCTCCAAAGTTGCGGATCGGCCTTCAGCGCCTCGAGGAAGGCGGGCTCGTTGGCCACGAACAGAATCACAAAGTCGGGCGACTGGAGGAGCTTCTGATACTCCTTGTTGCCCAGCTCCTTGATGTGCTTGCGTAGCGATGCGACATGATCCGCCAGGTGGGCGCGGCGCTCCGCCTCGTCGGTCGCTGCCGTGTAATTGACATAGGCCGTGAGCGATACCTTCGAGTCGATGACGATCTGCTTCTCCTCCGGAAGGCGCAGGATGACATCGGGGCGGAGGTTGTTCCCCTCCGCATCTTTGAGGTTGTGCTGCGTGAGGTAGTGTACCCCCTTGACGAGCGACGAGCTATCGAGAATCGTCTCGAGCATCGTCTCGCCCCAGTCGCCCTGCACCTTCGAGTTGCCACGCAGGGCGTTGGTGAGGTTCGTAGTCTCGGTCGTGATGCGCTGATTCAGCTCCAGGAGGTGTTTCAGCTCATTTTTCAGCTCGCCGCGCTGCTCATTTTCGTGCGAGTAGATGTGCTCCACGCGCTGGCGGAACTCGGTGATGTTGTCGCGGAAGGGCTTCAGCAGTACATCCATCGACTCCTTGTTTGTCTCGCGGAACTGCTTCGACTGCTCGGTAAGAATCTCCGCCGAGAGACTCTTGAAGTGGCTTTTGAGGTGCTCGATCTCCTCCGTGCGACGCTGCTCGGCCTCGCGCTGCTGCTCCTCGATGCGCTGTTGATAGCGGGCAGCCTCCTCCTCACGGCGCTTTTCGGCCTCGGCGCGTTGCTCCTCGGCACGGGCACGGAGCGTCGAAATCTCCTGCTCGGCGGTGGCGGTCGCTACGGCCAACGCCTGCTCGGCACGGATGCGGCCCTCGCGATCGGCCGTCTGCTCGGCGCGCGAAGTCGCCAATTCCTGCTGCGCAGTGCGCACATCACGCCCCAAAAGGATCGCCCAAACGATCGCTATCACAGCCACCAGGGCCAAAACGCCACAAAGAATCAAGATATAGGTATTCATAATAGACAAAGATAGCAGTTTTTCGGCGAAAATTCTTATCTTTGCCTGAGAATCTCTTACCAAAAAATGAAAATGGAACGGATGATATCACCTTCGGTTTTGGCAGCCGACTTCGGTCACTTGGAGCGTGATGTGAAGATGGTCGAGCAGAGTGAGGCCGCCTGGATTCATGTCGATGTGATGGACGGCGTTTTTGTCCCCAACATTTCGTTCGGCTTTCCTGTCTTGCGAGCCATTCGTAAGGTGGCCGCCAAGCCGCTCGATGTGCACCTGATGATCACCGAGCCGGAGCGTTACATCGCCCGCTTTGCACACGACGGAGCCGACTGGATTACCTTCCACTTGGAGGCTACGGACGATGCGCTGCACTGCATCCACCTGATCCGCGAGAGTGGTGCGAAGGTGGGTATTTCGATCAAGCCCAAGACGCCGGTCGAAAGCCTGCGCCCGATCATTCGGGAGGTCGATATGGTGCTCATCATGAGTGTAGAGCCGGGCTTTGGTGGGCAGAAGTTCATCCCCGAGTCGTTGGATCGCATCCGCGAACTGCGTCTGATGGCCGAGGAGCTGAATCCCGACCTTTTGATCGAGGTCGATGGGGGTATCTCGTCCGAGAATGCGCGCCTGTTGTATGAGGCGGGGGCGAATGTCCTGGTGGCCGGCTCGTCGGTCTTCAAGGCCGAGGACCCTGCGGCCGAGATTCATGCCATGTTACACGCATAGATGAAGTATGATTTCACTCGATAACCTCACCGTCTCGTATGGCGGTTGGACGCTTTTTGACAATATCTCGTTCCTGATCAACCCCAAGGACCGCATCGGCCTTGTGGGGCGCAACGGCGCGGGTAAGACGACCCTGCTGCGCCTCATCATGGGCGAGCAGCAACCTACCTCGGGTGCGGTGACGATCGGCACGGATTGTACGCTCGGCTACCTGCCGCAGACGATGCGCGTGCACGACACGACGTCGCTCGTGGAGGAGACGGCCAAGGCCTTCGAGGAGGTCAACGGGCTGGAAAAGGAGATTTCGCGCCTCACGGCCGAGATCGCCGAGCGCACGGACTACGAGAGCGAGGCCTATGCCGACCTCCTGCACCGCCTGAATGAGGCGCAGGATCGCTTCTCGATCCTTGGTGGCGATACGCGCGAGGCCGATATCGAGAAGACCCTCTTGGGTTTGGGCTTTAAGCGTACCGACTTCACGCGCCCCACGGCCGAGTTTTCGGGTGGCTGGCGCATGCGTATCGAGTTGGCCAAGCTCTTGTTGCGCCGCCCCTCGATTTTCCTGCTCGATGAGCCGACAAACCACCTCGATATCGAGTCGATCCAGTGGCTGGAGGAGTACCTGAAGAATTATAGCGGCGCGGTGCTGCTGATTTCGCACGATAGGGCCTTTCTGGATAATGTCACGACCCGCACCGTGGAGCTCTCGCTGGGCAAGGTGACGGACTACAAAGTGCCCTATTCGAAGTATGTTGAGCTGCGCCGTGAGCGCCGAGAGCAGCAGAAGGCGGCCTACGAGAATCAGCAACGGATGATTGAGAAGACCGAGGAGTTTATCGAGAAGTTCCGCTACAAGCCCACGAAGTCGAATCAGGTGCAGTCGCGCATCAAGCAGCTCGAAAAGCTCGACCGCCTGGAGATCGAGGAGGAGGACCTGTCGCGCCTCAATATCAAATTCCCCCCTGCGCCCCGATCGGGTCAGGTGGTGGCCGAGATCAAGGAGGCGGGCATGTCGTTTGGCGCGAAGCATGTCTTCTCGGGGGCTAACTTTACGATCGAGAAGGGCGACCGCATCGCCTTGGTGGGCCGCAATGGCGAGGGTAAGACAACCCTGGCCCGCATGCTCATCGGCGAGCTTACACCGACCGAGGGTTCGATTCGCCTCGGTGCAAATG
This sequence comes from Rikenellaceae bacterium, assembly GCA_015060045.1. GTDB lineage: Bacteria > Bacteroidota > Bacteroidia > Bacteroidales > Rikenellaceae > Alistipes. The sequence continues at coordinate 32,232 of SUZH01000006.1, read as the reverse complement.
TCAATATCGGTTACTACGCCCAGAATCAGGACGATCTGATGGAAGGCGAGTTTACCGTCTTCGATACGCTCGATCGCGTGGCGGTGGGCGATATCCGCACCCGTCTGCGCGATATTTTGGGTGCTTTCTTGTTCCGTGGCGAAGATATCGACAAGAAGGTCAAGGTGCTCTCGGGTGGCGAGCGTTCGCGCCTGGCCATGGCCCGCATGATGCTCGAGCCGCGTAACCTCTTGGTGCTCGACGAGCCGACGAACCACATGGATATGCGCTCGAAGGATATCCTGAAGGAGGCGATCATGAAGTACGACGGTACGGTGGTCGTTGTGTCGCACGACCGTGAATTCCTCGACGGCATGGTCGATAAGATCTATGAATTCCGCGACGGTGGGGTGCAGGAGTACCTGGGCGGTATCTACTACTTCCTCGAGAAACGTAAGCTGGCCTCCCTGCAGGAGATCGAGCGCCGCGATAAACCTGCCACGGCTGCAGCACCGAAGGAGAACAGCGGCAAATTGAGTTACGAGCAGAAGAAGGAGCAGGAGAAACTCCTGCGCAAACTCCGCAAGCAGGTCTCGGAGATCGAGGCCGAGCTGGCCAAAGTCGAGGAGGAGATCGCCGCCTTTGACCAGAAGTTTGCTGCGGCCACCGAGTATGTGGAGGACGACTACAAGGCGTACAACGACCTCAAAGCGCGCTACGATCATTTGATGCACGAGTGGGAGAAGGCGTCCTATGAAGTAGAAATCGTCGAAGAGAGCTGATTTTTCGATTTTATGCGGCATATTTCACCTCTCCTTGTCCGGCCCGAATGGGCAGTACCTCATGTACAGCCCATCCGAACCGAACTGCGGTCGAGGCAAAATCTGCTCGCCTAAAATCAAAAAAATGGGGTGGGAGAGGTTGAGTTTGACATGATAGAATATGTTGGCTCGATCCCCGCAATAATTTTGAATTCTAAATGTTAAATTTTGAATTTACCATATGGCTGAAAACCTGATTTTTGGAATTCGTCCCGTGGCTGAGGCCATCGAGGCACGTCAACAAATTGAAAAGCTCTACATCCGCAAGGGTGCCGAGGGCCCGCTGATGCAGGAGCTCAAAGACCTCATCGCACGCCACCACCTGCGCTACCAAGAGGTGCCCGTCGAGAAGCTCAATCGCCTCACGAAGGGCAACCACCAGGGTGTAGTGGCTCAGACCGCCTTGATCTCCTACGTCGAGCTGGAGGATATTCTGGAACGTGTGCCCCAGGACGAAACGCCGCTGATTGTGGCCTTTGACGGCGTGACCGATGTACGCAACTTTGGCGCTATCGCCCGCTCGGCCGAGTGTGCCGGAGCCCACGGCCTGATCACTCCGCTAAAGAATTCGGCCCCCGTGAATGCCGAGGCAATTCGCTCGTCGGCAGGTGCTTTGAGTGTGATTCCCGTGACGCGCGTAGGCTCGGTGCGCATGACCCTGGCTCAACTCCAGCAGGAGGGTTTCCAGATCGTGGCCGCCACCGAGAAGAGCCGCAAGCTCCTCTACGATGCCGATTTCACCAAGCCCACCGTCATTGTGATGGGTGCCGAGGATACGGGTATCTCGCCCGCCATCCTCAAGATCTGCAACGAGCAGCTGGCTATTCCGATGATTGGCCATATCGAGTCGCTCAATGTGTCGGCAGCAGCGGCGATTATGCTATTCGAGGTAGTGCGCCAACGCATTGGCTGATTTGTGATTTTATGCGGCATATTTCACCTCTCCTTGTCCGGTCCGAATGGGCAGTACCTCATGTACAGCCCATCCGAACCGAAGTGCGGTCGAGGTAAAATCTGCTCGCCTAAAATTCCCCAATCGGATAACCCCCCCCGCGTTCCGCGCAATTCTTCATTTTTAATTCTTAATTTTTTGTGAGCGTTAGCGAACCTACCCTCGTTTGTTCTCCCCGCGCGCGTCGTATTACGCTGACGGTGCGCCCTTCGGGTGAGGTGCGGCTGACCTATCCGCGCTTTGTTGCGCGTGAGCGGGCGCTGGCCTTCTATGAGGAGAAACGTGCGTGGGTCGAGCGAGCGCGTCAGCGTGCTGCCGAGCGTCAACGTGCCCTGCCGCAGGGCTCGGAGGAGGAGCAACGCGCCGAGATCGAGCGGTTGCGCCGATTGGCCAAGGAGGATCTCCCGCCACGTCTTGAGCGGTTATCTGCGACTTCGGGGTTGCGCTATACGCATTTGACGATTACGTCGGCCCGTACGAAGTGGGGGAGCTGCTCCTCGAAAAATCGCCTTTCGCTCAGCCTCTTTCTGATGCAACTGCCCGCACACCTGCGCGACTTTGTCATCCTGCACGAACTTTGTCATACGGTGCATCACAACCACTCACCGCGTTTTCATACCCTCTTGGATCATTTGGTCGGAGGTCGCGAAAAAGAGTTGAATCGAGAACTTCGAAGTTATTCGATTCGCTAATTTGAAAAAATGTTGTATATTTGCGGTGTTTTTAACCAATAAAAAGGAATTATGAAACACTTTTGCGTATTTCCTGGTCAAGGTGCCCAATATACGGGCATGGGAAAGGATCTCTATGATAACCATGTCGAGGTGCGCGAGATGATGGAGCGCGCCAACGAAATTTTGGGCTTCCGCCTCACGGACATCATGTTCGAGGGTACGGCCGAGGAGCTCAAGCAGACGAAGGTGACGCAGCCTGCCGTTTTCCTCCACTCGGTGGCGATGGCCAAGGCGCTGGGCATCACGCCGTCGGCAGTAGCGGGCCACTCGCTGGGCGAGTTCTCGGCACTGGTTGTGTCGGGCGCACTCGCGTTTGAGGATGGTCTGCGTCTGGTTTCGAAGCGTGCCCAGGCGATGCAGGCCTGCTGCGAGGCGGTCGAAGGTGGCATGGCGGCTATTTTGGCACTCTCGGATGAGCAGGTCGAGCAGATCTGTGCCGAGACCGAGGGTGTGGTCGTGGCGGCCAACTACAACTGCCCGGGTCAGCTGGTGATCTCGGGTGAGAAAGCGGCTGTGGAGGCAGCTTGCGTAAAGGCTAAAGAGGCTGGAGCCCGTCGAGCCCTGCCCCTGCCCGTAGGTGGTGCCTTCCACTCGCCCCTGATGGAACCGGCGCGTGAGGAGCTGGAGAAGGCGATTGCCGAGGCTCCTTTCCGTACGCCCTCGTGTCCGATCTACCAGAATGTGGATGCCAAACCGCATACCGATCCCGGGGAGATCAAACAAAACCTCATCGCACAGCTCACCGCTCCCGTGCGTTGGACGCAAATCGTGCAACAAATGTTAGCCGATGGTGTGGAGCAGATGACCGAATTGGGCCCCGGCACGGTGTTGCAGGGCCTTGTGAAGAAGGTGTCCGCCGAGCTGCCTGTCGAATCGAAAGGCTCGTTGTAAGCTACGGTTGAGGAAATAGGAAAAATAGAACAAAATAGTGAAACCCGCTGATTAACAGCGGGTTTTTCTTGTATCTATATTCTTTGTAGTAGAAATATATTAAATAAATTTAATAAAATCTTGTAATTTTTAATTATACTTTTTATATTTGCGTGGTTAGTTACGAAAAGAACCCCGAATTATGACTTCTCTTACCGAATTTTTCGTCAAACACGATGACGAAACCGTAAAGGGTGTAACCCATAAAAACAGCGTTATTAAGCGAAATATCATTGCGCACATGGCCGTCAATGGCGAATGTACGCTCTCTGAGCTGACGAAGGAGCTCCACATTTCGGTGCCGACCATCACGAAGTTGGTGCAGGAGCTCGTGGAGGAGAATATCGTGACCGATCTGGGCAAGGTGGAGACTCCGGGGGGCCGTCGTCCCAACATCTTCGGTTTGGCCAACTCGGCGATCTACTTCGCCGGTGTCTATGTCGGCCGTGATAACATGCGCTTTGTCGTAACCGATTTGCAGAATAACATCATCGTCGAGCATACCGATCCGACGTTCGAGCTGCAGGATCGTCCCCAGTGCTTCGAGAAGATTTGCGCCGCTACCGAGGCCTTCATCAACGGCTGCGGCATCGACCGCGATAAGATTCTCGGCATGGGTCTCTGCATCGTGGGTCGCGTGAACCCCGATACGGGTCGTAGCTACAAATATTTCACCTCGCTCGACAGCTCCCTGCGCGAGATTTTGGAGGAGCGCATCGGCCTGCATGTCCTGGTCGAGAACGATACGCGTGCGCGTTGCTATGCGGAGTACACGACCGGTAAGTCGAAGAACGAAAGCAACGTGCTGTATCTCCACATGGGTCGAGGTGTCGCCATCGGTATCGTGATGGACGGCAAGCTCTACTACGGTAAGTCGGGTTTTGCGGGCGAGTTCGGTCACATTCCCTTCTTCGATAACGAGATCATCTGCTCGTGCGGTAAGAAGGGCTGTCTGGAGACTGAGGTGTCTGGTATTGCGATCGAGGATAAGATGTGTCGCGAGATCGAGAAGGGGGTCAATACGATCCTGCGTGAGCAGTATGCCCAGCGCAAGTCGATCCATATCGACGATATCATTGCGGCGGCCAAGAATGACGATAACCTTTCGATCGAGTTGATCGAGGAGGCCGGCGAGAAGGTCGGTAAGGCCGTAGCTTTCCTGATCAATACGTTCAACCCCGAGACGGTGATCGTGGGCGGTAACCTCGCCATGGCGGGTGACTATATCATGTTGCCCTTGAAGTCGGCCACGAACAAATATTCGCTCAACCTGGTCTATAAGGATACGAAGTTCCGCCTCTCGAAGATGTCGGAGAATGCCGGTGCATGGGGTGTGGCGATGTTGATCCGTAACAAGATTATCGGTTTGTAGGAATGCATATCGAGGGGGAGAAGATCTGCTTGCGTGCCGTCGAACCGCAGGATGTGGAGCTGATGTATCGTTGGGAAAACGATGCTTCGGTGTGGGCTGTGAGTGGTACGATTGCCCCTTTTTCGCGCCATCAACTGGAACGCTTTGTCGAGGAGCAACAGTTTGATCTGCAACAGACTCGTCAGCAACGGCTGATGATTCAGACCAAGGCCGATGGACGAGCAGTCGGGGCGCTGGATCTCTTTGAGTTGGATCTGCTGCATCGCCGCGCGGGTATCGGAATTTTGATTGCCGAGCCTGAGGATCGCGGTCGGGGATACGCCACGGATGCCGTGCTGGCGGTGGCGCGTTATGCGCGTGAGGTGCTGGGATTGCATCAGTTGTGGTGTAACGTAGGTGCCGAGAATGTGGCCAGCCGAGCACTCTTTGCCGCGTGTGGGTTCGGGGAGTGTGGCGTGAAGCGCGATTGGGTCCGGACGCCCGTGGGGTGGCAGGATGAAGTGATGCTGCAAAAGATGTTGTAGCTGATAGCAATAAAAAATGGAGTGGCCTGAACCACTCCATTTTTTTGTTGCAATACACTTTCGATTATTTGCACGAAAGGCAAGCCAGGGCGATCGAGTAGAGCTTGCTCTGGCTGCTATCGCCACGCGAAGTCAGCACGCAAGGCTTCTTGGCACCCACCAGCATAGCGGCGATCTCGCCGTGGCAGAGGTGCGACGATGCCTTGAAGAATACGTTACCTGCCTCCAGGTTGGGGAAGAGCAGACAATCGGGGTCACCGGCAAACGGAGCACCCTTCACCTTCTTGTGCTCGGCAACCTCCTTGAAGAGGGCTACGTCGAGCGACAGCGGACCGTCTACCATCACATTGCCCAGCTGACCGCGATCGGCCATCTTCGAGAGCAGTGCACCCTCGGCAGCCGACGGGATGTTCGGGTTGAGGGTCTCGGCCGGAGCGATGCAAGCGATCTTCGGGGTCTTGATACCCAGCGCATTGGCCGTGGCGGCCAGGTAGCCGATCATCTGCATCTTCTGCTTCATGTCCGGAAGCGGAATGATGGCGATATCCGACACGATGAGCAGCTTCGGGTAAACCGGCATCTCGATGACCGAAACGTGGCTCAGCGTAGCCTTCGGGGGGAACAGGCCGGCCTCCTTGTTCAGGATACCGCGCATGTACTTCTCGGTCGTAACCAGACCCTTCATCAGCACATCAGCCTCGCCCGTAGCGACAGCCTGTACGGCCTGAGCTACGCACTTTACGTCGCTCTTCTCGTCCACGATCGTGAAGACCGAAACGTCGATACCGTGCTCGGCGCAAACCTGCTCGATCACGGCCTTCTCGCCGTAGAGAATCGGATCTACCAGACCCTCCTTATAAGCGGCGTAAACAGCCTCCAGCGTGTGCGAATCCTGACCATAAGCTACGGCCATCTTCTTGCGGCCCTTTGCTCTTGCCTCAACAACGATGTCGGCAAGTTTCTTAATCTCTCCCATTGTAGTATTTCTGTTTTTAAGTGATTATTTAACCAAATTGTAGGTGTCGGTAGCGATCATCAGCTCCTCGTCCGTGGCAATGACGGCCACCTTGACCTTCGACTCGTCGGCCGAGAGGATCTTATCCACGCCGCGTGCGCCGGCGTTCTTGGCGGGGTCGAACTGAACACCCATGAACTCCAGGCCCGAGCATACCGACTCGCGCATCTCGCACGAGTTCTCGCCTACACCACCCGTGAAGACGATCAGATCCAGACCGCCCATCTCGGCAGCATACTCTCCGACGAACTTCTTGATGCGGTTGTAGTACATGTCGCGGGCGATGATGGCGCGCTCGTTACCGGCATGGTAAGCAGCGTCGATGTCGCGCATGTCGCTCGAAATACCGGTCAGACCCTGTACGCCCGACTTCTTGTTCATCATGGCATCCAGCTCGGCATAGCTCATGCCCTCTTTGCTGCCGATGTAGGTCACGGCGCTGGCATCTACCGAGCCGCAACGCGTACCCATTACCAAACCATCCAGCGGCGAGAAGCCCATCGACGTGTCGAACGACTTACCGTTCAGAACGGCCGTGATCGAACCACCGTTACCGATGTGGCAGGTAACGATCTTCGAGTTCTCGAAATCCAGACCGGCCAGCTTGGCACCCGTGCGGGCTACATACTTGTGGCTCGTGCCGTGGAAACCGTACTTACGCACGCGATACTTCTCGTAGTACTCGTAGGGCAGGGCGTACATGTAGTTCGTGGCGGGAATCGTCTGGTGGAACGAGGTGTCGAATACGGTCACCTGCGGAACGCCCGGCAATACCGTGTCGATAGCCTCGATACCCTGCAGCGATGCGGGGTTGTGCAGCGGAGCGATTACGCAGAGCGACTCGATCTTCTGCTTCACGTCCTCCGTGACGATGCAGCTGGCGGGGAAGAACTCGCCACCATGTGCTACGCGGTGGCCGACAGCCTTCACCTCGTCGAGCGACGAAATGACACCGTGCTCGGGGCTTGTGAGGGCCTCCATCACGAGGCTGATACCCGTCGTGTGGTTGGGGATGGGCTGCTGAATGTGGAAGTTCTCCTTACCCACGGGTTTGTGAGTCAGATCACCCTCTGCCAAACCGATGCGCTCGACCAAACCCTTGGCGAGCAGCTTGCTCGAGGCATCCTGCATATCGATCACCTGATACTTGATCGACGAGGAGCCGCAATTCAATACAAGAATAACCATTGCTTAAAGTAGTTTTATTTTGTGAAATTTTCTGTTATATCGAAATCATCCCTTAAAGATAGGTAAAAATTTGCGGTCGGACAAATTTTAATTCAAAATTTAGAATTCAAAATTCAAAATGGGAGCGTTTGAGGTGCCGGGAAGTAGATTAAAGGGCAGCTAAGTGGGCTAAAGGGGACTAAAAAAGCGACCAAGATTTCCTTAGTCGCCTATATGCCTTAATGCCTTTAGTACCCTTTATAATTCTAAATTGATAGGTTTTCGGCATTAGCGGACAAACATATACCCGACACCCTTGATCGTTTGGATATGCTCCTCGCCGATTTTTTGGCGCAATTTGCGGATGTGTACATCGATCGTGCGGTCGCCTACGATCACCTCGCGTCCCCAGATTTTGGTGTAGATCTCCTCGCGGGTAATCAGCTCGCCCTCATGTTCGATCAGTAGCTCGAGCAGGGCAAACTCCTTCCTCGGAAGCTGGATCTCCTCGCCCCGGCAAATAACCGTATGGCGGTTCGGATCGAGCTGTACATCAGTTGGTTGTTGTTGCGCTTCTTCGGTGGGGTTGATGCGCTTGAGGATGGCCTGTACGCGGCTGACCAGGAGTTTCATGGCGATCGGCTTGGAGAGGTAGTCGTCAGCGCCGGCATCGAATCCCGAGAGCTGCTCGGCCTCCTCGCCGAGGGCCGAGAGAAAGACTACGTGCGTATGGGCCAGCTTGGGGTCGTTGCGCAGGGCGCGGCAGGTCTCCACGCCATCCATGACGGGCATCATGCGGTCGAGCAGGATCAGATGCGGGTGGAACTCGGCGGCTACGGCAAGTGCCTCCGCACCGTTCGGGGCTGTGCGGACGGTGTAACCCTCGCGCTGGAGATTGTAGCTGACAAACTCCAGGATATCGGGTTCGTCGTCGACGAGTAGAATGCGGTGACTCATAGTGCGTTGGTGCTGGTGTCGGCAAGGGGATAAAGCCTCCCAATTGCCATCTTTGCCACGAAGATACAAAAAATTAAGGAAAAAGCTTTCTTCGGATGCGGAATTTTCGCTATATTTGTCGCATTGTATATACGTATGCGCACGACGCGTGTACGCGTGTAGAGCCTGAACTTTTTAACCCCTTAAAACCGGATTGAGAACAATCCATACTATCATGGCTACTGAAAACCAGATCCTTTCTGCTCCCGAGGAGCAAGTCAGCCCCGTAACGGCTGAAGATGTGCAGACGACTACGACCGAAGAGGTAGTGGCAACCGATGAAGTGACCCTTGCCGAGGAGGAGGCAACCCCCGCGGTAGATTTTGCGGACGAAGAGGCTGCGTTGGCAGCCAGCGAAGCAGGCCTGGAGGTGGGCGAGGAGACCGCTGAGGAGGCGGCCGAGGAGAGCCCCGTTGCCGACGACGAGTTTGCCGGCAAGACGAAGGGCGAACTGCTCGACTATTTGGCCGCACAGCTCGACGAGAAACCCGTACCCGCCCTGCGTCGTACGGTCGATGCCATCAAGGTGGCATTCTATCGCATTCGTCGCGCCGAGGTCGAGGCTGCCCGCCGTCAGCATATCGAGGCAGGAGGATCGGAGGAGACCTTTGTGGTGCCGACCGATGAGGCCGAGAATCGCCTGAAGGAGCTCTTCAAGGAGTATCGCCAGCGTCGTGACAACTATATCTTGAACCTCGATGCCGAGAAGGAGGCCAACCTGAAGATCAAACTGCAGATCATCGAAGAGCTGAAGGAGCTGATCTCGTCGGACGAGACGTTGAACCACACCTTCACGAAGTTCCGCGAGTTGCAGAACCGCTGGAAGGAGACGGGCCTCGTACCGCAGGCCAACGTAAAGGATTTGTGGGAGACCTACAACCTGCATGTCGAGCACTTCTACTCCTTCATCAAGATCAACAAGGAGCTGCGCGATCTGGATCTGAAGAAGAACTACGAGCAGAAGGTTTCGCTTTGCGAGCAGGCCGAGAGCCTTTTGCTGGAGCCTTCGATTGTCGAGGCGTTCCACAAGCTGCAGAAGCTGCACGACGAGTGGCGTGAGACGGGTCCCGTACCGATGGAGTTCAAGGAGTCGCTCTGGGAGCGCTTTAAGGCCGCTTCGAGCCGCATCAACAAGCAGCACCAGGAGCACTTCGAGGGGCTGAAGGCCGAGCAGGTGAAGAACCTGGAGCTTAAGACCGAATTGTGTGTGGCTGCTGAGGAGCTGACGACGGCCCCCTTCACCACGCGAAAGGAGTGGAACAAGGCTTCGGAGCGTCTGCTCGAGATTCAGAAGACGTGGAAGACGATCGGCTTTGCCCCCAAGAAGGACAACAACCGCATCTACGAGCGTTTCCGTGCCGCGTGTGACAAGTTCTTCGAGCTTAAGCGTGGCTACTATGCCGACTTCAAGAGCGACATGGAGCAGAACATGCAGCTCAAGGTGGAACTTTGCGAGCAGGCCGAGGCGTTGCAGATGAGCGAGGATTGGAAGGCTACGACCGACGAACTGATTGCCCTGCAGGCTCGTTGGAAGGAGGTCGGAGCGGTGTCGCGTCGCCACTCGGATCAGGTGTGGAAGCGCTTCCGCGCCGCATGCGATAAGTTCTTCGAGCGTAAGGCGGCCCACTTCTCGTCAGTGGACGATGAGCATGCTGCCAACCTGGAGAAGAAGCTGGCCCTGCTGGAGGAGATGGCCGCAGCCGATGTCAAGACGGGTAGCTACGAGGTGATCCGCGACTTCCAGCGTCGCTGGGGTGAGATCGGCTTTGTGCCTATCAAGCAGAAGGATCAGATCCAGAAGCGCTACAAGCAGGCCGTGGATAAGCTCTTCGAGACGTTGCGCGGTTCGGAGCGTGATCGCCAGATGGGTCGTTTCAAGGAGAAGCTCTCGACGATGAAGGGCGGCGAGCGTCGCATGCAGTCCGAGCGCGAGAAGCTCTACAACAAGGTTCGCCAGCTCGAGCAGGAGATCGCGCTGCTGGAGAACAACATCGGCTTCTTCTCCAAGTCGAAGAATGCCGAGGCATTGGTGGCTGACGTGAAGCAGAACATCGAGAAGGCCAAACTGCAGATGCAGGATGCGATCGAGAAGATCCGCCTGATCGATAGCCAAAACGAGTAGCCGAAAATGAAGTTTAACCTGCTAAACCAAGATTGCAGAAAGTAAAAAAGAGATGGACAAAAAGACACTTTTAGGCTTCGTCGTCCTGGCGTTGGTCTTTGTAGGCTTTGCCTACCTCAACGGCAAGGAGCAGAAGCGTTATCAAGAGGAGTTGGCTGCCTATAATGCCTACCAGGATTCGGTGAAGGCTGCCACGATGCCCGAGGTGGTGGTCGATACGACCGCCGTTGAGGCCGTAGGCGAGCAGACGACCCTTGTCCCCGAGACCGCGATGAGCGAGGCTGAGAGCGCCTATGCTCGCCGCGTGGAGCTGTTAGGTGCGGAGCTGGCTTCGGCCGAGCAAGCCGAGGCAGCGGAGTTTACGGTGGAGAACGAGGTGATGAAGATTACCTTCTCGACGCGAGGCGGTCAGATCAAGGCCGTGGAGCTGAAGGAGTACACGAAGTATGGCCCGCGCGATGCGCGCACGGAGTTGGTGCAGATGTTCGACCCCGAGGCCGAGCGTTTCAACCTCACCTTCTTCGTTCGCCGTGGTTTCCACGATCTGAAGATTCAGACGGCCGACTACACCTTTGTGGCTGCCCCCGTGACGACCAACGAGGAGGGCGCCCAGGTGGTGACGATGAGCCTGCCCGTAGCTCCTGCCGCTGCGCTGGAGTACCGCTACCTTATATATAATACGGCCACGCCCGAGCGCGACTACCTCGTCGATTTCGACGTGCGCATGAAGGATATGACCCCCTTCCTTTCGAATCAGACGTCGATCGGTGTCGAGTGGTCGAGCCGCACGTATCAGAACGAGCGTGGTTTCACGAACGAGAACCTCTACACGACGCTGGCCTACCATCACGTGGGTGAGGATTCGATCGAGGAGCTGGGTATGAGCGAGGGCTTCAAGGATGACGATACGTCGACCGAGCTGGATTGGGTGGACTTCAAGCAGCAGTTCTTCTCGTCGGCACTGATCGTACCCGAGGGTCTGCAGGGTGCCAATATGGCCTTCGATACGGCCGAGCCGGGCTCGGGTTACATGAAGGAGTTCAGCCTGCAGTCGTCGCTGGCCTACAACTCGACCACCGAGGGATATGACATGGCCTTCTACTTCGGTCCGAACCGCTACTCGGTGCTGCGTAAGGTGAGCGTGACGGAGGATGATGACCTCTACCTGGAGCGTGTCATTCCGCTGGGCTGGGGTATCTTCGGCTGGATCAACCGCTGGGTGGTGATTCCGGTCTTTGACCTGTTGCGCAACCACATCGCCTCGTTCGGTATCATTATCCTGATTCTGGCCGTGCTGATCCGTCTGATTATCTCGCCGCTGACCTACAAGAGCTATGTCTCGATGGCCAAGATGCGCCTGGTGAAGCCCGAGATGGATGCCATTGCAGCCAAATATCCCAAGCAGGAGGATGCCATGAAGCGTCAGCAGGCGACGATGGATCTCTACAAGAAGGCGGGCATCAACCCGATGGGTGGTTGCCTCCCGATGTTGATCCAGATGCCGATTCTGATCGCCATGTTCCGCTTCTTCCCCGCTTCGATCGAGTTGCGTGGCGAGTCGTTCCTCTGGGCACATGACCTTTCGTCGTATGACAGTGTGCTGAACCTGCCGTTCTCGATTCCCTTCTATGGGGATCACGTCTCGCTGTTCACCCTCTTGATGGCCGCATCGACCTTCGCCTTCTCCTACATCAACTACAAGCAGACCTCGTCGTCGCAGCCGCAGATGCCGGGTATGAAGTTTATGATGGTCTACATGATGCCGCTCATGCTCGTCTTTTGGTTCAACAGCTACGCCAGTGGCCTTTGCTACTACTACCTCTTGTCGAACCTCTTGACCATCGCACAGACCTACATCGTGCGTCGCATGGTCGATGACGATAAGATTCGTCTGGCTATGGAGAGCAATGCTGCCAAGAAGTCGAAGGGCAAGAAGTCGAAGTTCCAGCAGCGTTACGAGGAGCTGATGCGCATGCAGGAGATGCAGCAGAAGCAGCGCAAGTAAGTTGAAAGTTAAAAGTTGAGAGTTGAAAGTTTTTTCGGGCTTTCATTCGCTCAACAAAAAAATATGGGAGATAGCCTAAACCGGTGGCTATCTCCCATTTTTTGTTGAGCTGTCTTGGAAATTTAAGCAATCAGCTATTAATTTTCAACTTTCAACTCTACTCAACGTAGAGCACCAACCCCTTCAAGTACTCGCCCTCGGGGTGGTAGATGTTGATCGGGTGGTCGGCGGGCTGGGTGAGCTGGTGCAGGATACGAACCTTGCGGCCGGCGATAGCGGCAGCCGAGAAGACGGTCGTGCGGAACAACTCCTTGGAGACGGCCTGCGAGCAGGAGAAGGTGAAGAGAATGCCGCCCGGCTTGATCTGCGAAATGGCGCGCGCGTTGAGGCGCTTGTAACCCTGCATGGCGTTTCCGAGCACCTTGTGATGCTTGGCAAAGGCGGGAGGATCGAGGATGATCAAGTCATACTTCGAGCCGATGTTACGCAGGTATTCTACGGCATCGGCGGCCACCTCCGAGTGGGGAATCCGATCGCCAAAGTTGAGCTTCATGTTCTCGGCGGCGAGGTGCACGGCGCGCTCCGACGAATCGACCGAGCAAACCTCCACGGCACCACCCTCGGCTGCATAGACCGAGAAGCCGCCCGTGTAGCAGAAGGTGTTGAGTACGGTGCGCCCCTTTGAGTAGCGCTTCACCAACTCGCGGTTCTCGCGCTGATCGAGGAAGAAGCCCGTCTTTTGACCCTCCTCCCAGTTCACGGCAAACTGCAGCCCGTGCTCCAATACCACCTGCGAGGGTTTCTCCGACGAGCCCCATAGGTAGCCATCCACGGCACCCAGGTCGGCCTTGTAGGGGAGTGTCTGCGACGATTTGTCGTAGATGGCCGTGATGCGCTCGCCGTAGGTCGTACGAATCGCCTCGGCAATGGCCTGGCGCGAGCGATACATACCCACCGAGTGGCACTGCACGACGGCCGTCGATCCGTAAATATCAACCACCAGACCCGGCAACGAGTCTCCCTCGCCATGGATCAGTCGGTAGCAGGTTGTATCCTCGCAATCCGTCAGCCCCAGCGTACGGCGCACGTCATAGGCCACGGCGATGCGGTGATTCCACCACGCCTGGTCAATCTCCTCCTGCTCGAACGAGAGCACACGCACGGCAATCGAACCGATCTGGTAGTGACCCTGTGCGATAAAATCGCCACTGCGCGTATAGACCTCGACCAACGCACCCTCGCGGATTTCGGTTTCGGACTCAGCCTTGATGTGGTCGATCGCACCCGAGAAGATCCAGGGGTGACGGCGCAGGAGCGACTCCTCCTTGCCGCGGCGAAGAACAATTTGCGGTATCATCTTGTATTACTTATTTTTCGGTGTTTGCATGAGCTTCTCATAGATGCGCAGCGAGGCCCAAGCATCGGTGGCTGCGTAGAGTTGCTGCTTGTCGGTCAAGGTGGCACTCTCCCAATTACTCAGGCGTTGCGCCTTCGAAACGCGCTTGCCAAGGACGATGGCCGAGAGTTTTCTCAGGCTCTTCTCCTCGATACCCCACTCCTGGGCGATGGTTTGCAGGTCGATGAACCCGCCATCGCGGAAGTGGCGTAACTGCCTGAGAGAACGGAGATCGCCCGCTACATCGGCGCCAATCTTCTTAATGGCAGGATTCTCCAGCAGTCGCAAAATCGGTTTGGTCAGAGGTGTTTTGTTCAATCGGAAGAGGTAGCAACGCTCCTCCGTGGAGAGTTGCAGGAGCGACACCCGATAGCTGACACCCGCCTTGAACGAGGGGCGCGTCTCGGTATCGAAACCGATAGCGGGATGCGCATTGAGGTAGCGACACGCCTCTTCGATCTGCTCCTCGCGGTCGATGATACGGATCTCGCCTCGAAACTCGAGCGCCGGCAATGCGGCCGTCTGCTCGTTGTCGATCTTGGGGATGAAATATGTGCTTTGGGGTCTACTCATCTTGCCTGCAAAGGTACGCAATAAATCGGGAAAGCGCTACTGCTGATCGCTAATTTTTAGCAACCCCTCCGCCGTATAGGCGATCTTTTGCTCCTCGAGGAGTGTGTGGAGCAGCTCCGTGGCCCGTTCGGGCGAGCAGGCGAGGTGGTGCGTCACGGTGCGCGGATCGCTCGGCGCCTGCTTTAGGCGGGTGAGGATCGTTTGGCGAAGGTGCTCCGTGTCGGGCTGCTCTTCGCCCCGCTTTTGACGCTCCTCGCGCTTGCGGCGCAGGCAGATGTCGCAGATGCCGCAACGGTGTTCGGCCTTCGAACCGAAGTAGTGGTCGAGCAGTTCGCTGCGACACTGATCCTCGTTTTGGGTGTAGTGGAGCATCTGCTCGAAACGCTCCATCATCAGCTCCTTGCGACGCGAGTAGGTCTCAGGTGCGATGTAGAGATCCTCCTTCTGCAGGCGCTCCTCGTTGAGGTAGAGAATCGGCGAGCGATTGGAGGGAATGTATCGAATCACGCGCAGCTGCCACAGACGGCGCAACAGCTCGCGGACGCGTTCGATCGTGTAGCCGCTCCAGGTGGCAATTTCGCGCTCGTCGATGGGCTTGAAATCGTTGAAAACGCCGTGGTAAAGGCGCAGCAGAACACGGATAAAGGGGTCTAACTCGTTGCGGTTGAGGCGCAGACGATAGAGGTCGTCGCGGCTGACCGTGAATAGGATGCGTGCCGGATTCTCCTGGGCATCGGTCAAGGTCATGTAGCCGTTGAGTTGCAGGAGTTTTAGGGCACAACTGACCATCCCCTCGTAGTAGTGGTGGCGGGCGCAGAAGTCGAAGATGTTGAACTGAAAGGCGAATCCCTTGCCATCACCCACGGCCACCTGCAGGTAGGAGCAGATCTGGTCGTAGATCTCTTTGACGCGCTCCAGCGGCGGGAACTCCTGCTCGAAGCGGCGCACCAGACGCGGATTGTCGTCGGCCGATACCAGCAGTAGGGCATAGGCGCGCTGGCCGTCACGACCGGCACGTCCCGCCTCCTGGTAGTAGCTCTCCAGTGAATCGCACATCGTATAGTGTACCACAAACCTGACGTCGGGCTTGTCGATACCCATGCCGAAGGCGTTGGTAGCCACCATGACGCGCACCTCACCCCGAATCCACTCCTCTTGGCGGATCGAGCGCTCGGCATGGGCCATACCGCCGTGGTAGGCTGTGGCAGAGATGCCCTCCGAGCGAAGGAACTCGGCCACCTGCTCGGTCGCCTCGCGTGTGCGGACATAGACGATGCCGCAACCTGCCACGTTGTTCACCAGGCGCAACAACTGCTCGTTCTTGTCCTCCGTGTGGCGGACGCTGTACGAAAGGTTGGGACGCAGGAAGCTGCTTCGCAAAAGGTTAGGGGCGGGGAAGTTGAGGTTCTCCATGATGTCCTGCGTGACCAACTCCGTCGCCGAGGCCGTGAGGGCCAGAATCGGCACCTCGGGATGGGCACGACGCAGCTCGGCAATGCGTAGGTAGGAGGGGCGGAAATCATAGCCCCACTGCGAAATACAGTGTGCTTCATCGACGGCAATGAGCGAGAGCCGCATCTTCGCCACGCGCGTCAAAAACAGCTCGGTCGCAATGCGCTCGGGGGCGATGTAGAGAAATTTCACCGAGCCATAGGCACAGTTGTCGAGCAGACGATCGATCTCCTGCGGCGAAAGGCCTGAGTGGATGGCTACCGCCTGGATGCCCCGTCGTCGCAGGTTATCCACCTGGTCCTTCATGAGGGCGATGAGCGGGGTCACGACAATGCATAATCCGTCGCGTGCCATCGTGGGTACCTGGTACGTCAGCGATTTGCCGCCACCGGTAGGCATCAGAGCCAGGGTGTCACGACCCGCCATGACCGAAAGGATGATCTCCTTCTGCATGGGTCGAAACTCCTCATAGCCCCAATAGCGGCGCAAGACCTCGTATAGTTTTGTTTCGCTCATCTTCAGGCAAAGATACTCTTTCGTCGGCCAAAATTCAAGCATCGAAAATCAAAATTTTATCACAAAGTCCTGCGGATACCCATTTTTGGGTATTTTTGAAGTCGTAGCCGCCATTTTTGCCTAAAAATGTGTATCTTTGCACCGTATGAAAATTTCGACGAAGTATAAGGTGCGCGAAATGGCAGGCGAACATATTGTCGTCATGCCGGGACGCTATGGCGCGGATATGACCCGCGTGGTGGCACTGAATAGCTCGTCGCTCTACCTGTGGGAGCAACTCGTGGGACGTGACTTTACGACCGACGAGGTCGTGGATCTGTTGGTCGATCATTACGCGATCGATGCCGAGACGGCTCATCAGGATGCCCGACGCTGGGTGGAGCAACTCGCAACGTGCGGCATCTTGGAAAAGGAGGAGTAAACGAAACGATTGAAAATGGCAGTTCGTATGCGTCATATGGTGGCTTGGGTGCTGTGCATGGTTTACCTGGTTGGGGTAGGCGGTGTGGCACTTTCGTCGCTTTTGTGCCCCTGTGTCGAGCTGCATCACCATAGCGAGGTCTGCTGCCACGATCATGGCCATACGCACCCCGATATGCACCCGCTGCAGGCGGCCCACGATGCCGACTTCTCGGCTCCCTGCTGCGATGATCGTCATTCGAATCGCGTCCAACTCTACACGGTTGGCGAGGATATGGAGCGCACGATGAAGAGTGTGGTGCGCGATCTGCCGACTGCGATGTTGGCAGATCTGCAACTGACGGACCCTGCGTTGCCCGGGGTGAAGTGGGAGGCGCTTAGCGAGCGTGTTCCGCGTCCCCAACCCTGCGTCGTGCAACTCAAAGCACTGCGCGCTCCTCCTGTTAAGGCTTAAAATCCCTTTTGCCCCCTTTTAGATACGAAAGGTGTGGCTGAAAACGTTTTAACCTTAACAGAAAATCTATGAAAATCAAACTTATGATATTGCTGATGGCGCTCGCCATCACGCCTGTGTCGCTGACGGCACAAAACCTTTCGGGTAAGGTGACCGATGCGTCGGGTGAGCCCCTGATCGGTGCGTCGGTCTATTGGGCCGGTACGACTGTAGGCGGTTCGACCGATACGGAGGGTAACTACATCATCTACCGCGTCAAGGATCACGATCGTCTGGTGGCGGCCTACCTCGGTTTTACGAACGATACGTTGCAGGTCGCGGATGGCGTGGAGCGCCTCGATTTCCAGCTGGAGGCCGATGGCGTAGCCGTCGAGGATGTGGTTATTGAGGGTACGCAGAGCGGTAACTACGTGAAGCGTGACGGTATCCTGAAGAACGAAATGATCTCCTTTGCGGGTCTTTGCAAAATGGCCTGCTGCAACCTGGCCGAGTCGTTCGAGAATTCGGCTTCGGTAACGGTGGGTTATAGCGATGCCATTTCGGGCGCCCGTCAGATCAAGATGCTCGGTCTGGCCGGTACCTATACCCAGATTCTGGACGAGAATCGCCCCATCATGCGCGGCTTGAGCGCCCCGTATGGCCTGAGCTATACGCCCGGTATGTGGCTCAATTCGATTCAGGTGTCGAAGGGTGTGGCCTCGGTAGCCGCAGGTCATGAGGCCATTACGGGTCAGATCAACCTCGAGCACCGCAAACCGACCGATGAGGAGCGTCTCTTCGTCAATTTCTACCTTGACGATGAGTTGCGTCCCGAGCTGAACCTTTCGTCGGCCATTCCCCTCACGGAGGATAAGCGCCTCTCGACCATCATCCTCTTCCACGGCTCGGCCGATACGGATGTGCGCGAGATGGACCACAACCACGACCTCTTCCGCGATCAGCCGGAAACGAATCTCTTGTCGCTCTCGAACCGCTGGCTCTATCAGACGGCAGCCGGTACGCAGATTCGCTGGGGTTTCAAGCTGCTGCAGGAGAACCGTCTGGGCGGTATGATGGATTACGAGCAGGAGGATCGTTCGCTTATGGCGCGCGATTGGGATTGGGCCGAGACGAGCAAACCGATGCCTGCCTATGGCTCACATATTCGCAACCGCGAGGCGGGTGCCTACTTGAAACTCGGTATGCCTGTCGGTAAGGCTGTCTGGAGCGAGGAGGAGCAGGAGGAGATGCGCTCGAACCTGATTGCCGTGGTCGATTTCGATCACTACAACGAGGAGGCTTACTTTGGTCTGAATGACTACTACGGTCAGGAGAATATCGCCTCGATCAATGCCGCCTATCAGCACTATTTCACCTATCGATCGTCGCTGATTCTGGGCCTGCAGGCCTTCCATTCGTCGATCAATGAGTCGCTCTTGAACTTCACGCCGTGGATCGACACGAACCCCTACCTAATCAATACCTATGAACTGGATCGTGAGGAGCAGGAGGTGGGCCTCTATGGCGAGTACACCTATGCCATCAAGGATAAGTTCTCGGTCATTCTGGGTGTGCGTGGTGATTACAATGCGTTCTACGATCGCTACCTCTTTACGCCGCGCGGTCATATCCGTTGGAACATCACGCCGCTCTTGGCGCTGCGCCTCTCGGCCGGTTTGGGCTACCGCTCGACCAACGTCTTTACGGATAACATCGGTATCCTCACGACGGGTCGCAAGATCGTCTTCCAGGATGGAAACTACACCTCGAAAGAGTGGTTTGATGAGTTCGACCGCATGGAGGAGGCCCTCACGATGGGCGGTTCGCTGACGCAGACCTTCTCGCTGGCAGGTTACGAGAATGCCACGCTGAGCTTCGACTTCTTCCGCACGGAGTTTGATAACTCGGTGGTGGTGGATCAGGAGTGGGATCCCACGCTGATCAACATCTACAACACGGACGGTAAGTCTTACACGAACACCTACCAGGTCGATTTCTCGTGGACGCCCGTCGAGCGCCTCGATATCTTTGCTACCTACCGCTATACGGACAGCAAGATGACGATCCGTCGCCCCGATGGTACGACAGCACAGGTGGATCGCCCGCTGGTCAATGATTTTAAGACGCTGCTCAATATCCAGTATGCTACGCGTTTCCGCCGCTGGGTATTCGATGTGACGGCCCAGTATAACGGCTCGGCACGTATTCCTTCGCAGACGGGTGTCCTGGCCGATGCCACCTACTCGCCCTGCTACCCGATGTTCTTTGCCCAGGTGACGCGCAAGGTGGGTAAGTTCGACCTCTATGTGGGTTGCGAGAATATCGCCGATTATCGCCAGGAGGTGCCGATTCTCAACGCCGAGAATCCCTATTCGGCCGCTTTCAACTCGATGAACGTGTGGGGCCCGCTGATGGGTCGCAAGTTCTATTTCGGCCTGCGATTCAATATGTATTAGAAAAAAGTAAAACCTTAAAATAACAGAAAACCATGAAAAAGATTTTGATGATTTGCCTCGTCCTTGTGATGGGTATGGGTGTTGCGATGGCTCAGAAGCCGGCAAAGAAGGCCGCAAAGCAGATGACGACGACGGTCTTTGTGACCAACCTCGACTGCCCGAACTGCGCCAAGAAGGTGGAGAACAACGTTCCCTCGCTCGGTAAGGGTATCAAGGATCTGCAGATCAACCTGCCGACGCGCGAGGTGACCGTTACCTACGACGCTGCGAAGAACAATCCCGAGACGATTATCAAGGGCTTCAAGAGCCTGAACGTAGAGGCCTCGGTCAAGAAATAACATGCAGGTGCTGTCCGGGTGCGTTATGCGCTGCCCATACAGCTATTTATAATGGTTAATCCCATCGACCATGAAACGCATTGTAACCTTCGGCGAGCTGATGCTTCGCCTGACGCCCCCTTCGTTCGACCGCTTCGGCCAAAGCTCGCGCTTTGAGGCCAACTTCGGTGGCAGCGAAGCGAATGTGGCCGTTTCGCTGGCCAATTACGGCCTGAAGAGCGAGTTTGTGAGCTGCCTACCGGCCAATAAGATTGCCGATGCCTCGGTGCGCGATCTGAACCACTACGGTGTCGTGACCGACCACGTAATCCGCCGTGCGGGACGCATGGGCCTCTACTACATGGAGGAGGCTGTGGCGATGCGCTCCTCGCAGGTGGTCTATGACCGTGGCGACTCGGCCTTCGACCGCATGCAGCCCGGTGACCTGGATTGGGAGGCGATTTTCCACGACGCGGGTTGGTTCCACTGGTCAGGCATTACGCCTGCCGTGAGCCAGGGAGCTGCCGATGTTTGCGCCGAGGCGATTCGTGTGGCACGCCGCATGGGGTTGGTTGTTTCGTGCGACATCAACTTCCGTCGCAACCTCTGGAAATATGGAAAAACGGCCGGCGAGGTGTTGCCTGCGTTGATGGAGGGGTGTGATATCGTCTTTGGTACGGAGTTGGAGTACAAGCAGGCACTGGGGGTCGATATGCCGGCCTTCAAGGCGGTGGATACGACCTACGAAATGCCGATGGAGGGCTATCGCAAGGCGGCCGAGGAGGTGGCTGCAAAGTTGCCGCACTGCCATACGATCGTCTTTGCCCTGCGCAATGTGCTCCATGCCCAGCATCACCTCTTGGGTGGTACGCTTTGGCATCGGGGCGAGATCTACTCGTCGCGCATCTTCGATATCGAGGGTGTGGTGGATTGTGTCGGTGTGGGTGATGCCTATAACGCCGGTATCATCTACGGCATGTTGCATGACTGCACGATGCAGCGCTCGCTTGATCTGGGTGCCGCGGCTTGTGCCCTGAAGAACACCGTGCCGGGCGACTACGCCCAATTCCCGATCGAGGAGATCATGGCCGCTGCCGATGGCAATACGAACGGCCGCGTACAGCGGTAAGTTGAAAGTTGGAAGTTGAGAGTTGAAAGTTAGGTAGCTCAACAAAAAGGGAGATAGCCACCGGAAAGGCTATCTCCCAATTTTTTTGTTGAGCGGATGAAAGCACGACAAAAAACTTTCAACTCTCAACTTTCAACTTTACTCCATCGGGAAGATCCTGACTTCGGTCACCCCTTCGAGTTGGGCTTTAAGCGCCTCGAGGTCGGTCTTTTGCTCCACCTGGCCGTAGTGGTAGGGGTAGAAGAGGGTAGGACGGATCGCCTTGACGGCCTCAACAGCCTGCTCTACGGTCATCGTGTAGGGCTGATTGACGGGCAGAAATGCTACGTCGATCTCTTTCAGCGCCTTCATCTCCTTGGTCGGCTCCGTGTCGCCTGCGATGTAGATGCGCGTTCCTCCAATGGTGAGGATATAACCACAATCTTCGCGCTCCTTGGGGTGGAACTTCGTATGTCCCTCCGAGGTGTTGTAGGCGGCAACGGCTTCCACCTTCAGCCCTTCAATCGGATTCGCAACGCTCCCGGGACGCATCGTGTGGCAATTCATCTCGAAGGCCTCGGCCGAGGTACGGTCGCAGAGAATCTCCGTCGTACGGGTCGAGAGCTCATCCACCGCCACGGCGTCGAAGTGGTCGGAGTGGTGGTGCGTGACGAGGATAATGTCGGCCTTCTTCAGACGCGAGTAGTCGGCATGCGCCATCACGGGATCGACATAGATCCACTTGTCGCCCATCTCAATGGCCAGCGAAGCGTGAGCGTAGAAATGAAAGGTAACTTGCTGTCCGTCACGGGTCGTAATGGTGTCGGTAGGATACTGCACGGCCTTCTTGCCGCAACCGAAAAGGGCAGAGAAAATGGACATAATAACGAGTATTTTCAAGGTTTTCATACCGCAAGATAAGAAAAAGAAATGAAAAAATATTGCTGATTGAGAAATTTTGTGTACTTTTGCGGGCTATGTTTAACTAATTAACTATTTACAACAATGCCGAAAATGAAAACTAATGCCGCGGCGAAGAAGCGTTTTACCTTCACCGGCACAGGAAAGATCAAGCGCAAGCACGCTTATCACAGTCACATCCTGACCAAAAAGACGACGAAACAGAAGCGTAACCTCTGCTATTCGGGTATCGTTTCTGCGGCTGATGAGGCCAAAATCAAGAACCTGCTGGTTAAATAAATAGCTCGGGTAACCGATTTAACCAACAACATTTTTTAATCGGGAGCGGAACAGCCCCAAAGAATACGGGAGAACCGTGTCGCTGTGAGCTCTACTAAAACTTTTTTAATATGCCACGTTCAGTAAATGCTGTTGCGTCTCGCGCACACAGAAAAAAGGTTTTGAAACTTGCCAAGGGTAACTTTGGTTCAAGGGGAAACGTTTGGACCGTTGCGAAAAATACGGTCGAGAAGGGTCTGCAGTATGCTTATGCACACCGCCAGCTCAAGAAGCGTACGTTCCGTTCGTTGTGGATCACCCGTATCAACGCTGGTGTTCGCGCTTACGGTATGACGTACTCGCAGTTTATCGGTAAGCTCAATCAGAAGGGTATCGCCCTGAACCGTAAGGTTCTGGCTGACCTGGCGATGAACGAGCCGAAGGCATTCGAGGCAGTAGTTAACGCCGTTAAATAGCAAGTGGGGGAGTGCCGCGAGAGGGCCTATGGCGCTGCATCGCGGAAACAACACATCCTTTCACAATACGGAGCAGAAGGTTTTGGCCTTCTGCTCCTTTTTTATGCTTCCTTTTGGAGTGATTGATTAGTCGAGATTGTGTGCCTTCTCGATGAAGTAGCGCGGACGACGCTTGACCTCCTTGTAGATTTTGCCGATGTATTCGCCAATAACGCCGATAGCCGTCAGGATCGCGCCACCGATAAACCAGAGGGAGATCAGTAGGGAAGTCCAGCCCGGGATGGTGTGGCCGATCGCAAAGGCGTAGAGAGCGTAGCCGATGGCGAGGATCGCCACCAGAATAAAGAGCATACCAAAGAGGGTAATCAGGCGCAGGGGCTTGACCGAGAAGGAGGTGATGCCGTCGATGGCGAAGTTGAGCATCTTCGAGAGCGGGTATTTCGACTCGCCGGCGAAGCGCTCCTTGCGGTCGTAGTAGACCGAAGTGGAGCGATAGCCCAGGCTGCAGACCATGCCGCGCAGGAAGAGGTTGCGCTCGGGGTGTGCAACGAGCGATTGGAGCGTGCGACGGCTCATGAGGCGGAAATCGGCGTGGTTGTAGACCACCTCGCCGCCGAGCGAACTCATCAGCTTGTAGAAGAGTTGGGCCGTATGCTTCTTGAAGGCGGTATCGGTCTTGCGCTCCTTGCGGACACCATAGACGATCTCGTAGCCGGCCTGGTATTGTTGCACCATGGCGCGGATCGCCTCGATGTCATCCTGCAGGTCGGCATCAATCGATACAATGGCATCGAACGTACTGTTGGCTCCCCACTCCAATCCGGCCCAAAGGGCCTGCTGGTGGCCGACATTGTGGGCCAGCTTGAGACCTCCCACCTCGGCATGCTGTGCCGCGAGTTGTTCGATCAGCGACCACGTGGCATCTTTGCTGCCGTCATCGACGTAGAGAATCTTGTAGGAGCCGATCTCGGCGGCTTGCTGCATCTTTTGCAGCAGGGCGGTGAGTTGGGCGGTGGTTTCATGTAAAACCTCCTGCTCGTTGTAGCAGGGAACGACCAGAAGCAGAGCGGTTGTACTCATCGTTTACTGTTTTTTATGTTTAAAGACATAACGTACCAAGAGAAAATTGACCGGAATGGCTACCGCGTAGACCGGAATCGGTGCCCAGACGGGCGGCACGCCCAGGGCCAGGAAGAGGTTGAGCAGCACCATGTGCAGCAGGTAGTTTACGCCATGTGCCCCTCCCATGCCGATCAGACGTCCCCACGAGGGTGCCTCGCGGAAGGTGAAGTAGGAAGTGAGGTAGAAATTGACCACAAAACCTGCCAGGTAACCAATCGTGTAGGCCACGTTGACCGAGATAACGAGTTGCAAGAGGTAATAGACCCCGTAGTGCAACACCGTGCAGAGCCCTCCCACCAGTCCGAAGCGGACAAATTCACCGATTATCTTCTTGATATCCATTGCTTTAGTTGGTTTGTGCAGGGTGGTCGAGCGTCAGTTGGTTTCTCACCATCCACTCCGTGCTTTGCAACATGGCGAAGCAGTAGCGTTTCAGCGGCTCAAACGAGGCATCGAACTCCGCGCGTTGCACCGTTGCGCCGTCGGTTAGGTAGCAGAACTCCTGCGTGGTCTCGGGTGAATAGATGTAGAGGCGTTCGTCGTCGCGGGCGGCAATGAGGTTGTCGGCCGTGTAGAAGATTGCAGGGCGCTGCTCCTCAAGCAAATTGATGCCAAAATTGTTTTGCGTGTAGTCGATACCGAGCAGATGCAGCAGCGTCGGCGCGATGTCGATCTGACCCCCAAACTCGGTATGGTGTGTCGCCGCAATCCCTGTGCCGTAGATCATTAGCGGTACGTGGTTATAGGATTGGGGCATTTCGCACTCAGGCGTGCCGACCAACTTGCCGTGGTCGCCCACCAGGACGAAAATCGTATCCTCAAACCACGGCTCTTGGGCTGCAGCCTCCATGAAACGGGCGATCGACCAGTCGGCATATTCGACAATCTGATCCTCGATCCGCTCGCTGCGCGGACGGAAGTAGGGCGGAATGACGTAGGGCGGGTGGTTCGAGATCGAGAGCAAGACGGCAAAGAAGGGGTCGCCGCTTGTGGCTCGCTCACTCAAAATCGGCAGTGCGTACTCGTAGAGGTAGTCGTCGGCCACACCGAAGTGGTTGGCAATCTTCTCCTTCGGGTAGTTCTCCTCGGCATAGATCTCGTCGAATCCGTTGGTGCGGAAGAAGGCGTTCATGTTGTCGTACTGCGACTCGTGGGTCATGAAGAAGAGGTTGCGGTAGCCCGCCTCCTGCAAGGTGGTCGGCAGACCGCTGTAACGCGGAATAACGCTCCCCTTCATGGCGTTGCGCTTCATGATCGTCGGGAAGGAGTAGAGGGTCGAGTAGAGTCCGTGGTTGGTGTGGATGCCTGCCGAGTAGATGCGATCGAAGGTGAGTGATTGTCCGTAAAGACTATCCAGGTAGGGGGTAAGCGACCTCTCTTGTCCGTAGGATTGCATCAGGTGGGCCGACATACTCTCCATGAAGATCATGACGACATTTTTGCGTGTCGCGGCCGTCTCCTGCTCGACGCGGCGAGCGAGGGGCGAAATGCCGTCAATGCCTGTTCGGCCAAGCAGTTGTTGTGCGGTGGCAAGGGCCTCTTCGTCGGGAAGCAGGGTGAGTTGCTTGTTCTCCTTGCGGCGGTCGTCCAGCGTGCTGGTCAGGAGGTTGAACATCGGGCTGACACCCACCTGATTCAGGAACGGATCTTCGCAGAAATAGGCCTGGCTGACCTTGATCGGGTTGTAGCCCATGCGGCCTCGGATGCCCAGCAGGCAGAGCCCGGCCATCAGGGCTCCGACGAACAGAATTACCAGACGTCTACCCCAGCCGATCGAGGTGGGTGCAGAGGCGCTTCTGCGGGCGAAGTAGCCCCCCAGGCGGAAGGCAAAAAAGGCCCATCCGCATACGGCAATCGTGCCCAAGAGAATCGGCAGTCGGTAGGAGGCTTCGCTGAAGATCATGCCTGCTGTGGTGCCGACATAGCCGAACCAATTGAAAATCGACGAGTTGATGATCTTGAAGAAGTACTCGAAGTAGGGGATATTGGCGGCCGAAATGACGAACACCAGGCCGTAGAGCAGCGAAAACCAAAGGGCAACTGCGCGGTAGAGCCAGCGCGCGGAGTAGTTAAAGAGCGAGGCGATCCAAAAAACGATCAACGGCAAGGCGAGCAGGTAGCAGGCGATCACGTTGTCGAACCATACGCCCTTGACAAAGGCCGTAGCGATAAGCGAAATGTTACGCGCCGCTTCGGGTAGTTCGTAGCTTGTCAGGAGAAACAACGCCAAGCGAAAGAGTGCCCCGATAACGAGGGCGGCTACGTGCAGCGAAAGCAGGTAGCCCATGGCCCAGCCGAAACGGCTTGTTTGGATACGATTCATGCAGCGGATCTCTTGTTGCATAGTAGGTTTAATCAGACAAATTTAACCAAAAATTTGGAAGACGTGTAATATTTTCTTATAATTGTTTCTGATTTTAATCAGAAGTTGGTGTATGAAAGCCGATAAACGTTTCCTTGTGCTGCTGTTGGCGGCCTGCTTGATGTTTTTGCCCTTCCTGGGGCTGACCGATTACCATACGAAAGGCGAACCGCGCGAATCGATCGTGGCCTACTCGATGCTCGAGAGTGGCAACTGGATCTTGCCCGAAAACAACGGTGGTGATATGGCCTACAAACCTCCCTTCTTTCACTGGATGATTACGCTCTTCTCGGTGGTCGGTGGTGCGGTGTCGGAGTATAGCTCCCGCTTGCCGTCAGCCGTGGCGCTGATCGTGATGGTGGTGGTCGGATACCTCTTTTTCGCCCGACGTCGAGGCAAAGAGGAGGCCCTCTTGATGGGACTCATTACCTTGACCAACTTCGAGGTGCACCGTGCCGGCTTTGCCTGTCGCGTCGATATGGTCCTGACTGCCTGTATCGTGCTGGCGCTCTATGCGTTATATTGCTGGTGGGAGCGCGGATTGAAGGGCGTTCCCTGGCTGGCAGCGCTTTTGATGGGATGTGCAACACTGACCAAAGGCCCGGTGGGATTCCTGCTGCCGTGCATGGTGGGAGGCCTCTTCCTTTGGATGCGTGAGGGTAGCTTCTGGCGTGCCTTCTGGAAGATGGCTTTGGCCGGAGGTTTAAGCTGCGTGCTGCCGGCCTTGTGGTATGTGGCCGCTTATCAGCAGGGTGGCGAGGAGTTCATGGCACTTGTCATGGAGGAGAACCTGCACCGCTTTGTGGGTAAGATGAGCTATGCTTCGCACGAAAATCCGATCTCGTACAACTTTATTTCGGTCATTGCCGGCTATGTGCCCTATACGCTCTTGGCGTTGTTGGCGCTACCGCTGATGAAGTTCGCCCGCCCGAAGTTCGACCTCAAGGCTTGGTGGGAGCGCACGAAGGAGTATTTCCGCACGATGGATCCGGCGCGTCTGTTTGCCCTGTTGAGTATCCTCGTGATTTTTGTCTTTTACTGCATCCCGAAGAGCAAGCGCAGCGTCTACCTGTTGCCGATCTATCCCTTCATCGCCCTCTTCCTGGCCGAATGGATGCTCTCGATGTACCGCAACCGCAATCGCGCCCTGAAGTGGTTTGGCGCTCTCATGGCCGGATTGAATCTGCTGTTGCTTGCTGTCTTTGCAGTGGTGCGCATGGGGTGGATTCCCGAGTCGTTGTTCGGCGGTCGTCATGGTGCCGAGAATTGGGCGATGGTGCAGGCGCTGGAGCAGGCCTCGATCCCCTTCTGGGGCTGGATCGTGATTCTGTTGCCGGCTGCGTTGGCCCTTTGGATGGTCGTGCGCGTCCTCAGAAGCGGAGATTATCGCCGTATCTTGGTGACGACAATCGCCTCGGTGGCGCTACTCTTTGTAGCGCTGGATGGTGTCTATCAGCCGACGGTACTGAACGTAAAATCGGATAAGCAGATGGCGGCCGATGTGGCCGAGTTTGTCCCCGAGGGGCCGATCTACTCCTACGTCAGCGCCGATATGTTGCGCTTCTATGTCGTGAACTTCTATACCGACAACCGTGTCCTGCTCTTCGAGCGTGAGCAACCCGAATCGGGTTATCTGCTCATCGGTCGCAAGGATGCGGAGCAGTTCCTGCCCACGCAGCTGGAGCGCTACACCTTCGAACAGGTCTACGAGAGCACGAAGCGTGGGTGCGACGTGAAGGATATCATCCGACTCTATCGTTTTAACCTCAAGTAAATGTGGTTATGCGGATTCTCTTGTTTTGTGAAAATAAGTACGCCATCGACATCCTTCAGCCGATCGAGCAGGAGGCACTGCGTGAGGGTGGCAACGAGGTGTTGTGGTATGTGCACCGTAAAAAGATTGCCGACTTCCCGTTGATAACTTCGCGCTGGACGCACGACATGCAGCAGGCCTACGACTTTTCGCCCGAGGTGATCTTCTGCCCGGGCAACATCGTTCCCTACTACCTGCCCGGCGTGAAGGTGCAGATCTTCCACGGCTACGCCAGCGAGAAGAAGGGCCATTGGATCATTCGCCACTATTTCGATGCCTACTTTACGCAAGGGCCGATCTTTACGCGCGGATTTGAGGCGTTGGCGGCTCGTTATCGCAACTTCGAGGTGCTGGAGACGGGTTGGCCGCGCCAGGATTGGGTGAAGGAACATCTGCACGCCTTCGATCAAGATCGGGAGGCGATTCTAGCCGCGAGCGGTCGCAAGCAGATTGTCCTCTACGCTCCGACCTTCTCGCCGTCGCTGACCTCGCTGCCCGTGATGCGCGAGGCGTTGGTCGAACTGACCGAAAAGCGCGATGTGGTGGTGATCATCAAACTCCACCCGCTGACCGCTCCCGAGTGGGTCGAGGCCTACAAGCAGTTGGCCGACGAGCATCCCCACATCCTCTACCGTGAGGACTTCTCGGTAGCTAAGTATCAGCTGATGGCCGATGTGATGATTAGCGATACCTCCTCGACCATCTACGAGTTCTTGCTCAAGGATAAACCCGTGATTACGTTGCGCGCCTCGGCCAAGGAGATTCGCTGGAAGGATATCCAGGAGCCGACGGAGTTGTGTGCCGCCTTCGATGAGGTGCAACACGATGAGGAACAGATCCGCCAGCGTCGTTGGGTGATCGAGAACTATGACCCCTACCTGGATGGGAAGGTGGCTCACCGCATGCTGGAGGGGGCGCGCGATTATATCCGCCGTCACGGTGTACCCGCCGAGCGCAAGGTCAATCTGTGGCGTCGCTATACCGGAATCAAGACCTTCGGGTGGGTGAAGCGGCACAAAAAATAGCAAATTATGGTAAAGGTAATTACATACGGCACGTACGACCTGCTGCACGAGGGGCATATCAACCTCTTGCGTCGCGCCAAGGCGTTGGGTGACTACCTGATCGTGGGTGTTACGAACGATAGCTTTGATCGTGAGCGCGGTAAGTTGAACGTACGAAACAATGTGTTGGAGCGCATCGAGGCGGTACGCGCCACGGGCATTGCCGACGAGATTATCATTGAGGAGTATGTCGGTCAGAAGATTGACGACATCCAGAAATACGACATCGATATCTTTACCCTCGGATCGGATTGGGAGGGGCAGTTCGACTACCTGAATGAATTTTGTCGCGTAGTCTATCTGCCGCGCACGGAGGGTATTTCATCGACGATGCTGCGCGAGGAGAGCCAGCCCATGACCCGTATCGGTGTGGTTGGCATGGGGCGTATTGCCCGCCGATTCCTGACCGAAGTGCCGGCGGTGAACGGGGTGGAGGTAACGGCCGTTTACGACCACGATCCGGCGGTGATGGCGCGCTGTAAGCAGGAGCATCCGGCCTTGCGCACGTGTGCCGATTTCGAGGAGTTGCTCCGTGAGGTCGATGCCGTCTACGTGGCTACACCCCACGATTCGCACTACGACTATACGCGTCGCGCCCTCGAGGCGAAGAAGCATGTCCTGTGCGAAACACCTTTTGTGCTCGAACGTACACAGGCCGAGGAACTATATGCACTGGCCGAACAGCAGCATGTGGTACTGATCGAGGCGAACAAAACGGCCCATTGCCCCGCCTTTAACCACCTGATGGTGATGATCAAAAGCGGCGTGATCGGTACGGTGGTCGATATCGAGGCCTCGCTCTCGAAGTTGCTCCCCGATCGTTCGTTGCGCGAGTTTGATCCTGCGCGAGCCGGTGGCTCGATGTATGAGTTGGGCTCATATCCGCTGCTGCCGATCATCAAGCTGCTCGGCACGGAGTATAAAAGCATGTCACTCTACTCGCTCATGGAGGGTGGGGTAGATGTCTATACGAAGGGAGTGCTCCACTACCCGAAGGCGGTTTGCTCGTTCAAATTGGGCTTGGGCGTCAAGACCGAGGGCAACCTCATTATCTCGGGAACGAAGGGGTACGCCTATGTCCCTGCCCCGTGGTGGAAGACCGATTACTTTGAGTTGCGCTACGAGGACCAGAACCAGAATAAGAAGTATTTCTACAAATGGGATGGTGAGGGCCTGCGTTACGAGATTCAGGAGTTTGTCTCCTGCATCTATAATCATCGCTACCACTCGATGCGTCTCACGAAACGCGAAAGTGTGGCTATGGCTGCCCTGATGCAGCAATTTACCGAACGTCAAAACTTCGTCGAGATATGAAACGAGCCCTGATTGTCGGAGGTGCCAACGGTATCGGACTGGCGATCGCCACTTCGCTGGCCGGGCGCGAGGAGGTGGAGGTGGTCTATATTGTCGATAAGGCCACGGTCGATCCTGCCTATCAACATCCGAAGTTCTCGAGCCATGTTTTCGACCTCACGGCCGAGGATTACAGCTTCTTCGACCGCTTTACCGATATCGACACCCTCTTTATCACGGCCGGATTTGGACGGTTGGCTCTTTTTCGTGAGGTGGACGAGGAGCACATCATCCGCTCGTTCCAGGTCAATACGCTTTCGGTCATCCGTCTTATCAAACGTTTCTATACCCGCATCGAGCAGGATGCTGCGTTCTATTGCGGCGTGATGGTGAGCATCGCAGGCTTCATGTCCTCGCCCTTCTTCTCGGTCTACGCCGCAACGAAGGCTGCGCTGAAGGTTTTTATCGAGAGTGTCAATGTGGAGCTGATCAAGGCCGGATCGCAAAATCGCATCTTGAACGTATCGCCCGGTTCGATCCAGGGTACGACCTTTGGCGCCGGAAAGAACGATCTCAAGCTGACCCTGCCGCTCGCGGAGGAGATTTTGGAGCACCTTGCCGCGCGCGACGATCTCTTTATTCCGCGTTACGAGGAGGTTTTTCGAGAGGTATTGGAACGCTATCACCGCGATTTCCGTGCCGAGGGGCTGCATAGTTACGAGTATAAGGAGCAGAGCGGACGCCTGAAAAAAGGATAAAGACGCTCGAACCATACCGTTGAAAGGGGCTGCAGTGTTGAGGCGGCTCCTTTTTTTGTGTCCGTCTGCACCTGGCCGCTCTTGTCCGGATGCGGTTTTGCGTAGGAAAGCACAGTGTGTCCCGGCATAGGCGTGGGTGGTTGTACGGCCTATATATTATATACCTATATTTATATATAAAGCACCCGATTTTCGGGTTTTGAGTCTGATTTTATGTTTTTGACACAAATGTCTATAAATGACAGAAATACCAATCTGCAGATATTCAGTGAATTGCGATAAAAGTGCGCAATTAGGTTGAATAAAGTGCTGAAAAAATTTGCAGATATCAGAAAAGTCGCTACCTTTGCAACCGCTTTGAGATCAAAACGACCTCTGAAGCGCAAAGAGACGGGTTCTGAAAAATTTTTGAAAATTCTTGCAAAAAAGATTTGGAGAAAAGAAAAACTTGTCTTACCTTTGCAACCGCTTTCGCCTCAAAAACGAAAGCAACGTTCTGAAAAAAAAGTTTGAAAAATCTTGCAAAAAGATTTGGTGGTTTAAGAAAAAGGTTTTACCTTTGCCCCACTTTCCGCTCCGAAAAAGCGGACAAACAAAACGAGGTCGAAAGGCCTCTCGGAATAGGAAATGTTCTTATAGTAATATGCGAACAACGTTCTTTGAAGTTATTGAGCAGCTAAAGTTTTTATCCACTCGAAAGAGTGATTTCAAACAATACCTTTGAGATTAGAGCTAAAGATTTAACAAAACATTTTTTTACAATGGAGAGTTTGATCCTGGCTCAGGATGAACGCTAGCGGCAGGCCTAACACATGCAAGTCGAGGGGCAACACGATCAAAGCTTGCTTTGATTGGTGGCGACCGGCGCACGGGTGCG